>JAFAWQ010000043.1 GCA_019241645.1 Alphaproteobacteria bacterium
CGAGGGCGCGGCCAGACCTTGCCCTTTTTGGGTTTGCTGTTTTTCGGCAGAGTGAGCTGAACCATCTGGAATCCTTAGGACACAACGTGAATAGCAGGACGTGGCGCGGACGCCAACCTTGGGCGCCCAGCATCCTCAGCTTTAGAAGTCTAATGCCCGGTTGCAGTTCTCACGGCGAAGCGCACCGTTGCGGCTGAGCCGTCTGAAAACTTCAAGGTTACCGGCACCGAGTTGCCGGGCTTCACGGTCGGCCCCGGCTCCATGCACATGAGGTGATAGCTTCCCGGAGCAAACTTCACGGTCTGGCCTGCCGGAATCTCCACGCTTGAGACGTCGGTCATCGTGTCCATGCCGCTTTTCTGTTCGCTCTTGTGCATCATGAGCATGCCGCAAGCCGGGGAATCGACCGCTGTCAGATTCGCGGTCCACTGTCCCGTGTTGCGCAATTCAAAGTAGCCGCCCGCCGGCAGGTGAGACGGCAGCGCGCGAAACCAGGGATTTGCGATGCCGACATAGTGGGTCATGGGCGGCGGGGTGGCTCCCGCAACGGCCGCCAGAACCATCAGACTAAGCATGGGCCTGGGAACCTCTCTCCTCGTTCCGGCGCATGTTGATCAACACCAGGATAATCGCAAGCAGGCTGAGCAATGTTCCGGGCAACCAGATGATGAGCCCACCATAGTGCTGGTCGCTGAGCGCCGGGATGTCGAACATGCGGCCGCAGATTTGGTACACGGGATAGTAGTCGGTGCTCGATAGCGACAGTATAGCGCCAAGCACCATCTGCGGCGGCTCGACGGCGATGATGAGAAGTGCCCGGATGCCGCTGCCGACGCGGGCCGGCGGCTTCGGACGCGGGTCCAGAACCAGCCACCAAAAGGCGATGCCGTCCAGCGCCATCGACCAGTTCATGAGATCGTAGAGCCGTGTGTCGAGCATGACGCGCGTATGGATCGCCGGTATCAGCCAGACGTAGATCATTCCGACGAAGATGAGCGGCGCGACGATCGGATTCATGATGACATTCATGAATGTCCGTATCGGTTTCGATGCCAACACCGGCTTCACGAAATCTGGCATCCCAGCCCACAACACGCCGCCTGACGCTCCCAACGCGATCAGAAATGCGCCGACATGGTGCAGCACGAAATGCTGCGCGCGATGAATGAAGAACATGTGCTGCGCGTAGTAGTCGATGTGCGTCTGAACCATCGCGTAAAGCGACAGCACGCCGATGACGAAACAGGCGTTGCGCCAGAGCGGCGGATGCTGCGCGGCCGGAAGCCGCCTCAGTCCGATGTAAAACCAGGCGAGGCTGAGGCTGGTGGCGAGAAACACCATCCATGAAAATTCCCATGGGAAAAAGACCGGCAATTCAGCCGGATATTCACGGCAAACGAACCACAGCACTGCGCCGAGAAGAAGGAGCGCTGCGAATGCAATCCATCCGCGTGAACCGGTTTCGAATCTGCCGGTAAGAGCCGCGACCGTCATAGGACGGTTATAGCGAAGCTCTGCGCAAACCCGCGAGGCGTTTGGCCGCAGAATGGGCCGTGCTAATCACGCCTGGATGAAACGACTGGCAATTCTGGCCTGTATTTTCGCGCTTGCCGCCTGCAGTCGCGGTGAGGTTCGGCGGGGCACGAGCGATATCAGCGGCGTCATGCCGGACCTCGCCTTCACCATGACGCGTGCCAACGACGGCGCGACCGTTACGGCGGACAATTACCGCGGCAAAGCCATTATTCTCTATTTTGGCTACACGCATTGTCCCGACGAATGCCCCACCACGCTCGCCAATCTCGCCAGAGCTCTTGGCGATCTTGGCCCGCGCGCAAATCAGATGCGCGTGCTTTTCGTGAGCATTGATCCCAAACGCGATACCCTGCCGCTTCTCAAGGCCTATGTTTCCACCTTCGCGCCACAGATCGATGGGCTACGCGGCACAGACAATCAAATCGCGCGTCTCGCCCGCCGCTATCGCGTGCTCTACCGCGTGACACGCGCGGCAGCTGAAAAGGGGCCTGAGGTGATGCACTCCAACTCTACGTTCTTCTTCGATTCGTCCGGGCATGCCCGGTTCGTCACCACACGAACTGCGGACACAAAGACGATCGTTTCCGATTTGAGGCGCCTGGTCGCCAGTTAGATATGCAGCGCGCGGCCGTCGGCAGCCAGTACCGCTTCATGCATCATTTCGCTCAACGTCGGGTGCGGGAAAATGGTGGACCCCAGTTCGGCATCGGTGAGTTCGCCGGTCTTCGCGACAACGTAGCCCTGGATCAGTTCCGTCACTTCGGCGCCAACCATGTGCGCGCCGAGTACCTCACCGGTTTCTGCGTCAAACACTGTCTTGACCAAACCTTCCGGCTCACCCAGCGCGATCGCCTTGCCGTTGCCGACGAATGGAAAGCGGCCAACCCTGATCTTGCGGCCGGCCTGTTTCGCGGCTGCCTCGGTCAGGCCCACGCTTGCCACTTGCGGCCAGCAATAGGTGCAACCGGGAACGTTCGCCGTGTTCAGCGGATGCACGCCTTTCACGCCGGCGATGCGCTCCGCCACAATGACGCCTTCGTGCATGCCCTTGTGCGCCAGCCAGGGCGGCCCGACGAGATCGCCGATCGCCCAGATGCCCTGAACACCCGTGGCGCCCCACTTGTCGGCAACCACGTGCGTCTTCTCGACCTTGATACCGGCCCGTTCGAAGCCGTTGTTCTCAGTATTACCGACAATGCCGATGGCTAAAATCACGCGGTCCACTGTCGGCGCTTCCGTTTTTCCATCTTTCGTTTTCAGGATAGCGGTCACGTTGTCCGCACCCTTCTCCAGTCTCTCGACCGTGGTGCCGACCCTTATTTTCATTCCCTGCTTCACGAAGGCTTTGTGCGCGAATTGCGAAATTTCCTCGTCTTCAACCGGCAGCACGCGGTCGAGCACTTCCACAACGGTCACATCGCTGCCGAGTGTGCGATAGAAACTGGCGAACTCGATGCCGATGGCGCCGGAGCCCACCACCAGCAACGATTTCGGAAATGTCGGCGGCACCATGGCTTCGCGGTAGGTCCAGATCAGTTTGCCGTCCGGTTCAAGCCCCGGCAGCGTTCGGGCCCGCGCGCCAGTGGCAAGCACGATATTCTTCGCGCCGTATTCTGTGGTCTTGTCATCTTTCGCCACCGCGATCTTGCCGTTGCCGGCCATTTTCGCTTCGCCACTGATCACCGCGATCTTGTGCTTCTTCATCAGGAAGGCGACGCCATTGGAGAGTTGTTTCGAGACCTTTCGCGATCGCTCGACGATCTTGGCGAGATCGAATTTGAAATTATCCGCGGAAAAGCCGAATTCGCCGAGCCGATGCATCAGGTGCCAGATTTCGCTCGAGCGCAGCAGCGCTTTAGTCGGAATGCAGCCCCAGTTGAGACAAATGCCGCCCAGCTGATCGCGCTCCACGATGGCTGTCTTAAGGCCGAGTTGCGCGGCGCGGATGGCGCACACGTAACCCGCCGGGCCGGAACCAATCACGATGACGTCGTAGGAATCCATGGTGGTCTCACGAATAGAAGAAGCTGTACGCGATCACTCCGGCAAGCGCCGGCAGCAGGAAGAAGATCGTGTAGATACCGGATATGCAGAGGAATTTGACCGCCGTCCAGAACCAGTTTTGCTCATAGAATCGCTTGAGCGACAGGAAGACATAGAAGCCAATCGAGCCCAGCAGAAACAGGAAAACAAGGCCGCCTGACACTGTCTGTGCCAGCCCCACCGCTACAATCAGCGCCAGGAAGGTGAAGGTGTGCACGCTCAGCGAAAAGATCAGGTGGTCCACCAGATAGAATTTCTTGCGCTGCCGCCAATAGAACAAGGCGAGAAGCAGGGCGTAGAGCGGCAGCAGAAGAAAGAGGACACGCGGTATCCAAGTGGTCAGTGGTTCGTTCAACGCCGCAGGATCGGCGGCCAGCCGCTGGAGTCCACTATAGAAATGACGGTCCATCCAGCTGCCGATCTTCTTCGCTTCCGCGGAGTTTTTCGGATCCTTGTTGGCGGCCGCAATCTCGCGCTCGACGCGGTGACGATTTCGTTCGATGCGGGCACGCATCGCAGGCGTCAGGCTGGAACGATAGATGCCGATCGGCTGGAAAAAATACGGCTGCGTCGTGAAGTTGAACATGCCCTCCCGCTCCTTTGCCTTTTCCTTCGAGATCGGGATCAGCTTGGGGAGTCGCCTGGCACTTGGATCGGTGCGGTCATAGGCGGGATTGCGGATGAACGCGTTGCCGCGCGCGTCATAAGTAAGCTTTATCGGAGTCGCCACCACCTGCAGCTGCATGATAGCGATGTTGAAACCCCCCAGTATCAAAAAGAATATAAGCGACACGAAGAAATACAGCCGCAGCGCCGGCACATAACGGCGCGTGCGCCCCATCCGAAAAGCGCGCGGAAGTTCTCCCGGCTGAAGAAGAAACGCCTTCGCGGTGTGCAGCAGCCTGCTGTCGAAACTCGCAATATCCGTAACGAGATCGTGGAACAGGCCTTTGACCGAACGGCGATGCGTGTCCCGCTCTTGGCCACACATTGCGCAATAAGGCCCGATGAGCGGCGCGCCGCAATTGGCGCATTTGCGCGGGCTCGCGCCCTGCTCGGCCATTCGCGAGGCGGCATATTCTATGCCGGCCGCGGCACCCGTCTCCAGAATGGCTTCCATGTCGCCCATAGTCCTGTAGGGACTATAGCAGCATCGAAGCCGGTTCTTCGATGTAGCCCTTGAAGGCCTGCAGGAACCGCGCGCCGGTCGCGCCGTCGACGACGCGGTGATCGCACGACATGGTGACAGTCATCACCGTAGCCGTTTCGACCTTGCCGCCGCGCACTACGGCGCGCTGCTCGCCGGCCCCGACGGCCAGAATGGCCGAGTGCGGCGGATTGATGACGGCCGTGAACTCGCGGATGCCGAACATTCCGAGATTGGAGATGGCGAAGGTGCCGCCCTCGAATTCCTGCGGTTTGAGTTTTTTGGCACGGGCCCGCTCGGCGAGCGATTTCACCTCATTGGAGATTTGCGCCAGACCTTTTTCCTCGGCGCGGAACACGATGGGCGTGATGAGGCCGAATTCCAGCGCCACAGCCACGCCGATGTCGGCATGCCTGTGGCGAAGGATAGCGGTATCACTCCAGCTGGAATTCACATCCGGCACGCGCATGAGTGCGAGCGCGCAAGCCTTCACGATGAAGTCGTTGACGGAAAGCTTATAGGCGCCTTCGCCCTTCGGGCTTCTCTCGTTCAGGCGCGCACGTGCTTCGAGCAGGAGACCGATGTTGCAGTCGATCGTAAGATAATAATGCGGGATGAGCGTCTTCGCCGAGGAAAGCCGCTTGGCGATGGATTTCCGCATCGAATCCAGCGGGATTTCTTCGTAGTCTTCCGGTTTGAAAAACAGTTTCGCATCCGCCAGGGGAGCAATGCTTGAGATCGCGGCTTCGCCCTTGGTAGGCGGCGCCGCCGCTTGTGTCGCGGTTTTGGCGGTCGGCTTTGCAGCACCACCCTTCTGCGCCGCCTCGACATCGGATTTGACGATGCGGCCGCGCGGTCCCGTACCCTGAACGGCTGACAACTCAATTCCGGCACGCTCGGCCATTCGTTTCGCCAGCGGTGAAGCAAATATGCGACCATTCGATTTGATAGATTCGGTCTGCACTGTCGCTGCCTGACCCTCCCCTTGAGGGTTGAGGCCGCGACTAGCGGCCGAACTCGAAGCGCGAAGCGCTTCGGGGAGGGGTGCAGACGCGCTTCGCGCATTCCCCCCACCAAAATCGCTACGCGATTTTGGCTCCCCCTCAAGGGGGGAACGGGAAGATGGCTTAGCAGCTGGCGCTTTCGTTTCGCCCTTCAGTGCTTCTTTGCTGACCGCATCCTTGATGGACGCCATAGCTGACGAAATATCGATTGCGGCCGGGCTTGCGGGTGCGCCCGCGTCATCGCCTTCTTCCAGCAGCACCGCGATGGGCTGGTTGACCTTCACCCCCTCGCTTCCTTCCGGCACGAGAATCTTTCCGATGCGGCCTTCATCCACCGCCTCGAATTCCATGGTCGCTTTGTCGGTCTCGATTTCGGCGAGAATGTCGCCGGACTTTACGGCATCGCCTTCCTTCACAAGCCACTTCGAAAGCTTGCCCTCTTCCATGGTGGGGGACAGCGCCGGCATGAGAATTTGCGTGGACATCAGTTGGGCTCCAGCTGCGCCAACTCGCCCGCGTGCAGCTCCCACTGTTGGCCGTCAAATTCGGTCGTCATGATGGATTTGAATTCGCTGGCATTCAGGCAGCGGAAGTTCACGCTGTAGCCGTCCGGATGCGAGCGCGGAACGTAGAACGACTTGATGCCGCACACCTCGCAGAACATGTGCTTGGCGGCACCCGTGTTGAAGGTGTAGGTGGTGAGCACGTCCTCGCCGCGCAGCAGCTTGAACTGCGATTTCGGCACGATGAGATGGAGATAGCCCGTCTTCGCGCACATCGAGCAATTGCAATCGACCAGTTCGACTTCGTCCGGCGCCTGCACTTCGAACGCCACGCCGCCGCAATGACAACCGCCCCGGTGCCACTGCATCGCCGTCTTCGCTGCTTTCTTGCGTTTGGTGGCCATTTCAGTTCCGGTAACAGACCGCTTTCGCGGCCGCGATAATGTAATCGATGGTTGGCAGCGCGAGTTTTTCAAGATTGGCGGCGTAAGGCATCGGCACGTCCTTGCCCGTGACCTTGGTTGGCGGTGCATCGAGATAGTCGAACGCCTTGCCGACGATCTGGGAGGCAATTTCAGAACCGACAGAGCAGATTGGCCAGCCCTGCTCCACCGTAACGATGCGATTGGTCTTCTTCACGGACTCGATCACGGTGGCCGTGTCGAGGGGGCGCAAGGTGCGCAGATCGATCAGCTCGGCATCAATGCCTTCGCCCGCCAGCTTCTCCGCGGCCTCCACGATCTGGCCGACGCAAATGGAATGCGCGACGATGGTGACGTCTTTCCCCGCCCGAAGCACCTTCGCCTTGCCGATGGGCACAAGGTATTCGTCCATCTTCGGCACCGGAAAGGACCGGCCGTAAACGATTTCATTCTCCAGAAAAATGACGGGATTGGGATCGCGGATCGCCGCCTTCAGCAATCCTTTGGCATCGGCGGCAAAGTAGGGCGCGATCACCTTCAGGCCCGGCACATTCGCGTACCAGCTCGAATAGTCCTGGCTGTGCTGCGCCGCGACGCGCGCGGCCGCGCCATTGGGACCACGGAAGACGATGGGACAACCCATCTGCCCGCCGGACATATAGCGAGTTTTTGCTGCCGAATTGATGATCTGATCGATCGCCTGCATGGCGAAATTCCAGGTCATGAATTCCACGATGGGCTTTAACCCGCCGAACGCCGCACCCACACCCAGTCCCGCGAAGCCATGCTCCGTGATGGGGGTGTCGATCACCCGCTCGGCTCCGAACTCATCGAGCAGGCCCTGGCTGATTTTATAGGCGCCCTGATACTGCGCGACCTCCTCGCCCATCAGGAACACGGATGCATCGCGGCGCATTTCTTCGGCCATCGCGTCGCGCAAGGCTTCACGCACGGTCACGGTCACGAGTTCGGTGCCTTCCGGCACTTCCATGTCGGCAAGAGCGGCTTCGGCACGGCCGGTATCGTCCGCGACGCGCGCCGCGGGCTTGCCCCGGGCTACTTCCTCGCGAACTTCGGCTTCCGCCTGCTGCTTGGTTTCTTCGCGCGCGCCTTTGACCTGGATCGCCGCGACCGATTCAGGCTCCTCGGCATCGTCGCCGTCCGCGACCAGGACGGCAATCGGCTGATTGACCTTTACGCCTTCTGTTCCTTCAGCGACCAGAAGCTTTCCGATGCGGCCTTCGTCCACCGCCTCGAATTCCATCGTGGCCTTGTCGGTCTCGATTTCCGCAAGGATATCGCCGGACCGGACCTCATCGCCTTCCTTGACCAGCCACTTGGCTAGCTTGCCCTCCTCCATGGTGGGCGAAAGCGCCGGCATGAGAATCTGTGTGCTCATCTAGGCGTAGATGTCGGTGAAGAGTTCGTCCGTTGAAGGCTCGGGGCTTTCGGTGGCGAATTCAGCCGCCGTGTTCACGATGCCGCGAATTGCCTTGTCCATCCCCTTAAGCTCATCCTCGCGCAAGGCGCCGCGCTGCAGCAGCCGCGCGCCATAGTGCTCAATGGGATCGCGCTTCTCGCGCACCTCTTGCACTTCCTCCCGCGTGCGATATTTCGCGGGATCGCTCATCGAGTGTCCCCGGTAGCGATATGTTTTCAGCTCGAGGATGATGGGGCCCTTCCCAGAGCGCGCATATTCCGTAGCGCGCTGGCCGGCCTCATACACGGCCTCCACATCCATGCCGTCCACCTTCTCGCCCGGAATGTCGAAGGACGCACCGCGTTTGCAGAGTTCGGGGGTCGCGCTCGAACGCTCGACGCTGGTGCCCATCGCGTACTGGTTGTTCTCAATGATGTAGACAACGGGAAGCTTCCACAGCGCCGCCATGTTGAAGCTTTCGTAAACTTGCCCCTGGTTGGCCGCCCCATCGCCGAAATAGGTCAGGCACACCGCACCATTCTTTTTGTACCTGTTCGAGAAGGCCAATCCGGTGCCGATCGGCACTTGCGCCCCCACGATGCCGTGGCCGCCATAGAAGTGCTGCTCGACGGAGAACATGTGCATCGAGCCGCCCTTGCCCTTCGAATAGCCGGTGGCGCGGCCGGTTAGTTCCGCCATCACGCCCTTGGGATCCATGCCGGTGGCCAGCATGTGGCCGTGGTCACGATAGGCGGTGATGACCTGATCGCCGGGCTTCAGGGCCGCCTGCATCCCCACGACCACCGCTTCCTGCCCGATATAGAGGTGACAGAAGCCGCCGATCAGCCCCATGCCGTAGAGCTGACCTGCCTTCTCTTCGAACCGTCGGATGAGCAGCATGTCATAATAGAATTTCTTAGCCAGCGCGGCATCGAGGCCAGCTTCGGGCTCCTCTTTTCGGGCCGGCTCAGACATTCCAAAACTCCTGCGGGCACGGGAGGCATTGCCCCGTCGGGCGTTTTGGCAAGGGACCTGTTTTTTGGCAAGCGGCAGGACGCCAGATGAAGCACAGACGTCGGCTATCTATCGCGCGGAACCATCACCACGCCATTTTCGCCACCCAGCACCCGCTTGCGCCAGACTTCCTGGACCATGTCCGGATCCCCATGGCGGAGCAGCGCGATCCGGTATTCAAGGCGTTCCCGCGTGGTCTTGATGGCGTTGTATTGTTGCTGCTCGCCGGAGAGTTGAGCTTGCGTCGCGGCCAAGGCCATCAGCCCTCGTTCGCCCCAGACCGTGAAGTAGCTGAAATACGCGATCGTAGCGGCACAAATGGCGGGCACAACCAGGGCACCCACCACTCTCGCCACACTTCGACGCACCGCCATGCGCGGCACCGAATCACACTGCGACTCAGGCGGCAAGTGAAAATGTACGCTCAGTGCAGTTTTTGTGACCGAAGCACACTACGGCCGGCATAAATCGCCTGATCGCCAAGCTGTTCCTCGATACGCAGCAGCTGGTTGTACTTGGCCAGGCGATCGGAGCGTGCAAGCGAACCGGTCTTGATCTGTCCGCAGTCTGTGCCGACCGCCAGATCGGCGATGGTGGAGTCTTCCGTTTCGCCTGAACGATGGGACATGACCGCTCGATAGGCGGCGCGGTGGGCGGTTTCTACTGTCTCCAACGTCTCGCTCAGCGTTCCGATCTGGTTGACCTTGATCAGAATGGCGTTGGCGACATGCTTTTCGATGCCTTCCCGCAGACGGGTGACGTTGGTGACGAACAGATCGTCGCCCACCAGCTGAACCTTGCTGCCGAGCGCATAGGTGATCTCGGCCCAGCCATCCCAGTCATCTTCGGCCATACCGTCTTCAATGGAGACGATCGGATATCGGCCGCAGAGCTCCTCATAGACTTTCACCATCCCGGCGGGATCCAGCGTTCTGCGCTCGCCTTCCAGCACGTACTTGCCATCCTTGAAGAACTCACTGGAAGCCGGATCGAGCGCCAGCACAACCTCGTCGCCTGGCCGATATCCGGCCTTCTCCACCGCTTTGCAGATGAAGGACAGGGCTTCATCCGCGCTTTCCAAATTCGGCGCGAAGCCGCCCTCATCCCCCACGTTGGTATTATGACCGGCATCGTGCAGCGCCTTTTTCAGCGTGTGGAAGATTTCCGCGCCCATGCGCAGCGCCTCGCGAAAACTCGGCGCGCCGACCGGCGCGATCATGAATTCCTGAAAGTCGATCGGATTGTCGGCGTGAACGCCGCCATTGACGATATTCATGAGCGGCACCGGTAGGACGCGCGCGGAAGGCCCGCCGACATACCGGTACAGCGGCAAACCAGATGCTTGCGCCGCTGCCTTGGCTAGCGCCAGCGACACGCCAAGAATGGCGTTGGCGCCGAGCCGGTTCTTGTTCGGCGTGCCGTCGAGCTGACACATGATAGAATCGATGCGAGTCTGCTCCTCGGCGTCCATGCCCCCGATGGCATCGAAAATCTCGGTGTTCACGGCAGCGACAGCCCTCTCCACTCCCTTGCCGCCGTAGCGTTCGCCGCCGTCGCGGAGTTCCACGGCTTCGTGCTTGCCAGTAGAGGCGCCCGACGGTACTGCCGCGCGGCCCAATGAGCCGTCTTCGAGCCGGACATCGACCTCGACCGTTGGGTTACCACGGCTATCGAGGATTTCGCGTGCGGTGATGTCGACAATCGCGGTCATCGATGAATTCCTTGCAACCCAGAGAGTTTGGACGCGCGCCTTTTAGGGGGACGGGCTATAGTCCAGCAAGCGTCACATCCGCGGGGTGAGGAGACACAGCCATGCGTCTTTCCATTGCAGTGCTTTGCGCAGCCCTTCTCGCTCCCGTGGCTACGGCCTATTCAGGCCCGCCTCCTACTAGAGCCGCCCAAGCCCATTTTCGGGGCGGACTGACGCCTGAAGAGCGCTACCTGTATAGGAAACAGATTCACGGGGCCGACTGGCGCAAGCTCAGCCTCGCCCAGCGCTGCGAGCGCGCGAAGATGCTGCGCCAGCAGCGCCGCTCAATGAGTGCGGCGGATTTGCGAAATCTGAAGCAGCGCCTCGATGCCCAGTGGAACAGATTGCCGGCAGCCGAAAAGCGGCGGATCGAGCAGCGCCTCGCCAGGCATCAGGAACACAAAGCGGCAGCCAGGTCACGCAGTCGTGGCCACCGTTGCGCGAACATCGATCCTGCCGACTGATCTACTCCGAGCGAATTCCGCTAGACTTGCGATTCGTAGGCAGCTGCGAAGGGGAGGACGATGTCGATCACGTACGAGACGCTGTGGAGCGCTATCGTCACGATTCTGACCATCCTGCTCTACTTCTACATGGGCGGCGTGGTCGGCAGGATGCGCGGCCGACATCGCATTCAGGCGCCCGCCACCAGCGGGCATCCCAATTTTGAACGCGCCTTTCGCGTCCACTACAACACCATGGAGCAGCTGGTCGTGTTCCTGCCACTGCTATGGCTTGCGACACTGCTCTACCGGGGTATCGGTTGGCTCCCGGCGCTTTTCGGCGTCATCTTCCTGATCGGGCGCATCGTCTACATGAGGCTCTACATGTCCGAGCCGGGCTCGCGCTCTCCAGGCATTTTCATCGGCATGCTTGGGATTCTGGGGTTGCTGGTGCTCAGCGTGCTTGGCATCGTGGAGGACTGGATCGCTCTGAGCGCGAGCTAACGTCGCGTACCGCGCTTAGCGACAGCGTCCAGTTCGACCAGTTCGCCGAGGATCGAGGATAGGTCTTTCAGCCGTATCATGTTGGGGCCGTCGGAAGGTGCGTTGTCCGGATCGTTGTGGGTTTCCATGAACACGGCTGCGACGCCCACGGCCACTGCCGCCCGAGCAATGTAAGGTGCCATGTCACGGTTGCCGCCCGATGACGTGCCCTGTCCCCCCGGCTTCTGCACGGCATGCGTGGCGTCGATCACCACGGGTGCCCCGAACTTCGCCATTTCCGGCAGGCCGGTCATGTCAACCACCAGGGTGTTATAACCGAAGCTTGTGCCCCGCTCTGTGACGAGCACATTGGGATTGCCCGCCGCAGTGATCTTCGCGATCACATTCTTCATGTCCCACGGAGCGAGGAACTGCCCCTTCTTCACGTTGACGACCTTGCCGGTCTGGGCGGCGGCAATCAGGAGGTCGGTCTGTCGGCAGAGGAAAGCAGGGATTTGGAGAACATCGACGGCCTCTGCCATTGCGGTGCATTGCTCACGCTCGTGAACATCCGTGAGCACCGGAACGCCAAGGCTCTCGCGAATTTCGGCGAACACTGGCAGAGAGGCTGCGAGGCCCGCGCCCCGCGTGCCGCCGCCGCTAGTGCGGTTCGCCTTGTCGAAGCTCGTTTTGTAGATCAGCCCCACCCCGGCCTTCTGCGCGATCTCCTTCAGCGCGGACGCCATTTCCAATGCGTGCGCCCGGCTCTCCAGCTGGCAAGGCCCGGCGATGAGAGCCAGCTTGAGGACGTTGCCGATCTCCACTGGCCCAATTTTCACAACAGCATTGGGGCTCATCGTGCCAAACTCCTGCCGCGGACATGCTCACGTAAAATGACAAGAACAACAGATATCCAATTGATGAACCTTGATATTCTCATTCGCTACATATCTCGTGACGACGCGGTGCTGGTGCGGCGCGTTGACAGCAATGGACGCCCGCAGCCAGTGTCCGCGCCCCGAACGGGCCGGTCGCTGCTGAGTCGGCCCCCTTTCAAGATCGCCGAACCTCCATATTTGAAGCGCCCATGAACGTACTCATCGTCGAATCCCCGGCCAAGGCCAAGACCATCAATAAGTATCTGGGGCCGGGTTATCAGGTGCTGGCAAGCTTTGGCCATGTCCGCGATCTGCCGGCCAAGGATGGCTCCGTCCGCCCGGACGAGAATTTCTCGATGTCGTGGGAGGTGGACGCGAAGGCGCAGAAACGCATCAAGGAAATCGCCGACGCGGTGAAGGGGGCGGACAAACTCATCCTGGCAACCGACCCCGATCGCGAGGGCGAGGCCATCTCGTGGCATGTGCTGGAGCTGCTGAAGCAGCGAAGGGCGCTCGGCAAGGCGGACGTGCAGCGGGTGGTCTTCAACGCCATCACCAAGAACGCGGTGCTGGAGGCGATGAAGCACCCGCGCGGCATCAATGAAGAACTGGTTGATGCCTACCTCGCCCGCCGCGCCCTCGATTATCTCGTGGGGTTCACCTTATCTCCCGTGCTCTGGCGCAAGTTGCCGGGCGCACGCTCCGCAGGCCGCGTGCAATCCGTAGCGCTCCGGCTCATCGTTGAGCGTGAAGCCGAGATCGAAGCGTTTCGCGCGCAGGAATATTGGACGGTCGATGCGGATGTGCGCACCGATGCCGGCGCCTTCGGCGCGCGGCTCACGCATCTCGACGGCAAAAAACTCGACAAGCTGGGACTCGGCACTGAAGCGGAGGCAAAACGTGCCGTCGATGCCATTCGCGCGCAGGCCTTCCGCATCGGCAGCGTGGAAAGCAAGCCGGTCAAACGGCACCCTGCCCCGCCCTTCATCACCTCGACCCTGCAGATGGAGGCCTCGCGTAAGCTGGGTTTCAACGCTAAGCATACCATGCGTATCGCCCAGCAACTCTATGAAGGGGTGGACATCGGCGGCGACACCGTCGGTCTCATCACCTACATGCGTACTGACGGCCTGGACGTGGCGCCCGAAGCTATCTCCGAGGCGCGACACGTCATCGACGGACAGTATGGCAAACGTTACCTGCCGGGAGCGCCGCGCAAATACACCAGCAAGGTGAAGAACGCGCAGGAAGCGCACGAGGCCATCCGCCCCACCAGCTTTGCGCGCAGGCCGGAACAGCTTGCGCGGCGTTTGGATGCCGATCAGGCGAAACTCTACGAGCTGATCTGGAAACGCGCGCTCGCCAGCCAGATGGAGAGCGCCGAGATGGAGCGCACCACTGTCGATGTCGTATCGGCGGATACCAAGATTGCGTTGCGCGCCACCGGTTCCGTCACACTGTTCGACGGATTTCTCACGCTGTACCAGGAAGGCAAGGACGACGAGCAGGATGAGGACGGCGCTCGGTTGCCGCGCGTCAAGGAAGGCCAGACGACCGTCATCGAGCAGGTGAAACCGGAGCAGCACTTCACCGAGCCGCCGCCGCGCTACTCGGAAGCAAGCCTGGTTCGGAAGATGGAAGAATTAGGCATCGGCCGCCCCTCCACCTATGCCAGTATTCTCTCCACGTTGCGGGACCGCGCTTATGTCCGGATGGACCGCAACCGCTTTATTCCCGACGACAAGGGCCGGATCGTCACCACCTTCCTCACCAATTTCTTCCGCCGCTATGTGGAATATGGCTTCACCGCAGACCTGGAAGAGAAGCTGGACGAAGTTTCCGCCGGCGCGCTCGACTGGAAAGAACTGCTGCGGGATTTCTGGCGTGATTTCTCCGCCGCTGTCGGCGAGACGAAGGAGCTCAAGATCTCCGACGTCATCAACGCATTGGACGAAGTGCTGGGGCCGCATCTGTTCGTACCCGCGAACGGCGAAGACCCGCGCCTTTGCCCAACCTGCGGCGATGGCCGTCTCTCCCTGAAGCTGGGCCGCTTCGGTGCCTTTGTGGGCTGCTCGAACTACCCGGAATGCCACTATACGCGGAAACTTGGGCAAAGCGCGGAAGAAGCCAGCAGCGAACAGCCGCGCGAACTTGGCCGCGATCCGCAGACCGGCGAACCGATTACAATTCGTGTCGGCCGCTTCGGTCCCTACATCCAGCGCGGCGAGGGCGAGAAGCCTGCACGCGCGAGCATCCCCCAAGGTACCGATGCCAGCACAATCGAACTCGATTACGCTTTGAAACTTCTGTCGTTGCCGCGCGAGATCGGCAAGCATCCGGAGACGGGCGAGCTGATCGTCGCGAACTTCGGACGTTACGGGCCCTACGTTCAGCATCAGAAGACCTACGCATCGCTGGAATCGCCCGAGGATGTGTTCACCGTCGGCATCAACCGCGCCGTAACATTGATTGCCGAGAAGAAAGCCAATCCACGCGGCCGCCGCGGGCCAGAGCCGCTGAAAGAACTCGGTCCCGCCGCGAACGGTGAGACGATCAAGCTGATGAAGGGCCGGTATGGTCCTTACGTCACGGACGGCTCAACGAATGCCACGATCCCAAACGGCACCGATCCCCTTTTGGTCACGCTAGATCAGGCGCTCGCCCTCATCGCGGACCGCGAAGCCAGGGGCGGTAGCAAGAAAAAGAAGGCCAAACCGAAGGCTGCAAAGCCGAAAACTGCAACGAAACCTGCTAAGAGCAAGGCTTCGAAACCGCGCAAACGGGCATCCGCGGCGAAAACGCCGGAGCCTGCGGAAACTTAGAAGACTGGCCGGGGGACAACGCGATGCACATTTCAAAGACTGGCATCTCCGCCGCGCTGACGCTGGGTATGTGCGCCAGCGTGGCATCGGCTGACGATGCAAAGGATGCGAAAGCATTCGTGACAGGTCTGTTTGCGACCTACCAGGATAACAAGAAGCCGCCTGCCGGTTCACATCGCATCTACGATTCCCAGCTGCAGGCACTGATGGACGAGGACGTCCGGCTCGCTAAAGGCGAAGTCGGAGCTCTCGATTTCGATCCGCTCTGCCAATGCCAGGACTACGAGCATCTGCAGGGAGTCGTGACCGTGCGTTCCTCGTCATCGAATGCTGCCGTCGTCGCGGTAACGATTCGCGATCTGGGTATGCCGAACGACAAGCCGCGTGAGGCCGTACTCGACCTTGTGAAAGAGCATGGAGCATGGCGCGTTCACGATGTGCATGCCGCAGATCCCAAGAGCCTGCGCGCCTATCTCACCGAACAAAACGCTGAACGCGCGCAGCCGCCAAAGCACAAGTAGCGGCGACCTCGCCCCCTCGTGTAGACACAGACAATGGCAAGAAAGGCGAAAACGCCTGCGCTGACGCGCGAGGCAGTGCTGGAGGCGCTGGCAGCCAATCCATCGGGCACCAAGCGTGATCTCGCCCGCACGCTGCATGTGAGCGGGAACGAGCGCATTATGCTCAAGCGCATCCTGAAGGAACTGGAATCGGAAGGTGCCATCGCGCGCGGCCGCAAGCGCAGCTACGAACGGCCCGGCGCTTTGCCGGAAGTGACCGTTCTGGAAATTACGGGACAAGACCCGGACGGCGAGTTGCTTGCGCGGCCGCAGCGCTGGGAACACGATGAGGCGCCACCTCAAATCATTATTGTTCCCGGCCGCGAAGATGAAACGCGAGGACCGGCGCTGGGCATCGGCGAACGCGTTCTCGTGCGGTTGACGCAAACCCGGGAAGGCTACGAGGCCGGCATCATCAAGCGTCTTGGTGCCTCGGTGCATAAGGTACTGGGCGTATTTCACCAGAGCGATCGTGGCGGTCGCGTGGCGCCCATCGATCGCAAAAGCAAATACGAATTCGTCGTCGAGCAGCGCGACCGCGCCGGGGCACAGCCGAACGAACTGGTGCTGTGCGAACCGCTCTCGGGCCGCGCTACCGGCCTGCCGCGCGCGCGCGTGATCGAGCGGCTGGGATCGATGAACGAGCCCAAGGCCGTCAGCCTCATTGCCATTCATGCACACGGCATCCCGATGGATTTTCCACGCGAAGTGATCGAGGAAGCCGAACGTGCGAAGCCCGTGGATGCGCGCGGCCGCACGGACCTACGCAAAATCCCGCTCGTTACCATCGATCCCGAGGACGCCCGCGATCACGACGATGCGGTGTGGGCGGGTCCCGATGACGATCCGAAGAACAAGGGGGGCCAGGTCGTCATCGTCGCGATCGCCGATGTGGCGCACTACGTCACACCGGGCTCGGCGCTCGATCGCGAGGCGTTCAAGCGCGGCAACTCGGCCTACTTTCCGGACCGCGTGGTGCCGATGCTGCCGGAGAAACTCTCCGCCGATCTCTGCTCACTAATGGAAAACGTGGACCGGCCCTGCCTTGCGGTGCGCATGGTGTTCGACCGCGACGGCAACAAGGAGCGGCACGAATTCATTCGCGGCATCATGCGCTCCGCCGCCAGCCTCACCTACCAGCAGGCGCAAAAAATCTTCGATACTGTTTCACCTCCCCTTGAAAAGGGGGGGTCGACGCGCGGCAGCGCGTCGGGTGGGGATTACGATCAGCACCGCGGAAAAATCCCTCCCCGGATCGCTTCGCGATCCGACCCTCCCTTTTCAAAGGAGGGTAGTTTGAAATCCGTGCTAGCGCCACTCTGGAACGCCTATCAGGTGCTGGCGAAGGCGCGCGACCGGCGCGATCCGCTGTCACTCGATCTGCCGGAGCGCCGCATCGTCATCGGCGAGGACGGCAAGGTGAAATCCATCGCTTTCCGCGAGCGGCTGGAATCCATGCGTCTCATCGAAGAGATGATGATCATGGCGAATGTCGCGGCCGCCGAAACCTTGGAGAAGGCGCGGCAGCCGTTAATCTACCGCATCCATGAGCAACCCTCGAAGGAAAAGTTGTACGCGTTTTCCGACTACCTGCGCACCATCGGCGTGAGTTTCGCCAAGGGTCAGGTGGTAAAGCCTTCCACCTTCAATCGCTTCCTGGCGCAGGCGAAGGGCGGTCCGAACGAAGAAGTGATGAACGATGTCGTGCTGCGCACGCAGGCGCAGGCCGTGTATGCGCCTGAGAACATCGGCCATTTTGGGCTGAACCTGCAGCGCTATGCGCACTTCACCTCGCCTATCCGCCGCTATGCCGATCTGGTGGTGCACCGCGCATTGGTCCGCGCGCTGAAGCTGGGCGATGGCGCGTTGAGCGATTCGCAATCCGCGAGGCTGGGCGAAGTGTCGGACCACATCTCCATGACGGAACGAAGGGCCATGGCGGCCGAGCGCGACTCCAACGACCGCTATGTGGCGGCCTACATGGAGGATCGCGTCGGCGCCACGTTCGAAGCGCGCATTACCGGCGTCACGCGCTTTGGCCTGTTTGTGCGCCTGCCGGAGAGCGGCGCGGAAGGGCTGATCCCGGCGCGCACGCTTGGCTTCGAATATTTTCGCCACGATGAACGCCAACATGCGCTGATTGGCGACCGCAGCGGCACGAAATATTCGATGGGCGACAGGCTGACCGTGCGGTTGATGGAAGCCGCGCCACTCACCGGCGGGCTTCGCTTTGGATTGGTCGAGGCGAACGCTCCTCCGCGACACGCTACAACGCGTCCGAAGATCGAAACGCGTTCTCGCACAAAGCGGCGCCGCTGATATGCAAAAGACGCTCGAAGGATTCGAGAAGGACGAAGTCTTCGTCAAGAATCGCCTGCGGCCGAAAGATGCGGCTACTCTGGTGCTTGTGCGGCGGGATCACGACGCGCCTCGCGTGCTGATGGGCAAGCGTCACGGCAACATGGCCTTCATGGCGAACAAATACGTGTTTCCCGGCGGACGGATCGACGCTTGCGACATGCGCCTTAAGGCGGGCGGCGAATTGAGGGTGGATGTGCGCAAACGACTGCTACGTGAAGTGAGCGAAACGCGGGCACGTGCGCTTGCGCTTGCCGCCATCCGCGAAACCTTCGAGGAAACGGGGATCCTGGTCGGCAAACGTACGGACGCTGTACCGCGCACGAAGAGCGCCTGGTCGCGCTTCTTTGCGCATGGCGTGGTGCCGCGACTCGACCAGCTCGACTACATCGCACGCGCCATCACGCCGCCAAACCGCCCGCGCCGTTTCGACGCCCGCTTCTTCATGGCGGATGCGGCTGCCATCGGCCGAACCATCGATGCGCCGCATACGGACGAGCTCATGACACCTTGCTGGCTGACCTTTGCAGAGGCTCGGGCCGTCGATATTCCGGTCATCACGCGGGCCGTGCTCGCCGAAGCCGAAGCACGCGTAGGACGCGACGATCTTTCCCGCCCCGTTCCCTTCTTCCATTTCGTACGCGGCAAATCCCGCGTCGACTATCTGTGACGATCCCCGCGGCCGCGAGCACGCGTCTCTCGCTCTTCGCGATCCTGACGGCGTGCGTGGCGTATGGCATCGGAATGGGACTGACCTTGCCCTTGCTTTCCATCGTTCTCGAACGCATGGGGTGTCTGGCAGCATCAACGGACTTAACCTCGCCATCGGTGGCCTCGCCGCAGTTGTTGTGACCCCCTTTATGCCGCGGGCGATGGCGAAAATTGGTGCAGCGGAACTTTTGGCGTTGGCGCTTGTAATTGCGGCGGCGGCGCTGATCGCAATCTATGCGATTCCGAGCCTGTGGCTGTGGTTTCCGGTACGCTTCGTTCTCTCCAGCGCATTGAATGCCCTGTTCGTGATTGCCGAATATTGGATCAGCCGGCTGGCGAACGAGAGCAATCGTGGCCGCTACATTGCGCTCTATTCTTTATGCTTTGCCGGCGGGTTCGGCATCGGACCGGCACTGCTGCAGGTCACCGGCACCAACGGAATTGCACCGTTCGCGGCAGGCGCCGTATTGCTGCTCGCCGCCATCGCGCCGGTGATGTTCGCTCGCCGCGCGGCACCCCGCATCGAGCAAGCGTTTACGACGTCCGTGGTCTCGGTCGTGCGTGCGGCACCCGCGGCCTTCGCCGCAGCCTTCGTCTTCGGCGCAGTGGATGCCGGCATGGCGGGCCTCATTCCGGTCTATGCCATGCGCTCAGGCTACACGGAAGCGCACGCGGCGCTCTGCGTCACCGCGATGGCGCTGGGGAGCATCATGTTTCAGTATCCCATCGGCGCATTGGCCGACCGGACGAGCCGGCGGCACCTGCTGGCGCTCTGCGCCGCGACGGGAATCGTTGGCGCGGCACTGACGCCCCTCGCGGTGCAGACGCCGTATCTGCTCTATCTGCTGCTGTTTGTCTGGGGCGGCTTGATCCTGGGCATCTACACCATCGGGCTGATGTTGCTCGGCGAGCATTTCTGCGATGCCGATCTGGCCAACGCCAATGCCTCCTTCGTGATCCTCTATTCGCTGGGCTTGCTGCTTGGGCCACTGGGCGAAGGCGTGGCGCTCGATGCCTGGAACCCGGACGGGCTCATGCTGTCCCTTGGGCTGATTTGCGCCGTTTATATGGGTTTCCTGCTTGCACAACGGCCTGAGGAGGGTTGACATTGAGCCTTTGCTGACTAGGTTACGCGCCCTTCAGGACATTTGAGGATTTTCATATGGCGAAGCCGACCACGGCCAAGATTCGGCTGAACAGCTCCGGCGATACCGGCTTCTTCTATGTGACGAAGAAGAACACCCGCACCATGACCGAGAAATTCTCCGTCAAGAAGTATGACCCCGTGCTGCGCAAGCATGTGGAGTTCAAGGAAGGCAAGATCAAATAGCGTCGCTATCCGTGCCAGGTTTCAGAAGCCCTGCCCTTCCGGCGGGGCTTTTTGTTTTGCTATGCCGCTGACCGCTTCCGTTCGACACGGGCGAGAAAATTTCCGATGTGCTCCAGAAGGAGCGGTACCAGCGCTTTCGGGAGATCGTGCCCCATGCCGGGAATGACAACGAGCTCCGCCCCCGGAACAGACGCCGCCGTATCTTCGCCGCATGCGACTGGCAGAAGGGGATCGTCCGCGCCGTGAATGACCAGCGTCGGCGCGCGGACCGACTTCAGCATCTCGTTCCGGGGTTCTCCTGCCAGCATGGCGACGAGCTGGCGCGCGGGCGCCTCGGGATCATAGGGCGAATGATCCACTTCGCGCGCGGCAAGCTCGTCCATTTCTTCCTTGGTCGGACGAAATCCGGGGCTGCCGATCGCCGTCCAGATGGCACGACCCTGCGCCATGCGGTCTTCGCGACTCCCGCTGGCCGGCGGCATTGTCAGCACGGCGATGGCTTCCGGCTTGCCCTGCGGCAGATCGCGCCGGCTGGTTGTCGACATGATGGACACAAGACTGCGGGTGCGGTTCGGGTACTTTGCCGCCGCGATTTGCGCGATCATTCCTCCCATCGAAGCGCCGACCAGATGCGCGCTGTCCATGCCGAGCCCATCGAGCAGCCCGATGGAATCGGCGGCCATGTCGTCAAGACTGTAAGGCGCCCTTAGCTTTTGGCCTGCCATGGCCTTCATCAGCGCTTCCATCACATTGGGCACGCCGAGCTGCGACAGGTGGGTGGACAGACCTACATCGCGGTTGTCGAAGCGGATGACGCGGAAACCCTGGGCCGCAAGCCCTTCGCATAGCGAAACCGGCCAGAGCGTCATCTGGGCGGCATAGCCCATGATCAGCAACACGGCCGGATCTGTTTTCCGGCCGAACGTCTCGTATTCGAGATCGACGCCGTTGGCGTGGACCTGCGGCATAGGGCACAGCCTGCTCGGAAATTTCACGCCACTGTAACATCGGCGGATGCGGTCCTGACAACAGCCGGGACGGACAATTTCCAGTCAAAACCTGCCCGACTCTGCTGCGGCACTTGCCGCGGTCCACAAATTGCGAGGGTGCGGATGTGCCGTTTGCCGAAATGGGACACATGGGTATCGAGCGCCACAAACTTCGCTGGAACGGTTGGGGTTGGGCCGAGCATCGAGACCCCTTTTCCGACCAGGACGAGGTATGGAAGTGGTTCGCAACCGAGCTGGGCATGCCAAGCCTGCTTGCCACGCCGGCACGGCCACTTGACGATATCGGGCTCCCGCCGTCCAGTCTGTCCGCCATCGATCGCCATCTGCTGACTGTCCTGTTGGGCAACAAGGCGGTGCGCGATGACCGGTTCGAGCGTGCTTTTCACGCATGCGGCCGGAGCTATGCGGACCTTCTGCGGCTACGGACCGGTGACCTTTCGGATGCTCCAGATGCGGTTGTGTATCCGGGCACAAGCCAGGACGTGCTTAAGGTGTTGGCCTTCGCTTCGGAGCGCTCCATAGCTGTCGTGCCGTTTGGTGGTGGCACGACCATGACTGGCGGGATCACGCCACGCCGCAATGGCCACAATGCCGTGCTCTCGCTCGATCTCTCCGCGATGGAGGCTGTCGAGATCGATCGCGATTCACGCACCGCGTCGATCGAAGCCGGCATTTACGGCCCGGCGCTGGAAGCGGCCTTGGCCGCCGAAGGCATGACGCTCGGTCATTGTCCGCAATCGTTCGAGTTTTCCGCTTTGGGCGGCTGGATCGCCACGGCCGGCACCGGTCAGCAGCGCTTGCGCTACGGCGACGCCGAGGACTGGCTGCTCGGCGCAAACGTCGCGACGCCGCGCGGCATGCTGCATGTGTCTTCAGGTTCCGCGGCTGCCAATCCTCAACTTCGCCAGTTAATTGCCGGCTCGGAAGGCACGCTCGGTGTTATCACCCGCGCGACGGTTCGCGTGCATCCGCTGCCGCATGTGTCAACGGGGCGGGCCTACGCATTTCGCGATTTCGAGAGCGGTGCTGCTGCTCTTCGCGACGCCGCGCGGTCCGGCGTGGGAGCGGCCATGCTCCGGCTTTCCGATTCGGACGAGACGCGCCTTTGTCGCGAACTCAGCGAGTTCGAAGAACCCGCCTCGTTGCTCGAGCAGGGCCTCTCACATCTACTTCGTCTGTGGCACTATGACGAGCCGTGCCTGCTCGTTGCCGAATTCGAAGGGAGCCGGCGTTCTGTTGCTGCCGCGCGACGAGCGCTTTTTGGAATCGCGCGAAATCACGGCGCGCTACCGCTCGGCCCGGCCCCTGCCAGGAGATGGCAACGAAACCGATTCCGCGCACCATATCTGCGCGACGCGATGCTGGACCGTGGCCTCGGCGTGGATACAATGGAGGCGAGCACAAGCTGGGCGAACTTGCCCAACCTATACGCTACACTCAAAAGCGCGCTCACAGAGGCGGTGGCCGGAACCGTACCGCGACCCTTGGCGCACGGCATCATTCTCTGTCATCTGACTCCGGCCGCTGACAGCGCGCGAGTCGCTTTCACCTACATCTTTCCCCGCATGCTGGCTGACGAAATCGGACAGTCGCAGGCAATCCGGCGTGCGGGCCTTGAAGCCATTGCGCAAAATGGAGGCGCCCCTGTCCGTCGTGATCTGGACGGTCATGAGCGGCTTCGCCTCTCGCGCGTTGAAGACGGTATTGCCATGGAGATACTGCGTGCAGCCAAGAACACGCTTGATCCCAAAGGCATCCTTAATCCCGGAAAGCTCTTTCCGCTGTAGATTTCGAGGGCAAATCCCACGCCATTCAGTGAATGACGATTGGCGCCCCGGGATCGAGCCGCTGCGCGAAGATGTCATCCAGCAGCACCGAAAGCGATTGCCAGACAATGGCCCGCTCTGTTTCGCCCGCGAGTTCGAACGAGGCGGTTGCCTGACGCGCGATCAGAATAGCGCCCGTCCCATGTTCCGTGGCCAGATCGGCCGCCAGGAGGCAGAGATCTCCGGTCCTCATAGGTCCAACAGACCAGATTATGGTAACAAACGTGTTAAAGCGGCGACTTTGAGGCTGAGGCCCGCCCTACTCCCGCCGCGGCACATAGCCTATATTGGAGGGGTTCCGATGGACGGACGCGCGTGCAGGGCAAAACGGTTCTTCTTATCATCGGCGGCGGCATCGCAGCGTACAAATCGCTGGAGCTTATCCGCCGCCTGAAGGAACGCGGCGGTGGCGCTCGCGCGATCCTGACCGGTGCCGGCGGACAATTCGTGACGCCTTTGTCGGTGTCCGCCTTGACCGGCGAGAGAGTGTTTCAGGAGCTCTTCAGCCTTACCGATGAATCGGAAATGGGCCACATTAAGCTGTCCCGCTCGGCCGATATTGTCGTCGTAGCCCCTGCCACTGCCGATCTGATCGCGAAGCTGGCCCACGGGCACGCCAACGATCTTGCCTCTACGGCGCTGCTCGCCACGAACAAGCGTGTGCTGATGGCGCCCGCCATGAATGTCCGGATGTGGGATCATCCTTCCACGCAACGCAATGTGGAAACCCTGAAGCGCGACGGCGTGCTGTTCGTCGGACCGAACGACGGCGAGATGGCCTGCGGCGAATTCGGACCGGGCCGCATGGCAGAACCGGACGAAATTATCGGCGCGATTGAATTCGCGTTGGGGCAGGCCTCTGCCGGTGTGCTGTCCGGCGTGAAAGCATTGGTGACGGCTGGCCCAACACAGGAGCCGCTGGATCCCGTGCGCTTCCTCGCCAATCGCTCGTCGGGCAAGCAGGGCTATGCGATCGCCAACGCTTTATCTTCCGCAGGCGCGCAAACCACGCTTGTCTCCGGGCCCGTGGAAATCGCTCCTCCTCCGTCGGTGAAGCTCGTCAAGGTTCAAACCGCGTGCGAAATGCTGGCCGCATGCGAAGCGGCGTTGCCGATGGATGTCGCCGTATTCACGGCGGCGGTCGCGGACTGGCGTCCGGAGCCGGTCTTCAACAGCAAGCTGAAGAAGCGCGCCGGCGGCGGCGCCCCTGACATCGGCCTTGCCGCCAATCCCGACATTCTCTCCACTATCGCCCACGGCCCGAAGCGTCCTCGCCTCGTGATCGGCTTTGCGGCAGAGACGGAGGATGTTGTCACCCACGGGCGTGAAAAGCGCGAGAGAAAGGGCTGCGACTGGATTGTCGCGAATGATGTCTCACCGATAACGGGATTTATGGGCGGGGATAGCAACACCGTGCATCTAATCACGTCCCAGGAAGTCGAGGACTGGCCGGAAATGTCCAAGCAGGATGTGGGTCGCCGGCTGGCAGCGCGGATCGCCACGGCATTGGGCAAAGCGGCGTGAAGGTCGAAATCTTGCGCTTGCCGCACGCGCGCGACTTGCCCCTGCCCGCCTATGCCACGGCCGGTTCCGCCGGGATCGATCTGCTCGCCGCAATCCAAGGAGACCTCGAACTCCAGCACGGGAAACGGGTAGCGGTTGCAACAGGCATCGCCATTGCAATGCCTGCGGGCTATGAGGCGCAGGTGCGGCCCCGCTCAGGGCTGGCGCTGCATCAGGGTATCACCTTGCTGAACAGCCCCGGAACCATCGACAGCGACTACCGGGGTGAGATCAAGGTCATACTGGTCAATCTGGGCGAAGCGCCGTTCCGCATCACGCGCGGAATGAAGATCGCGCAGATGGTCATCGCCCGGCACGAGCATGTAGAATTCATCGAGGCACAGAACCTGAGAGCCACTACCCGCTCCGCCGGCGGCTTCGGCTCAACCGGCACCTGAGCAGAATGGAGAAGAACATGGCCATCGCGCATCAGCCCGGACGCGGGCGCATTTACGATTGCATCACCGAGACGATCGGCGATACCCCGCTCGTACGTCTCAAGCGCATGACGAAGGACGCAGGCGTGAAGGCGGACATTCTGCTAAAGCTCGAATTCTTCAACCCAATCTCCAGCGTAAAGGATCGCATCGGCGTCGCGATGATCGAGGCGATGGAGGCGAAGGGCCTGGTCTCGCCGGGCAAAAGCGTGCTGGTCGAGCCGACAAGCGGCAACACGGGTATTGCGCTCGCTTTTGTCGCCGCCGCGAAAGGCTACCGGTTGATCGTGACGATGCCGGAATCCGTTTCCATCGAACGCCGCAAGATGCTGGCACTGATGGGTGCCGAGCTCGTTCTGACGGAAGCCCCCAAAGGCATGCGCGGCGCCATTGCACGTGCCCACGAAATCCTGGAATCGACGCCGAATGCCGTCATGCCGCAGCAGTTCGAAAACCCCGCCAATCCCGATATTCACCGCCGCACCACGGCGGAGGAAATCTGGCGCGATACCGGCGGCAATGTGGATGCGGTGATTTCCGGTGTGGGCACCGGCGGCACCATTACCGGCGTGGGAGAAGTGCTGAAGCAGCGAAAGCCATCGGTGCGCATGATTGCGCTGGAGCCGCAGGACTCGCCGGTGCTTTCCGGCGGACAACCGGGCCCGCATCCGATCCAGGGCATCGGGGCGGGCTTCGTGCCGGCCATTCTCGACCGAGGCGTGATCGACGAAGTGATCACCATTCCCAGCGCCACGGCCTTCGACACCGCGCGCAAGGTAGCCAAGCTGGAGGGCATTCCTGTTGGCATCTCGTCCGGTGCCGCTGTCGCGGGCGCATTGCAGGTGGGTGCGCGTCCGGAAATGGCAGGCAAAGTCATCGTCACAATCATTCCCTCTTTCGCGGAACGCTACCTTTCCACGGCCCTGTTCGAAGGCATCGCCTGATTCCAACACCATTTCGACGGAGTTCACACAAATGAAGCTGTACTACACACCCGGCGCCTGTTCCCTCGCAGCCCACATCGTAGGCGAGGAAGCCGGCCTTGGCCTTAAGCTCGAAAAGGTCGACCTGAAAACGCACAAAACGGCGGACGGTTCTGATTATTACGCGGTCAACCCGAAAGGCTATGTGCCGGCCCTTGCGCTGGATGACGGCGGCACACTGACCGAAAACATCGCCATCCTGAATTATCTGGCCGACCGTTCGGGCGAGAAACTGCATACGCCGAGGCACGGCACGCTTGAGCGATATCGGCTGGAGGAATGGTTAGGCTTCATCACCACAGAGCTGCACAAATCGTTCGGGCCGCTGTTTCAGGGTGGCGGAGACGACGAGCGGAACAAGGCGAAGCAAAAGATCCTGCATCGCCTCAAGCATGTCGAAGAGCGGCTGACGGAGCCATTCCTCTTGGGCGAGCGCATGAGCGTTGCGGATGCGTATCTGTTCGTCATTCTGACATGGTCCACGAAAATGCATCTCGACCTCAGCCCTTACCCGCGCCTGAATGCCTTCTTCGCGCGCATGAACGAACGCGACAGCGTGAAGCGCGCGTTGGCGGCCGAGGCAGGCGCGACCTGATCATCAACGCTGGCGCGTCAGGTACCAGAAGCGCGCGCACATGCCGGCCGCCGCCACGGCAAGGCCCACGGCGAGGCCCATCCAGATGCCGAATCCTTTCAGGTGGAAGGAAAACGCCAGGATGAGACCGGCCGGCGCGCCGACCAGCCAGTAGCTTGCGCCGGCTATCCACATCGGCGCGCGGGCATCCTTCAGGCCACGCAACGATAACGCCCCAATCACCTGGATGCCGTCCACGATCTGGAACGCCGCCGCCACGTGCAGGAACACCACCGCGAGCGCGATGACTTCATGCGCCGACGGCGTATCCGCCAGCCACAGCGACGCGATCTCGCGCGGCCACGTCCACAGCACGATGGCCATCACGCTCATGAACGCCGCGCCGATCAGAATCGCGCTGTAGCCCGCGCGGCGCACGCCTTCGAAATCGCGAGCGCCGGCGGCCAACCCCACACGCACCGTCGCTGCCATCGCCACCCCCAGCGGCACCATGAAGGTGAACGACGGGATGAGCAGCGAAATCTGGTGCGCGGCCACGCTCGCGGTTCCAAACGTGCCCATCACCAGCGCCGCGCAATTGAACAGCATCGCTTCGAAGATGGTGGTGAGCCCAATCGGCAAACCGAGCCGGAACACTTCCGCGAGCTTCTCCCAATGGGGCCGATGGATGCGGCGCAGAATGCGATATTTGTTCAACGTCGGGGTGAGCCGGATCACCAGCAGCATCGCACAGAAGCTGAAGAGAAACGAGCATGAACTCGCGATGCCGGAGCCGGTGAGCCCCAGCCGCGGAAAGCCGAAATGCCCGAAGATCAGCGCGTAGTCCGCCACCGCGTTGAACAGGATGGCGCTGCCCATCACGATCAGCGGCGCCGTAGGTCTGCTCAGTGCCGTCGAGTAGTTGCGCAGCACCTGATAGCCGAGCGTGAACGGTACGCCGAACGCCAGTGCGCCGACGAAGTGCCCTGCCCCTTCCGCCAGTTCCGGTCTCTGCCCCAACGCGAGCAATATCGGCCCCGCGAACTGCAGCAGCACAAACAGCGGCACCGAGACGATCACCACCGACCATAAGCCCATGCGCGCCACCGCGCGCACACCAGTGCGATTGTTCGGCGAGGCGCCAAGAATGTGCGCGATCATCGGCGAAACCGCGGATGCCGGCCCGAAACCCATCAGCCAGGCGAAGAAGAAGATAGTGTTGCCGAGCGCAGCCGAGGCCAGCGCCTGGGTGCTGAAATGCCCCAGCATGTACATGTCGGTGCCCATGATCGTCATTTGCGCGAGCTGCGTGAGCGCCAGCGGACCCGCAAGCTTCAGCAGCTCGCGCGCTTCCGCGAGCCACGCGTCAAGCCCGTGTCCGCTGACGCGGCGGCCGGCATGGGCAATGTCGAACTCTGCAATATCGGTCATGACACGGGCTTTTTCCTGATTCCCGAACCCGGAAAGCCGCAGAGAGGCAGAGACAAAAATCCCCTCCGAAGCGCTTTCCAGGCTCGGGAGGGGTGAAACTTTCGAACGAACTAGACGAATCTAATCTGCGTTCACCTCGCGAGCCGGACAGCCGGCTGGACGCCAATCGGCGTAGCGGCTGACTTGTTGATGCCAAACTGGTTCATCAAAACGACTCGCTGGTGGGTGAACGATGGATGGTAGCTAGGCGCGCACCCCGCACGAGTCAACACACGCGCCGCGCATGCGGTGCATTCCCCGCCCGCGTGACAGAACCGCCACATGGCTCACCCAGCCAGCTCGCGGATACAATGTATCTATATACTGTTTAGAATTCGAATGGTGGAGAACACGTTGAACGCGTGGAAGAGACTGGCCTCGACCCTTCCAGCCATACTATCTCACTGACCGCCACCGAAGGATGCGGAGGCGCTGGCAGGCCAACAATCCGCGTCGGAATCGGCATGACGGTCGATGAGTTGCGCGCCGGCTCGACCTACAAATTCAAGGACGAAGCGCCAAGCTTCCAGATGGCACCGGGACAGAGACTCCAATATCCGGCGAACCGGACTTTGCATGATTGGGTTATCACCGAACCTTACAATCTCATCTTTCTTTACAAGGGACACGAGCTGAAAAAAAATGATCTCGGCGGTAGCAATTACCTCATCGCCATTACCACCGCGCCAACGTCTCAAAAGATCGTGGATCACATCCAGATTACATTCCAGAGCCGTGCTTCGACGCTGGACGAGGCACTGGTCGAATCGAAAATGCTCAATAATTGGTTCGTTAAGGCGGGCTTTCGTCCGCATTCTTATAGCGATCCCGAGCCGGGCAGGGTTGTTAGCGCATTTCATATTGAGGCTCAGGAACGCCACGCAGTGCCATACGAACATAAGATCGCCAGCTATCAAGATGCGCGCTCGGCGTTCCTTAATACGCGGTCTGCCATCATAGGAATGACGCCGTTCGAACTAGAGACTGACGATGCCTATGTTGGCCTCAAGATCACTAATGCACGCCGTCAACGGGAAGATGCCGGTGCTGACAAAGACGAAAGCAGCGCCGCAACAGAGCGCACATACTTCTTGGATCTGAGCATGTCCGCGCGGCCTATTCAAAGATATTGGAACTCTGTTGAGTAGCGTGAGCCGCAGAACGTTGTGGCGCGGTGGCTTGCGCGAATTACGACGACGCGCGCGCCACGACAGCGTTGACCGACATCGCGATAAGGATGGTGTTGAAGAAAAAGGAGACGATGGCGTGCAAGGTCGTCACCTTCCGCAGCTTGGTGTTCTGCACATCGACATCGGACGTCTGCGCCGTCATCGCGATCACGAACGCATAGTAGAGAAACTCCCAGGTGCCAGGTTCTGCGGTTTTTGGAAATGCCAATGGTGGCGGCTCCTGCGGCTCGCCGTTTTCGCTTCGCCGGTAGAAGAGGTAGGCGTAGTGGAAGGCAGCCATCATGTGGAACATCGCCCAGCCCAGCGGCGCGCCGATTAGAACGACAGCGGTCGTAAGCCCTCGGACAGACTGCTTCTGGTTCAGGACGGTGAATATCTCGGCGCAGTAATAGCCGAGCGCCACAAGCGCCATCAGCGCGACCAAATAGCCGCCCTCATCATCTGTCTCGGCATGCATGCGCAGCTCGGCAGGGGAACGCGTGGCGGCAACGACGCCCATCATGATGACATACGAGAAGAAGAACGCGTCGCCGGCCACCGCAAGCGGCAGCGGCGGCGAAAGCGATCGGCAGGCCAGATAGGCCAGGCCGCCAAGCCCGGCAGCCACATAGAATCGCCCGTGATGGTGCCAATGCGCGCTCAGTGGGTTTGGCATGAAGCGATCCGCGCGACTCAACTGCCCCGCAAACGATCATCCAGGCACGTGATCCAGTCAAATGCAGCGCATAAGTGGATTAGATGTCATCGGTACACCGTCTTTGTCCGCATGGCGCAATTGCACATGGACGTCCGGTCAAGAACGGCCATTCGTGGGCACTCGTTCGAATAACGGATTTGGGGGTTCGGGTATTTTGATTTCGACGTTCGTTACCCTCGAATTTTGCGTCCTGGCAATAGGAATGTCGCGCTCGCTTTGGTCCGACAGTTGAAATTTCGCGCCGGCAGGCACAGGCAAACCAAGCAGGAGAAGGCTTGGGCGCGACATCGGCATCGCACGAAATTCACCAAGATAAATTGTCTGCTTCGGCTTTATCGTGAACGGGATGGAAAACGGCTCTTTGGAGCTGAATGTTTCCTGCACGAACCCGTTGGTGTAAAAGATTTCCAGATCGTAGATTTCATAGTCCCCTGGCGTCAGGGAGTATGTGCGAACAGCGCCGGCAATATAGTCGTTGGAATAGTCCGGTCTGGCTCTTGGATTGTAAGTAAGGCGCCCCGTCTTGGTCTTTTCACGCGTCCGGAAAATTAATTTGTAGACGGAATAGTTGGCTTCCTTATAAGCGCCGAGTGACAGCGCGAGCACGCCGGCATCGGCCCCCTGATATTCGTGCAGGTCATCGCCGCTCGAAAACCATCCGGCATCGGTCCGGCTAGAGCTTCCCAGCAGAACACCCAGAACGCACAACATTACAATCCATCGCGATTGCGTCACTTTTCAACTCCTTCTCATCGTCTTGGCACAACCCGAAGAAAGCAGCGGACGCATATTGAAAAGCGGAAAGCGGACAGAGATCCTGCGGACCGGTTCCCTTATGGAATCAGGACTTAGGCAGTAACCCGGGCTCATGTTTGAGGGGCTGGTTGTCGCATGGACGGACCGGCGCGGCTTGGTCCCGTGAATGCGCCCCCTGTGCAGCACTCCCCCGACCAGGGCCAAGCCGCCTGCTGTGGATAAGTCCACATTTGCGGCGGCACCACAAGGGTTCAGCAATGGCAGGCTAACACCACGCGACGGCGAGCGTGGCCATTCACCGGATTAATCCGTAGGCGGATCGAATTTGTTTTCGTATGTCAGCCACTTGAAGAATATTTGCCGCTTCCGCGTCTACCACCGGAGTTTCCGTGGTATGATACGCGCATGACACGCCTGAGCGCGGGATATGAATCGGAAACTTTGGACTGGAGGTCTTGCTCCGGCGAAAGCCCGCGCGCGCAGTATGATTCCCAGCCGTGTGACCGCGAAAGAGCGCGATTCTTTGATTTCGACTGCTCGCGGCAAGTGCGAGCCACAACATCTGGTGTCGTGGTAAACGGAGTCCGGCATCCCCCCTCCTCCTTTTCGGAGGTTCGAATGGGAACTTCTTGGGGAACACGCTATCGCGCGATTCCTTACGAACGCGCTCTCGCGCGCTTCGCTGGGAGGGAGGGGGGCGCGCTTTTTTCGCCGAACAAAACGAACAATTCCATCCGTGCCGGGTCACGCTCACGTGAATGCGACCGTCCCAATTGGGCGAAACGGAAACGCCGCGATGGAGGGTTCTTCTGTAAGCCATTGAATGAATTAGAAGACAAAAACTTCTGGCTGGCTCCAGAACCCATCGTTTCGAAGGGACCGGGCGGCGTTGTCGGCCGCGCCTCGGTCGGCCCCTTGGGAAAATTCCAAAAGGCGAGTAATCTGGAGTGCTTTAGGGTCGTCGGGAGGCGCCCATGCAGAAGGTTTATATCGGGGCCATCTTGGTGACAGCGATGGCTTTTGCGGTGCCGGCCGCCGCTCAAGCGCCGGCTCCCGTTGCCGTGGCGACGGCCGTGTCGGGCTTCGGCAACGACCGTGAGATCGTTCCCAGCGTCACGCCGGGCGACGAGATCATCGTCGCCTGCGCGCCGATCGAGCAACGCGACGCGAATGCGGATGTTCGCGTGGTGCTCACGATCGCGGCCGTACCGAGCGAAGTATCCCCCGGCTTCAAAAAGGTGCTTGCGACGGACGAGCAGTTGAGCAAGTACGGCGTGCGCGTACGGGTGCCAGACGTGCCCGAGCTTCCGGAGCACACGGTGAATCTCAACGTCTATGTCGTGGGCGAGAATACGCGCGGCTGCGACGGCGGGCATTTGAAGGTGGTGGCGAAGCACGTCCCCGACTTCCGCCATGAGGTGAAGTCCTCCTCGCCGATTTCCTGACAAGTCGCGAAGCGTTCAGGCCCGGAACAAAAGAACGCCCGCAAGCAAGATCGCTGCGGCGGCAGCAAGCCACAACGCGGCGCGGATATATCTCGCGCGCCTGATTTGCACATCCGCGAAGCGGCGCATCGTGTCGGGATGAAGCCGCAGGCCTCCCTCGGCCAGCATCTGGGAAATCGATTCGGCGTCGCGCACCAGCCGCGGCAGATGCTGGGCGGCTCGGGAAAGCGCCTCAAGGCCCTCGGCAGCGTCTCGCAGCCTGGCTTCCGGGCCTACGCTCTGCACCATCCACTGCTCGACGACGGGCCGCGATGCAGCCCATATGTCGAATTCTGGATCCAAGCTTCGTGCGACACCTTCCGCCACCATCATGGTTTTCTGCAGCAGCAGCAATTGCGGCTGGGCGGCCATTTCGAATTTGCGCGTGGTATCGAAGAGCTGCTGCAAAAGACGTCCCATCGACATGTCGCGCGCCGTACGGCCGAAGATCGGCTCACCGATGGCACGCAGAGCCTGCGCAAAAGTGGCGATGGGGTGCGTGAGCGGCACAAAGCCGAAATCGTAATGCACTTGAGCGACGCGCATATAGTCGCGGTTCAAGAAACCATTGAGCGTCTCGGCCAGGAAGCGGCGCATATCGGGGCTGAGCCGCCCCATGATCCCGAAGTCCACCGCCACCAGGCGTCCCTCCGCATCGACGAACAGGTTTCCCTGATGCATATCCGCGTGAAAGAAGCCGTCACGTAGAGCCTGAGTCAAAAAAGTACGGATGACCGTTACGGCTAGGCGCTGCGGATCATGCCCGGCGGCTTCCACCGCTGCGGGATCGCGCACCGAAATCCCCTCGATCCACTCGACCGTCATCACGCGCTGTCCGGTGCGATCCCAAATCACTTCGGGCACGCGGAAGTCCTGATCGTTCTTTGTATTTTCGCGCAGCTCCGAGGCGGCTGCGGCTTCCATACGAAGATCCAGTTCGAGCGTCACCGAGGCGGCCAGGCGGTCGATTACTGCAATCATCCGTAGGCGCCGAGCCTCCGTCGAGAATCGTTCGGCCATTCGGGCGGCGAACGCGAAGGCGGACAGATCTTCGGCAAATTGCCGCTCCACGCCGGGGCGCAAAACCTTGACCGCTACCTGGCGGCCGCCGTCATGCGTGCGCGCCTTATGTACTTGCGCGATGGATGCGGCGGCGACCGCATCTCCAAAGCTTGAAAACAACACGTCGATGGTTTTACCGAGCGTGAGTTCGACCTGGTTCTTGGCGGCATCGGTTGGAACTGCCGGGAGACGATCCTGCAACGCCTCCAAGGCAAGTGCTACGTCGTCACCGATGAGATCAGGGCGCGTCGCTAGCACCTGTCCCAATTTGATGTACGCAGGCCCAAGGCTTTCAAGCGCGCGGGCCAGCCGCATTCCGGCGGCGAGCCCTTCTCCCTTGGCATCGCGGGTACCGAAAAAACGGCGCGTGAGCCCGACCCACAAAGGCATGCCGGCCAAGTATTCGCGTGGGACAAGCGCGTCGTGGCGCGCCAGCACACGCGCGGCATGAAGAAGCCGATTGACGTTGTTGAGGGTCCGAACCATCCTCAAAGCCGCCAAGCGGAATGCATCGCGGCGATTCCACCCATCATGTTGCGGACCTTTACCCGTGATAGGCCCGCTTTCTCGACCATTTTTGTGAAGGCCGCCTGGGCCGGAAAACGCCGGATGCTCTCTATCAGATATTGATAGGCGTCCGCATCGCCCGTCACAGCGTCGCCAAGGCGCGGCAAAACAGAAAACGAGAAACGATCGTAAAGCACATCAAGGCCGGCCGCCTCCACCCGCGAAAATTCCAGGCAAAGAAAACGTCCACCCGGCTTTAACACGCGTCGCGCTTCGGCAAGGGCGCGCTCGGTATGCGTCACATTCCGTATGCCGAAAGCGATTGTGTAGGCATCGATACTCGCCGCCGCCACAGGCAAAGTCTCTGCATCGGCGCAGAGCCAGTTCATGCCGCCCTCGCCTTTCAGATGCGCCCGCCGCATGCCTTCGCGCAGCATGTCCGGATTGACGTCGCACACCGCGATATCCGCCGCGCCGCCACGCCGCCTTACGGCGCCGGCGATTCGGAACGCGATGTCCCCTGTGCCGCCCGCGACGTCCAGCACCCGCCACCCTGGCCGCGGATTGAGCCACTCCACCAGGGCGTCTTTCCACAGCCGGTGGACGCCGCCGCTCATCAGGTCATTCATCAGATCGTATCGGCTCGCCACCGATGAAAAAACATCCCGCACCAGGCTTTGCTTTTCCGATTCCGGTACTACGCGGTAGCCGAAGGATGTTATGGGATCGGGCATCGACGATCAGTATAGGTGCTGCTCCCAATACCTGATACCTGATCCGTCATGCCTGAACTACCCGAAGTAGAAACCGTCCGGATGGGCCTGAGGCCCGCACTGGAAAAACGCCGAATCGTCTTTGCCGAAACCCGGCGTGGCGATCTGCGAGTGCCGTTCCCAAGGAACTTCGCCAAACGATTGACCGGACGCTGTGTCACGTCCCTTATCCGCCGCGCCAAATATCTGCTCGCCGAACTCGACAGTGGAGAAACCCTCGTCATCCATCTCGGCATGAGCGGGCGCCTGAGCGTGTTGGCAGAGGGGTGCGCTCGAAAACTCGGTCGCTATGTGTACGACACGGCGCCAGCCGAGGCTGGCACCGGCAAGCATGACCACGTCGTGATCGAAACCGATGCGCCCGCCCGGATCGTCTTCACGGACCATCGCCGCTTTGGGCTGATGACGCTGATCAATACGAAGACGATAGGCAGCGATCCGTTATTCGAAGGTTTGGGTATAGAACCGCTCTCCAATGGATTCGACGCCACCTATCTCGAGCGGGCGCTCGCGGGCAAGAAAACACCCATCAAGTCGGCCATGCTGGATCAGAGGGTGATTGCCGGCATTGGCAATATCTACGCCTGCGAAGCACTGTTCCGCGCGCGTATCTCCCCAAAGCGGCTTGCGAAGAATGTCGGCCCCAGTTTGGTCGCGCCATTGGTCAGCGCCATCAAGTCAGTGCTGGAAGACGCAATCAAGGCTGGCGGTTCATCGTTGCGTGATCACAAGCGAGTGAACGGCGAGCTTGGCAATTTCCAACACCATTTCCAGGTCTACGACCGCCAAGGCAAGCGATGCCCAAACGATTGCGGTGGCCTTATCAAACGGATCGTGCAGTCCGGACGCTCTACATATTACTGTGCAAAATGCCAGAGGTAGATCGAACGGGATAACGTTCGGTTCGAAAAAGCCAGTCTGGCACTACTTGCCGTTCGTGTCGGTTGCCCACAAGGGCGAGCGATCGGAGGAATAAAGCACGAGGTTGCCGTCCATTTGAAAGGCCAAAAAAGCTCCCTGGTTGCCCGCGGTTCCAGTGCTCCATACCGGAGCGGCATCGCCAGCGGCACAGATTGCCAGATCACCGCTGCTTTCCAAGCGCAGCCGGCTGGCGCCGGCGTCTCGGGTACGGCTCTCCCATACGAGCTGACCGGCGGGATTGCGGACCTCCAAGTTGCCCTGCCGTGTAAATTGGAACAGATACCCGCTCGCGACGCGCCACTGAGTACCCGTTACAAACTCCACATTTCTCTCCCCGGCAGAATATATCTCCAGATTACCGGTAGGCTGTTGACTGGCTTCGGGCATAGCAAATTCGATGGCGCTCAACGTGCGGCTACCCAAACGTCCGGGGGGGCGAAGTGTTGCTTCTGCAGCAATCGTCTTTAAGTATATTTCGCCATAACTCCAAGTTTAGACGGGTTAAAGGGTGTGGGCCATAGGCGTTGCGCATAAGAGGCATTTGCATGCACAACCGATAACAGGCGAAGTCCCGAGTCCGTCCGGGCGAACGTTTTTGAGGGACCATATTGTCCGTTTATCGCATTACTCCGGAAATCTGGGTTTCTGAATCGGAATTGAAGGAGGCCTTTGTGCGTTCGCCGGGCCCTGGCGGTCAGAACGTCAACAAGGTTGCCAGTGCGGTCGAACTGCGTTTCGACGTCGCGCATTCGCCCTCGTTGCCTGAAGACGTGAAACAGCGGTTGCGACAACTGGCCGGTCGGCAAATTAACAAGGACGGCGTTCTGGTTCTGAAAGGCCGTCGCTTCCGCGACCAGCACAGAAATCGTGACGATGTGCGGGCGCGGCTTGTGGACCTGCTCATTCGGGCCGCCCATACGCCAAAGCTCCGCCTGCGTTCGGCACCTCCCCGTGCGGTAAAGGAACGACGGTTAACGGAAAAAAGAGCACATTCGACACTTAAGCGCCTGCGCTCACGGAATATCGAAGCCTAGCACCTATGAGTGCGAAAAGTGCTTCGTGACCGGCAGAATATCCTATTGCGCTCATAATCGTGTACGATCGGTGACCGCAGCAGAACCAGCACATTAAGGCTGGAGCAATGCCACGAAATAGACCAAGGACCGATAACATGGAATACAACAATATCATCGCGAAGACAGAAGGCGCGGTCGGCATCATAACGCTAAACCGGCCCACGGCGCTGAACGCGCTCAGTCAGGAGCTTCTTGAGGAACTCTGCGACACACTCGAGCGATGGGACGTGGACGATGGCGTCCGCTGTATCGTTCTCACTGGATCTGAGCGGGCATTCGCGGCCGGTGCTGATATCAAGGAGATGCAGCGCCGCTCGTACATGGATATGTTCAGATCCAACTACTTCGCGGATGCTGCCGACCGCATCACTGCGATACGTAAACCGATTATTGCGGCAGTGGCCGGGTACGCTCTCGGAGGCGGCTGTGAGCTGGCCATGCTCTGCGACTTTATCATCGCGGCCGACACGGCGAAGTTCGGCCAGCCGGAAATTAATCTTGGCGTCATGCCGGGAATCGGCGGCACGCAGCGACTGACCCGCTTTGTTGGAAAATCCAAAGCCATGGAATTGTGTCTTACAGGACGCAATATGGATGCTGGCGAGGCCGAGCGGAGCGGACTTGTCTCGCGTGTGGTGCCTGCTGCGGACCTGATGGTGGAAGCGTTGAGAGCCGCCAAGAGCATCGCGGAAAAATCCGTACCTATCGCGATGATGACCAAGGAAGCAATCAACCGCGCATATGAAACTACGCTCGCCGAAGGGGTCCGTTTCGAACGCAGGCTCTTTCATTCCATGTTCGCAACCGAAGACCAGAAAGAAGGAATGGCTGCCTTTTCCGAGAAGAGGAAACCAACCTTCACGAACCGCTAGCAACCGGGTTGCGGCGTCTGTCATAACCCGCTAAAAGCCGCGCCTTCCCCAGGAAACTGAAGAGAACCGTATGCCAAATATCGCCTCGGCCAAGAAGCGCGTCCGCACTGCGAAAAAGCGCACAGAGATCAATCATGCCCGGAAGGGCCGCGTGCGTACCTTTGCGCGCAAGGTCGAGGAGGCGATTGCGGCGGGCGACAAAGCCGCTGCCGCTGCAGCCCTGAAGGCCGCCGAGCCCGAAATCATGCGTGGCGTAACCAAAGGGATACTCCACAAGAACACGGGCGCGCGCAAAGTGTCGCGGTTGGCCCACCGAGTGGCGGCGCTCGCCGGCCGTTAACCATTGCGAATTGTTACATAATTTGAAATGCAAGTTTTTTCTTTGCGAGGGCCTATATTTTTCTTTGTCTGTAGACGGAAAGAGCCTCAGCGTCGCGCAAATGTCATAAAGCTTTGAAATCTTCGCATTTCGTTGAGCAGACCCTCCGGATACTGACGAACCCCTTGTCCGAACTGCTATTTTGCCTGGAATCGTTCAGCCTCCGTTCACTTGCGGGCCTCTTCTGCACTGATATTGTCACGATCATCGAGAGGGAGCACGGAGACTCAGCCAGTCAAGTGGTAAGAAAATTCCGAATAAAACTGCTTATCAGGCAAGGCGTTACGGCTCATAAGTAAATAAAACTGGAATTTTTATTGTGAAACTGCCGAGAATCTCTCGCGCAGCCGGGGAAGCTTGTCGAAAAACAGCGCTTTACCGGGGATCGCTTTCAGAAGGGAATGCAGGCCGAAAAAGGCCTGCGAGAAGGAGGTACTGGAGCCAAACCACACACACGAAAGCTAACGCGTAGTGAGCTGACGCGTCGGTGCGAGTTCTCAAGAAAAACAAAAGGGGCACCCGGGCGAGCCCGGTGAAGGAAAGGCAAAGAACGATGGCACAAACAACGAACAATAACGCTCATCAAGACGGCAGCGTACTATGGACTTCTACCCGGGAGCGGCTGCGGCGCGAACTGGGAGATCCCGTCTTCGACGCCTGGATCGCGTCACTTCAATTGCTCAGTCTGGAAAAGGGCGAGGCGAGGATTGGAGCTTCAAAGCCATTCGTGCGCAATTGGGTCGCCAATCATTATACAGCCCGTATTGAGCGTGCTCTGCGGGCAGAAGGGGGCAATCCGCGGTCGGTTTCCATCGTGCTCGCGCCAGCGGTGATCGGAGGTGGAACCGATCATTCACTAGAGCGCCCTTCGCCGGCCCCCGCACAGCACACTCAAGACACGCGGCATGGCCTCCATGAGCAGCACCGCGGCCTTTGGAACAGGGTCCTTCATCCGACCCAATCCTTTGATGGGCTTGTTATCGGTGCGGCGAACGAATTCGCCTGCCGCGTAGCAAGACAATTTGCCGAAGGCGATGACAGTGCAGCGGCCCTGCTCTACCTGCATGCCGGCTTTGGCTTCGGCAAAAGTCATATTCTGAACGCCACAGCGCTTGAGGCGAGGAAGCGCGGGAGGCGGGTACTGTTTCTTGGTGCCGAAGACTTTATGCGTCAGTTCCTTGGCGCAATTCACCGTCGTGAAACACTCGCCTTTAAGGATGAGATCCGCGCGGCGGAACTCCTGCTAATAGACGATCTTCAGCACATCTGCCGCAGCAGCACCACAATCTCAGAGTTCCTGCATACTGTGAATGCCTTTTCGGACTTGCGCCGTAAAGTTGTTATCGCGGCGGACCGGGCTCCCGAAGGTTTCGATGCTTTGGGGGCAGATATCCGTTCGCGGCTCACAGGCGGGCTCGTGATCGCCTTGGGCAGGCCCGACCGGGAAATGCGGCTCGCAATTCTGCGAACTCGTGCAACCGAATTCACGAAACAACGACCCCACGTGATTGTTCCGGACGAGGTTCTGGAACGCATTGCAGGTCTCGAAGAGGCAAGTCCGCGGGAGTTGATTGGAATGCTGACCAAGCTTGCGACCTACGCCGATCTAACAAAGAAGCCCGTCACTACCGAGTTTGCGGAAGAGACTATTTCGCAGAGAGGGGGGCCACCGAGAAAGACCGGAATTGACGACATCCAGAAGAAGACCGCCGAATTCTACAAGCTCGATATCCGCGATCTGCATTCCAAGGAACGTACCCGGCGCGTAGCGCGGCCGCGGCAAGTCGCGATGTATCTGGCGCGGGAACTAACCATGCGGTCCTTGCCAGAGATCGGCCGCCGCTTCGGGGACCGCGACCACACCACCGTCCTTCATGCCTGCCGACGGATCGTAGAACTATGTAGCACCGATACCGCCTTGAAGCAGGAGGTCGATTTCCTGAAACAAGTTCTCTCGAAACCAAAGAGCGTCTGACCTCCCCTGTTGGAGCCGCGGGCCCTCGCCCGCGGTTCCATTCGCCCGCTGCAACACGCGAAAATCCGCGCCTTTTTGACGTTGCCCATCCTGTTCACCGTCCCCTTTTCGTTGATATAATGGAACTCTTGAGTCGACTGTCGAAACTCAAGAAAGCAGACATTTTGGCCGGAGTTCGTCGCCTTATTTGGCTGCCGGTTCCGGGCCTACCATTTTGGATCAGAGACAATGAAAATTTCGGTCGAACGCGGCGCCTTTCTAAAGGCCCTTTCCCATGTCCAAAGCGTGGTGGAACGGCGCAATACGATCCCGATCCTCTCAAATGTGATGATCGAAGCCGCAAAGGGCCAGTTGAAGCTCACGGCGACCGATCTCGATATCGAGATCGTCGAATCGCTCAGCGCGGATGTGTTGCGAAATGGAGCCGCGACGGCTCCCGCGCACATACTGTATGACATCGTTCGCAAGCTCCCGGAGGGCGCGCAGGTCCAGGCCGAATTGCTGAGCGCGGAAGGCGGGCGTCTGGCCATATCGGCCGGCTCAGTGCGATTCGAACTCGCGTGTCTGCCGAAAGAAGACTTTCCACAGATGTCGGCCGGCGCGCTGCCCCACAAATTTCGCCTCTCTGCCGATGCGCTGAAGCGCTTGATCGACAAGACACGATTCGCGATCTCCACTGAGGAGACTCGATTTTACCTGAACGGCATCTATCTGCATGCCGCCAAAGACGGCAAGGCGCAGGCGATGCGAGCTGTGGCTACTGACGGGCACAGACTCGCGCGCTTCGAACTCGAGCTACCCGACGGCGCTTCGGACATGCCGGGCATCATCGTACCGCGCAAAACAGTAATGGAACTTCGGCGCTTGTTGGACGACACGGAAGAAGCGATCGATGTCTCGCTTTCCGACACCAAGATACAGTTTGTCTCCGGCGGCATTGAATTGACGTCGAAACTGATCGACGGCACGTTCCCCGACTATCAGCGGGTCATTCCGGCCAACAACGACAAATCCCTGGCACTGGACGCAAAGGAGTTTTCGCAAAGCGTGGACCGCGTCTCCACCATTTCGGCGGACAAAACCCGCGCTGTGAAACTTAACATCGGCAGAGACCGGGTCACGCTATCCGTTATCAATCCAGATTCAGGAACGGCGACCGAAGAACTTGGCGCCACCTATGCCGCCTCGCCGATTGAGATAGGTTTCAATGCGCGCTACCTGCTGGACATCACCGGGCAGATTGAAGGGAAGCAGGCTCGCTTTCTCCTGCACGATGCGGGCTCGCCAACATTGATCGAAGACACCGAGGACAATCGCACGTTGTATGTGCTGATGCCGATGCGGGTGTGAGTTTGCGGGAATTGCCTGATGAAGCAGCATCTCTTCTTTCCCAGCAGGATATAGAGAGTCCGGCGGCCGTTGCACTTTCGGTCAGAGACCTGCGGCTGGCCAATTTCCGCTCTTACGAATCATTGGCTATCGTTACGAGTGGATGTCCGGTAGTGCTTACGGGGCCGAACGGCGCCGGCAAAACCAATCTGCTGGAGGCGATTTCATTACTCGTTCCCGGGCGCGGTCTTCGTGGGGCGACACTTGCGGAACATACGCGCAAAGGGCCTGCCTGTGGGAATTCTCTGTGGGCTGTTAGGGCTACCGTTCAGCGAGCGGGCGAGACCTACGAAATTGGTACCGGGCTGAGCGCTGGCGCGAATGGCGCGACACGTCAGGTTTGCCTCAACGGGGCAGCTGCCCAGAACTCCAACGATCTCAGTGAGCTGATCCAGATGGCATGGCTCACCCCCGCCATGGACCGTCTGTTTATCGAAAGTGCAAGCGGCCGGCGCCGCTTCCTTGATCGCCTTACCCTGGGCTCCACTTCCAGTCACGGCACGGCATCGCTTCGCTACGAGCAGGCCATGCGCGAGCGTGCACGACTTCTGAAATTCGGTCCCCGGGATCCAGGCTGGTTGTCGGGACTGGAGCAGCAGATGGCCGAGCATGGCCTTGCAATCTGCGCTGCCCGCAAGGCGACGGTCGACTGCCTGAACGAGGCCTTGGCACAGCGTGAAGCGGTCGCGTTTCCGCAGGCTTTTCTGAGCCTGGAGGGAAATGCCGACTGCTTGTACGCGCAGGAGGGCCAGACGGCTTGTGATACCTTTCGGGGCATGCTCGAACGGGGCCGTGTGCGCGACGCCGAAAGCGGCCGGACTGGCTTCGGGCCGCATATCAGCGACCTGCGCGTGCGTCACACGGCCAAGCGGATGGATGCGCGCGATTGCTCGACGGGCGAACAGAAAGCACTTCTCATCTCCATCATCCTTGCGCAAGCGAGGCACCTTTCCCATATTAGAGAAGGACTCGCACCCATCCTCCTCCTCGACGAGATCGTCGCCCATCTGGACGTCACGCGCCGCACGGCTCTGTTCGAAGAGATTCTGGCGCTCGGCGCCCAGGCCTGGATGACCGGCACCGAGCTTGCGATGTTCGGACCGCTTGCCGGCCGCGCCGAGATTTTCGAGGTGGCGGAGTCACGCCTTACACGGATGTCAGATTGATGGTTTCTTCGCCTGCCCTTCCCGAGTCGAACGATTACGGCGCTGCCAGTATCAAAGTGCTGAAGGGGCTCGACGCCGTGCGCAAGCGGCCGGGCATGTATATCGGGGACACGGATGATGGCTCCGGCCTCCACCACATGGTGCACGAGGTGGTGGATAATGCCATCGACGAAGCGCTGGCGGGTTATGCCGACCGCGTGGACGTCATTCTCAATCCGGACGGCTCTTGCACGGTGCGCGACAACGGCCGTGGCGTCCCGACAGATATACACGAAACCGAAGGCGTTTCGGCCGCCGAGGTCATCATGACCCAGCTGCATGCCGGCGGGAAATTCGAGCAGAATGCCTACAAGGTCTCAGGTGGACTGCACGGCGTCGGCGTCTCCGTCGTGAACGCTCTCTCCGAATGGCTGGATCTGCGAATCTGGCGGGACGGCCAGGAATTCTACATGCGGTTCCACGATGGCGACCCAGTCGAACCGCTGAAGGTGGCTGGCGAAGCCAATGGCCGGCGCGGCACGGAAGTGACGTTTCTACCTTCGCCACGCACCTTCACCAAAACCGAATTCGACTACGCAACGCTTGAGCATCGCCTGCGCGAACTCGCCTTCCTCAATTCCGGCGTGACCATCGTGCTGACCGACAATCGCGGCGTGGAGAAGAAAGAGGTCACGCTGCATTACGACGGCGGATTAGAGGCATTCGTCCGCTATCTCGATCGCGCCAAGAATGCTCTCATCCCCGCACCGGTCATGATTGCCGCAGAGCGTGAGGATATCACCGTCGAGGCGGCGCTCGCCTGGAACGACTCCTATCACGAGACTACGCTCTGCTTCACCAATAACATCTCCCAGCGCGATGGCGGCACCCATCTCGCCGGCTTTCGCGCCGCGCTAACGCGCGTGGTGACGAAATATGCCGACGAAAGCGGCGCTCAGCGGAAAGATAAGATTGCGTTAACCGGCGACGATTGTCGCGAGGGCCTCACCTGCGTGCTCTCTGTGAAAGTTCCAGACCCGAAATTCTCATCGCAAACGAAAGACAAGCTTGTTTCTTCCGAAGTGCGTCCCGTCGTCGAAGGTGTAGTCCTGGAACAACTCGGCCGCTGGTTGGAAGAGCACCCAGCGGAAGCGAAGACGGTCGTTGGAAAGGTGGTGGAAGCGGCTGCTGCCCGCGAGGCCGCGCGAAAGGCTCGCGAACTCACGCGCCGCAAGGGTGCGCTCGATAGCGCCTCCCTTCCGGGAAAACTCGCTGATTGCCAGGAGCGCGACCCTGCCAAATGCGAGATTTTCATTGTCGAAGGTGATTCGGCCGGCGGCAGCGCTAAACAGGCCCGCAACCGCAACAATCAGGCGGTGCTGCCTTTACGGGGCAAGATCCTGAATGTCGAGCGAGCTCGCTTCGACAAGATGCTGTCCAGCGAGTCCATTGCGACACTTATCACCGCGCTGGGCACCGGCATTGGGCGCGAGGAGTTCAATCCCGACAAACTGCGCTATCACAAGATAATCATCATGACGGACGCCGATGTGGACGGCGCTCATATCCGCACTCTGCTGCTGACATTTTTCTATCGGCAGATGGCGGACCTGATCGAGCGTGGCCATCTCTTCATTGCGCAGCCCCCGCTTTACAAAGTCACGCGCGGCAAGACCGAACGCTATCTGAAAGACGAGCAGGAGTTCGAAAACTATCTGCTATCGGAGGGGTCGGAAGGTGCAAGCATCACGCTGCACAGTGGTGAAAAACTGGTTGGGGCCGACCTCGCCGCGGTTATCGACAATGCCCGCGCCGCGGCTGCCGCGCTCAAAGGGTTTCCTCCACATTATCCCCGCTTTGTGCTCGAACAAGCCGCGATTGCAGGCGCGCTCAATCCGGACATTCTCAACGATCGCGAGAAGGCGGCGGGAGCAGCCGGCTACATTGCCAGGCGCCTCGATCTGTTGTCGGATGAAATCGAGCGCGGCTGGAACGGCGAGCCGACACCAGACGGCGGCCTCAAATTCTCACGAGAAGTGCGCGGGTTGCGTGAAACGGTGGCCATAGACGGCTCGCTGATTTCCAGCGCGGACGCACGCAAGCTCGACAAGATGGCCGCCGAGTTGCAGGCGGTCTACGTCCATACCGCAAAAATCGCCCGCAAGGACGAGATTCGCGAGGTGCGCGCGCCGTCGCAATTGTTGGATACGATTTTCGAATGGGGTCGGAAGGGCGTGACGCTTCAACGCTACAAAGGCCTTGGAGAAATGAACCCCGAGCAGCTTTTCGAAACGACGCTGGACGAAAACGCCCGCACGCTCTTGCGCGTTAAAGTGGAGCACGCCGACGACGCCGAGGATTTGTTCAGCAAGCTGATGGGCGAAATTGTGGAGCCTCGCCGCGAATTCATCCAGGACAACGCGCTTTACGCAGCTCTCGACGTTTAGGCTTTGGCCTGCACCAGCCACACGGCCGCTGGCAACACGACCCCATAGGGCGAGTCATATTTTGCGAGAAGCGGCTCTAGCTGGATACGAATTCTGTCGCGCGTCGGCTCATCCAGCTCCGCCGCGGCGCGCGCAAGCGGTCCAATCGTCAGCGCTTCCGTGACGGCGCACCCGACGCCGCTTCCCAGGTTTACCGTCGTATCGTGAGGCTTGATCCGAACATCACGGAACCCAGCCTCTTGCAGTATACCATCCAAACGAACGCCGTCGGCGAACGCAAACGGTCCGGGCACATGCGGATCCATCGGTTCCTGCGGCGGCAGAAGATGGCGCGCCGCTTCGAACGGCACCCGCGCCCACTCGTTTTCCTTCAGGCCACGCCAACAAACGAACACAAGACGGCCCGTTTTCACCAAAGCCCTGCGGATATTGGTGAAGGCGCCGATGGGCTCATCGAAAAACATCACGCCGAAACGCGAGAAGGCGAGATCGAACACCGGCTGGAAATCGTAGGTCGAAACGTCGGCCTGCACGAAGGCCACATCCGCCATTCCAGCGTGCGCCTTGGCCCGTGCCAGCGCGAGGTTTGGCGTGGAGATGTCAATGCCGGTAACGGCACCTTCCGGCCCTACCCGCTCTCTCAAGAGCAAGGTCAGCGAGCCTCCACCGCAGCCGACATCCAACACCCGCTGGCCTTCCCGAACGTCAGCAAACGCGAGCAGCGCTTCGGTAATCAGTCCGAGATGATGGTCGATGCGGTCCTGCGCCTTGGCCCAGCGCTCGCCCGCCGGCCCATTCCAGTATTCGATCTGCTGCGCATTGTTCCCGCCCATTAAGTGGGCATCCTTGCCAGCTCCTGCGAGCGCAGTTCGGCCATGCGTTCGCTGGCGCGCTGCTTGACGCTCTCGCTCTTGAGCTGGCCGCAGGCCGCCATGATGTCGCGGCCGCGCGGCGTGCGCACCGGCGAGGCATAGCCGGCGCGGTTCACCACATCGGCGAACTTTTCGATCTGTGCCCAGTCGGAGCATTCATACGGCGCGCCGGGCCACGGATTGAACGGAATGAGGTTGATCTTCGCTGGAATGCCCCTGATGACGCGTACCAGCTCGCGTGCATCGGCAAGCGAGTCGTTTAAATTCTTCAGCATCACATATTCGAAGGTGATGCGCCGCGCGTTGGAAACGCCGGGATAGTCGCGGCAGGCCTGCAGCAATTCGGCAATCGGGTACTTTTTGTTCAGCGGTACGATCACGTCGCGCACGTCATCGCGCGCCGCGTGCAAGGAAATCGCGAGAGACGAGCCGATCTCATCACCTGCCCGCTTGATCATCGGTACCACACCGGCAGTCGATAGCGTAATGCGCCGCCTGGATAGCGCGAGACCATCCCCATCCGCCACAATGGCGAGTGCCGCCTTGACGTTCTCGAAATTGTAAAGCGGCTCACCCATTCCCATCATCACGACATTGGTGAGGCGGCGGTTCTCGCCGGTGCTTGGCCAGTCGTTCAGGGCATCGCGCGCGACCATCACCTGCCCGACGATTTCCTGAGGCGTGAGGTTGCGAACCAGCCGCTGCGTGCCCGTGTGGCAGAAGCGGCAGTTTAGGGTGCAACCCACCTGCGAGGAGACGCATAGCGTGCCCCGTCCGGGCTCCGGAATGAACACAGTCTCAAATTCCGAGCCGCCGGCGCCTCGCAACAGCCATTTGCGCGTGCCGTCGCTGGAGATTTGTTCGGTCACGATTTCTGGCCGTGCCAGCGAAAACCGGCTGGCCATGCTGCCGCGAAAATCCTTTGCCAGATTGCTCATGCTGGCGAAGTCTTGCGCGCCATGGACATAAGCCCAGTTCCACAACTGCCGGGCGCGCATGCCAACGGCCCGTTCGGCCACGCCCGCCTCGGCAAGTGCGGCCTTTAGAGCATCGAAGGGAACGCCGATCAGATTGGTTGGAGCCATGGCGGCAATATAGGAAACCCGGCGGCCTATTGCTCCATTTTTCAGTCAGAATCTACATTCCGCAGGCGTTATGAATGTGGTCCAGCGCGTCAGCCACCCCCGAGAGCCCATAAACATCCTTCGTCAACGTGCCGCGCCGCGACGTGCCTGTGACAACAGCCGTCAAGCCGCCACGCAGTGCTCGAAGCAGCCTCGGATCATCAGCAGGATTCAATATCCAGGCACTGCCGGAACTACCCTCGTTCTTGGTAAAGAAATCGAAGGTCTCGCTGCCGATATGCATCGTGACCGTGCTTCCATCCTTGTAAGGATAGCCAGGCACGATTTCGGCTTCGGCCTTGGAGCGCCGGCCCGGCCAATCATTGATCAATAGATAGGCCGGATCCCGGTTGACGTTGGCGGGTTCCTTGGCCTTGGGTTCGGAAAGCACATAGCAGACCCTGCCGTCACCGCTGCCCCGCATGTAGGCGGACCAGTCCTTGTAGCGTCCTAGAAAATTTGGCCCCTCAGATGCCGGGGGTGCCGCCGCGGCTGCTTCAGTGCGATGCGTGCGCGCATGCGCGGCACCGGCGATCACCGAAACCATCAGTGCCAGTGCTGCTCGGCTACGACGTTTCAAGCCCGATCTGCCTTGAGACACAGATTCGCCCTGACGAATCTCCAATGGAAGCGGAAGGCTAGACGGATGGCGAATCCCTGTCCAATCGGAAGCAAATTTCGGCCCGCGCTGTTCTATTCCCGCAGGCCGTAGCCGATCGAGAACAATTTCCACACGACGGCCAACAGCACGACCATCAATCCAAGGGTCAGTCCGGCCGCCAGCAATTCGGGCGTTTCGGTGAAGCCGATCATGGAATGGCGAATCCCGTTTATGAAATAGAAGAACGGATTGGCCCAGGCGATCCAGTGCAACCACCCCGGCAGCATATGCACCGTGTTGAAGACGCCGCCCACGAAAGAAAGCGGCGTGATGAAGAAGATGTTCAGCATCGTCAGCTGCTCGAAATTGTTCGCCCACAGGCCAATGATGATACCAAGCAATCCAAAAATGATGGAAACGGCCACGATCCAGAACAGAAATTCAACAATGCCGGAAACCGATGTGGCGCCAAACGCCGCGCCGATCAGCAAGATGCCCACAGCGGTGATGACCGATCGCACCACCGTCATCGCCAGCAGGCCAACGATCATTTCAATGTGAGAGAACGGCGCCACCAGCACTTCCTCAATGTAACGCAGGAAGCGCTGGAAATAGATTTGCGAGGACGACTGGAGGAAAGCGGCGTTGACGACGTTCAGCATAAGAATGCCCGGCAGGACGAACTCGATGTAGCGGTGTCCGCCGATGGTCGCGATCCGGGTCCCTACCACGTAACCAAACACGAAAATGAACATTAGAGCCGATATCCAGGGCGCGACGAATGCCTGTGTCGGCACCCGCATCAGCCGGGACATCTCCCGCCGGATGATCGTCCACAGCCCGATCCAGTTGATGCTTATGGGCGACATGGGCGTAAGCTCGGCCGTGTTGTCGATCGTGCTCATGCCGCCGCGCCTTCGATATGATCGGGTTCGGCGCCGGTCGCCGTCAGATAAGCAGCTTCCAGATCGCCGGTCAGGAGGAACTCCGCCTTCGGGCCTTCGCGCACGATCTTACCGTCGTTAATGATTGAGATGGTGCGGCAGAGACGTTCGATCTCTTCGAGATAGTGCGACGTGAGCAGAATGGTCTTTCCGTCGCGGTTGAGTTCCTGGAGATAGCGCCACAGATCGCGGCGGAGTTCGACATCCACGCCGGCCGTCGGCTCATCGAGAATCAAGAGCTTGGGATCGTGCACCAGCGCCCGCGCGAGAATTACGCGCCGTTTCAATCCCCCAGAAAGTTCGCGAAACTGTTTTTTGGCGTGAGGGCCGAGTTCGAAGCGATCGATCAGCATCTCGACCCGTGCCTTCCGTTCCGCCGCGCGCAGGCCGAAATAGCCGCCCATCCAGTCGATGATCTGCGTCACCTTGGCAAAAGTATCGACGTTGAACTCCTGCGGCGAGAGCCCGATCAGCCGCCTGGCCTCGCGATAGTCCTTGACCGCATCGATGCCGAAGATCTCGATTTTGCCGGAGGTGGGCTTCGCAATGCCCGTCATGCAGTGAATGGTGGTCGACTTCCCGGCGCCGTTCGGCCCCAGAAAGCCGAAGAAATCGCCAGGCGCGATCTGCATGGAAAGATCGTCCACGGCGACGGTACCGCCGCGATACACCTTGCGCAGGTGGGAAATGGAAACAGCCGGGGTGGTCATGGGCGGCGGACTATAGCGGCCCAGATTCAAAACAGAAGCCGCAAAATCGCCCAGCCGCTGGTATAAGCCAATCATGGACAATCCGATTCTCGTGGAAGTGACGCGCGGCGAAATCGTTGAGAGCGTGCACAGGGGCGCTTTCGCCATCGCGCGGGCCGACGGCACGGTAGTTTTGGCGCTTGGCAACATGGACGTGCCAGTCTTTCCGCGGTCCACCCTCAAACCGATTCAGGCGCTACCGCTGATCGAATCGGGAGCCGCCGACGCCTTTGGATTAGGCAACGAGGAGATCGCGCTGGCCTGTGCGTCCCACTCTGGCGAGCCGATGCACACAAGGCGCGTTGCCGCATGGCTGGACAGGATTGGTTGTGCGGAACAGGATCTCGCCTGCGGTGCACATCCCGTTCGCTATCAGCCCGTGTGGACCGAGATGGTGCGCGAAGGTCAACAACCAACGCGCCTCCACAACAACTGCTCGGGAAAGCACACCGGATTTCTGACAGTGGCGCGACATTGGGGGATCGCGACCGAAGGGTACGAACAGCACGATCATCCCGTGCAGCGGGCCATCGCCAAAGTTCTAGGTGAACTTGCCGAAATCGATCTCGAATTGCCCTGGGGAGTCGATGGGTGCGCGGCTCCGAATTTCGCTTTGCCCATAACCGCAATGGCGCAAGCCTTGGCGAAACTCGCCAATCCTTCAGGCCTGCCCGACGGTCGGGCTCAAGCCGTGCGACGCATCGTCGGCGCCATGATGGCGCATCCCGAACTTGTCGCAGGAACAGGCCGCAGCGATACGGTCCTGATGCGGGCTTGCCGCGGACGCGCAGCCACCAAGGCCGGCGCTGAAGGGTATTACGGCGGTATCATCCCGGAGGCCGGGCTGGGGATTGCGCTCAAGATCGACGACGGCGCGGGACGCGCGGCCGAGACCGCGATGGCGGCGATCCTCGACAAGCTTGGCCTGTTGGGCGACGACGAGGCGGCACACAAAATTGTCCGCGCATCTGTGTTGAATACGCGCAAGGACATTGTCGGGGAGAGGCGCGCCGCGGCTTGTCTTGCTGGCGCGGACGTCACGAGATTACAAACGCGGCACTAAGCGGCGCGAGGCGACTGCATCAGCCATTCCCGTGCCCAACCCCCGACCGTTCCAGCGTCAACGCCAGCCGCCGCAAGTTCGCTAATTATCGCCGAGATGGTCAAACGCGGGACACCGCAAGCAGTCTTACCTGCCTCGCAGACAACCGACCCGTGCTCGTGCATTGGCGTACTGTCGCAAAAGCGCACATGATCGCAGGAGAGGCAATGATGCCGCTTACGCGCGACAATCCAGTCCTGACAGCTATGATAGGGGCCGGCCTGAGTCATTTCCAGGATCGAGGAGGTAGCGAGGTTGCCGAGGCGGCGTGCAGGATCGTAAGCGAAGGGCCGGAGAAACACGTCCCCGTTTACGTTCACGACATAAATGTTGTCCAGCAGCGTACGCGCGGGATCGCCAGCACCCGGCTGATCCAGAATGCGCAGCACTGCCGCCCTTAAGTAAGTGTCCAGCGGTTCGACAGGCAGATGCCGTTCGGATTCCGCACGCTTGGTCAGCAACTCGATCAGCGTTCGCGCAACCTCGGCGGCGGGCAAACGAAACATGCTCGTTGCCTCCGCCGGGCCGCCTTCGAACATCGGGAGAATGCGCCAGCCAACGGCATTCTCGACGATCCAATCGTACGCCTCCGTCAGCCGGCCTCTGTTGTGGTTGCCCAGAACGGAGATCACGCCGAAATCATGCCCCCGCGCGCGCAACGCTTCCGCCGCTGCGATCACCCGCCCGTTGGACTCCCGGCCGCCGACATTGCGGCGAACGCCGTCCGCGAAATCAATGGAAACGCCGAGTTCCCAATTGAGAGTGAGCACATAATCAAGACTATCACGTTTCACGCCGTACAAATTGGTTTGCACGCTGTTGCGATAAGGATGGCGATGGATGTTCTGCTCCTGCGTCGACGCAATATGCCGGTAGAATTCCTTCGGCAGAAGCAGCGGTTCGCCCCCGTGCCAGACAAAGGAAAATTCTGGCGTAATCCCTAGTGTTGCAAGATGGTCGCCGAATGCGTCCACGCCGGCGAACAACTTTTGCAGCGTGCCGGGATGCATGCGGTCGCGCACATGGAGCTCGCGGTGCTCGTAGCAATAGGCGCAGCGTAGGTTGCAGAACTTGGAAAGCTTTACGACGAATACAAGCTCATGCATTCAGCTAGTTATGTTTTGTGACTTTGCGTGCGATACCCACCTCGGCCCATTTTGTCATGATCAGACCGCTCGGCAGTTCATCATCTTTCACAAAACCGTCGTCTCCAACGTTTATCGTTTTTCCATTGATCGAAAAGGTAATTGCTTTTGTTATCGGCTTATCCAAATGGAGGTCGTCAAGATTCAACATACCTTGAACAGAGGGCTTCACATATACCGAGACGTCATAGACCTTTATCCCATCCCCTTCGGGAACGAACAGATAACTCGCGGATGGATTACCTTGCGGCCATCGCAGCAGAATCCGTTGATGAACTTTTCGCCCCCCAGCCCTCACTGCTGATGAAATGGACGCCGCGCCAATAGCAGAGACAACAGCAGTCTTGAAGAGATTACGTCTTGTTTGAACCATTGCACTTTCCCCCTTGGCCCAATCAAATCTAGTCAAATTAGCAAGGCGGGCAAGAGTGCTTTCTGCTCAATTTCGAGCTAGCTGTTCGGCCAATCGTTCGTGTGCCTCTTGCCATGCGCGGGCGCCGGGGCGTGCCAAGAGCGCTTTCCAACCCGCGCTTTGCACCAAATCCGCTGGCGTGCCCGCCGTAAGCGGCACGGAAAAAATATGGGCGTTGCGCTTGTCATATCCGCGTTCGAACCATGGCAACGCGGCATCAAATTCATTCGCCAACGCATAGAAATAACCGATATCCCCTTCGTCGAATATGAAAGAGGGGAAGTCGCCGGCGAGCGTTCTGGCGAGACGATGTGCGTGCTGCCTGTCTCCGGAAAGCGAAGCAATCTTCAAGGCGCAAGCCGCCGAGGCATCTTTTTGCAGCGTTGCGAGCTGCCTTACGACAGCCCGCGCCCTGTCAAGGCGTTTCATGCCTGCGTACGCCAAACACAGGCTGTAGAGCGCCAACGGCCGATTTGGCTTTAGCGACAGCGCATCTTCCGCCGCCGACGCCGCTTCGACGTACTGGCCACGGTCATTGTAGACCGATGCCAAATTGTTGAGATCGACGAACGATAACGGGTCAAGCCGGGTTGCTTCGCGCAACACAGCCGCCTCTTGTTCCGGAAAACCGAGGGCATCGTAGAATGAGAAAAGCCCCCGGAGTGTATAGACGTTGTGAGCATTGATCGTTTGAAGGGATTTCGCATCTTTCGCAGCCGCCCGCCAATCCCATTTCAGTGTCGCCAGGTGTAGATGGGTGGCAAGGGCTTCAAGGTTTCGAGGATCGGACTTGAGGGCGTGCTGCAAGGCAGTTTCTGCCGACAGCAGCAATTTTGGCTGATCGTTGTGGAACTGCGCCATATGCAAATACGTGCGGCCCAGTGCCGCGAAAGCTGGCGCGAATCTTGGTTCGCGGGCGGCGACTCTCTTAAATATCTCGACCGATTTCGCGTCGCCTTCATCGGTCTTCAGCGCTGCGAGCGCCTTCGCTTTCAGGTAATCGCGATACGCAGCGGGATCGATCGGCGTGCGTTCTCCCTGCGTGGCGACAGGAAGTTGGCCACCGCTTAGCGTATGGGTGAGTGCCGCTGCGATGGAATTCGCGATCTCGTCCTGCAACTGAAGTACGTTGCTGAGGTCCCGGTCATAGACACTCGACCACAGCTGGTAGCCGTCGCTTGCCTTGATCAGCTGCGCGGCAATGCGAAGATGATGGCCGTCTTCGCGCACGCTGCCCTCAACAACAGCACTTACATTCAGCGCACGGGCAATCTCGCGAATGTCTTTGTTTTTCCCTTTGAAGGAGAAAGACGAGGTCCGGGCCGCTACGCGTAGTGTTCGTGCGCTTGCAAGATGGTTGAGCAGCTCATCTGCGATACCGTCGCTGAAATACTCCTTGGCAGGGTCGCCACTTAAGTTGAGGAAAGGCAGCACAGCGACCGAGGCGGGCGGCGGACTGGGCACATTGCGGAAGTAGTAATGGTGTTCACGCGCGGCCGCAGGGGCGGACTTCTTTCCAATCAGACCGAACTGGAAAGCGAACTGGACGCCGACGAACACAAGCACCAACGAAAGGATGACCAGAAGCGCCACATCCGTTCGTCGCAGAGCTTCGATTCCCTGCCCCAGGTCTTGCGCGGGAGCCGCGGCATGCCAGGCGATCCAAAGCGCAAGCGGAAAGCCCGTAACCGCTGCGGCAATCAAAACCTTCAGGACCCAAACGGGCGCGCCGAAGGTTGGGAGCGCGATGGAAGCCGCCTGGACCAAAATCCATGCGGCCACCGCATAGGCAGCGGCAACCCGGTCAAGCTTGCGTTGCTGAATGGCCCTAAGCAGACTTTGCACAGTGCGACCCCTCATTGCCGCCGAAGGGACTTTACTGATGCGTTTAGGCCAACGCTACCAGTGCGCTCGGCGAGAGCTGGCGCTGTCGTCAACGAGCGACAATCCAAAGAGGGAAGCTCTCACGTCCCGCCTCGTTCTAGCGTCAAATGTCCGATCGCTTCCGACCATAACAGCAGAGCGACCACGATCGCCATGAGCCCCGCGGCCAGCCATCCCAGCACCTTCACCCACGCGGGGAGATTCAGCTCCTCGTCCCTTCGCGAGACGACCAGCATCATCGCCAGCATGATTGGCACGGCGATGACCCCGTTGATCACGGCTGCCCAGAACAACAGCTTGATCGGATCGATGTTCAACACCGTGAGGATCGCGCCCGCGAGCGTGGCGGCGCTTACAATGGCGTAAAATCCGACGGCGCGGCTCGCCGGCAGCTCCAGGCTTCCCTTCAGGCGAAACGCCTCGGCCACACCGTAGGCTGCCGAACCCGCCAGTACCGGTACGGCCAACAGTCCTGTTCCAATAATGCCGGCGGAAAAGAGCGCGAAGGCAAATACACCGGCGATAGGTTTCAACGCTTCCGCCGCCTGCGCCGCGGTGTCGATTTTCGTGATGCCATGAGCGTGCAGCGTAGCTGCCGTTGTTACAATGATGAAGAAGGCCACGAGATTCGACATCGTCATGCCGGTCAACGTGTCGAGGGCAATATGGCGGAACGCCTGCGGACTGAGCGCCGCGCCTGATGTGTGCCGATAGCTCAGGCGCGACTCCTCCGCTTCCTGTGCTGCCTGCCAGAAAAAGAGATAGGGACTGATCGTGGTCCCGAACACGGCAACGACCGTCAGCAAGGCGTCGCGGCCTAGAGACAGATTAGGCAACACCACCGAACGCAGCACTGTCGACCATGGAATGTGAACAGTCAAAGCGGTTGCCACATAGACGAACAGGACAAAGGTGAGATATTTCAAATAACCGGCATAACGGTGGTAAGGAATTACGATCTCCGCCACCAGGCAAAGCACGCCGAAGCCGATCGCGTAGGCGACGGCCGGCCCCCCGGCAACGAGCCTCAACGCCGCTCCCATCGCCGCGAGATCGGCAGTGATGTTGATCGTATTGGCGATCACCAACAGTCCGATCAATGCAAGCAGCAATGGTCTCGGCAATCGCTTGCCGATGCTACGGGACAAACCCTCGCCTGTGCACCAGCCGATGGACGCGCTGATGATCTGGATTGCGGTCATGAAAGGAAGGGTGAGAAACATCGTCCAGGTGAGCGAATAACCGAACTGCGCGCCGGCCTGACTGTAGGTGGCGATGCCGCTCGGATCGTCGTCCGCGGCGCCGGTGATGAGCCCTGGCCCGAGGATACGCCAGAGATCGCGAAGGCCCTTCTTCACAACGTCACCGAATCGCTTGCCGCACGCTGAATCAGAACCTAGCTTGCGGCAACACGCAAAATCGGGGTGCAGGCAATGTCAATTCTCGGCTGGATTGTTCTGGGGCTGATCAGTGGATTCATCGCCAGCAAGGCAGTCAGCGGAAGCGGTTCCGGTTGCCTTGCCGACATTGCGCTGGGCCTGATCGGCGCAGTGGTGGGCGGCTGGCTGTTCTCTTATTTCGGCCATCACGATCCCATGCACTTCAATCTCGTCTCCATGGTGATCGCCATTATCGGAGCGGTGATCGTTCTGCTGGTCTGGCACGCCATCACCGGCCGCGGCATCCGGCGGTAGGCTATTCCGCTGCTTCGTCTCTACTCCGTGTACGGATGAGATGCAGAACCTTGCGTGCCGCTTGGGGGATGTTGGTGCCGGGGCCGAAGATCGCCGCTACACCCGCCCGCTCCAGAAACTCGTAATCCTGTTGCGGAATGACGCCGCCGACAATCACCAGAATGTCCGACGCATCCTGCTGTTTCAGTGCCTCGATCAGCTCGGGCACCAGGGTCTTATGACCGGCCGCCTGGCTTGAGATGCCGATGGCGTGCACGTCCGCCTCGATCGCGTCCTTGGCCACTTCCGCCGGCGTCTGAAAGAGCGGGCCGATGTCCACATCGAAGCCCAGATCGGCGAACGCTGTGGCGATCACCTTGGCGCCGCGGTCGTGTCCGTCCTGCCCCATCTTGGCAACAAGAATGCGCGGACGCCGCCCTTCGTCGCGCGCGAAGGTTTCGACTTCGCCCTGCAATGCCGCGTACTCGTTGTCGCCCTCATAGGCGGAGCCGTACACGCCGGAGATGGCGCGAATGTCCGCACGGTGACGGCCGAAGGCTTTCTCCATGGCGTCCGAGATCTCCCCGACAGTGGCACGCGCCCGCGCCGCGTCCACCGCAAGCTCCAGCAGATTGGCGTTGCTCTTTGCGCCTTGCGCCAGCGCATCCAAAGCTGACTGCACTTTTGCCGCGTCACGCTTCGCTTTGACGTCCCGGAGTCGCGCGATCTGCTGCGCGCGCACCGCGGAGTTGTCGATCTCGCGCACCGGCAAATGGTCTTGTCCTTGCGGTTCGAAGCGATTGACGCCGACGATGATGTCTTCACCCTTGTCCACCCTCGCCTGCCGCCGCGCTGCCGCTTCCTCGATGCGCAATTTCGGGATGCCGGCCTCAACGGCCTTCGTCATTCCCCCCACCGCCTCCACATCGTCGATAATGGCCTGCGCGTGGGTGGCAAGAGCGTGTGTCAGCGCCTCGACGTAGTAGGAGCCGCCAAGCGGATCGACCACTCGCGTGATTTGAGTCTCGTGCTGAAGGATGAGCTGCGTGTTACGGGCGATCCGGGCGGAGAACTCGGTCGGCAACGCAATGGCTTCATCGAACGAATTGGTGTGCAGCGATTGCGTGCCGCCCAACACGGCCGCCAATGCCTCGTACGCGGTGCGCACGATGTTGTTGTACGGATCCTGCTCGGTGAGCGATACTCCCGACGTCTGGCAATGGGTTCGCAGCATCAGGCTTTGGGGATTCTTCGCACCGAAGCCGTACATGATACGCGACCATAGAAGCCGCGCCGCCCGCAGCTTGGCGACCTCGAAGAAGAAATTCATTCCGATGCCGAAGAAGAATGACAGCCGCGGGGCGAATTTATCGACGTCCAGCCCGCGCTTCAGCGCCGCGCGGACGTATTCCACGCCGTCGGCCAGCGTATAGGCGAGCTCCTGCACCGCTGTCGCGCCGGCTTCGTGCATGTGGTAGCCGGAGATCGAGATCGAGTTGAATTTCGGCATGCGCTTCGCGGTGAATTCGATGATGTCGGCGACAATGCGCATGGAGGGTTCAGGCGGATAGATGTAGGTGTTCCGCACCATGAACTCCTTCAAAATGTCGTTCTGAATGGTTCCGGAAAGTTTTTCCGGCGGCACGCCCTGCTCTTCCGCAGCCACGATGTAATTCGCCATCACCGGAATGACGGCGCCGTTCATCGTCATCGACACGCTCATTTTGTCGAGCGGGATGCCGGCGAAGAGAATCTTCATGTCCTCGACAGAATCGATGGCGACCCCTGCCTTTCCCACATCGCCGGTGACGCGCGGATGATCGCTGTCGTAGCCGCGGTGGGTCGGCAGATCGAAGGCGATGGAAAGTCCCATCTGCCCCGCTGCCAAATTCTTGCGATAGAAAGCGTTGGACTCTTCCGCCGTGGAAAATCCAGCGTATTGCCGAATGGTCCATGGCCGGCCGGCATACATGGTCGCGCGCACGCCGCGGGCGAACGGCGCAAAGCCCGGCATCGTATCCGTTTCGATATTCTCGAGATTGGCGGCCGTGTAGAGCGGCTTCACCTCGAAGCCGTCGGGCGTGTTCCAGTTCAATGAATCCAGCGGCCGGTCGCGCAGTTCCTTCCGCGCCAGCGCTTCCCACCTATCAGATTTGTCGGTCATGAGATCTCCCCGCCGGAGTAACGCGAACGGGCGTCAGCCGATCAAATTCCAGCTCTGTCCTTGCGGCGACAAGCGCCACTCTCGCAGAACGAATTGTGCCGCGCACCAGCTTGCGCTGAGCGATCGCCACTCCGCTATAGCGGCCGTGCTTCAAACGGTTCTTATTGCCGGCAGGCGCGCCACGGCGGCGATGCAGCTCCACTCGTCCCTCGGAAATTTTATTGCTGAATTGAACCTCACTTTTCGCGATTTTTCGAATGACCCTGATGGTCGACCCTAGAGATTGCGCTCGCCAACTGCGCGCTCATCTTCATTAGCCCGAGCATCCGCTTCCAGGGCCATGCGTCGATGGCCTCTGCCGGCGCCAGGCTGCCGAGGCAAGTCGCCAGCACGGAATTGCACTCTATCAGCTGGCGCTCCAGCATCTCCGAAATCCTTGCCGCGCGGCTAGCCGGTTCCTCGATGTGCATCACTGTTTCCATCACTCACCTCCTGTTCACTTTTTGTATTACGAGCTATTAGGATAAATGTCAACACATTATGTGTCTAACTTCCTTAGAAAGGTCTATAACCATATTAGCGACAACTACCAGCTGTGGCCAACGACATCTCGACTGCCACCCAACAAATAGCGATTTTTGGCATTGACAACCTATATATTGCGCGTGAACGAACACGGATATTGATTCGGTTACTGATTCGGACATGCTGTGTTTTTCCTCGGTTCTGTTTTCCAGAAGTTATCCACAATACGGCCGAAATTGGGGAAAAACTGCTGCAAATTATGGGATTGACGGCGGGATCATCCCGGACCACTAGGAACTTGTTTCCGCACTCCCGAGGCGTTCCTCCTTGCCCCTGACCAGCGACGGCCACAGTCGACCGCGCCTGCCGCTTTTAGCCCGTCCGGGCTGAGGTGTGCGCCTCAACTCGGGTATGCCGGAAGCGGCCGAATACCCGAGGTGATTGATGCAATTCCTGCCACCCATCTCGATCCGCGCGCGCCGGTTCGTGCCGAGCGGCTGGGATGTGCTGGCTGCGTTGCTGGTTCTTGGCTTCATCATCGCTTTTGCGGATGCGAGCGCGCTGCTGCGCCAACCGCTCTCCAGCCTTGCCGGACAACATATTTCGCTCTCGCCATCCCATCTGCCGGATTATGCGCTGCGCACTGCGCTGCGCATGCTGATCGCGCTTGGCTGCTCACTGGTCTTTACCTTCACCTACGCGACACTCGCCGCGAAAAGCGCCCGCGCCGGCGCGTTGCTCATTCCGCTGTTGGACATTCTGCAATCTGTTCCCATCCTCGGTTTCATCTCGATCACCGTGGTGTTCTTTCTTTCTATCGCGCCGGGCCGAATTCTCGGCGCGGAGCTTGCAGCCGTGTTCGCCATCTTCACCAGCCAGGCCTGGAACATGGCCTTCAGCTTCTACCAATCCCTGCGCACCGTGCCAGGCGAACTCGAGGAAGCGGGCAGGCTGTTCGGATTGAACGGCTGGGCACGCTTCTGGCGTATCGAAGTGCCCTTCGGCATGCCGCAACTGGTGTGGAACATGATGATGTCGATGTCCGGCGGCTGGTTTTTCGTGGTCGCCGCGGAAGCCATCAGCGTCGGGCATACCACCATCGCGCTGCCCGGCATCGGCTCCTATATCGCCACCGCCATCGCCGCGCGGAATCTCACGGCCATCTGGTGGGCAATCGGCACCATGCTTGTGGTGATCCTGATCTACGATCAGCTGCTGTTCCGGCCGCTGGTGGCATGGTCCGAACGCTTTCGCTTCGACGACCGTCAGGAGGAAGAGCCGGCGGAATCCTGGGCGCTCGCCATGTTTCGCCGCTCGCGGCTGATCCATGCGATCACCACGCCTTTTTCCGCGCTGATGGAGAAAACCTACCGGCTGTCGCCCCCGGGCGCGTTCGACGCGCGGTTGCTGGAGAATGTTTCTCCGCGCACGGCTGATATTGTCTGGTATGGATTGCTGGCGGTGCTCGGCGCGGTGGCGCTGTGGCGCATCGGCCAGTTTGCCGGCCCTATTCAGCTGAACGAAGTTTTTACCGCCGCCGGCCTCGGCGCGCTCACCGCACTGCGCGTGCTGGTGCTGATCGCCGTTGCCAGCGCGATCTGGGTGCCCGTCGGCGTCTATGTCGGCCTGCGGCCGCATCTCGCTCAGATCGTGCAGCCGGTGGCGCAATTCCTAGCCGCTTTTCCGGCGAACCTGCTTTTCCCTCTGGCGGTTTCTGTCATCGTGATCTGGAATCTCAATCCAGATATCTGGCTGTCACCGCTGATGGTGCTGGGAACGCAGTGGTACATCCTGTTCAACGTGATCGCAGGTGCCTCGCTGTTGCCTGTGGAACTGCGCGATGTCAGCACGAGCTTTGGCATCAGCGGCTGGCTGTGGTGGCGCAAGGTGGCGCTGCCCGCGGTGCTGCCCTATTACGTCACCGGTGCTATCACGGCCTCCGGCGGCTCATGGAATGCCTCTATCGTCGCTGAGGTGGCAAGCTGGGGAAGCCGCACATTGCGCGCGCACGGACTCGGCGCCTACATCGCCGACGCGACGGCGGCGGGTGACTATCATCGCATCGTGCTCGGCATTGCCGTGATGGCTACGTTCGTAACAATCATCAATCGCCTGTTCTGGCGCAGGCTGTACGAATTCGCCGAACGCCGGTTCCGGCTGAACTGAAGGAGCGCGTCATGGAAGCCCCTGCCCTGCTCGATGTGCACGATGTGCGGCGCGCGTTTCCACGTCCGGGTGGCGCGGAATTGCTTGTGCTGGAAGGCGTGCAGCTCAGTTTGCGCGAAGGGGAGATCGTCGGGCTGCTCGGCCGCTCCGGTTCCGGCAAGTCCACTCTGCTGCGGATCATCTCCGGCCTGTCGCAGCCGACCGCCGGCCACGTAATGTACCTCGGACACGCCGTGCAGGGACCGGCGCGGGGCATCGCCATGGTATTCCAGGGGTTCGCGCTGTTTCCCTGGCTCACAGTGCTGGAGAATGTGCAACTCGGCCTGCAGGCGCTGGGATTGCCGCCCGAGGAAATCCGCAAGCGCGCGTTGGCCGCCATCGACCTCATCGGCCTCGATGGCTACGAATCTGCCTATCCGCGCGAGCTCTCCGGCGGCATGCGCCAACGCGTCGGCTTCGCGCGCGCGCTGGTGGTGCATCCCAACATCCTGCTGATGGACGAGCCGTTCTCCGCGCTGGATGTTCTGACGGCGGAAAATCTGCGTACGGATTTCCTCGACCTCTGGAAGGAAGGCCAGCTGCCGATCAAAGGCGTCATCCTCGTCACCCACAATATCGAGGAAGCGGTGCTGATGTGCGACCGAGTGCTGCTGTTCTCCACCAATCCCGGCCGCATCGTCACCGAGATCAAGATCGACCTGCCGCAGCCGCGAGACCGGCAGGATCCGGCTTTCATCGCACTGGTCGACCGCATTTACACCGAGATGACGGCACGGCAGACGGCGCAGCGCCGCGAGCGGCTCGGCGGCACCGGGATCGGCACGATTCTGCCGCCGGTCTCCACCAACCTGCTCGCCGGTCTCATCGAAGCGGTCGCGGCGCAGCCGTATAACGGCAAGGCTGACCTTCCCGACCTCACAGCCGACCTGCAGCTGGAAGTCGACGAGCTGTTTCCCGTCGCTGAAACCCTGCAGATGCTCCGGCTAGCCGAAGTGGAAGGCGGCGACATCCGGCTTACCCACATGGGCAAACGCTTCGCCGAGGAGGACACCAACGTGCGCAAGGAAATCTTCGCGCGGGCGCTGGTGAGCTACGTGCCGCTCGCCGCCCACATCCGCCGGGTGCTGGACGAGCGCGTCACGCATAACGCACCGTGGAGCCGCTTCGAGGACGAGCTGGAAGACTACATGACGGAGGAAGCTGCGGAGGCGACCCTCGATGCGGTGACCGCCTGGGCCCGCTTCGCCGAGCTGTTTGCCTATGACGACGAATCCGAAATGTTTAGCCTCGAAAACCCGCAATAGTCATTGGCGCGACACACCAAGGGAATTTTACTGGGTCGCCATCCGTCTGCTTGATGCCGGCGGGGCAACGCGTCAACCGCCGCAGTCGTCGGGGCGATAGTGCGACAAGATATGATGAAGGCTGCCACCACCTGTGCTGCAACCGTCTGCATGACGTTTGCGTCGATCGGCGCGGCGCACGCCGCCAAGCTGAAGACCATCGCGTCCTTCTGCGCCGAAGCAGGATGTACCGACGGCGCCATCCCCGACAGAAAGCTTGTCATGGATGCGGCAGGCCGTCTTTACGGAACGACCGCATTGGGAGGAAACAGCAACCTCGGCACTGTATTTGAAGTCACGCCAAACGCTGACCGCAGCCAGTGGAAGCGGAACACGATCTACAAATTCCCCGTCGGTTGCGGCCTGGACGGTTGCGAACCGTTCGGAAACCTCATCATCGACAAGGATGGCAACCTCTACGGCACAGCGTACGAAGGCGGCGCGTTCGGAGCCGGAACAATCTACAAGCTTTCGCCGAACGCCCAACACAGCAAATGGGCATTCGAAACGCTCTACGATTTCGGATCGGCACTCGCCGGTGGACCGTCCGCAGGCCTGACATACCGAGGCGCCTCCGCTGGCAATTCGTATGACGGTAAATCTCCCCTCTACGGCACAACGGTTTTCGGCGGCCTAAACGACGGGGGCGTTGTGTATGCCCTTAACCAGAAGCATGGCACTTGGGCAGAGACCGATCTCTACAGCTTCTGTTCGCAGGCCAATTGCGCGGATGGAAATCTTCCGGACGCAGAACTTCTTGTCGCCGCGGATGGCCATCTTTTCGGAACGACATTGCAGGGCGGCGCGAACGGCAGCGGCGTGATTTTCGAACTCGCCAAAAAGGGCGGCGCCTGGAAGCAGACTGTGCTTCACAGCTTCTGCGAAATCGCGAATTGCGCAGACGGCAGTTTCACGCAGCGCGCCATGATCATGGATGCTTCCGGAAACCTCTACGGCACCCTTGGATCGGGGGGCGCGCATGGCGGCGGCGTGGTGTTCAGTCTCGCGCCCAGTGGAACACAGTCCGGATACAAAGTGCTCTACGATTTCTGCAAGCGGGAGGGCTGCAAAGACGGAAAGCAGCCGGACTCGGAATTGTTCCTCGATCCGCATGGAGATCTTTACGGCACAACGATTAACGGCGGGAATGGCAGCGGAACGGCGTTCAGGTTACGCGGTACAGCGCTTCGCACCTTGTACAGTTTCTGCTCGCGTTCAGCCTGCGCCGACGGCGAACAACCCCGCGGCGGGCTGGTCAGGAACGAGTCCGGACACCTCTTTGGCAACACGTCCCTCGGCGGCAATAATGGCGAGGGTTCGGTGTTCGAAATTTCGCCTTAGCGGCAACATCGGAGGGGTTATGCTATTGAAACAAACAAGACGCGCTGGGCTCGTGTCCCTTATCATCGCGCTTGCGGCGTTTCCCACAGGCGCCTATGCCGCGACGTTTAAGGTCATTCACTCTTTCTGCGCCAAGGCGAATTGCGCGGATGGTTCGACCCCGATGAGCGACGTGTTCATCGACTCCTTGGGAGCAATTTACGGCTCAGCCCTCACTGGCGGCGCGCACAATGGCGGCGTGATTTATCGGCTGCGCCAGGATGCCGGCGGCAAGTGGAAATATGACACGCTATACGACTTCTGCGCCAAGACGGGCTGCGCCGACGGCAGCGCGCCGATGAGCCGGCTGATCGCCGACGCGAAGGGTAATCTCTACGGCACAACGCGCGCCGGCGCGAATGGCGGCACGGCGTTCAAGTTGATGCCGCAAGGGGCCAATTGGAACCTCAAGACGATCTATCGATTCTGCACAAAGCCCGGTTGCCGCGACGGCTCCCAGCCAAGCAGCGGCCTCTCCTACCCGGGCGCCGACGAAGGCGCAGTCTATGACGGCATCTCTCCTCTGTATGGGGAAACGCAGTTCGGCGGCTCCGTAGGCCAAGGCGTTGTGTATTCGCTGACCCCGAACGGAGGAAAGACACTTTGGCGGTCGCGCACGATTCACACGTTCTGCAGCGAAACGGAGGATTGCGGCCTCACCGATGGCAGCCTGCCGACAGGCGGACTGCTGGTCGACGACAGTGGAAATCTCCTCGGTTCCACCGCGGGCGGCGGCGAGAACTTCTCCGGCGTGATTTTCCGCTTTTCTCCCCATCGCGAGGACAAATGGAAGGAGAAGATTTTCTACACGTTCTGCCCCATCGGCTGTGCCGACGGACAATCGCCCACCGGCATCATTCGCGACGATCTCGGCAACCTGTTCGGCACGACTGTCGGGATGGGAGGCCATGGCAAGGGCGGCACCCTTTTCAAGTTCGCGACGGACGGCACATTCACCGTTCTGCATGATTTCTGCAGCGATGCCGATTGTGCCGACGGCCATCAACCGGGCGCGCCGCCGCGTCTCGATTCCTCCGGCAACCTTTACGGCACCACGGCAATCGGGGGCGGCAACGATCGCGATGACGGCCATTTGGGCGGCGGCGTGATCTACCGGCTTTCCACAGGTGGCGATTTGAAGGTGTTGCACGCCTTCTGCGCGGAGCAAAACTGCACGGACGGGGCGACGCCGTTCGCGGGCGTGACAATAAATTCAGCTGGGCATCTCTTCGGCACGACCAGCGACGGCGGTAAGTTCGGCTCTGGCGTCGTCTACGAGTTGACGCCGTAAGGCGATCGCCGAGCTTTAGAACGGCTAAACGTAGCTGCTTGCCAATCGTGGCGGTCGGCGGCCCACACACCGTTCCGCTGCCACTGTTGAGGCGTGCCGGCAGCACCTCATCCCGGCAGCGCCGCGAAGGTGCCAGCTCCCGCCGCCGACCACCCGACTACCATGGCCGGTTCCTTACGGCGGCAAGGTCTTTGAATCCAAGGCCTGCGCCTGTATTGCTCTGAGGCAGTGGCGTAGACGGCAAGGAGAAGTTGCATGCGGCGGTTAGGCATATTGGCGGTTGTGGTCGCAACCGTGCTGAGCAGCGCGGCACAGGCCGCCGACAATGCGCTCAGCGCAGAGGCCAACGCCGCCTATCTCGCGGCCAACGCCAAGAAACCGGGCGTGGTGGTCGAGCCGAGCGGCTTGCAGCACCGCGCTATCCACACCGGCTTCGGCAAGCGGCCCAAAGCGACGGATCTGGTGACCGTGAACTACAAGGGCAGTCTGATCACCGGAAAGGTTTTCGATGCGACCGAGCCTGGCCTTCCGGCGCAGTTCGGCGTCAACAAGCTCATCCCGGGCTGGACTGAAGCGCTGCAGTTGATGCGCGAAGGCGACGAGTGGGAGCTCGTGATTCCGGCCAATCTCGCCTATGGCGCGCGGGGCGCCGGCGGTGGGGCCATCCCCCCCAACCAGGTTCTCGTGTTCGACCTGACGCTGATTTCCGTCGCCGAACCGCCGAAGGAACAACAGAAAGACGATCAGCAATAAATGGCCATGCAGTAAACGCTGGTCCTTCAGATGGGTTCTATCTTAACATTGGAGGCTGCGAGCATTCTCTTGCTGCGGGAAGCAATCCAGGCGGAGCTGACATGGTCCGCAAGCTGACCAGTCGAATCTCGGGTGGCACCGGCCGCATCGCCATCGCGCTGTTGCTGGTGGTGGCTTCCAGCGTCCTTTTCTGGGCGAGCCGCGACTTCGCTGTCATCGCGCCCGACTGGGATGGGCAAGTGCGGGGCATCTCCTACGATCCCAGCCACATGTTCACCGAGAAGCAGCATCGCCACGTTTCGCCGGAGCAGATCGACCGCGACATGGCGCAGCTGGCGCAGATTACCGGACGTGTACGGACGTACAGCGTATCGCGCGGACTGGACCGCGTTCCCGAGGTGGCGCGGCGCTATGGGCTCATCGTTTCTCTGGGCTGCTGGATCAGCTCCGATCTCGAAGAAAACGAGAAGGAGATCGCCAAATGCATTCGCGTGGCGTCCAACAACCGCCGCGTGATCGATCGGGTTTTCGTCGGGAACGAAGCCATGATGTTCGGTTACATCGGACCCGAGCAACTGAACAGCTACATCCGCCGCGTGCGCGAGGCACTTCCCGCCCGCATCAAAATCACCACCGCCGAACCATGGTCCACCTGGCTGCTGTATCCGGAAATCGCCAAATACGTCGATGTGGTTTCCGTCCACATCATTCCGTATTGGGAAGGTATCTACGTCCGCGACGCGCTGACTTTCGCGCAGCACGCCTACCAGCATGTGCAGGATGCAATACCCAACAAGCCGATCATCGTTGGCGAATCCGGCTGGCCGTCGGGAGGGCGTACACGGAAGCTCGCCGAGCCGTCGCTCGCCAATCAGGCGTTTTATGTCCGCAGCTTTGTGCAGCTCGCCATGCGGAAGGGTTGGGACTACTACCTGATCGAGGCTTACGACCAGCCTTGGAAGGGCAACGAAGGCGCGGTCGGCGCTTATTGGGGCCTGTTCGATGCCGAGGGGCATCCCAAATTTGCCTTCGCCGGCATGCTTCGCAATTTCCCGCAATGGCGCACTTATGCCTTCCTGGCGGGCGTGTTCTCTCTGCTGCTTGGCCTGCTGATTCTCAGCCGCATGCCGCGGCTGCGCCAGCCCGGCTATTTCGTGATGGGTGGACTCGTGGCGGCCATCACTACCGGGCTTCTGGTGCTGCTGGACGCGACCACGCTGGAGTACATCGAGCCGAGCGACATCGCGGTAATCCTCGCGATGGTGCCGCTGATTCTGCTCGCCGCGACCGTGATCCTGACCGAGGGAATAGAACTCGTAGCCAGTCTGTGGCGCGTGGAACGTCGCGCGGTTCCGGCCGCCATTCCGCTGGAAGCGCCTTTCGTTTCCATTCACGTTCCCACCTACAACGAGCCGCCGGAGATGGTGATCGGGACGCTGGATGCGCTAGCCCGCCTGGATTATGAGAATTTCGAAGTCGTCTTGCTCGACAACAACACACCGGATGCCGCCGTCTGGCGGCCGGTGGAAGAGCATTGCGCGAAGCTCGGCGCGCGGTTCCGGTTTTTTCATCTCGACGGCGTGCGCGGCTTCAAGGCCGGCGCTCTGAATGAAGCGCTCAAGCGAACGGACAGCCGAGCCGAATTCGTCGGAGTGATCGATAGCGACTACCAGGTGGAACCGTTCTGGCTGCGTCGCTCGCTGCCCTATTTCGCCGCGCCTCAGACCGCGCTGGTGCAGGGACCGCAGGATTATCGCGACAGCGGCGAAAGCACCTTCAAATCGATGTGCTACGAGGAGTATCGCGGCTTCTTCCAGATCGGCATGGTGGAGCGGAACGAGCACAACGCCATCATTCAGCATGGCACCATGACGATCGTGCGCCGCGATGCGCTCGATCAGGTGGGCGGCTGGAGCACCTGGTGCATTACCGAGGATACGGAACTCGGTTTGAAATTGTTCGAAGCCGGCTATGCGGCGGCCTACATTCCGGAGAGTCTGGGAAAGGGGCTGACGCCCGATACGCTCGGCGCTTTCATGACGCAGCGCTACCGTTGGGTCTATGGCGCCATGCAGATCATGAAGCGTCACGCCGCCGCGATTTTCTTCGGCCGCAAGAAACTCGGCTGGGGGCAGCGCTACCATTTCTTGAGCGGCTGGCTGCCTTGGGTGTCGGATGGACTTGCACTGGTCATCACTGTTCTGGCGCTGGCCTGGACTCTGCTGATGAGCATTGCGCCCCGGCATTTCGACGTCCCAATGATGGCGCTGTCGGGAGCGGCCATTGCGCTTTTCGCGGCCAAGACAGCGAAGACTCTTCTGCTCTACCCGAAGAAGGTACGATCCGGCGTAAAGGGTGCGCTGTACGCGTCCACCGCCGGCCTGGCATTGACTCACACGGTTGCCAAGGCCGTCTGGGCCGGACTGTTCACCTCGCGCAAGCCATTCCTGCGAACACCGAAATGCGAAGATTCAGCTTCGCTCGGCCAGGTGCTGCGGCTGGCCTGGCAGGAAACCGCGCTGCTTGCCCTGGGCATCTTGGCCATCGCTGGTGTGATGGTCAGCCGCGGCTTTGACGATCCCGCCGCTATTCTCTGGATGTGCATGCTCTCGATCCAGAGTCTGCCGTATCTCGCGACCGTTCTGACGGCGGCGTTGAGCGCGCAATCGAATGCGCGCTTCCGGCGCTTGGCTGTTGTTCTGCCTCTGCCCGGCAAGACGACGGATCCCAAGCCGGTACTGCCAAAGGCCGCATAGTCAGACGGCCACTACCTTTCCCGGATTGAGAATGTTGTGGGGATCGAGCGTGCGTTTGAGCGCGCGCATGGTTTCGATTTCGACGTTGCTCTTATAACGCAGAATTTCGTTGCGTTTCATGATTCCAACGCCGTGTTCGGCGCTGATCGAGCCCCCAAATGTGTGCACGATATCGTGCACCGTGCGGTTGATCTCTTCCCAGCGCGAGAGGAATGCGGCGCTGTCGCTGCCTTTAGGCATGCTGAAATTGAAGTGAATATTGCCGTCGCCGAGATGCCCGAACGGCACCGGTCGCACTCCCGGTATAAGCCTTTCGACGGCGGCAGTGCCGCGCGCAAGAAAATCCGGGATTGCCGCGATCGGCAAGGAGATGTCGTGCTTGATGGAGCCGCCCTCGTGCTTTTGGGCTTGGGAAAGGCTGTTTCTGAGGCGCCACAGCGCGTCACGCTGGGCCCCGCTAGCGGCAATTACCGCATCAGTTGCCATTCCTTTGGAAATAACGGAGCCAAGCGTCCGTTCCATTTCTTCGCGCAAAGCAGACTGTGCACCGCCGGCCGCTTCCATCAATACATACCACGGCGAAGGCGCGCTAAGCGGATCTGTCGTTTTTCCGATATGCGCCAATACCATTTCGAGCCCGATGCGTGGCATCAGTTCGAAGGCAGACAAAAGTCCGCCGGTCGTCTCCTGCGTGCGGTGAAGCAGCGCTATCGCGGCGCTCACATCGGGCACGGCTACGAAGGCGGTGACCCACTCCGCCGGAAGAGGAAAAAGTTTTAGCGCGGCCGCGGTGACGATCCCCAGCGTGCCCTCCGCGCCAATGAACAGCTGCTTCAGGTCGTAGCCGGTGTTGTCCTTGCGCAGGGTGCGCAGCAAATCGAGCACTCGGCCATCCGCGAGAACGACCTCCAGGCCCAACACGAGATTTCGCATGTTGCCGTAGCGCAATACCGCTTCGCCGCCCGCATTTGTGGAGATGTTCCCGCCGATGGTGCAACTGCCTTCCGAGGCGAGACTGAGCGGGAAATAGCGGCCGGCGGCTTGGGCCTCCTGGTGCAGCGTCGCCAGAATGACGCCCGCTTCAACAATCGCTGACATGCCATCCGCATCCACGTGTCTGACAGCGTTCAGGCGCGACAGGCTAAGAAGGACTTCGCCGTTGAAGGGGATTTGCCCTCCGACCAGCCCCGAGTTGCCGCCTTGCGGGACAACCGGCGTTAGGGTCTCATTGCAGATCGCGAGAATGCGGCTTACCGCTTGCACATCCCGCGGCTTCAGGAGCAACGGCGAGCGGCCTTGGTAGCGGCCGCGCCATTCGCTGAGATGCGGCGCAATCTCCTGCTGGTCTTCCGTGAAGCCGTTCTGTCCGGCGGCTTTCTTCAGGCGTGCGATAACGTCGGCAGCAACCGTCATGCGGCCGTCACCGGTGTGGCTGCGCGGCGCAGGCGGTCATTGATGGCTTCACCCAGTCCGTGATCGGGAATCGGCATCACGGCAATGCATTGAGCGCCGCTCACATCCAACTCGCGCAACATGGCGAACAGATTCGCCGCCGCTTCCTTCAGATCGCCTGACCGGCTGAGATTGCGGACGATCCCCTCCGTATCCGAGACCCTTGGCCCAAACGCCAGCAGGACTTCGCCCGGCAGCACGGCATCGGCATTCAGGCGCAAGGGTGTTTGAGGCGCATAATGGCTAGCGAGTTGCCCCGGGGACGAAACACGATCGGGCCCGAAAGCGCCAAGCGCGCCGGCGATTTCTTCGATGTCTTCACGCACAACCGCACCTGGCCGAAGCAAGACTGCGCTATCTCCCGCGAAGCCAACAACCGTGGATTCGATGCCATGGGCCGTCCGCCCGCCATCCAGAATGAAATCCACACGCGCGCCGAAATCGTCGGCGACATGGTGCGCAGTCGTCGGACTCACATGACCGGACCGGTTGGCGCTTGGCGACGCGATCGCGAGCTCGCTCGAAGCAAGGAGTGCGCGTGCCACGGGATGAGCGGGAACCCTCAAGGCGATGGTGTCGAGCCCGGCACTCGCGAGAAGCGACAACGGACAATTCAGCTTCCGCGGCACCACCAATGTCAATGGTCCCGGCCAGAACCGCTCTGCCAGTTGGACAGCAGCAGGCGCCAATTCCGCGAGCTTCGCAGCCGCATCGAAATCCAAAACGTGGACAATGAGTGGATTGAAGCGCGGCCGGCCCTTTGCTTCAAAAATGCCCGCAACAGCGTTGTCATTCGTTGCGTCGGCGCCGAGGCCATATACCGTCTCCGTGGGAAAGGCGACAAGGCCTCCCTTGCGCAGAACGTCCGCGGCGCAGGCAATACCGCGACGGTCAGCGGAGATGATATTCGCCATCGGGACGGTCACGTCCACCCCGACGTCCCGATGATGTCGAACGATGGCAATCAGGAGCCTTTGGTCGCGGTAAGATCAATGGTAACCGTCACTGCTTGCGCCACGGGATCGGGCTTTGCCCATTCGCCGGTACCGACATGGAAGTCCGTGCGCACTATCTGGGTCTTGCCCACAACATGCGCCGTGTTTCCGGACAATGTCAGCGTGAAGGGAAGAGTGACGTCGCGCGAGATGCCCTTTATGGACAGAGTTCCGGCTGCGACATAGCTGGGACCAGCTTTGTGCGTGAACCCAGTCGAGCGGAATGTCGCTACGGGAAACTGGCCCGCCGCAAAACCCTCCGCGCCCTTTATTCCCGCGTCTGTTTCGCTGTCAGACGAGGTTTCGCTGGCGAGATCGATAGTGATCGCGGCATGCGAGTGCGCCAGATCGGCCGGATCGAAATCAATCGCGGCCTTCCAGGAACGAAACGCGGCGACGAATGGCTCGCCACTCCAGCTCACCGAAAATCCCAGCTTGCTTTTGGCGTAGTCTACGTTCCAGTGCTGGGCCGCGCAGGCAGGCGAGATTACCATTGAAGCCATCAACGCCAATGTGGTTCGTGTTATCATCGCATCGTCTCCGCACGCATGCGGCGGTAGGGCAGCATGCGCAAAAGCAGTTCATCCCGGCGAATGAACTGGTGGTAAAGCGCCGCTGCGACATGCAGCGGGATCAGCACGATGGCCGTCCAGGCAAGCACCACATGAACACTTACCAAAGTGTCATGCATGCCGACTTTCTGCTGACGCGGCAAATCGGCGAGAACTGAGATGTGTGGCCAGTTGAACAAATGGAAAAACACGGTCGGCCGGCCGCTTGCCGAGGCGGAGACCATGATCCATCCGGTCAGCGGAATGGCAACCACCAGAAAATAGAAGAGGTAATGGCTGAGGCGTGCTGCCATACGCAAGTGCCAAGGCAAATCTTCCGGCAGCGGCGGCACGGAATGCGTCAGGCGCCAGACGAGGCGCAAGATGCTCAGCACCAGCACCGTGAGGCCGATCGATTTGTGCCATTGGGCCAGCTCACCTTTCCAGGCATCCGGAGGCAAGTCGGCAAAGTAGAGGCCGAGCACGATATTGGCGATCAGAAGCGCCGCGATACCCCAGTGGAACAGCATGGCCACTGTTCCATATCGCAGCCGAATACCATCGTTCATTCATACGGGTCCGAGATTGACCCCGGATTATACCTTATCGCAGGCGACCCTGCACAACTCGCTGCAATGCCGGGCGAAGGCTGCCTAGACAGCCGTATGCAGGGCTCGCGTGGCCATGCATACAACAAGTCGGGCGGCCGATCGCGTGGCTTGCCAGGCAGCCGTCTGCATCTGGGCGGGAGCGGTGTAGGTTGCGTGGAAGCCAGGGCCATGAGTCGCTTGCGAACCGCTGATGCCCCCGCCGATCATGGCAAGCACTATGGCGATGGCAACGGTTGCAAGCTTCAGGAGATAATAGCGGCGATCCATTTCGCGTCCTCCACGATAAATGGACGCTTGGCGCTTATCATTTATTTCAGTCCGTACCAATCATGGCTGCTATGAAATTACGGCAATCTCACGCGGTGGTGATTGTGGCCATGGGCTGTGGCTTTGCGGCGCCGCTCGCCAGCGCCTCGGTGGCCTCACCTGCTTCGACAGCCACATTGCCGGTCTGCCTGCCACCGGTTGCTATCGCGAACGCGCACGTCGCCAGAATCGAAGGAAACGGTGTTCTGGCCCTGAGCAGCGGACAGACTCTTAGGCTGGAAGGCCTGCTGTGGCCGACGAACGTTGAAGGCGCGCCCCGCAGGTTGTTGTCACAGACAGCGGCTCTGCTGCGCGACATGACGCGTGGCGCGCTAACCCTTCGCCTGCAATTTCCAAAACTTGACCGCTATGGACGGTTGCGGGCTCAGGCGTTTTCGGGAGATGGCAGATGGTTGCAGCGCGAAATGCTGCTACGCGGTCTGGCGCGCGTCTCATTGTCACCAGATCGTCGAGAATGCGCGGCCGAACTCCATGCCGCGGAAATGAAAGCCCGCGCGGCACATGCGGGCCTTTGGGCAATTGCAGTCTATCGGGTTCGCGATCCCGCGTCGCTGCGCTGGCAAGACCTCGGCTCGTTCCAGATCGTGGAAGGGCGCGTGCTGAGCGCGAAAGTGACCGGCGGCCGCGCATACCTCAACTTTGGCCGTGACTGGCGCACCGATTTCACCGCAACGATTTCACCCGAGGACATGAAAACGTTTCGGCACGCGACGGTCGATCCATACCGTTACGCCGGCAAATCCGTGCGCGTACGCGGTTATGTCGAACGCATGAACGGCTTCGAGATCGAAGTGCCTTCCCCGGAGGCCATCGAGATTCTGAAGCAATAACGAAGGCCCGAATACCATCCGGGCCTTCTGTAGCCGTTTCGATCCGGATCGAACCTAAGCGGCCTTCTTCAGCAGGGCGACTTCCAGCCGCTTCACCGCCGCCTGCTCATCGATACGTTCGACCGCGGCAAGCTCGCGCGCCATGCGGGCAAGAGCGGCTTCATACAGCTGCCGCTCGGAGTAGGACTGCTCGGGCTGGCCGCTGGCGCGGTGAAGGTCCCTCACCACCTCGGCGATCGAGACCAGATCGCCTGAATTGATCTTCGCCTCGTACTCCTGTGCCCGGCGCGACCACATTGTCCGCTTGATTCGGGCCCGGCCCTTCAGCGTGTTCAGCGCACTGGAAACGACATCCGGCGAAGACAGCTTGCGCATGCCGACAGCCTTGGCCTTCGCGGTGGGCACGCGCAGGGTCATCTTGTCCTTCTCGAAGGTGATGACAAAAACCTCCAGCTTGTGGCCGGCGACTTCCTGCTCTTCCACCTTGGTGATCTTGCCGACACCATGGGTAGGGTAAACCACATGGTCATTCGCCTTGAAATCAAGCTTCCGGTTGGAGTTCGCCGGCACCTTTTTTTTCGCTACCGCAGTTGTCATTTGGTTATCCGTCCTTGAAAGCCGACCGCTTTTTCTCATGTGCCGCGCGCCCTACGCTGCACTGCAACAACGCCCCCTTTTGACTAACGGCACGCATCGGTCCGCCGAAAACACGGCGATAAAGAAATTGCCTCCACGCGATGATGCGCAGATCCATCTCTTGGTGCCGACTCTCGGGAATATACCGGAACTTTTCAGTTTTGTGAAGTCTCTGTACAGCAAGTCATTGATGAAAAAGAGGGATTTTTCTCCCTGTGCGGAAAATCCGTAAGCAATATCAGGGGATTAGAAGCAGGATGCTCGGCAGGGCCAAGTAGGAGCCTAATCCACGCAAAATAAAATTTCAGGAACCGCTACCAGGTTTGTCAGAAAAGTACTTATCGAACTTGTCCGGAACGCCTTCGAATTCCTTCGCATCTGCGGGAGCCGTGCCTTTGCGGGTTATGTTCGGCCAACTCTTCGAATAATCCGCATTGAGCGTCAGCCACCGCTCCAGTCCCGGCTCGGTATCGGGCTTTATTGCCTCTGGCGGACATTCCGGCTCGCAAACCCCGCAGTCGATGCAGATGTCAGGATCGATCACCAGCATGTTCTCGCCCTCATAGAAGCAATCCACGGGGCACACTTCCACGCAATCCATGTACTTGCATTTGATGCAGGCGTCGGTGACGACGAACGTCATTTCAAGAACTCCGGAATGGCCGTCCCTTACGCGGCAGAGACAGTCTTATCAAGCGCACCCCCGTCGCCGAGCACTTCGTACAGTGCCTGTGCTTCGCAGGCGGGGCCCCGGCGGATGCCAAGCGCTTGGACGCGAACGACCGTCACACCGCGGTGGCCGCGAGGTACGGTGAGAACATCGCCCGGCTTTACGGACACCCCTGCCTTTTGGACCCGAGCGTTGTTGAGCCGGACGATGCCGGAACAGGCTGCAGCTTGCGCGAGGCCGCGGGTTTTGTAGAACCGGGCGTGCCACAGCCACTTGTCGATGCGCAGACTTTCAGTCTGCATTTATCAGCACTCTTAATTGCGCGAACGGCGAGTCTTGATGCTCACCTTCCTTGCGCTGGTTGCCGCGTTTGGCCTTCTTGCGCTGCGGTCGTTCGCGGCGGGGTTCGGACCTGGCACGCCAGACCGCCACGCCCTTCTCATCGCCTTTGACCGCCACGCGCGCCCAGCCAAGGTCGTCCAGAACGCGCTCCAGCGCCGCGCGATCGCAGCCGAGCAAGGAGACAAGCTTCGGCATCAGCGTCTCGGCAGTGCCACCGCTGCGCGTGGCCTGTTCCAGTTCCTCTTCGAGCCGGTCCAGCATGTCGAGACGGATGGCACGGCGCGCGACCACACGAAATCCGGCCGCTTGCACAAAATCGCGTGGCCGGTCGTCATCGAACACGAACGATGTGAGGCCGGCCGGTGGCGGCGGCGGAATGTTATCGAGGCGATGCTTCACAGCCCAAAGCAGCGCCAGAAGGGCTGCGGCGTCCGGGCGAATGAGCTTCGGCAGGTAGATCGACCGGCGGCCGAAGCGCACACCGAAGCCGCGCAGGCCCTGCATTGCCGTCCTTGCGTCGAGGGGCAAAGTGGCATTGTGCAGATCGAGCGATCCCAGCGCTTCGCACAGCTGATGCGCGATGCCGCGTGCTTCCGGCTCCAGTGCCACCGGCGAGCCCGCTTTCACGTCCGCTGCCCGGCGTAACGCAACCAGCGGTTCCAACCTCAGGGCGATCCGCTTCTGGAGCCAGTCGTCCAGCCGCGTCTGGATTCGTTGCCGCAGCTCCGGCGCAAGATGCTCGTCCGCCAGTACCTGCACCGTGGGCCGCAAGGCGCTGACACCGGCGCGCAACTGCCCGACAATGGCGCCTTCCCACCACAGCCTCCCATGTTCGCTGAGTGTGATGCCGGCTTCGGAGGCGCCGGCGAGGCGACCGGCGCGCGCAGCGAACTCGCCTTCCAACCCTTTCAGTGCAACGGCCCGCAGAGTGCGGCCGTGAACACCTTCCGCGCGCGGATCGGGCGTGAACCGGAACCCCTCCAGCTTGCCGATGACTTCGCCGCCCAGTTCCACGCCGCCGGATTCGTCCAACTTGAGATCGTACACATCGTCCTCGCGCAGCCGCTTCATCAGCACCGAGGTGCGGCGGTCTATGAAGCGCTGCGTCAGCCGTTCGTGCAGCGCATCGGAGAGACGATCTTCGATGGCCCGGGTGGTTTCCTGCCAGTGCGCTGCATCGCGAACCCAGCCCGGGCGATGGGCCGCATACGTCCAGGTGCGGATTTGTGCCAGCCGCCCAGACAGCGTCGCGACGTCTCCTTCCATTTCGTCGAGCCGTTTCACTTGGCGGTCCAGCCAATCCTCCGGCAGCGCGCCATGTTCGCTCATGAGGTGCCGATAGATTTGCTCCACCAGCTTCACATGCTCATCCGGCGACAGCTTGCGGAAATCCGGCAGCTGGCACGCATCCCACAACGTCCTCACCGCGGCCGGAGCGGTTGCCATCGCGCGAATCTCGTCGTGCGCCGAGAGAATCCGCAGGGAAACAAAATCCATTGCCGGGCGCGCCTTGACCAATCCGCGCGTGGGCGGCGCCTCATCCAGAGCCGAAAGCAGAGCATCGAGAGAGCGGAAGGATAGCGCCGAATTGCGGTATTGCAGCACGCGCACGGGCTCGTAGCGATGACTTTCGACGCGAGCGACAGTCTCTTCGTCGAAGGGCTCGGCCTCGGCAGTAACACCGAAAGTGCCGTCGTTCATATGCCGTCCGGCGCGGCCGGCGATCTGGCCAATTTCTTCCGGCTTCAGCGCGCGCACCCCAATGCCGTCGAATTTTTCGAGCGCCGAGAAGGCAACGTGATCGACGTCCATGTTGATGCCCATGCCGATGGCATCGGTGGCGACTAGGAAATCGACGTCGCCGGACTGGTAGAGCGCCACCTGCGCGTTGCGGGTGCGTGGGGAGAGCGCGCCGAGTACCACGGCCGCTCCGCCGCGCTGCCGCCGCACCAGTTCCGCCAGGCCGTACACATCGTCCGCCGAGAACGCGACAATGGCCGACCGGCGAGGCAGGCGGGTGAGCTTCCTGGCGCCGGTGTAAGCGAGATCGGAGAAGCGCGGCCGGGTGATGAAATGTGCATTTGGCACAAAGCGCTGGATCGCGCCGCGCATGGTCTCGGCGCCGAGGAACATGGTCTCTTCCTCGCCGCGCGCGTTTAGCAGCCGGTCGGTGAACACGTGCCCGCGCTCGGGATCGGCGCAAAGCTGGATTTCATCTATAGCCACGAAAGCGGTGCGCAGATCCAGAGGCATCGCCTCGACCGTGCAGACGAAATACTTCGCCTCCGCCGGCACAATTTTCTCTTCGCCGGTGATCAGGGCGGTAAGCTTGTCGCCCTTTACTCGCGTGATACGGTCATAGACCTCGCGAGCCAGCAGCCGCAGCGGCAGCCCGATCATGCCCGAGCGATGCGCAAGCATCCGCTCGATGGCGAAGTGGGTCTTGCCGGTGTTGGTGGGACCAACGACAGCGGAAATCCGGCTGAAGCTTTCGGACTTCACCGGTCCGCCGGAGGCGCGCGCAACTTTCATAGTGGCCCGAATGTGGTGCTTCCAGGTGGCAGGCGCAATAACCTAAGAGGGTGCCGGCAGAGCCGCATGCTTCTCGCAATCGTTTCACACCGGCCGGAGCAGCTGCTTCGTGGCACGAATAGCTAGCTTCCCCGCAGGATGAGGTGCAGGAAGACGCCGACGCCAAACAGCGTCACGATGACGCCGGACACCTTGTTGATGAGTCGCATGATCCGTTCGTCGATTTTCTTGTGAAACAAGCCCGTGATGCTGGTGAGCGCGAACCACCAGAACGTGGATCCCGCCAGCACACCCGCGACCAGAAATATGGCGCCGTGATAAGTGGCTTCCTGCCCCACAATTCCGGCCACGCCGGCGAACATGGCGGTGAATGCAAAAAGCGTCGCGGGATTCGTTACCGCCAACGCGAAGGTGGAGGCCATGGCGCGCAGCAGCGGCAGTGTTTTGGACTCCCCCGCCTGCACTCCCTCTTCCAGCCGGAGATTAGATGGCGCGAAAAACATCTTCGCGCCAAAGAAGAACAGCATCAGGCCGCCGACAATCTGCAGAGTGGTGGAGTGACCGCTGATCATCCGCGCAATCGCGGTGAAACCGAAGCCTGTGATCGAAGCGTACACAGCATCCGCCAATACCGCGCCGACGCCCGTCATGAACCCATGGAGTGGATCGTAGGCGAGCGTTCGCCGAACCACGAGCAGGTTCACCGGCCCGATGGGAATGGCGGCAATCAGTCCGATTAGAAAGCCGAGAACAATAACGGTGAGATATTCCATTCGTGCTGCTGCTTAAGGAGACGAAAGATAACGAGCACATCGGCATTCGCGTCGCACGGGAAAACTCCGTCTGCTGAACATTGGCGGCTGCGTAGCACACGTCTGGCACTTGCGAAAATCGAGTGCTGCCAAACCAGGCGAATGCGGCGCGAAAAGCACAGGAAAACTACAAAGGCGTCAAGTCAGGGTCTTGTGAAGCGCGTTTTGCGCCGGAACGCTCGACAGCCAGGAACGCCAGGCTCACCCTTTTGTTAGCATTTTGGCGCACGATTAACGAACAGGAGGCGCCATTCGCGGAGGAAGGATGAGCGAATTTGAACAGATGGTGCGCGGCTATCGCCTGATGACGGCGGAGATTCTCTATCACATGCCGGACCATCCGGAGCTGCTGCAGAGCTTTCTCTGGCAGGAATTCGACCTGGCGCCGCGCTTTCCGGTGTTGAACAAGTTTTTGAGATTCTGGGAAACGAACATCGAGGGCCGCCTGCACACCGTTCGCGTAGCCGCGCGCGGCCTGATCGCACCGACCGAGTTGAAATTGGCTGGCGGCGAGTTCACGCTGCACTAGGCGCCAGCGTTTCAACAAAGCGCACCGGCGCGCCCCTGCCTTCTGCCAGGACTGCGCCGTCGCGCATGACGGTCTGGCCGCGGATGATGGTGGCTACGGGCCAGCCAGTCGTGGTCATGCCGTCGAACGGCGTCCAGCCGCATTTCGATGCGATCCAGCTATTTTCGATTTTTCGCTTGGCGTTTACGTCGACAATCGTGAAATCCGCGTCATAGCCCTGCGCGATGCGTCCCTTCCCGGCAATCCCCAAAATGCGCGCCGCGCCCGCACTGGTAAGATCGACAAAGCGCGGCAGCGAAAGCCGGCCCGCATTCACGTGATCCAGCAGAATCGTCACGAGTGTCTGCACTCCCGGCATCCCCGACGGCGTATCCGGATAGGTACGCTCCTTCTCTTCCCGCGTATGCGGCGCGTGGTCGGAGCCGATGACATCGATCAATCCCTCGCTTACCGCGCGCCACAGCGCATCGCGGTGGCGCGCTTCGCGGATCGGCGGGTTCATTTGCGCGTAGGTGCCGAGCCGCTCGTAGCATTCTGGCGCCGCCAGGGTGAGATGCTGCGGCGTCGTTTCCGCCGTGGCGAAATCGCGCGCCTCCGCGAGCAACGGCAGTTCTTCGGCCGTCGTCACATGCAGCACGTGCAGGCGCCGCCCGGCTTGGCGCGCCAAACGCAGAACGCGCTCAGTGGAGACGCGCGCGGTCTCCACATCGCGCCAAAACGGATGGGTACGGACGTCTCCCGACTTGGCAAGCGGCTTGCGCTCTCGCAACCGCGCCTCGTCTTCCGAATGAACCGCAACGCGACGGCGCCCCGCCTTCAGCATGGTGGCAATGTCGTCTTCGTGATCCAGCAGAAGGCTTCCCGTCGACGAACCCAGAAAGGCTTTCACGCCGGCCACTCCGGGCAAGTTCTCCAGTATCCCTAGGGCCCCGATGTTGTCGGGTGTTGCCCCCACATAGAACGCGTGATCGCAATGCATGCGGCTGCTGGCCCGCGCAAGTTTGTCGTCCAGCGCAAGCCGCGAGGTTGTGGGAGGATTGGTGTTCGGCATCTCGAACACGGCGGTGACGCCACCCAGCACGGCCGCGCGGCTGCCGCTTTCCAGATCCTCCTTGTGCTCATTGCCGGGCTCGCGGAAGTGCACCTGGGTGTCGATTACGCCAGGCAGCACATGCAGGCCTTTCGCCTCGAAAACCTCCGCCGCCTTGGCATTCGAGAGCGAACCGATGACGGCGATGCGCCCGCCGATCACGCCGACATTGGCCTCTTCCACGCCGTTCGGCGTCACGCAGGTGCCGCCTCGAATGAGCAGATCGAAAGCTTGGCTCATGCCGTCTCCAACGCCTCCATCACAGAGAGGTCGGAACGGCCGCCTTCGATATGAATCCGATGCCACAGCGCGTAGAACAGCAGCTGCCAGCAGGCGATGCCGGCGCGCTTGTTTCCCGCCAACGACTCAAAAAGTGCTTTCACACTCTCGGGATAGCACAACGCCGCAATACCCGGCGAGCGTGCCACCAGCGGTGCCAATTGCACCGCTTTTGTCGATATCCACTCCGCCACCGGCACGGTGAAGCCGCGTTTGGGCTCGAACGGTTTGGCTTCCGGCAGCGCGCGCGCAAGCCACTTGCGCAGGAGATACTTGCCGAGCCGGCGTTGCACCTTGAGCCGGTCCGGCAGCCGGAAAGCAAAGTTCGACACCACGGGATCGAGGAATGGCGTGCGGCCTTCCACCCCGTGCGCCATCAGGCAGCGGTCGAGCTTGAGAAGGAGATCGTGCGGCAGCCAGTCGGCACAGTCCGTCGCCTGCGCCACCTGCAGCTTCGTTCGCCCCGGTTGGCCCGCCTCCGATTCGGCTGCCGCGATGCCGTCACGCCAAGCCATGTTTTCGGCCCGCAGAACACCAAGGCTATCGAGAATACCCTTACGCCGCATCTCACGACCGCCCAGGAACCACGGCCGCATGGCGGAGCGATAACGGCCATAACCGCCGAACAGTTCGTCGCCGCCTTCGCCGCAAAGCACAACTTTCAGCTCGCGCCGCGCCGCCTTAGCCAGCATGTAGGTGGGAATAATGGCGTAGTCCGCAGCAGGGTCGTCCATCGCGGCAACAATGGCCGGCAGCTCGCGCCAGAAATCCTGCGCCGTCACTTCGATCTCGATGTGCTCGGCACCGGCGGCTCTCGCCACGTTGCGCGCGTGCGTTCGCTCATCGTGCACGCCGGTTCCCGGAAAGCCGGCTGTGAAGGCCCGCACCGGCCTATCGTTCAGCCGCGCCATGCAGGCCAGCAGCGCGGACGAATCGATACCGCCAGAGAGGAACATGCCGTAGGGAACATCGGAGCGCTGATGCACCATCACGCTATCCAGCAGCACCCGTTCCAATTGCGTGATCGCGTATGCTTCATCAATGTCGATGGGGCCATCGCCAGGAAACGCGGCACGCCGCATCCGCGACTCGATCTCGCCGGCTCGGATGCCCAGAGTTTCGCCGGGCAATACGCGTTTGATACCGTCGAATATCGTTTGGTCACCGGTTGTGAATTGCAGCTGCAGCAGTTCGCGTGCCTTCTCGGGCACCACGCGCTGCGAGAGGAGCCCGGCGCGAATGAGTGCCTGCGGTTCCGAGGCAAAGGCACAGCCGAATGTCCCTTCCGTGTAATACAGCGGTTTGATGCCAAACGGATCGCGCGAAAGATAAAGTTCTGGCGCTTTTGGATCGTCGAGTGCGATGCCGTACATACCCCGCAGGCCGGAAGCGAAACGGCCACCATCTCGCGCATAGGTAAACAGCGGCAGCTCACAGTCCGCGTGGGTGGCAAAATTGTAGCCGTGCGCCTCCTGCCGCAGTTCGATGTAGTTGTAGATTTCCCCATTGGCGACAAGCGCCGTTCCGCCTGGCCCAAACAGCGGTTGATCGCCAGTTTGAAGATCGATGATGGCTAGGCGCTTTTGAGCGAACGCCACATCACCGGCAGCGTAGCGCCCCTCGCCATCCGGCCCCCGATGCGCAAGCGCGCGCAGCATCATGTCGATAGCGGCGGACGGCGGCGCGGAACCGTCGGCGGTCATCAGGCCCGCAATGCCGCACATCAGACGCGCCCTTTCGGCCGGACCCGTTCAAACATATCGAGATACTGCTGGATCACGACCTCCTCGGAAAACTCCTGGTCGATGCGCTTTCGGCCGCTCTCGACCAGGCGATTCGCCAATTCCTTCGAGGCAAGGACTTGGCGGATGCCAGCAGCAAGCGCCTCAGCGTCATCGACTGGCACTAGAATGGCGTCTTCTCCGTTTCGCGCGAGGAAAGACGGACCGGTACTCGCGGCCGCAACCAGCGGCACCCCATAGCCCCATGCTTCCACCACCACGTTGCCGAACGGCTCCTCACGCGAGGGGAACACGCACACATCCGCCGCTTTGAGCAGCGCGCCGCGGTCCGTTCGCCAACCAAGAAACTTCACCCGCTGGTCAAGGCCCAACTCGCCCGCCATTCTTTTCAGCCTGCCTTCTTCCTCTCCTTCGCCCGCGATCCAGACCCACATATCGGGAATTTGTGCTGCTGCCTTCAACAGCACGTCCAAGGCCTTGTTCGTATGCAGCCGACCCAATGCCACCGCCAACGGCACACGCGCCGGCGTGCCAAGGCTTGCACGTTCGACGGCCGGTGCGGGGTCGATATGGGGGAAATTAGGAATGTAGAACACCCGGTCCGCCGCCCAGCCGCCGCCAGTCACATACCGAACAAGGTCGGGTGTGTTGCAGACCAGGTAATCGCAGCGGCGAAAATAGTCGAAATTGTAATAGCCGCCGAGCCGCCCGATCAGCGCGTAGTCGCCCGGCGGTGTCATCGCCGCTCCACGGCCGGTAATGGTCAGCACCGCATCGGGGCGGAAGGCATTCGCGATACGTCTGAATCTTCTTTCCGTAATCCAGTCGAAGCGGCGGAAAAACGGCAACGCGCTGAAGGGCACGCCCGCGTCCCGTAGTGCTGCCTCGCGAATACGGTTGCGTTTCAACGCCGACCGGACGTCTACGCCGGCGCGTTTCAGCCCCAGGGTCAGCGTAACGAAAAACGTCTCGGAGCCGCCCAGTGCCGAGGCTCCACAAACCGTGACAACTTTGAGAGGACCGGGGGAGATCATGCGGGAGCCGTGGCCCTACAACAGGGGCTTGCGACTTGGCAAACGATAGGCTCCTTTCCCATCATGAGTGGTGTTTTGACGGATCGCGTTGTAATTGCCATCTCCGGCCCGGAGGCAAAAAGCTTTCTGCAGGGTTTGACCACCAACGATATCAACAGCCTTACGCCGGATGTTCCTCTCTATTCGGCCTTGCTGACACCGCAGGGAAAGGTCTTGTTCGATTTCCTGCTCAGCGAGCGGGACGAAGCCATTTTCCTCGACTGCGCTACGAGCTCTGCGCAGGCGCTGTTGAAGCGGCTCACCATGTATCGCCTCCGGGCCAAGGTGGATTTGGTACTTCGCGAGGATTTGGCGGTGTGCTGGAATGGAGCCGGCGGGTCCGCCGATCCGCGGCTCACCGAATTGGGCACTCGTTCCGTCTTGCCGGCGAACTCGTCTGACGCCTCCATCGAATATCTATCGCGGCGGCTGGAACTGGGAGTTCCCGAAGGGGCGGATTTCGGCTCCGACAAGATGTTCGCATTGGACGCCGGGCTGGAGGAGTTGCACGGCGTCTCCTTCGAGAAGGGCTGCTATGTCGGCCAGGAGCTCACCGCGCGCATGAAGCATCGCGGTACCGCTCGCAAGCGCCTCCTGCCGGTTTCCGCAGTGGACGGAAACGACCTGCCATCGCCAGGCACCGAAATACGCGCGATTAACGTGGCGCTGGGCGAAATCACCTCGACTTACGGGACGCGTGGCTTCGCCCTGATCCGGCTGGATCGCTGGAAGGAAGCCAGTGATGCGCCTTTGCTCGCGGGCGAGCAGCCTGTGCATGTCACAAAACCAACATGGTCGGCGGCAGGGCTTGACGAATAGCCGGCAAAGAACAGAGTCGCTGCTTTTCACGAAGGAGATTTTCGAATGCTGCATCATGTGTCTGTCGGGGTGCGCGATGTGGAGCGTGCCGCGAAATTCTACGACCCGGTTCTCAAGACGCTCGGCTACCGGCGAGTAATGGAGTTCCTGCCCTATGCCATCGGCTATGGCGAAACGCGCGACCGGCCGGAGTTCTGGATTCAACTGCCGCACAACAAGCAGCCCGCCAGCGTGGGCAATGGTGTGCACGTCGCGTTCCTGGCAAAGAACAAAGCGGTGGTCGACAAATTCCACACGCAGGCACTGAAACAGGGCGGCAGCAATGGCGGCGAGCCCGGTCCCCGGCCTGACTACACGCCATCCTACTATGGCGCCTTCACCTTCGACCTCGACGGCAACAAGCTCGAAGCGATGCTGATGGTGCTGGTGAAGGATGTGGCAAAGACGGCTGCGAAGAAGCCCGCGCGCAAGGCGAAGGCGAAAACGGCGAAGAAAGCCGGTAGGGCGAAAAAGAAATCGCGCCGGTGAAGGCTCGCGTCCGCTGCGGCTGGCCCGGCGCCGACCCGCTCTACGTCGCCTACCACGACGAGGAGTGGGGCGTGCCGGAATACGATCCGCGCGCGCTGTACGAGAAGCTTGTGCTGGATGGATTCCAGGCCGGTCTTTCCTGGATCACCATCCTGCGCAAGCGGGAGAATTTCCGGCAGGCCTTTGGCGGTTTCGATCCCGAAATAATCGCGCGCTACGGCAAACGCGACATCGCCCGGCTTTTGAAGAACGAAGGGATCATCCGCAGCCGCGCCAAGATCGAGGCAGCGATCCGCGGCGCGCGAGCGTGGCTTGAGATAGAAGAAAAACAGGCGGGCGGTTTCACCGGGTTTATCTGGAAGCATGTGAACGGGCGCATGGTGGTGAACCGCCGCCGGGAAGGCGAAGCGCCGTTCGTCAAGACCGCAATGAGCGAGGCGCTGTCCAAAGACCTGAAGCAGCACGGCTTCAATTTTGTCGGCCCGGTGATCGTCTACGCTTTCGCGCAGGCGGTCGGCATGGTGAACGATCACGCGGTCGAATGCTTCCGCCACGCCGAGTGCACAAAACTCGGCAAGACAAGGCGCTGATCATGTCGCTGCCTGACATCGCAGGTTTGGCCGGCGCGGTTCTCGTGGCAATCGCCTACTTTGGAAATATCCAGGGCCGGTTGCAGGCAACAGACGTTGCATATTCGGTTCTCAACCTCGGCGGCGCGATTCTGATCCTGACCTCGCTCTGGTTCTCGTGGAATCTGGCGGCTGCCATCATCGAGGTGTTCTGGGGGCTAACCAGCATCTACGGACTTTGGCGAGCAATGATAACTCAGCCGCGAGCGCGATAGGGCGAGACGCCTGGCTCAGGAAGCGTAACGCCGCCCGGCAGCCTTCCGGTTCGCCAGAACACGTCGATGGGAATGCCGCCGCGCGGATACCAGAATCCCGCGATGCGCAGGAACTTCGGCTTGATGGCAGCAGCCATCCGCTTGCCGATCGCCACCGTGCAATACTCGTGGAAGGCGCCGTGGTTTCGGAAGCTCGCTAGAAAAAGCTTCAGCGACTTCGATTCCAGAATGGATTTCGCCGGCACGTAGTCGATGACGAAATGCGCGAAGTCCGGCTGGCCGGTGATGGGGCAGAGACAAGTGAATTCCGGTGCCGTGAAGCGCACGGCGTAATCGGTGTCGCGATGCGGATTGGGCACGGCATCGAGCGTTGCGTCGTCCGGAGATTTTGGCAACGGCACGGCGCGGCCAAGCTGCAGCTTTCCCTTCGCCATCAGCTCGCCTCGTACACGCAGCTCTGGCCATAGGATGGCCGGCGGATTTTCACCCGCACGACTTCCGGCAGCTGCGGTTTCACCCGCTCGAAGATGTAGCGCGCGAGGTTTTCCAGGGTCGGCGTGCCCAGACCTTCAAGCTCGTTCAGGAGCCGGTGATCCAACTCCGCGCGCAAGGCATCCAGCACCGTCTTGATTTCGTCCAGCTCGCGCAGCACGCCGGTGCGAGGGTCCGGCTCGCCGCGCAAGGTCACCTCCACATAGAAGGAATGGCCGTGCAAGCGGCGGTTCTCGTTCGCGCCGACGCCGAGATAGTGCGCGGCGTCGAAGCCGAATTCCTGGGTGAGCTCGATCATGGCGCCGGGCTTGTGGCTGCTGGACGGCAGAGCGTCAAGTTTAAGCCGCGAGTTCTTTCTACTTGTGCGTCTCCTTCCAGGCCTTCACCGCCGCCATCGTGCGCGAGACATGCTCGGCCGGATCGAGATTGGTGTAGGCCAGCAGGATGGTTCCGTCCGGCGCGATCACATACGAGGTCCGGTCGGCATATTCCGGTTTCTTCGCCAGCACGGCATCGTACGCCTTGATGACCTTCTGTTCCGGATCGGCGGCGACGGCGAATTTGCTGCGGCACTCGCTGACGGAGAACTTGTCCAGCTTGTCGATTCTGTCGGCGCTCACGCCGATCACGGTGGCGTTCAACGCCGCGAATTTGTCGGTCGCCTTGGCAAAGTCATGCGCCTCCTGGGTGCAGCCGGAGGTGAAGGCCGCCGGATAGAAGTAGAGAACCACCGGCCCCTTCTTCAGCGCTTCGGCCATGGAGAAGGAGAATTCCTTGCCGCCGAGCGAAGCCTGCGCGGAAAAATCCGGTGCCTTGGCGCCGACCGCAAGTGCTGCCCATGCCGCGCCGGAAACCAGTGTCGCTGCCGCCAGAACCGCCGCACCCAATTGCCGCTTCATCTCAAATCCTCCGTATCCGGACTAACCTTCGGCCAGCATAATACTGGACCCGCCGGCGCGCCAGCCAGTGCCTATTTCTCGTGCCTCCCTGCCCCTCCACCCCCGCATGGGAGCAATGGAATTGTTCGTTTTGTTTGGTAGTAAGTGGGGCCACCCCCTCCCCTGCATTGAATTGTTCGTTTTGTTCGGCGAAAAATGGTGAGGGGGGTGTCCCCCCTCCATCTTCGCAGGACACCAGATGTTGTGCTTCGCGCGCGGGCGAGCAGTCGATGTCAAAGATTCGCGTGTTGTAAAGCGCATGACTCCACGTCTCTCTATCATCTCGGCCCGCCCTCCGCGAACACATTTGGAGCAGCCGTGCATCATTGGCCGGGGCGAGCGCCACGACGGAAACGTGCAGCGATGGGAAAAGCGCATTCATGCGCGCAAACATAAGTATTGAAGCGCCGAGTTACATTAGCGGCAAAAAGATTTTTTCTTTCGCTGACCGCGAACGGCTGGCGCGCTACCGCGGCGGGTTGGCGAGCAGATACGGATAGCCATTGTTGATGTTGGGGCTCTGTCCCCAGATATTGCCGTCGAACTCGTCAGGCAAAGCAGAAACAAATTCCTGAGTCGACAATCCCGTAACTCCAGGACATTGACGATTGCCGCAGCCCACTGCAACTCCCGCGGTATCGGTATCCCAGTAGCTGTGGGTAGCGCTTTTGTGGAGGTCAAGTTTGCCGATGAAGCCGCCAATCTTTCTCGGATCGTCCACAGCAAGGGCACCAACGGCGTACGATGTGCTGATCGAAAAACCTCGACCAACCAATCCGCCGATATAACTTTTTTTGCCTGTGGACACTGCGCCAGTTGCATAGCAGTTACTTATTTCCTGGCCAGCGCCCGCGAACCCTCCGGCGACGACATGGCTCAAATTCGCGACTACTGTTCCGGTCGCATACGATTGCGAGAGCTTGCTCCCGCCTCCTACCAAACCTCCAATAACAGACGTTCCAGGTCCGCCAATGACGTTTCCGGTGGAAAACGACATGCTCACATTGCTCGCCCCGCCGGCCAATCCACCCACTCCCGCACCTCCAAATACGGTGCCGGACGCATTTGAAAGGGTGATCTCACCTAGACTCGAGCCTACCAACCCCCCAGTGGTCGACGCGCCGGTGGCTGTAACATCAACTGCAGATGCGCTGTTAGCGATGGTGCCGTAGTTTGTACCGACAAGACCGCCGACCTCAGCACTCACTGCTGTCAGAGTTCCAGCCGTTACCACGTGCGATATATTTCCATCGTTCCGCCCAGCCAGGATGCCGACGCTCCTAGCTTCCTGCGATGAAACCTTGGCATGCGTGAATGCAACATCCCGCACAATCCCAGAAGGAAGGACGTAGCCAAAAAAACCTTGGCGATCACCTTTTGGGTTCTTGATCTTCAGATGCAAGATTCTCTGACCGAGTCCCTCGAAAGTGCCAGCGAAGTCGGTCGGGATTGGGACAGTCTGAAAGACATTTGGCTTCGAATCGTAGCTGTTCGCCAGCGCGTAAAAGCCGGAGGGATTGCTAGCGATCTTTGTCGCCAAAGTTGCTATATCGTTCACGAGTTCGTAGCTCTGCCCATTCATAATGAGACTGCTGCCCACATCCGCGAAGCTGATACGTCCATTCTTTTCAAACAGAACGTCGCCTTCCGAGCCACCGTCATTGGTGGCAATGCTGAGCGCACCAGGCCCGGAGACCGTGACGGGCTTGTCGATGGCGACAGATCGAAGCGCATCTAGAGTTAGGCGATTTGTGCTGGTCCAGGTTAGCGGTTGATGAATGTCGATATCTTTAGCGATACTTCCCGTCTTCACCGCTACGTCACCCCCGGCGAGCATGTTCTGAAGCTCAAAAACGTTCAGAATTGCATTTGGGGCGGTTGCCATGCACACACCGCTGTCGCAACTCATGTTCTGTGTCGGCTTGTTGGAGATTGACACGTCGGCGTTCGCCGCGGGTGAAACCAACAAGGCTGCTGCAACGGCCGTCCATTTCGCACCCACCATCACTCCCCTCCCCTGCACTGCCGCCGAAACGTCACTTGTCGCGCTTATCGTACTTCCCAAACTCCGCCTTCGCGATGGTGCGGTTGTGCACTTCGTCGGGGCCATCGGCCAGCCGCAAGGTGCGCATGCTCGCGTACATGCGCGCCAGGCCGGAATCGGTGGTGACGCCGCCGCCGCCCCAGGCCTGAATGGCATCGTCGATCACCTTCAGCGCCATGCGCGGCGCCGCCACCTTGATCATGGCGATCTCCGCGCGCGCCGCCTTGTTGCCCAGCTTGTCCATCATGTCGGCGGCTTTCAGCGTGAGCAGGCGGCACATGTCGATCTCGATGCGCGCTTCGGCCACGCGCTGCTCCCACACCGATTGCTGCGCGATTTTTTTGCCGAAGGCGGTGCGCGAGAGCAGCCGCTGGCACATCAGCTCCAGCGCGCGCTCCGCCACGCCGATGGCGCGCATGCAGTGATGGATGCGCCCCGGGCCGAGCCGCCCCTGTGCGATCTCGAAGCCGCGGCCTTCGCCGAGCAGGATGTTCTCCGCCGGTACCTCCACATTCTCGAACACCACTTCGCCGTGGCCGCGCGGCGCGTCGTCGAAACCGAACACGGGCAGCATCCGTTTTACCGTGACACCCGGTGTGTCCATCGGCACAAGAATTTGCGACTGCTGCTTGTGCTTCTCGGCATCCGGATCGGTCTTGCCCATCACAATGAGGATCTTGCAGCGCGGATCGCCGGTGCCGGTGGACCACCATTTGCGGCCGTTGATAATGTAACTATCGCCGCGCCGTTCGATGCGCGTGGCAATGTTGGTGGCGTCGGACGAGGCAACGTCCGGTTCGCTCATCAGAAAGGCGGAGCGGATTTTGCCGTCCAGCAACGGCGTCAGCCATTTGTCCTGCTGCGCCGGCGTGCCGTAACGCTCCAGCACCTCCATGTTGCCGGTGTCCGGTGGCGAGCAGTTGAACACCTCCGAGGCAAAGTGCACCCGCCCCATGATCTCGGCCAGCGGCGCATATTCGAGATTGGAAAGCCCGGCGCCGTGCGAGCCATTCGGCAGGAACAGGTTCCACAGCCCCCGCGCCTTTGCTTTCGCCTTCAGCTCCTCCACGACCGGAACGACGATGAAGGGGTTGGCGCTTTCGCGCGCCGCATTCAGCTGCTCGTGATGAACGGCTTCGGCCGGGTACACATGCGCCCGCATGAAGTCGTCGATACGCTTCATCCATTCGCGCTGGCGCGGTGAATAATCGAAATTCATTCCAACCCCTTGGTGATGCGGAAGGAGTCTAAACCGGCGCGCTGCTGTTTGACAGCCGCAGGCGGACCCGGCAATCACACCCCCATGCTGCTTTGGGCGGGGCTTTTGCTGTTGGCGTTGGGATTTGCCGCGTTCGCTGTTGACCGGCGCGCCACGCACCTCTTTCACGACCGGATATCCTCGCGCCTGTTCCACCACATCCGCATGACCACCGACTATGCCAAGGGTGCGCGCTGGCTTATCCTTTCGATCACGTTGATTGCGCTGTCGTGGTGCGCGCGGAAGATATGGGGCGACATTTCCCTGTTGGTGCGCGTTTTCCGCGCCTCGTTGGGATTTCTCGCTTGCCTCGCGGTGGCCAGCGGCGTGCTGCACAGCATCAAGCTGGTGGTCGGGCGCAGGCGGCCGCGCGACGAGATCGAGCACCAGATCTATGGCTTCCGGCTGTTTCACTACGACTGGCAGCACGATTCGTTTCCGTCAGGCCACGCCATGACCATCTTCTGCGTCGCCGTGGTTCTATGCGGAGTCTTTCCTACTATGGCGCCGCTTTGGCTCGTGCTGGCGCTCTATCTCGCGCTGACCCGTGCAGTGCTGAACGCGCATTATTTGAGCGATGTGTTCTTTGGCGCGGCGATCGGCTTGCTGGCGTCGCGCGAAACCATATTGTTTCTCTTTCCCGATCTGTCCCAACCCTGGTTCTGAATGAGCGCGCTCAACCTCCTCTCCGATCCGCACGCCTGGGCGAGCCTCGCCACGCTGACCGTGCTCGAGATCGTGCTGGGGATCGACAACATCGTGTTCCTGTCGATTGCTTCGCATCGCCTGGCGCCGGAGAGCCGGCCCGCGGCGCGGCGCATCGGCCTTTCGCTGGCGCTCATCATGCGCATTGCGCTGCTCACCAGCATCGCGGCGATTATCGGATTGTCCCGGCCGGTCGTCACCTTGTGGGGCGAAGCATTTTCGTGGCGCGACATCGTGTTTGCGGCTGGCGGCCTGTTTCTGCTCACCAAGGGCACGCGCGAAATCCACGGCATGGTGGAGGGCGAAGAGGACGAACACCGGCAAGGGGGACATGCCTCGTTTGCCGGCGTCATCGTGCAGATCGCGCTGTTCGATCTCGTCTTCTCCATCGACTCCGTGGTGACCGCGGTGGGCATGGCGGAGCATCTGACGGTGATGATCGCCGCAGTAGTGCTGGCGATGATCGTGATGCTGGCGGCGTCGGGCCCCGTTTCCGAGTTCGTGCATCGCAACCCCACCGTGAAAATGCTGGCGCTGAGTTTCCTGTTGCTGATCGGCATGTCGTTGGTGGCGGATGCCATGCACGTGCACATCCCGCGGGGTTACCTATACTTCGCGATCGCCTTCTCGGGCATTGTCGAAGCGCTCAACCGATTGGCCGCGCGACGGCGGCGGAAAAATCAGACTGCTCCACCCCGGCGCGCCTGAAAGAATTTGCGCAAGAGGTCACCAGCCCCATTCGCATCGCCGGCGCGCGAAACTTGCGGCCGATGATTGCAGGTAGGCTGCTCGAAAAAGCGCGGGCCATGCAGCACCGCGCCGCCCTTTGAATCCTCGGCCGCGAACACCAGCCGCGCGATCCGCGCCAGCGCAATCGCGCCGACGCACATCGCGCACGGTTCCAGCGTCACATAGAGCGTGGTGCCGACCAGCCGCTCGTTGTCCATGATCCGCGCGCCGTTGCGGATCACCAGCATCTCGGCATGCGCGGTGGGATCGCGTTTCTCGACAATGCGGTTGCCGTCGGCCGACAGGAATTCGCCGTCTGCGCCCACCAGCACCGCGCCCACGGGTACTTCCCCGCGCTTGGCCGCCGCCTCGGCCTCGTGCAGCGCCTGTGCTATCCAGCCTTCGTCATCCATCTCGCGGGCGCCTCCTTGGCCGACGATAGCAGCGAAGCGGGCGAACGCATCGCCAAGATCATCGCCCGGGTGGGCATCTGCTCCCGGCGCGACGCCGAGAAGCTGATCGCCGACGGCCGGGTGACGCTCGACGGCGAGGCCGTCAGCCAGCAGGGCACCCGCGCGCGCGAAGACCAGGCCATCGCCATCGACGGCCGGCCGATCAAGAATGCCGAACCCACGCGGCTGTGGCGCTACCACAAGCCGACAGGGCTGGTGACCACCCACCGCGACCCGCAGGGCCGCCCTACCGTGTTCGAGAAGCTGCCGTCGCGGCTGCCGCGGGTAGTCTCGGTCGGCCGCCTGGATATCAACTCGGAAGGGCTGCTGCTGCTGACCAATGACGGCGCCTTCGCCCGCAGCCTCGAGCTGCCGGCCGCCGGCTGGGAGCGGAAATACCGCGTCCGCCTGTTCGGCCGCATCACCCAGGCCGACCTCGACAGGCTGGCGCTGGGCACCACCTTGGACGGCGTCCGATATGGCCCGGTGATCGCCGACCTGGAGCGCTCCAAAGGGCACTACGCCTGGGCCAGCGTGCGCCTCAAGGAGGGCAAGAACCGCGAGGTGAAGCGGCTGATGGAGTCGCTGGGCTGCAAGGTCGCCCGCCTGATCCGGACACAGTTCGGGCCGTTCCATCTCGGCCAGCTGGAGCCCGGCCACACGGAGGAAATCGCCGCCAAAGTCTGGCGCCCGCTTCTGGGGATGGGGAAGAAAAAGCCGCCGGTCGCTTCCAATTAGCAGAATATCCTCCCCCGCTGGCGGGGGAGGTGGATCCCATGAGCGAAGCGAAATGCGAGACGGTAGGGGGCGGCGTAGAACAAGTCCCCCTTCCGCCTCGCCCGCAACAGCGGCTCGGCACCTCCCCCGCGAGCGGGGGAGGATAAGCAGGCGTCAGAAGAATGTGGCGAGGAACGCGGCAGCGTCGTCGGAGATGCCGGCGATCTTGTCGGTGGCCTGGCGGTAGAATTTGAAATTGAGCTCGGTTTCCGGCCGGCCGTCCTTCCAGTCGGTGAAGGGCTTGAGTTCGCTCCGCCCCAGCGCGCGTTTAGCGAGCGCTGTGCGCTGCACGGTGATGCTCACCCGCGGCGTCTGCCGTTCCACGCCACGTTTTTTTGGCGTCGCTTCCGCCGACGTGACGCGACCGCGCGCGATCAGCCCCGGCCCGCCCGTGTTCTCGCTGGCGAAGACGAACACGGTGTCGCCCGGCGCGATGTGCTTGCCGCCATACATCGTCTTCTGCGCGATGAAGACGAACACCTTCGCCCGCACATCCGGCACATGAGCTTTGATGACGTAGGGCATGTCGGTCTTTCGATCTGGCGAGCGCATTCATGTGGCACTGCGGCGGCATCGCGCAAGCCCGCTATTGCCAGACAAGTCTCCTTTCAATATGATAAACAGTAAGGATGTAAGGAGGATGGATGGCGACTGGAACGCTCACGAGCAAGGGACAAACCACGATACCGAAGCAAATCCGGGACGGATTGGGGCTGCGGCCCAAAGACGAGATTCACTACACTCTGCTGCCCGATGGCACCGTCATCATGCGGGCCAAGAAGCGCGGGCTCACCAGCCTTTATGGCGCGTTGCATCGGCCGGGCCGCCGGCCTCTACCCTTGGCGAAGTTGAAGCGTTGAGCGATGCGCGGCCTCGACACCAACGTATTGATCCGCTTTCTGCTGCGCGACGATCGCCGGCAGGCGGCGGCCGCGCGTGCGGCGATTGAACAGGCGCTGGCCACAGGCGAGCCCGCTGTCATCTCGCTGGTCACACTGGCGGAGACCGAATGGGTGCTGCGCTCCCGGGCCAAACTGGGCAAGCACGCCCTCCTCGCCGTGTTCAAGCAGCTGCTTGAGGCGCGCGACCTTCTCTTCGAAAGCGAAGAGGCGGTGGAGGAAGCGGTTTTTTCGTACGAACACAGCAAGGCGGATTTCGCGGAATGCCTGATGCTGGCGCAGTATCGCCGCATGGGCTGCGCCGCGATGCTCACCTTCGATGCCCGTGCCGCGAAATTGCCCGGCGTGGAACTAATCGCGGCCTGACCCCCCTGGCCGTCCGCATTCTCGCTAGCAAACGAACACGATGTTGCCGGCCGCGATCTGCTTGCCGCCAACCATCGTCTTCTGCGCGGTGAAGACGAACACCCTCGCCCGCACATCCTGGCCAGGAGCTTTGATGACGTAGGTTGGCACTTGTTTTGCGGAGGCTCTCTAGAGTAATGTGACTATTGTAGTCACGGAGGCTCGTCATGCGCAACATCCAGCTTCGCGAGGCGAAGGAGCGCCTTTCGGCGGTGGTGGACGATGCCGTGGAGGGAAAGCCTTCTGTCATTACGCGCCACGGCAGGCGCGATGCCGTGGTGCTCGGCTACGAGCAGTGGAAGAAGCTTTCGTCGGTACCCTCTTTGGGTCAGCTGCTGATGGCGGCGCCGGTCGAGCCATCCGACATTCCCGCGCGCAACCGGAAAGGCCTGCGCAGCGCGAAACTCTAGCATGTACCTGTTCGATACCGACGTGATCTCCGCGAGCGCGCCGGCGAGGCGGAGCAATCCGGCCCTGCTCGACTGGATGCATCGGAATTCCGAGCAGCTCTATCTCTCCGCCATCACGGTTGCCGAAATCGAGGACGGCATTGCGAAAGCGCGGCGGCAAGGTGCCAGCCGCAAAGCCCAGCTGCTGTCGCAGTGGCTGGAGGTGCTGCTGCACCTCTACAGCGAGCGGGTGCTTCCCTTCGACGTGGCAGCGGCGCGGATTGCCGGTGGCCTGTCAGACATGGCGCGAAGCAAAGGCCAGTCGCCGGGCTTTCCCGATATCGCCATTGCGGCCATCGCGCAGGCGAACGGGTTGACGGTGCTGACCCGGAACCTGAAACACTTCTCCGTTTTTGGCACCCCCACTCACGATCCTTTCCGCGCCTTGCCAGATTAACGGACAAGGTGACCTAGCCGCCTACATTCTCGCTGGCGAAGACGAACACGGTGTCGCCCGGCGCGATGTTCTTGCCGCCATACATCGTCTTCTGCGCGGTGAAGACGAACACCTTCGCCCGCACATCCGGCACATGGGCTTTGATGAGATAGCGCAAGTTTTCGCCGCGACAGATTCTAAGCCGGAAAACACTACCATAACAATTCTGTATCATAGGCAGTAAGATTATTTGGAGCGAATCAGCGCTGGTTGCCAATGGCGCGAATAATAATCTTTCGACCGACTAGTCTGCCCAACTACATGCAGACCGTTCAGGACCTACAGCGCCGCGCCGGGCACGCGCTTTGGTTTCGAGGAAGTGGCAACATCGCTCACGCACTGGAGCCCTCACTCTATCGGCATCCGACGAGTAAGAAGCCCCTAGAACTACAGCTTCTTGAGCGGCAACTCATGACCCGGTTTCGTCAACGGAGCCTTCCTTACCATTCGCGCAACCTGTCGGATGATTGGGAAGCGCTGTTCTTCATGCAGCACTACGGCGTACCAACTCGCCTTTTAGACTGGACAGAAAACTCGCTAGTCGCTCTACATTTTGCGCTGATGTCGTCCTCAATCGGCGGGCGATCAGGCAAACCTAAGACTGCAATCATTTGGGTCCTGAATCCGCACCTGTGGAACGAGCGGTCGCTTCAACATCTCTCATATCAAGGTGGACCACTTGCCCCCGGTGATGCTGGTCTTAAAGGTTACGCACCGGCGGATTTGCCCGGCGTCGTCGCAGACTTCCCAGTTTGCTTGTATGGAGCGTACAACAGTCCTCGCATTGCTGCTCAACAAGGCGTATTCACAATTTTTGGAACCAGTGGCGACTCCATGCAATCGCTAGTCAAAAATGGAACATTTCCCCTGAAGGCGTTGAGCGGCATTGCGATTCACCCATCGCGTATTTCGCGCATGCGCACCGCCCTTCTTAACCAAGGCATAACCGAGTCAGTAGTGTTTCCAGACCTAGAGGGTTTGGCTCGTGAAACAAAAAGGCACTTCGGATTTAAGGTGCGATGAGTAAGTCCAAATCGAACCTCAAAGTGACACCCGGCGAGGCTAGAACGCTTTCTTGGTGGAAGACCCGCAAAGACAAAATCGACATGGACCCGCCGTACCAACGCAGAGGGCGGTTGTGGTCCAAGACTGATAAGGGGTATCTTATCGACTCAATCCTAAATGGATTTGATGTTCCGAAATTGTATGTCGCGGACTTCACGTATGTAGACTCTAAGCTCAACCGCAAGCGACTTCCTTACGCGATTATCGATGGCAAACAACGGTTCGAGGCAATTTTCGATTTCTTTGCGGGAGAAATCACTCTTAATCCCGATTTCTTGTTGCTGGAAAATCCGGGTCTCAAACTTGGGGGGTTGGGATACCGTGATCTTGCTCGGAACCACGCGGAAATTGCAGAGACATTCGATAATTACAATCTATCCGTAATGAGCGTGATCACTAACAGCGAGGCGCTTATCAACGAACTGTTTGTGCGCCTAAATCGAAGCAAACCCCTTACGGGTGCAGAAATCAGAAATGCTATGGCGGGCCCCGCGCCGGCGGTAATTCGCCAGCTCGCAAAGCACGAGTTCTTTGTAGAGCTAGTGTCCTTTACCATGCAACGCGGCCAAGATCTCAACGCGGCGTCGAAGCTCCTGTTATTTGAGTTCAGCGACAAACCTCAAGAGACAAAGAAAAGCAGTTTGGACAGTTTCGTTAGATCGGCGACCAAAAAACGTTCTCAATTGGAACTTGCTGCTCGCCGGACTATTGCCGGCCTCAATATAATGACAGAAATCTTCCTTCCAAAGGACCGGCTTTTAGTGTCGAACGGCGTGATACCAGTCTATTATTGGTTCATTCGCTCACTCAAAGAACCCGAGTATCGCCTAGTACGTGACTTTCTTGTCCGATTTGAAGAACAACGGAAAGCGAACAGACAAAGGGCGGAAAGAAGTAGCCGAACTGCCAGCCTTGATCAGGAGTTACTGGAGTACGATCAGTACAACCGCAGTACGAATGATTTGGCAAGCTACAATGGCCGAATCGAAATTTTGAAGCGGCGCTTTTCCAAGTTTGTTTCTACCGCGGGGGCACCGAATCTCTTCGAATCGCAGGAGCGATGAGGCATACATGGGTAAAGAGTCAGACGCGTAGCCGCCGCGTTCTAGGGGTTTAGTATTTTGTGGTGTCCCCGCCAATTCGCCCGCGCCGCATTGAGGCTTTCGCGGTTGGCGCCGCCGGCGAGATCGGGATGATCGGCCGATTGCGCGGGATCGTCCTCCCAGCCGCACACCTTGCAGATTTCATAAGCGCCGCGTTCGCTTAGCGGCCTATGTCTGCAAACGCGGCCAGGCTTTCTTGCGATGAATTCCCCTGGCCCCACTAACGGCCACCGCGGGAGCCGAGTGGGCGGGGCTGCGGGGCTGCGACCAAGAGGGTGGGAACCAGCTCTCTCGCCAATGGTTTGCAGTCACTCCTCCAATGGTTTGCAGTCACTCCTCCAACCAAACGCGGCTTGTATGATCCTCTCAAATGTTTCGTCGCGTCCGGTTGTCCGCTGGACGGCAGCAACCGCTTCGGCGCTGGCGGCCGCTGGACTTGCGAATGCCTGGCTGGCGCGAAAGGCGGAGCGCGAACGTCCGCCGCTCGGCCGTTTTCTGCGCGTGCGGGGCCAGCGGCTGCATGTGGTGGACCGCGGTGAAGGAAAGCCGCTGGTGCTGCTCCACGGCAACGGCAGTTCGGTGGAAGATTTCGCTGTCAGCGGCCTCATCGACCGTGCAGCCGCAAGATACCGCGTCATCGCGTTCGATCGGCCGGGCTTCGGGCACAGCCCGCGCGGCACGGGACGCTTTCAGAGTCCCGAGCAACAGGCGGACCTGCTCGCTGCCGCCTTGCGGAAGCTTGGCGCGCAGCGAGCAATTATCTTCGGGCATTCGTGGGGCACCCTGGTGGCACTGGCGCTAGCCATTCGTCATCCCAGCGCGGTTGCCGGGCTGGTGCTCGCCTCCGGCTATTACTTTCCCACGCCGCGGCCGGATGCGTTGCTGTTCTCGCCGCCCGCTATTCCGCTGATCGGCGATGTTCTCGCCTACACTGTGTGGCCGCTCATCAGCCGGCTCACCTGGCGGCTGCTGATGCAGCAACTGTTCGCGCCCGCCGCGGTTTCGCAAAGGCTATCGCGCTGCCTGAAGCCCCTGGCGTTGCGCCCCACTCAGGTGCGCGCCGCAGCTGCGGAATCCGCCTCCATGATTCCGGCCGCAAATCGATTGTCGGATCATTACAGAGACATTCGTGCGCCCGTGACGATCATTGCCGGAGATGGCGACCGCATCGTATCGCCGGAGCAGGCACACCGGCTGCAGGGCGCGCTGCGTATCAGCTCACTGGAACTGGCAAACGGTGTGGGCCACATGGTGCATCACAGCGCGCCTGAACTGGTAACGGCAGTCATCGACCGTGCCATGATCCACGCGACGTAAACGGTTTCGCTCCGCCGGGTGGCCGGCGGATGTCCGCCAGAATAAAGAACTACATATGTTAATGGGCCGAAGGAATATGCGGCGGCCCTGCTCCGTCCTTCTGGCATAAGGGGTCAGGCGCGGGGACATTCCGCTGCCCAACCCCGTTCCGCAACGTAACAGGGGTTATCATGAGAACCGCACTCTGCCTCGCGGCGGGCTTGACGCTGCTCGCGTCGGCCGCCGCCACCAACGCCAAGCAGGCGAAATTCAATATCGTGCCGCTGGTTTCCGACCAGGCAGGCCAGGCACCGCACGTCGATCCGAATCTCGTCAATCCGTGGGGGCTGTCGTATTCGTCTTCCGGTCCGGCATGGATTTCCGACGCAGGCACCAGCCTCTCGACGGTTTATAACCGGAGCACCGGCGCGCCAGTCTCGCTCGTCGTCAACATCACGGGCAAGTTTCCGTCCGGCCAGGTCTTCAACAAGGGAAGCGGCTTCAAGGTCACCAAGAACGGACACACCGGCGCCTCGACCTTCATCTTCGCCACCTTGAGCGGCACCATCGACGGCTGGAGTTCCAGCGTCGACGGCGCGAACACGGTCGTCGCCGTGGACGATTCCGGCGAAGGCGCCGTATACACCGGCATGGCGATCGATCCGACTGCGAAACATATTTACACCGCCAACTTCGCCAACAACGAGGTTTCGATCTACGACGATACGTTCGCCGAAACCGGATCCTTCACCGACAATACTCTTCCCAAGAACTTCGCGCCGTTCAATGTCGCCGTGCTCAACGGCAAGGTCTATGTTGCCTTTGCCAAGCGGTCGAAGAAGGGAGACGAAAAAGCGGGCAAGGGCCTAGGCTACGTGGATGTCTTCGATCTGAGCGGGAATCTGCTGCAGCACCTGATCTCCAACGGTGACCTCAATGCGCCGTGGGGCATGACGATCGCGCCCGCCGGTTTCGGCGGCCTCGACGGCAAGCTTCTCGTCGGCAATTTCGGCGACGGCACGATCCATGCCTATGACGCCGATACGGGCGCGGGCGGAACGGCGTTGCGCGGTGCAAACAAAAAACCTCTGAAGATCGACGGCCTGTGGACGGTGGACGCTGGCCCAGGCAGCAGCGTGGCATTCACGGCCGGTCCCGAGGAGGAAACCCATGGTCTCTATGGGCTGATCCAGCCCGCAAGCTAACATCCCCAGAGGCAACTATGCGGCGGCGGAATCTCTCCGCCGCCGACTCTTTTGCTGCGCCGCCGAGCGTTCGCTCGATCAGGAGCCACGCCGCCGTCGCAGGAAACCGAGCAGCATCAACACGAGACCGGGCCAGAAGCTGACGAAGGCGAGCAAGCCTGGGCCGATCGGATTGGGATCGGCATCCGCCCACAACCCCAGTTGCGCCGCGACGATGATCAAGATCAGCGGCGCCTGTCCGAGCACGAACACGCCTGCTCCGATCCAGAACAATTTTGGCATGTACGGGCGACTCTCCGGCGTCGCGTGGCAGATTGCGCCCAGGCAGACAGTAAAGGCGCGCACAGAGTGCGCGGTCAGATTTTCTTCGCGGAGGGTTTGCGCGAGCGCGGCTTCACGGTGGCTTCCGCCTTGGGCGCGTTGGCCTCGGCAATCCGGTCGGCCTCTTCCTTGGCGAGCCGCAGCGCCCTGAGTTTGGCGGTACGCGCGTCCACCTCGGCGCGTTCGGCCGCGATGATCTGCCAGACGGAGGCTTCGCGCTCGGCCGCGGTGAATTGCGCGTTGGCGCGTTTGCGTGCGGCGGCGGTCTTTTCCGAAGGGGATCGGGTGTCGGCCATGGCGGCCTCCCTGTGGGATGAAACGAAAAGGGCGGCGGAAAACCGCCGCCCTCCGAAAGCACGGCTTTAGACGGCTTTCAGATTCGCCGCCTTGGCGCCACGCGCGTCGGGCTGGATGTCAAACGACACCTTCTGCCCTTCGGCGAGGCTGCGCATGCCAGCGGCTTCCACGGCCGAGGCGTGAACGAACACGTCCTTGCCGCCGCCTTCCGGCGCAATGAAACCGAAGCCTTTGCTGGTGTTGAAGAATTTGACAGTACCGATGGTCATCTTTTTCCCTTGATCATCGAGGTTCCACGCGCGCGACAACCGCGCGAGCGGACGTGGAAAACGGGAACATCAGGTTTCGGAAGTATCGGCTGGTCGAACTCGCAGCGAAGCGGGGTCGGAACAACGAGAGTGCTTCGCCTGACGGGCGCAAAACCACGTGCCCCCAACTTAGACGATGCCGGAGGAAATTACAATGAAGGGCAAACCCCCATTTCGCTGGATTCTTTACGCGCGACAGCTTGTGGCCTGGGCGCAGACAGCCACCTTATCGCTCAAGCATTGTTCGTGGCGGTTACCGGCCATGCGTCGCGGTCTGCCACAGGGGGCGGTCTTCCCGCGAATAGATCACGACGTTGCCATCGGTCTGCACAGCAAGATAGGCCGATTGATTGCCTTGCGTCCCGGTGGCCCAGAGGGCCTTTTCCCGGGCATCGTAGATCACCAGATTGCCGTCATCCTGCATGGCGAGTTTCGATGCTTCGCTGCCGCTCGTTCCGCTTTGCCATAGAAGATTTCTGGAGGCGCTGTTCCAAAGCTCCAGGTTACCCCGTCCGGTAAAATACAGGAGATATTTGCCTGCCTCCCAGCGCTGACCGGGCCTCGCCTCGGTCGCGCGCAGATGAATTTTATCTGTCATGACTTGGTCCCACCACAACAGGACGATCATGCCACGCTTCTGTGACATTTTACAGAAAGGCAATTGTCACAAATTGTCGCCAAATGCTTGGGATTAGAATATGCGTATGCGGACAATTCTCCTCCCGGCGCGTTTCGCATGCCGGGTTTGGCGGTGAGTTGTAGGAAGGGCGGCTTGCCCGAGGGAAGATCGGCAAGCCGCCCCGTACGCCAAGGGGAGGTTGATCCAGTCACCGTATTTTTATCTACTAGCTCTGTCAAGTAAGTCGTGTTAGAGCGGCGCGTCCTGGCGGCTGGGCGACCTAAAACCCTTCAGGGCCGCCTGTGATCGTGGGAGCCGCCGGGCGCGCGCGGTGGCTCCCATAACTTTCCTCGGCCATTATCCCTGGCGTTCGAGCGGACTCTAGTATAGCCTGCAATCAGGAGTTGGGGGACCGATGCGCGCGAAACTTTGCGTGGCTCTTGCGCTTGCGTTGTGCGTGGGGCCCATCACGCAATCATCAGCCAGACACATCTATGCAAACTTCACCGTGCCGGGCGGGTTCGACACCTTTCCCACCGACATCAACGACAATGAGGTGGTCGTCGGCAACTATTCAGACGATGCAGGGAACGATCATGGCTTCATCAGAACGCCGGATCACACCATAACGACCTTCGACGTGCCCGGGGCCCAGTCGATGCAAGCCGAGTGGATCAACAACAAGGGACAGATCAGCGGATATTTTCGCGACAGTTCTGGAACGTTTCACGGTTTCCTGCGCGCCCGGAACGGGTCGATTACCGTTGTCGATCCAGCAGGTTCAACCACCACATTCGCCGGCGAGATCAACAACAAGGGCGTAGTGACCGGATCGTTCACCGACGCCGCTGGTGGCAGATATGGTTTTTTGCGCAACCGAAAAGGCGACTACACTGTCTTCAATGTCAGCGGTACGCCTGTCACCACCCCCAATTCCCTAAACACAGAGGGCGACGTTGCGGGAACATACTGTGTCAGCAGCTGCGGCAGCTTCGATGGGTTCCTGAGACTATCGAGTGGCGCGATCACGACGTTCTCGATTGCCGGCGCGCAGCATCTCACGGTCAATGGCATGAACTCTCATCGCGAAATCGTCGGACGGTATGACACGTTCGACGAGGGAATCGAGGCCGGATTCATTCGCCAGCCGGACGGCCAGATCAGCTCGGGTGTGGGATGCGGCTGGTCCGACGTGAACAACAAGGGCCGCGTGGTCGGCTCGGTGACGGATGAACACGGCGTCAATCGGGGATGTTTGCGCTCGCCTGACGGGAAACTGACATTTTTCGACGACTTCCGGGCAGGGAAATCGTTCGGTCAGGGAACGTGGGCAAGTTCTTTGAATAATGGCCATGCCGTCACCGGCTACTACCGGGATGACAACTACGCCTTTCACGGGTTTGTAGCCCATCTGCATTGACGGACATCTGAGGCTCTAGCCGAACAGCGCCTCGCGGCGCGCGAGGCTTTCCGCCGGCCATTCGGCATTCATCTCGTAATAATCGTTGCATACGAGCGGCGTCTTGCCGGTCGTGGCCCCCACGCCATCACCTGGCAGCACCACCCAGGCCTGCTTCGAGCGCGTGTAGATGTGCACGTCGGGGACAAATTCCCGCGCCTTCTCCAGCGTGCCGATACGGACGAAACGCATCTGCTCCCGGCCGCCATAGTTACTCCACACCGCAGTGCCGCAATCCGGACAGCGATGGATGACATGCGGCCGTCCCGACTCCGTCGGCTGCGGGAAACTGCGCGTATCGCCCTCCAGGATTTTTACTCGGTCGGTTTCGATCAGCGCATTGAGCACGAAAGCGGAGCCCGTTTGCCGTTGGCAGTCGGTGCAGTGGCAGCAATGGATGAACATCGGCGCGCTGGCGAGCCGGTACTTCACCATGCCGCAGGAACACGAACCGGAAAAGTCCGTCATAAGCGCCTCGTCTGTTTTGGCCGGCAACAGCATAATCCAGACCCGTCTGGCGGAAGGTCATTTTTGTGCGGACCGGTGGAATAGAGGGGGCCGCCTCATCCGTCATGGAGCCAAGACACACGGCCCGGGTCGATGGGGGGCCATTATTTCGAGGGCCACCTGCCATGTTCCACAATCATTTTTCCGCCCTTGCGGCCAGTCTGATCGCGCTTGGCGTGACCGTCTTCGCTACGTCCCCCCATTGGGCGCAGGCGGCACAGGCAAAGTCCCCGACTACGATCGACTGGCCGCATTTCCGCTTCGACGAGAAACACGATGGGTATCAGCGGTTCGAGACAACACTGAACCGGAACAATGTTCCCCAGCTCAGCCTGCTGTGGCAGGCGGACCTGCAAGGGGAGCTTGTCTACCACTCCTCACCGGCCGTGGTGAACGGCGTCGTCTATATCGGCGAGGATACCGGCGTTCTGTGGGCCTTTCCGGCGGATGGCTGCGGCTCGGATCTCTGCACCGCGCCACTCTGGAAATCGACTTATCTGGCGCAGATTGTCGACTCGCCCACGGTGGTGAACGGCATCGTCTATGTCGGCTCGCAGACCAGCTTCGATTCCAACGACGGCAAGCTGAACGCGTTCGCTGCGAAGGGTTGCGGCCACAAGTCGGAGTGCGCGCCGCTGTGGCAAGGCGATGCCGGCAAGGAATCGATACTGGAGTCTTCGCCCGTCTACGCCAACGGCGTGATCTTCATCGGCAGTTATGGCGGCAAGCTCTATGCCTTTAATGCGGAGGGCTGCGGCAAGAAACTGTGTCAGCCGCTATGGACCGGCAAGATGGGAAGCACCAATTCCACCGCGCTGGTATACAAGAACGTCGTCTATATCGGCTCGAACGATGGACACCTCTACGCCTTCAACGCAGAAGGCTGCGGCAAGAAGAGCTGCAATCCCATCTGGACGGGCGACACGCACGGCGCCACGTTCGATTCCTCGCCCGCAGTGGCGAACGGCATCGTCTACATCGGCTCCGCGCACGCGCTCTCGGCTTTCGATGCCAGCGGCTGCGGCGCGAAAACCTGCACCGCACTGTGGCAGGCAATTGACGATGAGGCCTTCTTCGACGCCTCGCCAGCAATCTACAGGGGCCGCGTGTATCTGCCGTGGGAGTCGCAGATCAACATCTACGACGCCAAGGGCTGCGGAAAGGAAACATGCGGCCCGGTGGCGGTGCTATTCGGAACGGGCATGCAGGATGCGATCGCATCTTCGCCGACCATCGCCAACGGTGTCGTCTATGCCGGAAGAAACAGCGGTGAAATCCTCGCCTGGAACGCGGACTGCAAGGGCACCTGCGACCAAATCTGGAGTCGTTTGCTGGACGATCCCATCGTCAATTCCTCGCCGACCGTTGTGAACGGCAAAATTTATATCGGCGGCTCAAATCACGGCTTCAGCGGGCGGCTCTATGTCCTCGGCCTGGCGCAATAGCGCAGGGCGATTCGCGCGATGGTTTCCGGACCGACGTCGCACCGTACCGCATTGCTCTACCTAGCAATCGCGATGGCGGCTTCGGCGGCGATCGGGGATGCATGGGGCGCTGACTACAAGGTTCTTTACAACTTCGCCGGCGGAAGGACGGACGGAGCGCATCCGGACGCGGACCTGATATTGCAGGGCGGAAATCTTTACGGCACCACGGAGCTCGGCGAGAGCGACGGGCTGCTGGGGCCCGGTACCGTTTTCAAGCTGACGCTCAACGGCAAAGAGACCGTGCTGCACGTGTTCGATTACGACCACGGCAACGGTCCACAAGCCGGCGTAACCTTGGACCGTGCTACCGGCGAACTCTACGGCAGCACGACAGACGGAGGCGCCTACGGGCGGGGAATTCTGTTCAAGCTGAACGCGCACGGCAAGGAGATTGTGCTTCACAATTTCAATCCGAATATCGACGGCAATTTCCCCAGAGGCCGCCTCATTCGCGACCCGCTGGGCAATCTCTACGGCATCGCCAGCAGTCTCGGAGGCAGCAACGATGGCACCATCTATAAGCTGGCTGCGAACGGGACGTTCACGGTTCTCCATACATTTATCGGCAGCGATGGCGAAGATCCTGCCGCGCGGCTCGACCGCGATAAAGCCGGCAACCTCTACGGCACGACGTTTTTTGGCGGCGACGACAATTCCGGGACCGTTTTCAAGCTGACGCCAGAGGGAACCTTCACCACGCTTTATACCTTCACCGGCGGAGTCGATGGCAGCAGACCTGCGGGCGGCTTGGTGCGTGACAAGTCGGGAAATCTCTATGGAACCACGCTTCTCGGCGGAGTGGCGGACATGGGTGTGGTTTTCAAACTGGCGCCGGATGGAAAGGAGACGGTGCTTCACAGTTTCAAGGGAGGGACCGACGGCGCCCATCCAGAGGCCGATCTCCGACGAATCGGCAATACACTTTACGGCACCACAGGAACCGGAGGTGGCGCCTGCGACTGCGGCACAGTGTTCAGGATGTCGCTCGATGGAGCCGAGACAATTCTGCATAGCTTTGCGGGCAGCCCAAGCGACGGCGCCAACCCATATGCCGGACTGGTGGAAGGAAAGAACGGCATCCTGTATGGGACAACTGACAACGGCGGGGCCAGCGGCCATGGCGTCGTGTTCAGTGTAAAGAACAAATAGCCCAGTCCGATGCAAAATCCATACGCCCTGCATGGCGCTGCGCTGATGGACTATTACCGTGGCGATGTCGGCGCGACATTGGTCAGTCACCAGGACGGCCAGCGCGACGATGTGCCGGCTGCTTTCTGGTTCCGGGAAAATATCGATCCCATAGAGGATCTCGCGGTCGACCTATGCCGAGGAAGGATACTGGATGTCGGAGCTGGAACAGGCGTCCATTCGCTTAAGCTGCAAGGCCGGGGGCAGTCAGTCACTTCGATCGATATTGTGCCTGAATGCGTGGCGATCATGCAGGAACGAGGAGTCCGTAATGCCATGGTGGCCGATGTGTGCGATTTTGCGGGCCCGGCTTTCTATACAATCCTCTGCATCTGCAATGGTCTGGACAAGGTCGGCCGTTTCAGTGATTTGCCGCGCTTTCTGACCCGGGTTCGCGAACTTCTCTCTCCGGACGGTCAGCTGATTGCCGACTCGTTCGATCTTCGAATTGGCGCAGACTTAGCGCAGCGTGCCGAGTTCGCCCGAAAAGAGGCGGAGGGCCGCTATTTCGGCGAGTTGGACATGCGTTTCGAATACAAGTCCTGCATAGGAGAGCCCTTCACGGTGCTTCAGGTTGATTTCGAAACCTTGAGACAAGTCGCCGAAGACAATGGCTGGTCGTGTGAGTTGGTGAAGGCCGATCGAGGCCACTATCTCGCCCGCGCGCGTCCGCGGTGATGCAATTCGCAGATGCTGAAGCGCCGGTGCACCTATACGCAGACACACCACCCCATAACCGATTTTACCAAGGTCCGACGACGCGTTCCCCCTTGGTCTGCGCTTATTAGAACCGGGAAGGAATAAAGTGCGGCTGACCCTACGTCTTACTGGCAGACCAGCAATTTGGCAGGAACTCGGGGAGCTCCTTCATGTCTCGCGCCGGTTTGAAATCTGTTACCGCCCCTCTGGCCGTTCTCTTGCTGACAGCCCTGCCGCTGTCTGCCGTTGAGGCGGCAGCGGGTGCTGCACCGCCAAAGGCGGTGGACTGGCCACACTATCGCTTTGACGAAAAGCACACTGGCTATCAGAAATTCGAAACAACGCTGAACAAGAACAACATCCAAAACGTCGTGCGGCTATGGCATGGTTTTCTGGGTGGCGAACTCGTCTATCAGTCATCCGCAGCAGTCGCCGACGGCGTTGCCTATATCGGCGAAGAGGACGGTACGCTATCCGCCATCGCGGCCGACGGCTGCGGTTCCGACAGTTGCCGCCCCCTTTGGCAGTCGAGCTATCTCGCTCAGGTCACCTCATCGCCGGCAGTGGCGAACGGCATTGTTTATGTCGGTTCGCAGACCGGCTTCGATGACAACAGCGGAAAACTGAATGCCTTCGATGCGAAGGGCTGCGGCAAGGATGTCTGCCCACCGTTGTGGCAAGGCAAGATGCCCACGGGCGATTCCGGCTCCTCTCCCATCGTCGACAACGGGCTCGTGTATATCGGCAATGACGGTCTTTACGTGTTCGATGCCGAAGGGTGCGGCAAGAAGCTGTGCGATCCGCTGTGGAAGGGAAAAGTACAAGGCGGAATCGGCTCGACCGCGGTTGTCTATAAGGGCGTTGTTTATGTTGGCTCCTCGCATGGCGCGCTCGATGGCAGGCTCTATGCGTTCGATGCCAAGGGCTGCGGCAAGGCGGTCTGCAAGCCGCTGTGGAGCGGCGACACCCACGGCGCCACCTACGATTCGTCCCCCGCGATCTACAAGGGGATCGTCTACATCGGCTCGTATCATGCAATCTCGGCGTTCGACGCCAAGGGCTGCGGCGCCCAGAGCTGCGCGCCGGTCTGGCAGGTGAAAGAGGACGATTTCTACTTCTACGGCTCGCCTGCCGTCGCCAATGACCGGGTCTATATCGATCTCGAGGATCGCGTTGCGGTGTACAATGCGGTCGGATGCAAAAACTGTCAGGGCAACGCGTCCCTGTTCGGCAGCGGCAACCAGGCCGCGTTCGCGGCCTCCCCAGTCGTTGCGAACGGCCTCGTGTATGGAGCGCGGAACACCGGCGAACTGTTCGTTTGGCCCGCGGACTGCAAGGGCAGCTGCTATGAAACAAAAAAGTGGCTTCTGGACGATCCGTTGCTCAACTCCTCACCGACGATTGTGAACGGCAAAATCTATATCGGAAGCTCGGAGCATGGCTTCGGCGGCCGCCTCGATGTCTTCGGGCTTCCGGACTAGAGGGCGTCAACTCCGCGCCAGGCCGGCGGGGCGCTCCAGTCCCGCCGGATCCTGGTGGATGATCACTTCGGATTTGGGGAATTCCGCGCACACGGACCTTTCCACGGCATCGCTGATCTCGTGCGCGCGGGTGATGCTGATGGCGGGATCGAGTTCGATGTGAAACTGGATGAAGGTGTGCACGCCGGCGGCGCGCGTGCGCAGATCGTGCAGGTTGCGCACTTCCGGATGCCGCATGATGATCGTTTTGATTTGCTCCCGCTCCGCGTCCGGCAGTTCGCGGTCCATCAGCTGGTTGTAGCTTTGGAGAAAGACGCCCCAGGCGCTGTAGACCAGAATGCCGGCGATCAGCAGCGCAATGATTGGGTCCGCCAGCCGCCAGCCGAACCATTGCGTCAGCCCGATCGCCACCACAACGCCGATGTTGGTGATAAGATCGCTGGCGTAATGCATGCGGTCGGCGGCAATGGCGATCGAACCTGTTTTCGCCACGACGCGGCGTTGATACATGATCAGCGCCAGTGTCGCCGCGATGGAAATTGCCATCACGATCAGCCCTGCCGTTGGATGGTCCAGCGGCTGCGGCGCGATGAAGCGGTTGATCGCCTGGACCACGAGAAATGTTGCCGAGCCAGCGATGAAGGCGCCCTGCGCGAGGCCCGCCAGCGGCTCCGCCTTGCCGTGACCGAAGCGATGCTCGGCGTCGGCCGGCGTCAGCGCCGAACGGATGGCGACAAGATTGAGCGTGGAGCTGAAAAGATCGAGCGCGGAATCGGCCAGCGATGCCAGCATCGCCACCGAATTGGTGAGCAGGTAGGCCATCGCCTTCAATGCGACGAGCGCGACGGATACGCCGACAGAGGCGAACGCGGCGCGACGCATGAGCCGGCCGTGCGTGCCGTCCACGGCAGCCGCGGCCACGGCGAAGTTCTCGCTCACGGAAACAGGCGCTCGGTGCGCCACGGCGCGTCCGGCGCTGCGCGGCGATAAACGAGCCGGTCATGCAGCCGGAACGGCCGATTGCGCCAGAATTCGATTTCAATGGGCGCCAGCCGAAAGCCGCCCCAATAAGGCGGACGCGGCACTTTGCCGAGCGCGTATCTGGCGGCGTATTTCGTGACTTCCTTCTCAAACGCGAAGCGGCCTTCCATCGGCCGCGACTGCGCGCTGGCCCACGCGCCGATCTGACTGTCCTTGGCTCGCGAGGCGAAATAGGCATCCGATTCGGCCTCGCTGACCTTGGCGACGGCGCCGCGCGCACGGACCTGTTTGCCAATGCCTTTCCAGAGAAAGCAGAGCGCGGCGTGCGGATTGGCGAGCAACTCGCTTCCCTTCGCGCTTTCATAGTTGGTATAGAAAACGAAGCCGCTGGCATTCGCTTCCTTCAGCAGCACCATGCGCACATTGGGGCGGCCTTCCCTATCGGCGGTGGCTAGCGCCATGGCGTTCGGCTCGCTCGGCTCGGATTTCTTTGCTTCCTCGAACCAGGCATCGAACAGGGCGAAGGGATCGTCGCGCGGACCTATCCCGCCATCGTCCAAAGGCCGACCGACATCGCTCATGGCCGCTGCCTAGCACCTCCGACTTGCCCCTTAAAGCGCCGCTGCTAAGGTCCATCCATGGGGCCGGTTCTTCTCTTGTTTGTCTTGCTTCTCGTGGCGTCTCCCGCGCTGGCGCAGCAGTCGACGCCGCTGCTGGGCGATGCGCCCTTCCCCACGCAGCAGGAGCAGCCGGATCAGCAGGGTGCGCCGCCTATCCCCGGCGATCAAGCGATGTTCAACCGCGGCACCGCCTATTTCGACGCCCGCGACTACGTGCATGCCTATCAGGTGTTTTACTGGCTCGCGGATCACGACGATGTCGCCGCCATGCGCAACGTGGCGCTGCTGAAACGCCGCGGCTGGGGTACCGCGCGGGATCCGCAAGGCGCGTTGCAGTATCTCAAGCAGGCGGCGGATGCCGGACTGACCACCGCGCAATCCGATCTGGCGGACATGTATCTCAATGGAGAGGTGGGCCCGCCGGATCCGCAATCCGCGCTGCCATGGCTAGAAGCCGCCGCGAAGATGAACCACCCCACGGCACAATTCCGGCTGGCAGAAATCTACGAGCGGGGGCAGGTGGTACCGCGCGACGTGGCGCGTGCGGAAGAACTTTATGCGCAGGCCGCGGCGCGCGGCGTCCCGCATGCCGCGGACCGCCTGGCCATTCTGAAGTCCGGTGCGGTATCGCCGCCGAGGCCTTAACGGCGCTTGACGAATCCCCATATTGTAGGCTGGCCGCGATTATCGACCGGCGGCCGGAGACAGCATGCGCGATCCATATGACATTCTGGGGGTGAGCAAGGGCGCGAGCGAAGCCGACATCAAGAAGGCTTTCCGCTCGCTGGCCAAGAAGCACCATCCCGATACCAAGGGCGGTGACGCCACCGCGCAGAAGAAATTTCAGGAGATCAGCGGCGCCTACGACATCCTGGGTGACAAGGAGAAGCGCGCCAAGTTCGACCGCGGCGAAATCGACGCCAGCGGCAATCCGCGCGGCTTCGATCCGCGCTCGCATGGCGGTTTCGAAGGCAACCCGTTCGGGGGTCGCGGCGGTTTCCAGCATACCTGGAGCGGCGGCGAGACCGCGGAAGGATTCCACCCCGAGGACATCCTTTCTGAGCTGTTCGGCGGCGGTGGTGGCGGCGGCGGCCGGCGCAGGCGCGCGCGCCCCGGCGAGACCTACGAGATGTCTGTCACCGTCAGTTTTGCCGATGCTGCCAAAGGCGGCACGCGCCGTGTCTACATGCCCGACGGGCGTGAGGTGGACGTGCGCATTCCGGTGGGCCTGCGTGACGGGCAGCAAATTCGCCTCAAGGGCCAAGGTGGCGAAGGCCGCAATGGCGGCCCGCGCGGCGATATCCTGCTGAATGTCGCGGTCTCGCCGCATCCCTATCTGACGCGCGACAGCAACGATCTGCGCATGGACTTGCCGATCACGCTGCAGGAAGCCGTACTGGGCGGAAAGATCACCGTACCGACGCTTACGGGTTCGGTGGCACTCAGCGTCGCTGCGAACTCGAATTCCGGCACGGTTCTGCGCCTGAAGGGCAAGGGTATTCCCGCGCATGGAAATGAGGCGGCGGGCAATCTCTATGTGAAGTTGGTCGTCGCGCTTCCCGATGGCGCCGATGCCGAGCTGCGCAAATTCGCGGAGAGCTGGACGGCCAACTACAATCCGCGCGCGAAGCTGCGCTAGGCTGAGTTCCCACATCACAAAAAAACGCGAACGAGGCGCTCGAAAGCAGCCTCGTCCACGCCGGGGTAATTCTCGTTGTCTACAGTCGGGCCGGGCGCGACGACCAGGTGCGCCATGTCGGCGCGCCGCCGATCTCGCGCTCGCGGCCACCTTCACGTGCTGCGTACCACGACACGGCGGCACCGAGCAGCAAGGCGACGGCCGACAGGAACGCGATCATCACACCTGCCTGCCGCGCGCGTTTTAGCGCGTCATGCGAGCGAGGGATGATCTTGCTCACCCGCGCATCGGCTTCTTCCGGCGAGACATGCGCGCGGGTGGAGACGAGCATCGTCAGGTAGTCGCGATCCTCCGCCGAGACTCCGCTATGGCCCGACGACGTCAATAGAATCCGCGCCGCCTCCGCGCGGGCGTAGTTGACATCGTCCGCCGGCAATGGCCGCTCGGAGCGGAACAATTGATCGAGCTCATAAGCCAGCGAATCTTCGCCGGCTACCGACGTGGACGGCCCAGCGCTGCCGCTGCCGGGTACGGCCGCGGGCGCCGCCACGCCAGCCGCACCGAGCGCAATCACCGCGCCCAACACAATCGCCAGTGCCCACGCGAGCAGGCCATGCATGCCGTCGCGAAACTCACTTTCGTCAGAGGCCACCACCGAGGCGGTGCGCGTCCGCAAACGGCCGGCGACGTAACCGCCCAGGCCGAAGCTCAACAGCGCAACCAGGACAAGATAGAGGCCGGAAAGGAACCATAGAGCAAAGGATGCATCTCGCCAGGTGGGGGACACGGAACTGACCGCAAGACCCACGCCCGCTCCAAAGGCAAGCAGCACGAACGAAACAGCCGCCGCGGCAATGGCGCCGGCAATAATCGAACCCCAGTGCACGCTGACAACCGGGCCGGTGACCGGCACGGTACTTTCCTGAACGATGGCCATGGTTATCTCCTGGTTCTCAGCTCAACGCAGGCCGAAGAACGACAGGATCGCCAGAATGACGACGATAAGGCCCACCAGATAAATCAATCCGTTCATGTCCGACTCCGCAGAATCCGCTCGTTATGCCCCCTCGGATGGCTCAAGAACGCGGCGACGCCATGAAAAGTTGCAATTCGATGGATTGCTCCCCCAGGGAGCCGACAAACGGTCAGGCGTGAAGGCGCGGGGCCTTGCCGGCGACGCCCAAAGGATGCTCTTTCGCTTCCTTTTCGGGATGTTTGCTCGAATCCAGGATTTCGTTCACCTCCTCGCCGATCAGGATGACGATCACCGAAATCCAGATCCAGGTCATGAAGCCAATGCCCGCGCCAAGCGAGCCGTAGGTTTGATTAAAGGTGCCGAAGCGCGCCGCGTAATACGCAAACCCCATCGAAGCAACGATCCACACAAAAGCAGCCAGCGCGCTACCCCAGCTGATCCAGCGCCACGGAATGCCACTGCGGCCGGGACCAAAACGGTAGAGCAGCGCGATCCCCAGCGCGAGCACTCCCCAGACGACCGGCCATCGCACAAGATCGATCGCGAATTCGAGATAGCGGCTCCACGAAACGGTCTTCAAGAAAGCCGGTACGACTCCCATGGCGGCAATCGCCAGCAGCACGAAGAAGAGCATGCCCGCGGTGAATGTCAGCGATATCAGATTGAGCCTAATGAATCCCCGGGTTTCCTTTTCCCTGAGCACGATGTTAAGCGCGTCGAACAGCGCTTTCATGCCCGCATTCGCGCTCCACAACGAGAAGGCCAAACCGCCCAAGGCGGCAAGCCCCAGCGCCTTGTCGCTCTTGGACGCGAGACGCTGAATCTGTTCCCCGAGTATTGAGACGGCGCCGCCCGGAAGAATGGTGGACAGCGACGAGAGATCGCCATGGATCGAGCGTGTGTCCGCAAAAATTCCGTAAATCGAAATGATCGCCGCGGTCGCAGGGAAGATCGCCAGGAGCAGGAAGAAGGTGACACCCGCTGAGATCGCCACAACGCGGTCATCGTAGATTTGCTTGTAGAGCTCCAGGAGGAACGATTTGGGTGTCAGTCGCGCAAGCTTGGGTTGAACTGGAGTGGTGCTGAAGCGGCGCGGATGTTCGTGCCGACCGAAGCCGGCGCCAAGCAGAAGAGCAGCGAGCGCTGCCGAAGCGAGCCGCGGCGTCCAAGCCGCAGCTCGCTGGCCGTGATCCTCAGTGGCGGTAAGCGTTCGCTCCGTCATCGGAGGCGCCTTCCGACCCCTGCGTCCCGACGGTCTTATCGCCGGTCGTGGTTGTCCCGGCCTCGCTTTTTTCGGTCTCGCTGCGAATGGTTTCCGCCGCCGCATCATAGGTGCGCTGCGCCACGGATTTCACCTTTTCGTAGCCTTCATCGGCCAATTCGCGGGCCCTGCCTTTTAACTTCTCGGCCTGCTCACCAAGCATGCTGTTTTCCAGCCGGCTCAAGGGCAAAAGCGCGCCCAGTGCCACGCCGATCGCGAAACCTACACCTGCCACCAACAGAGGTTGCTCGCGGGCCAGCTGTCCCACACCCGAACCCGCGCGGCTCGCCGTGTTGCTCGCAGCGCGTCCTGTTCTTCGTGCCATTTCCGTTGTCCTTTCCTTGACGGAAGAGGCAGCCTCACCGACTGCATCCGCCGCACTGCTGATTGCTTCTCCGGACTTGTGCAACGCCGTATGGGCGAAACCGGTTGCCATCTCCTGTGTCCGGTTGGCAGCGCTCTTGGCGGCGTCGCGCCCTTTCTGCACCGTTCGGCCCACAAACCCGCGCGAACGATCGCTGCCTTCTGTTTCGTTCTGAAGCGCGGCTTCGCCCGGTTCGAGTCTGCCGTCGCCGTTTTTGCCCGAACTTGTCATCGTTAACTCCTGCTGTCCTTGTGCCGCGACAATACGCGGTCGCGCGCGCGCCTCCCGAAGATGGTCAACAATCCGCCTCACTGCCCCAGGCGATCCAGCGCCTTCGAGTTCGTCATAACCTTGATAGTCGAGCCCATCGTGAAGCGGCACCACTCGCTGCCTTCGCAGACTGTCGGCGAGCACAATCCAGGCCACTCCAGTAACGATCAGGGCGACAGGCACCGGATTTCGACGAAACTGCCGCTGTGCCTCGTGAACCAGCATGCGAACCATGTCGCGACCGGCGTCCGGACCCAACAACTGGTTGGCGATTTCGCCCGGTGTGACATGCGCCCGCAGCTCATCGACCAGCGCTGCAATATTGGCGCGATGTTGTTCCGAATCGCGCTCGATGGCGGGGATGTCGCTCATCACGCCTGAACCTGTGCCCGCACGCTCGCAACGTCGCGCCGAATCTGGTCGGCCGTCTTGGTTTCGGACAGTTTACCAACCTTGAGCCGGCCCAGTCCCAGCCAAATCGCAAGCCCACCCATCGCAAAAATGACCGCGCCCACGATCAGGCAGGACACGGCGAAATTCAGGCCCAGCAGCATCAAGCCGCCCACGGCGGCTTCGAGCAGGAAGACAAGCGACAAAATCAGCACGAAGAGCCCGGCCACCATCATTGCCAGACCGATGGCCATGCGGCGCACCTTCTCGACCGCTTCCGCCTTGGCCAGCCGGATTTCGTTGCGGATCAGCGCGCTGATTTCGCCCAGCAACTCGGAAAAGACGGTACCGATCCCCCGATCGAGGTTCATTCCTCGTCCTCGTCCGCTAAGGTCACCGAACTGCGCAAAAGCCGCGAAACCACGAAGCCCGCGGCGAGCGCACTCCCGATAAACACGACCGGACGTTCCTCCGCGAAATCGATAGCCATCCGCGCCAGATCTTCGACGCTGTTGTCCCGCAACAACCCGGAAGCATCGTCAAGCTTTCCGGCCACCGAATGGATATAGTCGGCCGCGAACGGAACCTCACGGGCGATTTCATCGGCCGCACCGTGCACCGCCTGTGCGATGCCGCCGAGGCGTTCGGCGCCGCGGGATTTCTGTTCCTCTGCCATGCTCTTTGCATTCTTCGCGATCGGCTGAATTGCAGCCGATGCCTGCGACTTGGCGGTTTGCGCGAGCTCCGAAATTTGCCCCTTCACGCCGCTGGACCGGTTGCCCTGGCCCTGACCGGCGTCGTCACTTCTTTCTGGCGGTGTCAATTCGGTCCCCTCCGCGAGATATGGGCTGGTTGGTTCGTGCTGCGAGCTCATGGGTCAATCCTTTCGCTGCCGCGCGAACTGCGCGACTCTTTACACCAGCGGTACAACGGCACGCCGTGACCGGAGTTCCGGTATTCTCCCATTTCTTTCCCGGAATGGAAGGCCGCACGCCAAAGAAGGTAAGCCAATCCTAGCCCGCTTCAACCGCCAGCTTGCTTTCATCCGCAAGAGCGGTCACTGCGGGGCCGTTCAAGGCGGTGCCGTCCGGCGCGAACTGGGAGCCGTGACAGGGGCAATCCCAGCACTGCTCCAGCGAATTCCAATGCACGACACAGCCCATGTGGGTGCAGGAGGCGGACCGCGTGTGCAGGACACCGTTGGCATCGCGGCAAGCTGCAACCTTGTGCAGGCCCTTGCGATAGAGACCGCCCTCGCCCGGCTTCAGCTTTTCGAGAGAATCTATATCGCCGGGGGTGACATATTCGGCAAAATTCTTGGCCACACCAAGATTCTCGGTGAGATATTCGCCAAGGCTCCCGGCGACTTTGCGCGACGGATTGTACACTTCGCTCCAGGGATTTGCGCCCGTCGCGATCAGGTCCGCGATAACCATTCCTCCGACGATGCCGTTGGTGATGCCCTGCCCCGAATCACCACTCACCATGTAAACATGGTCGTTGCCGGGATTCTTTCCGATGAAGCCGCAATGGTCGACGGGCTCCAACACCTGCCCCGACCAGCGATGCGTGATTTCTTTCAGCTGTGGAATGCGAGCACGCGCCCACTGCTCCAGCCTGCCAAAGCGCTCTTCGCCGTCATCGGCCTTCCCGGATTTGTGATCCTCACCGCCGACGATTATGAGATCGTCGCGATCTGACCACGGTTGCAGCCGAACATAGTGGTAAGCCTCCAGCGTGTCCCAATAAAGCGCGTCCGCCAGGCTTCCATGCGGAATCGTCCCGCTGACAACGTATGTGCGGTAGGGCGCCTGTTTGGTGTGGACGGCGACGTGATCGTTGATCGGCGAGTTGGTGGCGACAATAGCATCGCGCGCGCGCACTTCGTGTCCTTCGGACGTCTTGACCAGCACCGTGCCGTCCAGCTCCTCCACAGACGTGACGCACGTGTTGGCATACAGCGAGCCGCCGCGCCCCAGTATCGCTTCCTGCAGCCCAGCGAGATACTTCAGGGGGTGGAACCGGGCCTGCCGGGCGAAACGCAAGGCGGGAACATTGCTCATTCCGCCCAGCGGGATGCCGCGCTGCTCGACAACCGCGACGCCAAGCCCGCGGCAGGTTTCGAATTCGCTGTGAAGATCCTCGCGCGGCGTGTCCGGCGCCAGAAACAAGTACCCGTCCAGCCGGGCAAAGTCACAATCGAAACCTTCGGTGGCGCAAATCTGTTCAGCCCGGTCGATCGACGCCGCGAGGCTTTCGTGCAGAAGCCGCGCAGTGCTCTGGTCGCGCGACTTGATCAGCTCCGAGTAAAAATCATCCAGGGCGGAGGCGAGATGGGCCGTGGTGCGGGCCGTCATGCCGCTGCCAATCCCACCGCGATCCAGCACGATCACAGAACGCCCGCGCGCCGCGAGCTCGTAGGCCACGGAAAGCCCGGCAATGCCGGAGCCGATCACGACCGCGTCTGCTTCCATATTGCCATGCAATGCCCGCCTCCGCGGCAGCGGGAATTCCATCCAGCAGGATTTCGTGCGTTCGTCAGCGACGTTCATGAGATACCTCCGCCCTCGGCAACGGCACGGCAGCAGAGAGGTTCCGGTCAAGCGTCGATGGCGGAATGCTTGCCTTTTCGGGCAAACGGCCTTAGCCCCGCCAATGCCGCCACGGAGTGATGGGGATGTCCACGCAAGGACTGATGAGCGGAAAACGCGGGCTCGTCATGGGCGTCGCCAATGACCGCTCCATCGCCTGGGGCATCGCCAGGGCGTTGCACGAGGCTGGCGCGGAGCTGGCTTTTTCCTATCAGGGGGAAACCTTCCGCAAGCGCGTGCTGCCGCTGGTCGAGCCGTTGAACCCGGCTGCCGTGATCGACTGCGATGTTTCGCAGCCGGAATCGCTCGACGCCGCGTTCGCCGACCTTGGCGGCAAATGGGACTCGCTCGACTTCGTCGTCCACGCCATTGCCTTTTCCGACAAGGATCAGCTCAAGGGCCGCTACATCGACACCACGCCGGAAAACTTCCGGATGACGATGGACATCTCGTGCTACTCCTTCACAGCCGTGGCGCAGCGTGCGGAGAAGCTGATGCCCAACGGCGGCGGCATGCTGACACTCAGTTATTACGGCGCCGAGAAAGTGATGCCGCACTACAACGTCATGGGTGTCGCGAAGGCGGCATTGGAAGCCAGCGTTCGCTACATGGCCGAGGATCTCGGCAAGCGCGCCATCCGCGTGAACGCGATTTCCGCGGGACCGATCAAAACACTGGCATTCGCCGGCATCGCCGATTCCCGCTACATCCTGAAATGGAACGAGTACAATTCGCCGCTTCGCCGCACCGTGACACTTGAGGAAGTCGGCTCGACGGCGCTGTTCCTGCTCTCCGATCTCGGCCGCGCCGTCACCGGCGAGGTGCTGCACGTGGATTGCGGCTATCACGCCGTCGGCATGAAGGCAGTGGATGCGCCGGACATCACGGTTCCGAAACCGGAATGAGCGACTTCCGGTCGCTGACTCTCTATCTCATCCGTCACGGCGAATGCCAACACAACCTGAAGGGACGTGTCGCTGGGCAGAGCGATTCCCCTCTCACCGCGCGCGGCAGGCTGCAGGCGTGTCGCGCCGGAGAATTGCTTGTAGAGGTCGAGCCCAAACTCCCTGACTTCCAGTTTTACGCAAGCCCGCTGCATAGGGCTGCCACAACCATGGAGATCGCGCGAGAAGCCGCGGGCCTCCCGCTTTACGACTACATTTCCGACCGGCGCCTTTCTGAACTGGATTGCGGAGCGAACACTTTTCGGCAATGGCACGAAATCGAGACGGAAATGAAGGCGGACCCCGCTTTTGCGGATCGATGGAACTGGCCGCATCCGGGCGGGGAAAGTCTCTTGGACCTCCACTGTCGCGTGGGCGATTTTCTTGCGTCGCTGGAAAAGAACGCCGTCATCGTTTCTCATGCAGGGACTGTCCGGATGATTCGCGCACACTATCTGCAACTTCCCACAGACGCTGTTCTTGCTTTCCAGCCATTGCACGCCACAATTATCCGCCTCACAGCCGGCACGGAAACGGATTGGCGTAACTAGCGATGTCGTTCAACACCTTCGGACATCTGTTTCGCGTGACCACGTTTGGCGAGAGTCACGGCCCGGCCATCGGCTGCGTGGTGGATGGCTGCCCGCCCGGCATTCCGCTCGTCGAAGCCGACATCCAGGCCGAGCTGGATCGCCGCCGTCCTGGTCAATCGAAATATGTCAGCCAGCGCAAAGAGCCGGACACGGTTCGTATCCTGTCCGGAGTGTTTCAGGATGAGCGGCTGCCCGCGCAGGTGACGACAGGAACGCCGATCGCCCTGCTGATCGAAAATGTGGACGCAAAGTCTAAGGACTATTCCGAAATCCGCGACAAATTCCGCCCCGGCCATGCCGATTACACCTATTGGGCGAAGTATGGCGTGCGTGACTATCGCGGCGGCGGACGGCAAAGCGCGCGCGAGACAGCCTTGCGCGTCGCGGCCGGCGCCATCGCCCGCAAGGTGCTTCACCAGATGTATGCCGGCGCGACGATCCGCGCCGCGCTCATCCAGATGGGCAGCGAATCCATCGAGCGGGCGCGGTGGGATTGGAAGGAGGTTCCCCGCAATCCCTTCTTCTGCCCGGATGCAGAAGCAGTGCAACCGTGGGCGGAATATCTCGAGCAGGTGCGAAAGCAGGGGTCGTCCTGCGGCGCGGTGATCGAAGTGGTGGCGGAGGGGATTCCGGCCGGTCTCGGCGCGCCCGTTTACGGCAAGCTCGATGCCGATCTTGCGGCCGCCATGATGAGCATCAATGCCGTGAAGGGTGTGGAGATCGGCGATGGATTCGCCACCGCCATGCTGTCCGGTGAAGAGAATGCGGACGAAATGCGCGCCGGCAATGATGGCAGGCCGCGCTTTCTCTCCAATCGCGCGGGCGGAATTCTCGGCGGAATTTCCTCGGGCCAGCCGATCGTGGTGCGCTTCGCGGTGAAGCCAACGTCCTCCATCCTCTTGCCGCGCAAGACGATCGACGTGGCCGGCAGAGAGACGGAGATCGTGACCAAGGGCCGCCACGATCCGTGTGTCGGCATACGCGCGGTGCCGGTGGGGGAAGCGATGATGGCCTGCGTGCTGGCCGATCACGCGCTGCGCCACAGGGGCCAGATGGGCGCGGTACTTTAGAAGGGGCAGGACATGGAACTTTTCGATTTGATCGTACTCTTCCTGGCCGGACTGTTCCTGCTGGGTTTGATCTTCGGCAGCGTTTATACGGTGCAGCAACAAACCCGCGCCATCATCGAGCGCTTTGGCAAGTATGTCCGCACCGCCCGACCGGGGCTCAATTTCAAAATCCCGTATATCGAGCACGTCGTGCAGCGCGTCTCCCTGCGCGTGCAGCAGCTGCTCGTGGAGGTCGAAACAAAAACGCTCGACAATGTTTTCGTGCGGCTGTTCGTGGCCGTGCAGTATCGCGTGGTGGAAGGCAGCGAGGCGGATTCCTTTTACAAGCTCCAGGACCATGAGGAGCAGATCAAATCCTACGTGCTGGACGTTGTGCGCGCCAAGGTTCCGAAGATGAATCTGGACGAGGTGTTCGAGAAGAAGGACGACGTGGGCGCCGCGGTCAAGACCGAGCTCGACGTCTCGATGCGGCAGTACGGCTTCGAGATTCCCAATGCACTGGTGACCGACGTTAATCCCGCCGACAACGTCAAGGCGGCGATGAACGAAATCCAGACCCAGCAGCGCCTGCAGGTCGCCGCCGCGGCGAAGGGCGAAGCGAACAAGATCCTGGTGGTGAAGAACGCCGAAGCCGAGGCCGAATCCAAACACCTCCAGGGCGAAGGCATTGCCAAGCAGCGCCGTGCCATCATCGACGGCCTGCGCGAATCCATTGCCGCTTTCACGGATAAGATTGGCAGCGTCAACGAACACGAGGTGCTGAACCTTGTCCTGCTGACCCAATATTTCGACACCATGAAGGAGATCGGGATTTCGTCTGGCAGCAAGGTCATCCTGATGCCGCACTCACCGGCCGGAATGAGCGACATCACCGACCAGCTCCGCGCGGCGATCATTCAGGGGAACGAAGCAGCCTCTCAGCGCTAGTCGTTGTCAGCTTGCTTCAGCGGCGCGGGCCGCCGCGTCCCGGTCGCGCTGCCGTTCGATCAGTTTCACGCACCAGATCGAGAGTTCGTACAGCAGGATTAACGGAATCATCAGCGTGAAGGGGCTGATAAAATCCGGCGGCGTGAGAATGGCGGCCACCACGGTGATCGCCAGAATGGCATAGCGGCGCGCCCCGCGCAGCTGCGCGCTGGTGACCAGTCCCACGCGACCCAGCAATGACAGCAGCACCGGCAGCTGGAACGTGAGACCAAACGCGAAGATCAGCGTCGTCACGAAATCCAGATACTCGCTCACTTTCGGCATCAATTCGATGCCGAGGTTGTTCGGCCCGCCGGGCGTTTCGTAGCCGACGAAAAAGCGGATGGCGAAAGGCAGCATCACATAAAACACGAATCCCGCGCCGATCAGAAAAAGGATTGGCGTCGCCATCAGGAAAGGCAGAAAAGCCTTGCGCTCCTGCCGGTAGAGGCCCGGCGCCACGAACATCCATATCTGCGAGGCGATGACCGGAAACGCCAGGCAAAGCCCTCCGAACACCGACAGTTTCACGTAAGTAAAGAAGGTTTCGTAGACGCTTGTGTAAATTAAGTGATGATTGGGCTGACCCTTCAGAGCGTGCGCCAGCGGCTCCGTAAGAAAGGCGTAAATCTCCTTCGAGAACGCAAAGCAGATGGCGAACGACACTGCGAGGGCCAGCAACGACCAGATGATGCGCTTGCGCAGCTCGATAAGGTGGTCGAGCAGAGGCGCCTTCGTAGCGTCGATCGCCGCTTCGTCCTCATCTGTGCGGACGGTCATGATGGCGGCGGTTCGCTACCGGGCGCAATCGGCAGCGGGGGGGCGGCGTCATGGCTTTGCTCATGCGCCGCTTCGAGTTCCGCGGGCGTTGCGACGCCAAATTGGGGGGCCGGCTCGTGCGGCAAAACAGGTTGGTGCAGCGTCTGTTCAATTCCCGCGAAAGGCCGCTCGTTCCGCAGCGCCTGGATTTCCTTGCGCAATTCGTCCAGATCGTGCTGGCGGGACATCTCGTCGAAGCTTTTGCGGAACTGATCCGCCATGGCGCGCGCCTTGGCCAGCCAGCGGCCGATCGTGTGCATCAGGCGCGGCAAATCCTTAGGGCCGACCACCACCAGCGCGACCACCAATACGATAAGAATGTGGCTCCAGGAGAGATCGATCATCGGCAAGGCCTAACGGCCGACGGTGCGATCCCTGTTCGCCAGCGTCTCATCCTGCCGTTGATCAGGAAGCGAGCGTGGGCGCTCATCCTCTTCCGGTTCGCTTAGTCCTTTGCGGAAGCTTTTGATGCCCTTGGCGACATCGCCCATCAGTTCCGAAATCTTGCCGCGGCCGCCGAAGAGGAGCACGGCAATCATCGCCACAATGAGAATGTGCCAGATGCTCAAACCACCCATCTTACGCTCCTTCGCCCCGCCGTTACGCGCCGGTGGCAACCACCCATCACCACGGGCGAGACCGTTAAAGACCGCGCGGCCAGCGGTTGCAAGCTAAACAAGGTCCACCTCGCCCCGCCGGTCCAGCGCCTGGGCCAACGCTGCCACGCGCTTGTGCACGGGCTCGCCGTTCACGGCCGCCCGCTCCCTTGGGATTTTCAGCAGAAAACGCTGTCCGGTGGACTCCAACGAATATCGGGACAATTCGCCAATTGCCGAACTGGACAAGGCAAACCCCAGGCGCGCCGCGAGGCCGATCTGCCGTGCCAGTCGCGAGTCTTCCGGGTTCAGCAACTCGCCAAGCCCATTACCCAGAGGAAAATCTTCGTCCCCCGAATAGCGATGAAAAACCGCCGTCGCGACCAGAGCGCGTACGCGGTGGGAGGCGCCAACGAATGGACCCGAGATAATCTGATTGAAGGCGCCAGCAGCGCGGTCGTCGGGATGGCGCCGCCAGCCCACGTCGGAAAACAGGCACGCGGCTTTGCGGATGCGAAGGGCTTCCGCGTCTTCTTCCCCAAATAAGGGCGACATCCAGTGAAACAATTCGTCCGCATGCCCCGGGGCACGCGCGATCCGCCGGTTCGTGTCGGCGGCAAATTGGATGAGTGGGTCCTTTTCGCGTTCATCCGGCGCGAGACGGCTGTGCAGGATTCCCTCGCGCAAGCCGTAGGCGGAAATCACCACCCGCTCCATGCGGCTCGCCAGCAGCAGCCTTTCGAGGACGACCGCGCCATATGGCAGGGCCTCCGCGCGCCGACGCGAGATGATTCCGAGACGATCCAGCGATTTGCGCGACATCCGCGCTACCACGCGGGCAAGCCTCAACGCCCGCCCGCGCGGAATTTCGTAATGGTGCAGGACGTGAAGCGGATAGCGAACCTCTTCCATGTCGACGCGGGCAAAGCTGCGCCATGCTCCACCCACCGCGTACAGCGCGGACCCGGCCCATTCGCGCATATCCGGGATCTGCGAAAGGCCGTCGTCCACGATTTTGCGTGCCTTGTCGGGATCTCCCTTGGAGAGGTCGATGAGCCGCAACGGACCGAATGGAAAGGTCAGCGGCGTGCCTGTCTCGCCATTCCGGACCGGCACCATGTCGAGACTTCCGCCGCCCAGATCCGCGGCAAGTCCGTCCGCGTCTGGAATGCCCGAAAGCACGCCTTCGGCCGCGACGCGCGCTTCCTCTTCGCCTGAAAGAATTCGGATGGGCCGGCCCCAGGCCGCTTCCGCCCGCCGGACGAATTCCCTCCCATTCGGCGCGTCGCGCGCGGCCGCCGTCGCCACTGCCTCGCGAAGTTCGACACGATGCGCGTCAGCGACGACCCGATACCGACCGAGGACCTGCAGCGCCGATCGTATGCCGTCTTCGCTGAGCCGGCCGCTTGACACCATGTTGCGGCCGATCGCGCAGATCATCTTTTCATTATGAAGGATCGCCGGCGTGCGCGAACAGGCTTCATAAATAACGAGACGCACTGAATTCGAGCCAATATCGACGATCGCCACCGGCTGCTGCCGATCGCGGGGACGGCTCATGCCCTGCTGCTCGCGACGCGTCTCCGCGCTGACAATGCCCATGATGCTAACGGCTTTCGCCGACAATCGATACTGGCCTCCGCTGGACCATTTTCAAAGCGCGGCCGCGGCCGGACAATGATGGATTGGTCATGAAGTAGGTATGGGCGGAGAACGCGTCCTCCCGCAGGTAAGCGGGATGACGGACATAGCTGCCATCCGCTTGCATGCTCCAGCTTTGCGCGTGGTCCTTGAAAAGCGCGACCATGATTTGTCCCATCACCTGTTCGTGCACTGTCGGATTGTCGATGGGAACCAACGCTTCGACGCGCCGATCGAGGTTTCGCGGCATCCAGTCCGCTGACGTAATAAACACCTTCGCCTTTGGCGAAGGAAGACCATGCCCGTTGCCGAAACAAACGATACGGCCGTGTTCGAGGAACCGCCCGATAATGCTCTTGACCCGGATGTTATCCGACAACCCTGGCACGCCCGGCCGCAGGCAACAGATTCCGCGCACCACCAGATCGATCCGCACGCCTGCCTGGCTCGCCGTATACAAGCCGTCGATGATGCGTGAATCCACGAGTGAATTCAGTTTCACCCAAATCGCCGCCGGCCGTCCGGCACGCGCATGGGCGATTTCCTCCTGGATCGCATCCACAAGCTTGGCCCGCATGTTGAGCGGTGAGATTGCAATCTTTTCGAGGCTGGCAGGCTCCGCGTAGCCGGTGACAAAATTGAACAGTTGCGCGGCATCGCGGCCCAGTGCGGGGTCGGCCGAGAACAGGGATATGTCCGTGTAAATCTTGGCATTGACGGGATGATAGTTGCCGGTGCCGTAATGCACATAGGTGCGCAGATGCCCCGCTTCGCGGCGTACCACCAGGCTCACCTTGGCGTGGGTCTTCAGCTCGATGAACCCGTACACCACCTGGACGCCAGCCCGTTCCAGATCGCGGGACCATTTGATGTTGGCGGCCTCGTCGAAACGCGCTTTCAATTCCACGAGCGCCGTGACCGACTTGCCTGACTCTGCGGCTTCCACCAATGCCTTGACGATTGGCGAATTCTCCGACGTTCGATAAAGCGTCTGCTTGATGGCCACGACATTCGGATCGATGGCCGCCTGCCGAAGGAATTGCACCACCACATCGAAACTTTCAAAAGGATGGTGGACGACGATGTCCTTGGCGCGTATCGCGGCGAAGCAATCTCCACCGTAGTCCCGGATGCGTTCAGGAAAACGCGCAACGAATGGCTTGTATTGCAGGTCGGGACGCTCGTCCAAAATCAACTGCTTTGTGTCATTCAGTCCCAACAGATATTTGACGATGATCAGGTCTGACAGCTCAACGTCCAGATGGTCGGCGATGAAGCGTCGCAGATCGTGCGGCATGGTCTCGCTGCACTGAACGTGAATGACCGAGCCGCGGCGTCTGCGGCGCAGCATGGTCTCGAACAGCAGCACGAGATCCTCAGCCTCTTCTTCGATTTCCACATCGCTGTCGCGGATGATGCGGAACAGGCCCGTGCCATTGACATGGTAGCCGGGAAAAAGCTGGTCCAGATAAAGCCCGATCACGCGTTCCAGCGTCAGAAAGCGCGCTTCTCGCGTATCAGTCGGCAGCCGGATGAAACGCTGCAGCTGCGGCGGTATGGGCAGCAGCGAGGTCACGCTTTTGCCGTCCTTCTTGCGCGTGAGCTGGAGCGCAAGCGTGAAGGCGAGATTGGGAATGAAAGGGAAGGGATGCGCCGGATCGAGCGCGAGCGGCGTCAGGACGGGAAATATCTGCTCGCAGAAATGCGCATCGAGCCAGGCGCGATCGAGTTCACTCAACTCTTCGCGCTTCATGACCACGATTCGCGCATTGCGCAGTTCAGCCCGCAGGTTGGACCACATGTTCTGCTGATCCGCGATCAATTCGCCCGCGGTCTGCTCGATACTCGCCAGCTGCTGCGCTGGTGTCAGGCCATCGTCGCTCGGCGCCGCAACGCCGGCCGAGACCATCCCCCGAAGTCCGGCCACCCGGACCATGTAGAACTCATCCAAGTTGGAGGCTGAGATGGAGAGAAACCGCAGCCGCTCCAGCAACGGATGCCGCAGGTTTTTCGATTCTTCCAGCACGCGCCGGTTAAAGGCGAGCCATGACAGCTCACGATTGATAAACCGGTTTGGGGTCTCGGTGGGCGAAGAACCCAACTGTCCGTCCGCAGCGTACGACCGAGCGTCCGTTTCGGGCCTGACTTCCAGACTGCTATTTGCTGCCTTCGCCATTGGGGGAGTCTCGCACAATTTCATGACCAGACGTAAATGGTCCCTGGAAGCCAGCGTCCCTGGCGTCCGGATCGGGCATTTTGGCCAGCAACTCGCGAACCAACGCCGAATTGATGGGACGGCCTTCCGCCAAGGCCTTGGCGTCAGCCTGCGCAACAAAGGCGTAGACCGCCGCAGGTGACCGCTCCAGGCACCGGAGCATCTTCTCAATCGTAGAGTCCGGCACCGCCAGCTGGCGATCGTCCAACAATTTCCGGGCCAGACCACGCAGCAGATCGTCGCTGGGGGCCCACAGCGAAAACCCGACCAACGCGCCGAATCGCGATGCGAGATCCGGCAGTACCGTGGGCCACCCCCCCGGTTCCCCACGCCCGGTCAACAATACGGGCGTGGCGGCGGTCGCCGCCTCCATCAAATCAAAAATCGCCGAATCCCGCGCTGGATTTGGCACGCTGGAATCGACATCCTCCACGATGACCGGAACACCGCGCTCAAGCAGCACGAAAGCGCTGCCGCTCAAGGCCGCGGCGGCAACCCTCTGGGCGCCACTCCGGCCCGCCCAGATTTCCGCGAGATGGGTTTTTCCGGACGCGGGGGGGCCGTAGACCGCCGCGGCAGCAACGCTCCAGGCTGGCCAGGAGTCGATAAAGGCGAGCGCATCGCGATTGGCGTCGGAGACAATAAAGTTGCCCCGGGTGAAGTCCGGGGCACTCTCAAGTGGTAGAGGGATTTGCGATGGCACGGGTTTCTCCGCCTAGGCGGCTCCGCGCTGACGAGCCTGAAATGCCTTCAGCCACAGCCACGTATAAGCCAGCCAGGATGCGACCGTGAACCCAGCCACAACGAAAGCTGCGCCCTCCAGGGTCACCGGAGCCTCACGGCGAAGCGCAAGCAGCAATAGAACGAACGCAACATAGGCGACCTGGACAGCGGTGCAGAACTTTCCAATGGCGAGCGGCTCTATGCGCAGCGGCAGCGCCAACAGCCTTGCGACAACAATCGCCAAAACAATCGCTGCGTCGCGTCCAATCACGAGAAGGGTCAACCAAACGGGCGTCTGGTGGATGGCGCTTAGTGCCAGAAACGCCGCAAGCATGAGGAACTTGTCGGCCGCAGGATCAAGATAGCGGCCGACACGAGTCATCAGTCCAAATCGCTTGGCAAGAAATCCGTCCGCTGCGTCCGTCAGGCCGGCAAACGCAAAAACGAAAAAGGCATAAGTCTGGTGCCCATACAGAAGAAACGCCGCCAGCACCGGTGCCAAGAGAAGGCGTAGTGCCGTCAAGGTATTCGGCAGCTGACGGATCATTCCGGCGCTTCCGAGCTTTCGTTCGATACGCTCGCTGGGCTGATCCACCAGGATCCGCCGCGATCCGCCAAACCCAATTTGGACTGGGCAGCAGCGCTTCGCAGCTGGTCAGTGGTGCCGGTATAGGAAAACGACACGCGGCCCTCGCCGGTGTTCAAGGCAACGATGTCCACGTCGCTGACGGCGGGAACGGTTCCCAGGCGCGCGAGCGTGGCGGTCCATTCCTCAAGCGAGGTAATGCGGACTTCAGCGACCAATTTCGATTTCTTCGTGAGATCGACGGAGCCGCGATTCTTCCACGCATCTTCGATGCCGGCTTCGGCCTGGATTGCTGCACTGGTATATACCTTTTCCGGCGGTGTCCCGGCGGGAATTGTAATTTCAACGTCAGCGAGCGGTACTGGCCTGCCCGGTCCGACCCGCCGCATCCGCACGGTCATTTTGCTTCCGGCCGGACTGCTTGCTTGAAGCAGCACAGCCTCCCCAGCGCGCACACGCGTTGCCGCGGGTTGTATTTGTGACCAGCTCGCATCGGAAAACCGAAGCGGACCCAAGGTTGACTGATCCACACTGTCGCCGATCGGCGTGACCAACGGAAACTGCGCGCCGGACAACCGCTGCCCCGCGACCGCCTGTGCCCACGGCGAGTGCGCGTTGTACGTTGGCGACAGCGCGACCAGTAGGATTGCCGTACCAGGTTGATCGGTCAAACCAACGTTCGACAGTTTGAGCACATGCCGCACGGCATTCGGATTGAACACATAGGTGATGCGGGCGACATAGCGGGTGGTTGATCGCTTTTCGTCGGCAACTGTGTAGCCGCGGATCAGCCGTTCGACACCGCTGCTGTCCAGCGTGGGCAGCTTGGGCCAGTCTTTCTGGGGAACAAGCCGGTGCGAAATTGCCGCCCACGCCCGCGCCCTGCCGCCGTTGATCGCGGTGGTCTGCGCGACACTTGCCGAGGCAGCAGACGCATCGACCGGTACCGTGATGCTATATGGATCTCCCTTTCCCGCCGAAGGGCTTGCAGCGGCTGATTGAGGCGCGCGCGCGGCGCTCGGCGCCGGTTTCTTCGGACCGGGTGGGGCCGCAGCCAAACCAGCGAACGCGACAGCAAGGGACACAGTGATAACAGTAAGGCGCATACCCGGCTTATAGCGGGCAAGGCCGACAAACGCGACCCTTCGAACAGCGGATCGCTTGCGGACCACCGGGAGCGAGCCTAAACGAAGTCCGCCCCCATCCAAGTCAATACATGGCTTCGTCGCACCAACGGGACCGCAATGGCCTCACCTACAGGGACGCAGGCGTCGACATTGACGCCGGCGAAGAACTCGTTCAGCGGATCGCCCCACTTGCGAGGGCAACGCGCCGACCGGGTGCCGAGGCGGATCTCGGCGGTTTTGGCGGACTGTTCGACCTGAAAGCCGCGGGGTTTCGCGACCCCATTCTGGTCGCTTCCACGGACGGCGTCGGCACCAAGCTGAAGATTGCCATCGAGACAGGGCTGTTCGCCGGAATCGGGCAGGACCTGGTGGCGATGTGCGTCAACGATATCGTCGTGCAGGGCGCGCAGCCGCTTTTTTTCCTCGACTACTATGCAAGCGGAAAGCTGAACGTGGCGGACGCGGCGGGGGTCATCCGAGGAATTGCGCGCGCCTGCAGCGAGAGCGGCTGCGCGCTGATCGGCGGCGAAACGGCGGAGATGCCGGGCCTCTACAACGCCGGTGATTTCGACCTCGCGGGCTTCGCCGTTGGCGCGGTAGAGCGCGGCTTCATACTGCCGAACCTTCCAGCAATGACACCCGGCGATGTGCTGATCGGCGTTGCCTCCTCGGGCCTTCACTCGAACGGCTTCTCCCTGGTGCGACGAGCGGTGAATGATCAAGGGCTAGCATACGATACCGCCGCGCCATTTGCCCAAGACCTGTCGCTGGGCGAAGCGTTGCTTACCCCCACTCGTTTGTATGTAAAGAGCGCCCTGGCGGCGATACACGCCCGCGGTATCAAGGGGCTGGCGCATATTACTGGCGGCGGGATAACCGAAAACCTGCCGCGCGTTTTGCCGAAGGGCCTTAATGCGGAAGTCGATCTCTCGACTTGGAATGCGCAGCCGGTATTCGGCTGGCTCTCCAGCAAAGGCGGCATCGAACAAAGCGAAATGCTGCGCACCTTCAATTGCGGCATAGGCCTTATCGCGGTGGTGAGCGAGAAGCATGCCGGACATGCCATCGACGCGTTCCAAGAAAATGGCGAGCGCGCCGTCCGGATTGGAAACCTCGTGGCTGGCAGCGTTGAGCCGAAGGTCCAATACACAGGCGCCTTGAAGCTTTGATGTCGCGCGTACGGACGGCCGTCTTGATTTCCGGCCGGGGTACCAATCTTGCCGCCCTGATTGAAGCGGCGCGGGCGCCGGATTATCCGGCCGAAATCGCGCTCGTCATTTCCAATCGGCACGAATCTGCTGGCCTCGCTGTTGCGCGCGCGGCCGGCATTCCGGCACAAATCATTTTACATCAGGATTATGATTCGCGCGAGGCATTCGACCGCGCCATCGATGTGGCGGTGCGAGTGTCCAGTATTTCGTTGGTATGCGCTGCCGGGTTCATGCGGATTCATTCGGAATGGTTTGTGAGGCAGTGGGAGGGCCGGCTGATCAACATCCACCCCTCGCTCCTGCCCGCTTTTCCCGGGATCAAGGTTCACGAGCGGGTCTTGCAGGCCGGCGAAAGAATCTCCGGCTGCACCGTGCATTTCGTGACACCTGAACTCGATTCCGGACCCATCATCGCTCAAGCAACGGTTGCGGTGCTACCGGGCGACACGAGAGAAACTCTGGCCGAACGGGTGCTGGCCGAGGAACACAAGCTGTATCCGCAGGCGCTAGCGATGGTGGCGAGCGGCAGGGTGAAACTGGAGAATGATCGTGCCATTTTTAGGGACAGTTCAACGGATTGTAGTTCCTTGCGGCACGCACCATTGTAAGTTGACCGCAAACCTTTTCAGGCAGACATCAGATGAATTTCAGCGACGTCATCCGCACCATTCCGGATTATCCGAAGCCGGGAATCATGTTCCGCGACATCACCACGTTACTGGGCAACGCGCGGGCCTTTCGCCGCGCAGTGGATGAAATGGTGCAGCCCTATGCCGGCGTAAAGATCGACAAAGTCGCCGGCATCGAGGCGCGCGGTTTCATTCTGGGCGGTGCCGTCGCGCACCAGCTGGCAAGGGGATTCATTCCCGTGCGCAAAAAGGGCAAACTGCCCCACACGGTGCTCGGCGAGGACTACGACCTCGAATACGGCAAAGACCGCGTGGAGATTCACAGCGACGCCGTTTCGAAAGGCGATCATGTGATTGTGGTGGACGACCTCATCGCCACCGGCGGCACGGCTTTCGCCGCCATCAAACTGTTGGAGCGCGCCGGCGCTACCGTTATCGGCTGCTCCTTCGTGATCGATCTGCCCGAACTGGGTGGCGCCGACAAGATTCGCGCGTTGGGCAAGGAAGTGCAGACGCTCGTCACTTTCGGCGGGCACTAACGGCTTGTTTGGGACATGAACATCAACGGGACGCCCTATCGGACGATCTGGCCGCTCGGCGACGATGCGGTTGAAGTCATCGACCAGACAAAGCTGCCGCATCGTTTCGAGACCGTCGGTCTGCGAACCGTCGACGATTGCGCGTGCGCCATTCGCGAGATGATCGTGCGCGGCGCGCCGCTGATCGGCGCCACCGCTGCTTACGGCGTCGCGCTCGCGATGCGCGAAGACGCATCCGACGAGGCGCTCGACCGCGCGCACGATCTCTTGCTCGCCACGCGGCCGACCGCCGTGAATTTACACTGGGCGCTGAAGCGCATGTGCGACGCACTCCGCAACCATCTGCGGGGCAACCGTGCCGCCATAGCGTGGCGCGAAGCCGCGGCGATCTGTGATGAGGATGTCGAAACATGCCGCAGCATTGGAGAGCACGGGCTAAAGATCTTGCGCGAAGCCGCGGCGAAGAAGAACAGCACGCCGCTCAACATCCTCACCCACTGCAATGCCGGCTGGCTGGCTTGTGTGGATTGGGGCACGGCGCTTGCGCCCATCTACATGGCACATGACGAAGGCATCCAAACGCACGTCTGGGTGGACGAGACTCGGCCGCGCAATCAAGGCGCTTCGCTGACGGCGTTCGAGCTCGGCGCCCATGGTGTGCCGCACACCATCATCGCCGACAATGCCGGCGGCCATTACATGCAAGCGGGCAACGTGGATCTGTGCATCGTCGGTACCGACCGGGTCACGGCAAACGGCGATGTCGCCAACAAGATCGGCACCTACCTGAAGGCCTTGGCAGCGAAGGACAATGACATCCCGTTCTATGTCGCCCTGCCCTCCTCCACCCTCGACCTGTCGCTCCAGTCCGGAAACCACATTCCCATCGAAGAGCGATCTGCCGATGAGTTGCTGAAGATGACCGGCCGCCTGCCAGATGGCGGCATTGCAACCGTCGACATTGCCGCACCCGGATCACCGGCCGCCAATCCCGGATTCGACGTCACCCCCGCCCGTCTGGTTACCGGCTTCATCACCGAGCGGGGCGTATGCACCGCAAACGAGGCCGGCCTGCGCTCGCTTTTGGGCCGCTCGCCAGCCATTACCTAGAGGCGCTTGCTCGCCGCATCGGAATTGATATCGTTGGCGTCAAGGGGAGATCAAATGCGCAAAATTGCCTTCATATGCTTAGCGGTCTTGAACTTGGCCGCCCACTCGGCCGCCGCGGCGCCGGACGTCACGCCGATGCCGGGATCGAGAACCGCCGCCGCGCCTGCCGGAAGAGGGGTCTGTTACTGGGGAAATGGAGCCTACAGCCCCGGCACCCGTATCTGTGTGTCGGCCGCCCGGCTGTTGATCTGCCAGGATGGCGAATGGCAGGTGGATGAAACGACGTCTCGCTTCACCGCCGACGTCTGCCAAGCGAGCAATCCGCGCGCGCCAACGTTCGCCAGATAACCTCAGCGATACAATGAAAGGACAGGACGGCGCGGGGCGCCAGCCTGTCCCCAATTTCAGTCCGTGCGTCCTGACGCCTGCTTCAGCCCGTTGTGGGAGCGGCAGTGGTGCCCGTATCGGCCGGCGCGCCGCCAGTGTCTGGCACGAGGCCACGGTGCTTCAGCATCGGTCCGACATCCGGATCCTTGCCATAGAAGGCCCGGAACATCGCATCGTAGTCCTCGGTGTGACCCTTGGACAGGATCATGTCGCGAAAGCGCTGGCCGTTGGCGCGGGTCAGTCCGCCATGATCCTCGAACCAGGCATACGCATCGTCATCGAGCATCACCGTCCACTGATAGGCGTAGTACCCGGCCGCGTAACCGTTCGCCCAGATGTGCAGGAAATAACTGGAACGGTAGCGCGTCGGCACGTCGGCAAAATCCGTGTGCGTGTTCTTCAGCGCCTGAATTTCGAAGGCGTCGACATCCTGCTGCGGCGCGTCAGCAGATAACGCATGCCACTGCAGATCGAGCTGAGAGGCTGCCAGCAGTTCGCCGAGATCGTAGCCCTGATTCCAAGTTTGCGACTTCTTGATCTTCGCCACCAGCGCCGCGGGAATCGGCTTGCCCGTTTTGTAGTGCACCGCGAAGTGCTTCAGCACGTTCGGATAGAGCGCCCAATGCTCGTTGAACTGCGAGGGGAACTCCACCCAGTCGCGCGCGGTGCTGGCGCCGGCCAGTGTCGGATATTGCTGATCCGCGAACAGGCCATGCAGCGCATGGCCGAATTCGTGGAACATGGTCGTCACGTCATCGAAGCTGAGCAGCGCGGGCTGGCCTGGCGCCGGCTTGGTGAAATTGGCTACGTTGTAGATCACCGGCTTCTGTTTCAGCAGCTTCGATTGCTGGACGAAATTGCTCATCCAGGCGCCGCCCGTTTTGTTGTCGCGCTTGAAGTAATCGAAATACATGATGCCAAGTTGCGATCCGTCCTTGTCCATCACGTCGAAGGCGCGAACGTCCGGATGATAGACCGGCAGGTCGTGACGTTCCTTGAAAGTGATGCCGTACAGCTTGTTGGCGGCGTAGAACACGCCATCCTTCAGCACCCTGTTGAGCTCGAAATACGGTTTGAGCTGGTTCTGATCGAGATCGTATTTCGCCTTGCGGACCTTCTCGGAATACATCTGCCAGTCCCAGGGTTTCAGGTCGAAATGCTTGCCGTCCTTGTCGATCGCTGCCTGGATCTGCCGCGCTTCGTCAGCCGCCTTCTTGGCCGTGGCGGGAGTCAGCTGGGCGATGAACTTCTGAACAGCTTCCGGCGTTTTCGCCATCTGGTCGTACAGCGCATAGGCTGCATAGTTTGAATAGCCGAGCAGTTTGGCCTTCTGCGCACGGAGCTGCGCAAGCCGTTTGATGACGGTGCGCGTGTCGTTGTCGTCGCCCTTCTCCGCGCGCTCCCATGAAGCCTTGAACAGACGGTTCCGCACATCGCGATTCTTCAACGAAACCAGTAAAGGCTGCTGCGTGGTGTTCTGCAGCGGGATGACCCACTTGCCCTCAAGCTTGCGTGACTTCGCGGCATCAGCTGCGGCGGCGATTTCCTCCGGGCTCAATCCAGCGAGATCGGCCTTGTTGTCGATGACGAGCGCGCCAGCTTTCCCCGCCGCCAGCAACTTCTGCTGGAACGATGTCGAGAGCGTCGCTTCTTCCTTGTTCAATTCCCGCAATGTGGCCTTGTCGGCGTCAGACAGATTGGCACCGGCATGCACGAACTGCAGGTAGTAGACTTTGAGCAGCTGTTGCGATTCGGCATCAATCTTGAGCTTGTCGCGCGAGTCGTAGATCGCCTTTACGCGCGCAAAGAGCTTCGGGTTGAGGAAGATCGCATCCTGGTGAGCCGCCAGCTTCGGCGCTTCGTCGGCCTGTACCTTGTCCAGCGTGTCGTTGGTGTTCGCCTGCACAACATTGAAAAATGTCTGAGCTGCGCGCGCCAGCATTTGGCCGGACTTCTCCATCTCGACAATGGTGTTCTCGAAGGTCGGCGCGGCTGAATTGTTGGCGATCCGATCCATCTCCGCGATCTGCTGTTTCATGCCTTCTTCCAGGGCCGGCTGGTAGTCAGCGTCCTTGATCTTGTCGAACGGCGGCGCCTGAAGGGGCAACGTGCTCGGCTGCGCGAAGGGGTTGTCGGCGGTGGCAGCGCCAGCACAGAGACCAAACGCTGCCGCGGCAGCAGTCGCGCCAAGCAGAAAAGTGCGGGTCGGGGACATGATGGCTCCTGTCGAGAATTTGCGGCCTGGCGCCGCTGGAAACGCAAGGCGGGGTTCCATCATGGAACCGGCCTCGCATCAAGGCCCAGACTGGATCACCCTTGGGTGACCAACTAGTGGTCTGTCATGCATCCGGCGGAAGGCAGGGCCTTGCCGGATGCATTACGCCGCGGGTTCAGTAATGCGGCGCAGATACATGGCGGCGATGCTGGCCAGCAGGGTGGTCAGAATCATGGGCGCCAACGCCAAAAGGCCTGGCGCGTTTTCCTGGAAAAGCGTGATGACGTAGTCGCGAGTAACCGTCAGGCCAAAGTTCAGCAACAGGTCGACCACAGCCCGGCCATAACCCAGGAGATGAAAGACGCTGGCGGCCAGGATCAGCGAAAGCAACGCCGCCGAAAAGGCGGCAGCGACCAAAAACCCCGTGGCCGCCAGTGGCCGGGTCCTGTCGCTCAAGGCAAGGCCAGTGAGAAGGAGCGCAATGGGGCCGATCGCCCAATCGAACCCGACCGGCAGCCACTCCATAGCGGCGGACAGCACACTGACCATCAGGCTCTATATGCGGGTGGACCGAAGCCCCTCAAGCCGGGCACGAGTCATAGCCTTACTGGCCGTAGGTCAATCCAAGCCAGACCGTGCGCGGCGCGCCATAGGAAAAGACCTGACCCAGCAGCGGATCGACCGAGGCCGCAGTGGCCACCTTCGTGTCCGTGGCATTGTTCACAGCGACATAGGCAGACAGCGATGATGTCAAAGCGTAGGCGGCCCGGGCGTCGAGAATAAGTGCGGAGCCCAGGCGCAGCGTGTTCACATCGTTGTCGTACCGGGAGCCTTCCCATCGGACATCCGCGTCGAGCGAAAGAGCCTCGATTGGGCGCCATGCCCCTCCTCCCGTGATGGTGGTGCGCGGCGCCTGGGCTGGGCGCAGTCCATCCAGCTGGCCGGAACGGAATTCCGCCTCAGTCCAGGCCAGCGCGCCCCACACGCTGAGATCGTCGCTGAATGTGTAGCTGACCTGCCCTTCCACGCCGGTGGCGTCGATGTCGCCGGCATTCTGTCGCTGGCGGAGCACACCACACGGGTCGGGTCCGCAAAACACCTGGCCGATGGTGACATTGGCAATGGCGTTGTGCAGCCGGTTATAGAAAAGCGTCGCGTCCCAGTGCAGCGCGTCCCACTGACCGCCCCAACCGATTTCGGCTCCGTACAGTCTTTCCGGACGTAAACCCGCATTCGCCTGGGTGACGTCGTTGCCGACGCGAAACGGGCGGTAGAGTTCATTCAGCGTCGGCACCCGGAATCCGGCATACGCGGCAGCGCGGAGATACTCGCCGTCCTCGAAATTGTATCGGATGCCGCCACGCGCCGTCGGCACAAAGCCATGCTTTCCCGGATAGCCCTGCTGGTTCGTGATGGCGCCGGTGGTCCGATCGATCTCAACGAGATGTCCCTGCGAAGTGGCCCAGTAATCGGCTCGCGTACCAAGCGTGAGCAGCCATCGACCCGTATCCATGGCAGCTTCGCCATATACACCGCCAACGATCGAGCGCCCGCCGGAGCGACGGAACATCAGAAAGTCGGTGCCGCCGAAGCGGAAAAGCTCGCGCGACTCGCCGGAATCGTCCCGTAGATCCGTGCCCGCCTCCCAACGAAAATCGCCGAACTGCCCGAGCAGCGCCGCGTTGCCGCCGACCCCAAAGGCCGGCGTGGCGAACTGGTTATTCGCGGGGGTCGTGCCCGTGCGCCCAGGCGCCACTGACACGGAGGTGTTGGAAAACGCGCTGCGTACCGCCCAGCCCTGCACACGCCAGCCGATCCCGGACTCGCCCGGATTTTCCGCGAAGCTGACGCTGCCGACCAGTCCGTGTGCAGATGATTTTGCGCCGACAACGCCGGCGCCCCGCGCCTCATCGTAATAGGCCAAGCGCGCGGATTCCTGAATGCCGCCGATCTCCGTTTGCGCTCGCAGCGACGCCGACCCGCCGTCGAACCACACATGGTTGTCTGCCGCTCCGCGGTCAGCGCCTTGCACGGGAATCCAGCCATTTGTCCGCTCACCCGAAACGCTGGCAAAAAGGTCGAGACCACCGAAGCTCTCACCGTGCGATGCGCCGCCGCGAATGGAATCAAGATCACCGCCCTCGATATCGGCAATACCCTGCGATGAGTCTCGCTCGTTCAGCAGGATGGTTCCTGTCAGCGCGCCGGCTCCATAGGGCCCCGCGCCGGCACCGCGCACAATCTCGGCGCCGCCAATGTCTTCGTAGGGCAATTGCGTCCAGATCACCCAGCCGCCGAAAGGGTCGTTCATTGGAATGCCGTCGAGCAGCACCAACGCGCGGCTGGCGCCTGACGGCGCGATGGCGCGCAGCGACACCCCCTGTGTGCTCGCGTTGGCGCTGATGCTACCGGTGCGGCGGAACAGCGACAGGCCGGGAACCTGCTTAAGCGCATCGTCCAGACGACCAGATGTCGACAATTGCTCCGTATCCAGGACCACGGTGGAAAACGCCCCGCTCCCAACCGCTCTGGGGAGCTTTGCGGCCGTTACGAACACCTGTTCGACGTCTTCGGCCGCCATCGCCGGCAGGGAAATCCAGCCCGCGAGCACGACAACCCATGATACAATGGCGCGGATGTTCCCCTCCCCTGCGACGGCGGTGCGACTTCGTCTGCCGAGCAGCATACGCTAGGCTTAGGCGTTTTGGCGAACACGCTCGTGCGTGCCTCGCCCACCAGGAAGGTATGCAAGATGCAACGGCTCGTCCTGATCACCGCTATGGCAGCGGCAATTTCCATGATTGCGGCTGCGCCACCGCCGCTTCCGAAATATGCCGCTCGGGCACAGCTGGATAAAGCGAGGCCGGCTGAGGATATCGCTCGCGACATGGACCGAAAGCCAGCGGAAATGGTCCATTTCTCCGGTATCAAGCCTGGAGACGTCGTTGTCGATATCGTGCCGGGCAAGGGCTATTTCACCCGCATCTTCGCGAAGGCAGTGGGTCCTGCCGGACACGTGTATGCTTACTTCCCCACCGAAATCGACGCCATGCTGAAGGGCAAGGAACCGTCCGTAACCGCCGTAACGAATGACACAACGAACTATCCCAATGCCTCGCTGGTGCACGCGCCGCTATCGAAATTCGCCGTACCGAAGGCCCCCGACGTCGTGTGGACTTCCCAGAACTATCATGATTTTCACGACACTCTATTTGGCACGCTCGACGTGGCCGGGGTGAACAGGGCCATCTTCAACGCGTTGAAGCCCGGCGGCGTCTATGTGGTGCTCGACCATGCGGCGGCCGCCGGCTCCGGTTTGCGCGACACCGAGACCCTGCATCGCATCGATCCGGAAGCCGTAAAGAAGGAGGTGATGGCGGCGGGCTTCGAATTTGCCGGGGAATATGACAGGTTGAAGAACCCTGCCGATCCGCACACAAAAAATGTGTTCGATCCCTCGGTCCGCGGCAAGACAGATCAGTTCGTCTACAAATTCCGTAAGCCGCTGAAATAGAGAATTATCACGCTCGGCAGCCTAACGGCCGGTCAGACGCCGAGCGGCTGTGATACCGAGGATGAGGAAGACCAGGAACACCGCCAGAAACACGAAAAACAGGAATTTTGCGATTGCGATGGAGGCGCCCGCAACAGCGGTGAAGCCAAGAACACCGGCGATCAACCCCAGCACAAGAAAAACGACGGCCCAGCGCAGCATGGCGATCTCTTATCCAAAGCTCGCAAATGATAACGTCGCGGTCAAACAAACGTTCCAGGGCCATTATTGGCCGGCCGTTTGCTCGCCGGCTCCTACGGTTTCAGTCCGCTGACGCGGCAGCGCCTCGGGAAATTCCTTCTGTACAAAGGCGATCAGTTGCTCGCGGAGAACGGCAGCCAAATCGCTGGACGCCCCCGCGCTGGTGGCGCTGAAGAGCGTACGCACCTCAATGACCGAGGCCGTCGCGTCCGTGACCTGCACCTTGACGATGTTCCTGTCCCACAATTCCGACTTCTGAACGATCTCGGCGGCCTTGGCGCGAATACGGTCCAGCGGGGCTGCATAGTCGAGATAGACTTTGGCGCTGCCCAAGACCGCCGAACCCGAACGGGTCCAGTTGAGGAAGGGCTTCTGAAGAAAATACGTCAGCGGCAGAACCTGCCGGCGCCAGTCCCACAGGCGAACCACAACGTAAGTCGAGGTGATTTCTTCGACGAAGCCGAACTCACCGTCGATCGTAACCGCGTCATCGATTCTGATCGGTTGCGTCATAGCGATCTGCATGCCGGCGAGCAGATTACCGAGCAGCGGTTGCGCGGCGAGACCGACGACAATCCCCGCCACGCCGGCGGATGCAAACAGGCTCACGCCGAACTGGCGCACGGATTCGAATGTCATGAGCGCGAGCGCCGCGGTGACAGTGGCGATGGCGAGGTTGAGTGCCCGTTTGAAGAATCGCGCCTGCGTAATCGCCTTTCGTGCTGCCAGATTGTCCGCCACGTCCAACTCGAAGCGGCCCGCATAACGGTCTATGGCCGTGTTGCCCGCGATCATCGCGATCCAGCCGATCAGCACGATGACCGCCGCTCCAAATACCTTGCGGATCACATCGTTGATGGTGTGGGGAATGGGAATTAGAGGCAGCGCGACCGCGGCGGCGAACAGCACGAAAGCAAAGCGCGCCACTTTCTCGGTTTGGGCGAACACATGTTGCAGGATGGGCGGCCAAGTCCGGGATCGCCGGTTCAAGATCCAAACGGCAACGGACTGTATCGCGTGCGTGACGACAAGGATGAGCGCGAAGACCGCGCAGCCGATAATCCAGCGCGGCAATAGATTGTACCAATGCAACAATGTCTCAGGCATCGCTTAGCGGAGTTATAGAGAGCGAAGCCGCTTAGTACGAAAGAAAGCTGTCTGCCAGAGAAAACCTCGGTTGGTCCATCAGCGGTGGCTTGCGGGTCCCGCGCCGGTCCCTTCCCCGTTCTGGGCGATGTAACCATCGACCACCGCTTCCAACACGGTCAGCGGCACGCCGCCGCAGGTCAGCACCGCATCGTGGAACTTGCGCAAATCGAACCGCGCGCCGAGTGCCGCCTTCGCCTTATCGCGCAGACGCAGGAAGGTGATTTTGCCGACCATGTAGGAACAGGCTTGGCCGGGCCATACGCAATAGCGCTCGATTTCGGTCACGGCTGACGCTTCCGGGTCACCGATAGAATCTACGTAATATTTGACGGCCTGCTCGCGGCTCCACTTCATCTCATGCATACCGGAGTCGACCACCAGCCGGACGCCACGGAAGATCGCGTCGTGCAGCTGCCCCAGATGCCCAAAGGGATCGTCCTTGTACATGCCGGTTTCGACAGCCAGCTGCTCGGCGTAGAGTGCCCAGCCCTCGGCATAGGCATTGAACCCCGCCAACTTGCGGATGAGCGGTAGGTCTGCTTCCTGCTGAATGGCGCCTTGCAAATGGTGACCAGGAATGGCCTCGTGGTACGTCAGGGTCGGCAAGGTCCAGCTCGGCGTCTCTGCCGTGTCGCGAAGGTTGATGTAATACCGACCGGGCCTGGAGCCGTCGAGCGTCGGATTGTTGTAGTAACCGCCGGGCGCTCCGGCCTCGATGTATTTCGGCACGCGCACGATCACGACGTTCGCTTTCGGCAGCACGCCGAACGAATGCGGCAGAGTCGCGCGGATTTCCTGCACCTTCTTGTTCAGGTCGGCGATCAGCTTTTCCTTTCCCTCGTCTGTATTGGGATAGCGGAATTTGGGATCGCCAAACATCTGGCGATAGCGCTGACCGACCGTGCCTTTGGTCAGGCCTTGCGACCTCATGATCGCGTCGGCCTGCGAAGAAAGCTGCGCCACCATCTCACGCCCAAGCTTGTGGACCTCGGCCGGCTTCATGGTGGTAGTCGTCGCCTGGGCCAGCGAGTCCGCGTAGTAGCCAGCGCCATCCGGCAGGCGCCACACGCCGGCGTCGTGGACCGCTTTCGGCTGCAGGCTTTTCAAAAATGCGATCTGACGTTCGAGTGCCGGATAGATTTTGCCGGAAACGATCTTTTCCGCCTGCGCGCCGTAGTTTCCGTCGATGTGCTTTTCCTTGGCGCGGCGTGCCACCGACTGAGCAAGAACCGATTTGTCGACCGGCGTCTTGCGGATGCCGGTCAATTGATCCAATGCACGTTTCAGCACGAAATCGGGCGGCGTAACGCCGAGGCCCGCATCGTGGCGGGCGAATGCCGTTTCCTCGTCCAATACGCGCGCGAAAGCATCCAGGCGCGCAACATAGGCATCAGCATCCGCTTTGGCATCGATTGGGTGCTGGCTGTCAAGGAAGTCGGGGATTTGCTGATAGGTGCCGGTGAGCTGGCTCAGCACATAGGGGCCCTGCAATCCGCCGCCTGCATATTTGTACCGCCGGTTGGCCACGTCCTGCGACTGCAATTGATAGAACACGACATCGTAGCTGATCCTGTCCTTGGCATTCAGCGCCGCGCGGTCGAATGCCCGCAGGCGCTTCAACTGACTGGCGATCATTGCATGCTGGCGAACGGCTTCCGACAGAGACCGGTCTGCAAGTTCCCGCCGCTGATGAGCGCGCTTGTCCTTATCCAGTCCGAGACTGGTCACGACTTCCGGCGCATGATCGAGCTGTTCGCTCACGATGATATCGAACAGCGCATTAAGGCGGTGCGAGGCATCCGCTGCTGGCGCGCCAACATCGGCAGCAAGAACGCGCGGGGATATTGAGGTCAGCGCGGCAGCGGCGGCGCCCTTCATCAGCACGTCGCGGCGATCCAGCATGCCCATTACCAGCTCCTTCGATTGGCCGGATGTTCGTTAGTCGCCCGCCGGTATTGTGACAAGCGGGATGACCGGCGTCCCTTCAATCACTTTGCGGTGTGGACCCCCTAAAAGGGCTGGAGTTTGTACCGCAGCAATTGCTCGTAGTGCGGCCATGCAGCCAAGGCGATGGGCTTAAGATCGTCACGCAGGGCTTCGTGCCGCATGGGCGATCGAGGCGGCGCAAACCCGGTGGAGCGTTCGACAGAGTCGTACCATGCGGGCGCCCAGGCGCCATCCGTTTCGCGGCGGCCGGGCGGCCAATGAAGCATGTTGTCCGTGAATGGTATATCCAGCGCCCGGCAAAGCGCGGACAACGCGCTGCGCGGATTCTCCAGCACATCGGATGCGGCAATCACCGGCGGCGCATGTCCCAAGCGGTTCGCTTCACGCTCAAAAATCTCGCGCTGCTGCACGAAGCCGATATCGCCGAGCGTCACTTCGCTGCGCTTTTCCGTGTAGGAAGCAAGCACATCCGCCGGCGCACGGATGAGAAAGGCGTTGCGGCATTGCTGAATCCAGTCGCGGCCGAACTCGGGCACCATATGGTGGGTCATATGCTTCTGATAGAAAATTGGCTTTCCGCCAACTGCCGGATCCAAAACGGTTTCGACCACCTGCCGCCAATCGGTTGGCTGGGCCGCCAGCGATTCTTCCCGCAATGGATGATTGATTCCCGTTTTCGCGAGATAAGCGGCGTAGAACGGCTCATCGATGACGGCGGTATCGGATCGATTGCCGAAGCTCCGCATCATCGCCGTGGATATGTTCCGCGGCCCAGACCACATGGCGATGCGAACGGGCTCAGCCATGGTGAGCGGCTTCGGCGTCCTTCAGTTGTTCATAGAGCTGCCGCAACTGCACGGTCCGCGAGCCTGGCAGACCCCGTAACGCAACGCCATCGATCTGGCGCACCGGCGTCACACCGCCAAAGGTGCCGGTCACAAACGCCTCTTCTGCTTCATAGACCTCATCGAGCGTGAAATCCGCAAGGCGAATGGGAATTCCGTGACTGTGGCACAGGTCAATCACGTTGCCGCGGGTTATGCCGTTAAAGCAGTACTCGCCCGTCGACGTACAAACCTCACCGCCTCTAACGAAAAAGAAATTCGTCGCGTTACAGCTGGAAATGAAACCATGCGGATCCAGCATAAGCGCCTCGTCCGCGCCCCGGGGCAGCACGTCCAGCAGGGCACGAATTAGATTGAGCCTGCTGTGCGAATTGAGCCGCATTTCGAACATGTTCGCCGGCGTGCAACGAATGCCGGACGTTACAAGCATGAGACCCTTGCTGGCGATTTCCGGGCTTGGTTCCTTGTATTCGGCGACAATCACGATTGTCGGCTGGCCCAGTGCGTTGCGCGGATCCTGGTTCGGCGCCTTCTTGATTCCGCGGGTGACCATCATGCGGATATGAACGCCGGTCTGCATGTCGTTCGCGTCAAGCGTCGCGCGTAGAGCTGCACTGACCTGGTCGCGGCTCATTCCGATGTCGAGCTGAATGGCGCGCGCGCCTTCGAACAGGCGATCCAGATGCGCTTCCTGGAACAACAGCGCGCCCTTGTGCAGGCGGATGCCTTCCCACACACCGTCGCCAAGCACAAAACCGGCGTCGAAAACCGAGACCACTGCCGCGGCCTTCGGCACAAGCTTACCGTTCAAATAGATGAGGACAGCGTCGTTGCGCGGGTCGCTGGCGAAATCCTGACTGCCGGGCATGGTGCTGTCACTCAGGGACGCGTAACGGACAGACTTTGATCAACGCCATAGTCCATCCATGTCCGCGAATGCAATCCGGTCGGCGCGTCTGCATTTGTTATGCGCTCGGCTCCACGCCAGCGACTATCGCTTCGGCTTTCCGGAACAGGGCCGGATCGACCTTCAGATCCGCGGCCGCGGCGTTCTCCTCCAATTGCTTGGGACTGCTGGCGCCGACAATGGCTGAGGCGACGTTAGGTTCGCGCAATATCCAGGCAAGCGAAAACTGCGAAAGTGTGCCACCAGCTTCCTCAGCCAGCGGTTTGAGCTTTTGCACGGCTTCCAACACCGGCCGCTGCAGCCACGACGACATGAAATGACCCATCTTGGCGCTGCCGGCGCGTGTGTCGTCCGGGACTTTCGCGCCCGGTAGATATTTTCCGGAAAGGACGCCCTGAGCGAGCGGGGACCACACGATCTGGGAAATGCCCTTCTTGGCACATAGCGGAATGATTTCTTTTTCCGGCTTGCGCCAGAGCAGCGAATATTGCGGCTGGCTGGAAACGAATCTTTCGACCCCGGGGATGGCGAACGCATCTTCGATCTGCTCTGGCGACCATTCGCTGAAGCCAATGTAACGCGCCTTACCCTGGCGCACGACATCGCTCAATGCCTGCATCGTTTCTTCGAGCGGCGTTTTGCAATCGTAACGATGGCATTGGTATAAGTCGACATATTCAACGGCCAGACGCTTTAGCGATGCGTCGATCTGCTTGGCGATCTGCGGCCGCGACAGGCCGCTGTCGGCGTCGCTCATCGGGAAAAATACCTTTGTCGCAAGTACATATGAGTCGCGTTTGCGATCCGCCAGCGCTTCGCCAAGAAAGCTTTCCGCCGCGCCTCGGCCATAGACGTTGGCGGTATCGATGAAATTGATACCCAGATCGAAGGCCTTGTTCACGCAGGCTATCGCGCGCTCCCGCTCCACGCCGACGCCATAGGTGAGCCATGACCCCAGCGAAATTTCCGAGACTTCAAGTTCACTGGCGCCGAGCTTGCGGTATTTCATTGCGTACTCCCTGGCGATCTTCCGCCGGCACTGCCTCTGGAAGAATAGCATCTTTCCGTATTCTTGCAGCGGCCGGAAGGGTTTGTCCGGCAGCCGTATCGACACATTGGATTGAGGCGCTTCACCCTTGCCGGCGGAACAGGAAGGACGAAGCCCAGCCGGTCAAGATTGCCATAATCGCGGTGGCAAGTCCGTATCCGAGCGGCCGGTCGTGGGCGAAATTGAACAGCTGGCGCTCCAGGCCCACCTGATCCACGAACAGGGGAGTAGTCTGGGCGCTCACGACGGTGCCGTCGCGGACCAAATACACATTCACATTGTATTCGCCGCGCGGCGCGCTTGCCGGAATCGGTACATGCACCCGGAACAATTCGGCGCTCAGGAATTCCACGCGGCCCGGGGCTTCCGCATAGAGTCCGCGGTGTTCGCGAATGCGGATTGCAGCTAGCCGAAACGGCTCGCCCTTTCGCGGCAGGCGCGTGCTTTCCCCTTTCGGCTTTAAAGTCAGGATGCCGAGTTGGTACCGCGCAAGCGTGGCCGCGCGCGCAATGGCCGCGAGCGGCCGGTTGCTCGCAACGTAATAGTACCCGGGCATGCCATAGAGCCGGATGCTGTCGCGGTTGAGCCAGACGCCCACGACCCTCGCTTTCCGGCGCACTGCGATATTCGCGGCAGGGCCGCGCACCACCACGACCACATCGCGTTCCGCCGCTTGCGCGCCATGGCTTTCGCCCAACTCAATGGCGCCGAACACCACCATATCGGTGCCGTGATAGTTGGAGGTAATCTGGATACGATCCTGCGACAGGCCGGATACCAGATCTTCGGCCAGCGCCGGTATCGCCAGCGAGGCAAGCAAAAAGGCAAGCAACCACTTCATGGCGTACCCGCCGTGATGGCGTAGATCTCGCGCGGCGTTATCACCAGTCCGTAGAACAGCCGGGCGCCGACCGCGAGAATCAGGATTGCAAACATCAAGCGAAGAATTTCGCCTTGCATGCGCGCCGCCACGCGCACGCCATATTGCGCGCCGACCACGCCGCCCAGGACCAAAAACAGCGCCAGCATGGCATCGACGGTGTAGTTGCTGATTGACTGGAATACGGTGGTCGTGGCCGTGATCGTGACAATCTGCACCAGCGAAGTGCCGACCACCACGTTGGGCGGCATGCGCAACAAGTAGATCATGGCGGGCACCAGAATGAACCCGCCGCCGACCCCCAGGACCGAAGAGAGAATGCCAACCACCGCTCCCAGGGCCAGGGCCGGTATCGCACTGACATAGAGGCGCGAGGTGTAGAACCGCATCTTCACGGGCAAGGCATGAATCCAGTGATGCCGCTCCATCGCCACGGGCCGGGCATCGGTCTTCGCCAGACGCAAGGCACGAAGACTTTCGTTCAACATCAACGTGCCGATGCTGCCGAGCAGAAGGACGTAACCGACGGAGACCACGAGATCGGCCTGCCCCACCCTTCGCAAGAGTGCGACGAGCTGGACGCCAAGCGCGCTTCCCCCCACGCCGCCCGCTAGCATCACGCCGGCCATCCGGAAATCGATCACGCGCCTGCGCCAGTGCGCTACGGCCCCCGCCATGGACGAGGCAGTCAGATGGCTTGCTGTCGTGGCAACCGCCACTTCGGCAGGGATGCCGTAGAAGATCAGCAGAGGCGTGAGGAGAAATCCGCCTCCGACGCCGAACATTCCGGCGAGAAATCCGACGCTCGCACCCATGCCGAGCACGGCCAGCCAATGCACTGACAAACCGGCAATTGGCAGGTAGATTTCCATTCCGCCATCGTGCGCAAGGGACTGGTTCGCAGCGTGCCAATATAGAGGCTCGTCGACGGGCCGCAAAACCGGAACACCTCGTGGACCGCTGCAAGGAACCGGAGAATTACTATCGCGCCAGTCTGGGCGGCAAAGCGGCACGTCCGCCGTTGGGAGGTACGCAGCGCGCGGATATCTGCGTGATCGGCGGAGGCTTCACCGGGCTTTCGGCAGCGCTGCATCTCGCCCTCGCCGGCGCCGAGGTCATTCTGCTGGAAGCGGAAACGATTGGCTTCGCGGCCTCAGGCCGCAATGGCGGGCAAATCCATACCGGCTTCCGCCAAACGCAGGAACATCTCGAGAGCTGGCTCGGTAAACTACACGCACGCGATCTGTGGGTGCTTTCCGAGGAAGCCAAGGCGCTGGTGCTCGAACTGGCCGCGCAATACGGAATCGGTTGCGCGCTGAAAAGTGGTTTGGTGATCGCAGCACACAATCGGCGCGCAGCTCGCGAACTGGCAGAAGACACGGAATATCTGCGAATGCATTACCGCTACACGCAGGCGCGCATGATCGACGCGGACGAAACCGCGCGCTCGCTCGGCACGCAGATTTATCCTGCGGCGCGCTTCGATTGCGGCGGAGGGCATTTGCAGCCGCTGGCCTTCGCGAGCGGCCTCGCCAGCGCCGCCGTGCAGGCCGGCGCGTGGATACACGAGCACACGAGAGCACAGCGGATCGAAACCTCCGGCCAAGTTGTGCAGGTGGTGTGCGAGAGCGGTAAGCTGAATGCAGACCGAATCATTCTGGCTTGCGACGCCTTCAGCGGCGCGCTCGCGCCGGAGCTGTCGTCCTTTATCGCGCACGTTGAAAGCTTCATCACGGCGACGGAGCCTCTGCCGAATGAGCTCTACGAAAGCGTTCTCCCGTGCGACGCGGCGGTGGCGGATACCCGGCACGTGCTCGACTACTACCGCAAAAGCGCGGACCGCCGCATGTTGTTCGCGGGGCGCGAAGCCTATCTCACGTTGCCGAAAAACATCGGCGCGATGGTGCGGCCGCGCATGGAGCACGTGTTCCCGCAGCTGAAATCCGCTCGCATCGAATATGCGTGGAGCGGCACCGTCGGTATCACCCGCACGCGCATGCCGCATCTCGGCCGATTGAGTGAGCGCGTGCTGTTCGCGCATGGTTATTCAGGACAGGGCGTGGCGCTGGCAAACCTTGGCGGGAAGCTGCTCGCCGAAGCCGCGATGGGCCATCCTGAACGATTCGATGTGTTGGCGCGCGTGCCCGCGAAGCGCTTTCCCGGCGGCGCGGCCTTGCGCAAGCCGCTCGTGGCCGCGGGTCTCATGTGGTTCAAACTGCTGGATTTTCTCTAGCGCGGCGAGCATCACGCGGCAGGCACAGATCAGCCTAGCTACGACGGAGCAAGGGCCTCGGCACGCCGAACGGCGACTTCTAGAAGGAAATCACCGGCGACTTTGTGGATTTGGGCGGGAGCGCACCTAATTCGCTTCCAGCAGCAGCAGCCAATCCTTGTCGCCAGCGCTGTTGTGGCCCGGTGGCTTGAAACGCCGATGCCCGCTGTTGGCGAATGTGCCGATCGACTGGAAGCTATTGTTCGTGGGATCGAACCAGCGGGCCGTCACCTCGCCCGCCAGTTTCGACATGTCGATCGTCACGCGGCGAATATCCGGCAGGTAAGCCATGCCGAGCGTGCCATCGGATGTGACGGCGGCCGCGGCGTACGTATCGTCGGGGATGGGATCGTCCTCCGAGAAGGTGCCGTAGCCCTTTGTCAGGAATTTGTGCTTGGCATCCGGCACGAGATCGTACCAGGCCCGCGCCGCGAACAGCTCGCGCATCCATGACAGCTGCTTGACGCCGTCGGTGTCGAGATTGTTTTTCCAGTCGCCCTGCAATCGCCACGTGTAGGCGCTGCCATAGAGTTGGCCGGCGGTGCCGGAAAGTGCGCTCCAATATTCCTGCCGGCGAAGGTTCGGGAGACTGCCGCCGTCGGTGCCGGCGTTCTGCTCGAATTCGTAGTTCGCCTCGACGAGGAAGGTCGGCTTGAAATTCTTGCGCGCGTATTCTTCCAGCTCCTTCGCGTAGGTCGGGCGATAGGTGTAGACCGCATCCAGCGCGACGATCGGCCGCCAGGTCTTGTCGTCGAGCGAACCGCTGACATAATAGTTGAGCTCCGCGGTGTGGATGTGGTTGGCATCCTTGTCCTGGATGCCTTTCGCCACCGCGCTGACGACGGCGTCGTCTGAATCGTTCTGCCAGGACTGGAAGTCGTTGCCGCTCATCCAGACGATGTTCGGGTAATTCCTAAAGCGCTTGCCCAGAAACCGTCCATAGGCGCGCGCTTTCTGGACACCGTTCGATTGCAGAACACCGAGCCAGCCGATGGTTTCGATGGGATCGAGCAGCACCACCATGCCGTGGCTTGCGGCAATGTCGAGCATCGCCGCCGCGCGGTCGAAATAGGCCGGGTTTGGCGTGGAGGGATCGCCGGGCGTGGTGAACGGCGCGATGCCGTCATAGGTCGTGCCGTCGGAATTGCAGGCCGTGCCCGAATTGCACAGCAGGTTCACCCACAGCGCGTTGATGCCGTATTGCTCGCGATTGGCAAGAAAGAACTCCGCATCGCTTTCGGTCAGATTGCCGACGAGCGCCTGCGGCGAGTCACCCACCATGAAGAATGGCGTGTTGTTCTGATCGACAAGATAGCGGTTGTTGGCGCTGGGCTTCAGCGGAAACGCCGGCGCAGCGACGGCCAGCGAACCCAATACCGTCATCGCCGCAACTACGACGCCGCCCTGCCAGATCCCCCGCCTGTTCATGGAAACCTTCATGTCTCGCTACATTGAGTGACGCCTATTTCGGAATGTGCCGGCATTTGGTGGAACCGCCAGTTGTGCCGTTGCTCTGGCTCGTGCTCGGCCACACGCCGACGCAGAAGGCGTCACCGGGGTTCGCCAAGTAATTGTTGCCGTATTGGTCACCAAAGCCCGACATCACGATCTGAGTGTCGGTCCAGCTGACATAGCCCATGGTCACGCCGTTGCAATCCGGGGCGCCGCAGAAGCCGGCGTTCCAGGGGAAGCCCTCGGTGAACGGGGCCTGCGCGTTGAAGTCGCTGAAGACGAAGTAGGGAGAGTTTGTGTTCTGACCTACCTGTGGAGGCGCATCCCCAAATCCAGATCCCTCGATCGTCAGGGAGAGCGTCTTGCCGGATCCCACAGCGTGCACGTGCATGATCCGGGGCCTGCCTTTTCGTTTTCCCACATCGCCGCCCCGCGCGGAAACGCTGCCCAGCAACTGATTGTATACGGCGATTCGCAACGCGTCGTCGCGCGCCGCCGGAATGCCTGTTATCGTGATCGAAGTGTCGGACCAATCGGTGATGTTGATGCTCTGGCGATGCGGCTGGCTCTGCAGGATCACCAGCTGCAGCTGCTCCGGCGCGCAGGCATCGCAGGGAATGCCGTCCGGTGCCGCGCCGAAGTTCGCTCCGCTGAGCGTCGCGGTGTAATTTCCCGGGCTGCCGGTGATCAGGACACTGTCGATTCTGGGCCGTAGAGGAGCCGCTTGTGTCTGCGCGGCAATGCCTAAACAGCACGCGATCACCAAGCCCGCGATTGTCGCCAAACTGTTGTTCCGCACGTTGCCCACTCGCAAACAAATTACGCGCCCTTTTAGCACCATCGGTAAACCGCGGAAACGGTTCCTGCCAGTTGCGATACCGTCCGATGTGCCGTTTTGGTCAAATTATCCACGAAAGGGCTGCGACATGTCCTGGCCACAGGAGGATAGCGCTCGAGCAAAGTGGTGCGCATGGCGCTGCTCGCGGGCTGTAATGTGCGAAAGAGACATGGAAGGATGGCGTCACAAAGTCGCCATCCTTCACTTCAGATCGCGATGTCTGCGCTGTTAGCGCGCGGCGAGGCCCGCGGCGCCGACAGGAAGGCCCTTGGTCACATCGACGAGGCGCAGTCCCCCGTCCGCGAGGCGACGAAACTGGGAAATCGTCCCGTCACCGCCATTGCGCACATAAAGATATTGGCTCCCCTTCGAGAACGCGGCATCCGCGGGAACATTGCCGCCGCCAGCCGTAGGACTGAGCAATGTAGGATCGCCACCGACCGAGATCCTGTAGCTGGAAATATTGCCACTGCCCAGGTTCACGACATAGGCATAGGCGCCGTCATCGGTGACGGCCACCCAACAAGCAGCCGTCTGCATATTGGCCTCGCCGCTGTCGACAACACTCAGCGCTCCATCGCTGTCGATCTTGTACGCCGAAAGCGCGGATTTCATCGGCTTGCCGCCGGCTGCATCGGAAACCAGCGCAACCTGACTGGGTCCGGCAAAGGCGAAGCCGAATGGCGTCGGTTTACCTGACGGAAATGCCGTTCCCATCCGCGCGACGCCTTTCGTGTCAAGCGGGAACGTGTCGATCTGGCTGGTGTCCTTCTCTGTCACGGCCAAAGCCGTCTGACCTGGTACAAAGGACACTTGGGCCGGCGCAGCAGCCGCTCCGCCGGGCAAGGCTTGTGTCGATTCAGCCAGCGGACTGAGATTGCCGGTATCCTTGTCGATCGTGAAGCCCGAGATGTTCGGTGTGCCCTTCGCATTGAGCACGTAGAGAAGGTTTTTGCGCACCGTAAGGCTCACCGGCATGATCCCTCCCGAGGAAACCGTGTTCGACGCAACCAGCTTGTTGCCGAATGCACGGAAGGCCGAAACGGAATTGCTGCCCGCATTCACCGCAAAGAGAAATTTCCCTCCTTCACTCAGCACGACGGGGTTTTGTGATTGCAGCGGATCGGTGCCTGAACCCGCGCCGTTTCCGCCGGTTGCAACCCTACTGACAAAATTCAGGCGGCCGGTAAAGTTGCGGTGATAGATGAGAACTTCGTTGCCGTCAGGCTGATTGCTCAGCGCGTATACGTTGCCATTCGTCCGGGTACCGGTCTCGGCCGCGACGGCCGCGCCACAAAGCAAGGTGGCAGATAAGACTGATAGACAAAAGATGGAATTGCGCTTTGTCATGATCGGTTTCTCCTTGGGATCACGACACACCGCACCACCGATTTTTACCCGTGTTAGCTCAACGGGATCGATACCAATTGGTTGCTGCCGTGCATGCGTTTGGTGCTAGATGGATCGCCTAGAGGGAGAAATCGCCATGACCGGACAGAGCACAGCACGTTTCGTTGGCTATCGCTTGGTTGGCGCTTGCGCGCTCGGCGTGTTCCTCGCCGCGGCCACAGGCCCCGCCGTCGCGAAAGGGTTCGTTATGGGTTTTGATGTCGTGGGCTCCAAGGCGACCTACGCGACCGCCGTCAACAACGCAGGTGCGGTTACGGGTTATTACCGCGACGGCAATTTCGTTCCGCATGGGTTTGTGCTCACACCTGGCGGAAAGATCAAAACCTTCGATGCCAACAAATCCGCCTCCACCCAGCCGGCATCCATCAACGGCAGGGGAACAATCGCGGGCACCTACTATGATGGCGATACTGGCGTTGCGCATGGTTTTGTGCGGAGTCGAAAGGGAACCTTCGAGCGTTTCGACCCGGCCGGCTCGCGCAAGACTGTCGCCGCAGGCATAAACGACGACGGTACGGTAACAGGCTGGTACGTCGACGCCGAGGCCGTAGAGATCGGCTACATCCGTAAACTAGACGGCTCTACCACCTCGTTTAAGGTTCCGAAGGCAGAAAGCACCATGCCTGTGGCAATCAACAGAGGCGGCGCGGTGACGGGCGGGTGGCTCGATTCGGATGGTGAGCAGCGCGGCTTCGTTCGCGCTTCCGATGGGACGCTTACCACCTTCAAAGTTTCCGGAGGATTGGCCACCCTCCCTCAAAGCATCAACGAGACAGGAACCGTTGGCGGTTTCTACATCGACGGAAGTTTTGCGGAGCACGGTTTTCTGTTCTATCCGGATGGCACCATCGAAAAATTTGACGTCCCCGGGGCCACCAGCACGCAGATCAATGGCGTCAGCGCGAGCGGCGCTCTCGCAGGGACTTTCGTCTTTGAAGCTATGGGCCGCGCTATGTTCAGAACGCCCGGTGGAAAGCTAAGGCGCTTCGATGGGCCACAAGCCATCGCGACCCAAGCTACCGGCATCAATGACAAGGATGCCATCGCTGGATACTACGCCACGAGCGACTCGATTCACGGATTTATCCGAACTCCGTAAGTCTGCGGCAACCGGCACAGAAAGGTACCTCGTTTCTGCGCCTGCAATGTCATCAGGCTTTCCGCGGTTGTCGCGTCCTTGCTTTCGTGTTGCCTGACAGCAGGTTATCGACCTTGCGCTGCAGCGCCTGGGCATCGAAAGGAGCGCGCACTTTCGCGTCATTGTCGAAATACACGAAGACGTCCCTGCCGATCGCTCGCATGGCCTTGCCGGGATGCGCAAAATCACCGACGCGTAGCTCGCCTCCCTTCGCCCATTCCACTATGCGGTTAGCCCAGCCGTCCAGCGCCTTTGATCCATAACCACTAGCGTAAAGCTGTTTGGAACCATGCAGGCGGCAGTACACAAAATCCGACGTCACATCGAACAGCAGCGGCCAATCGACGGTATCCGCTACCACAAGCGCCACGCCGTATAGGCGCAGCAGTTCGACAAACTCGCGGCAGCGAAAGCTGTCGTGCCGAATCTCCACAGCGTGGCGCAGTGGGCGGTTGGCGCCACCTTTTAAACATGCGCGTCCCGCAATACGGTGATCGTGCCGCCGCGCGAGCTTCGCCGCAGATTGTGTGTCGCGAGGCAGCAGCGAGAAGAAAGGCGCCAGCTTCTCGACGCTGAAGCGAACGTTGGGTGGCAGTTGCCAGAGAACGGGACCCAGCTTCTCGCCAAGTGCCAGCATGCCATTGCCGAAGAAGTTGGCGAGCGGGGTTTCCGCACGTGTCAGCTTCAGCATATGCGTGATGAAGCGCGGTCCTTTCACCGCGAACATGAAATGATACGGCGTTTGATCGCGCCAGGCGCGAAAAGACGAGGGCCGCTGGAGCGAATAGAAGGTGCCGTTGACCTCCACAGTGCGGAACGTTTTGGCGGCGAACGCCAGCTCGTCCTTCTGTCGCAGGCCGTCTGGATAGAACACGCCACGCCAACCATCGTAGCGCCAGCCGGAAATGCCGATACGGATCTCGCCGAGCCTGGTCACGTCATCTGAATGCAACACTCAGCGCAGCGTTCCAGCCTCCATAAGCGCTGGAGCGGCGCGAAGGGCGGCCAATCAGTTGCTCACGGGCCGCGTGCTGTTTGCGCTCGCCGATTCCTTTTCCACGGTAAGATTGCCGATTGCCATCGCAATCAGGTCCGGACGAAAGCGCGGTGGAATATTCTCGAACTTGCAGGCTGAGAGAACCTGATCGACGATGAACCTGGGTTGGTAACTGGCGAGAGGAACACCGCCCAGTTCCTGTAACGCGGCTATAACAGAATTGGTCACCTGCTCTTCGGCCTGAAGACCACGTAGTGCGGAAATCGCCTGGAAGATTTGCCTGAAATCTTCCCGGCTTGGCGCGCCAACTTCAAGCTTATAGGGAATGCGACGCAGGAACGCCGGATCCATGAGGTCTTTCGGAGTCAGATTGGTGGAGAAGATCACCAGTTCATCGAAAGGCAAGCAGAAGCTCTTTCCGGTGTGCAGCTTGAGATAGTCGACGCGGCGTTCCAGGGGTACGATCCAGCGATTCAGAAGCGCCTCCGGGCTGACGATCTGCCGCCCAAAATCGTCGATCATGAAGATGCCATTGAGCGCCTTCACATGCAGCGGCGCCTCATAAAACTTGGCGAGCGTATTGAAGCTCAGGTCCAGCATTTCGAGTGTGAGCTCGCCACCGGCCACGATAAACGGCCGCTTGCACGCCACCCAGCGACGGTCGAAATCATCGCGACGCAATCCGGCCAGCCGGGCTCCGGTGCTCTCGGCGCCATTTTGCGCAATGGGCTCGTGCACGCCGGGATCGAACACCTTGATGATCTGGCCCTCGACTTCAAAACAGTATGGAACGTAAACGACATTGCGGAACACGCGTCCGATGCGTTCTGCGAAACTGGTTTTGCCGTTTCCCGGAGGGCCATAGAGCAGCATCGACCGCCCCGAATTGATTGCCGGGCCTACTTGGCGAATGAAGGCATCGGGCACGATCATGTCGGCGAATGCGGCTGCGATGGATTCGCGATCTACGCGTTCGTTTGTGATTCTCTGGCGCTCGATGCGTTCGCAATATTCGGGAAGCGGCACGGGCGCCGGCCCGACATACTGATTCTGATTAAGTGCATCGACTGCCCAATGCTTGCCTTTTTCGGTTACGGCGAAGCGGAGCTCCGATGTGACCCGCAGTCCCGCAGCCCCGAGCACTTCGAGCAGTTTTCTTTCTTTCGCCTGCTCCAACAGCAGCTGAACGACGCGATTCGGCAATTTTGTGATCTCGGCAACCGCGGAGGCTGTTTCGGCGCCGGCGGCATACATGGCCTTCATCGTCAGATTGAGCAAATCCATGACCGGCAAGCCGGTGTCCTCGATCGTCGCCGGGGGGCTGGGAGCCTCTTGCATAATGGCTTCGAGGTCGGCGGATGTGAGCTTGCCCGATGCAACAAGTATGTCGCCCAATCGGCCGCCCATGGCTTTCTGGTGTTCGAGCGCGGCGGCAACGTCGTCTTGCGTGATAAGCCCCTTGGCCACCAAAATGTCGCCGACTCTCATAAACTGGCCTCCAAGGCGCTTTTTAAGGACGTTGGCGGAAATGGGCCAAGGGCCGCCCCCTATTCAACCGCAGAGCGGCTTAACAGCGGGTTGCCAAGCGGATCGAGAAAGGCAAATGAGCGGCGCGTTTGCCCGTCAGGCCTGCGTTATATCAGGGTGTCTTGCGAACCGGCATCAGAGCGCACAGGGTCCGGGAAGCTGCTGAAAAAGGAAGCAAACGCGTGCGTCCCTGGCTGGCAAGGCTGAGTTTCGCGGCGTTCGTGCTGGCCGCGCTGACCGGCGCCATCGCGGCCGTTGGAACGCGTTTTGATGTCTGGTCGCCTACCTTCGGCCTATTCCATCTTTTTCCCTGGTGCATCTGCCTGGGACTCATGGCCTTTGTGCTCGGCGTCGTCTGGGCGCTGTGGGCCATGGCAGCCAATCGCGGCGAAGCTGCCCGGTACGGTACTATCGGGCTGGTCGGCGCGACTTTTCTGATTGCCGTACCGCTGTACGACGCCGCAATGGGATGGACTTCGCCGGCGATTCGAGACATTTCAACGGATGTCAACACTCCGCCCCAGTTTATTGCCTTGCAGGCGCGACGCCAGGCATACGCGCGCAGCCGACCTATAACGCCTGCCGATTACGACGGCCCAAAACTGGCGCGCGGACCCAATGGAAAAACCGCAACCGCGGCAGCGCTGCAGAAGAAATATTACAGCGACATTCGCACGCGGGCCGACCTTACCTCGCCCGAAAAGCTATTCGATCGGGCCGTGAAGACAGCCCATCGAATGGGATGGGATGTTATCGCGGTAGTCCCGGAGCAGGGCCGTATCGAGGCTACAAGCACCAGTCTCTGGTTTGGGCTTAGCGATGACATCGCCATTCGTGTCAAAGGCGCGGGCGTCGGCGCGCGCCTGGATATCCGTTCAAAGAGCCGGGATGATTTGTCGGCCGGACCGTTCGGCGCTTCAGACATGGGCCGCAATGCCGCGCATGTGCGGGCATTTCTGAAAACTCTGTCCGACACCTACTGAACCTATCCGGCTGGCGTCCAGCAGTCCGCCTCTCGCCGAACCCGGCCTTCGGCCTGCAGCTGGAGCAGGTGCGCGAGAACGGTGCGGGACGCAGCGGGATGCAGGCGGGGATCCACATCGGCATACAAACGCGCCACGATGTCCGGGATGGTCGTTCCCCCCTCGCGCAGACAGACAACAATTTGGGCTTCCCGTTCGAGCCGGTGCTGAAGATACGCCTTCAGAAAGGGCTTGGAGTCACGGATCGGGCCGCCATGCGTAGGATAGAGGATGCGGTCATGGCGTGCCAGCAATTTGCGCAATGAGGCAACATATAGCGCCATGTCGCCATCGGGCGGCGCCACCACCGTGGTGGACCAGCCCATCACGTGGTCGCCGGTGAACAGCGCCTTCTCCCCGCGCAGTGCATAGCACATGTGATTGGAGGTGTGACCAGGCGTGTGAAGGCACTCTAGGGCGAAATCCCCACCTGCGATGACATCGCCATCGCGCACGGCGACATCAGGAACAAAGTTTAGGTCTCCAGCCTCCTCGGCCTTGGCATCATCGCCCATCCCTGAACCATGTGGACCGAAGCCGTAGGTTTTTGCACCTGTCCACTCCTTGAGCTGTTGCGCCGCCGGAGAGTGATCGGAATGTGTGTGCGTGATGAGAATGTGCGTGACGTGCTTGTCCCGAAGCGCGTGCCTGAGGGCATCGAGATGTTCCGGGACAAGAGGCCCCGGGTCGATAACTGCCACCTCGCGTGAAGTGTCGCCAGCCTCTACAATGTAGACTCCGGTTCCACGGAAAGTGAATGGACCGGGATTATGCGCCAGCAGCCGGGATACCGTCGGCGAGAGCCGTTGCAATTCTCCATACGGCGCATTGAACGAGCGATCGAATGGGATCGTCACTTCGGGTCGCAAGTATGGCGGGACTGAATCCGCGCGCGGCGGTGAATTGCATGCGGTCGTGTGCGATGAATCATCAGTTTTATTCTTAATGGGACGCGATGCACGAACCGCTCAAAGACATGCGATAGCCATTCGAAACGATGACGAAGATACTGCAGCCGCCGGCGCATCGCTTTCGAATGCGTGGTCAGAATTGCGAGCCCCGTGAGCAACGGCATCATCCCAACCAGGGGAATTGGAATTGGCGCCGGCAGCAATACCAGGCCTGCGACAACCAGTCCCCATCCAAGCGCAAGCCAACAGGTTTTTTGCACAGGTCCGTTCCGTGTCCCGACCGCCGTAAGCGACATCTCCTATCTCCGCATCATGACGCCTCTTTGGCGTCCGGGCGACGCTTGCATGCTTCCGTTAACAAATGGATGCGGAGGGGCAGACGTTCCGCAAGGGAAGATGCCGTGCGGGGGGATTCCTACCGTCTTTCGGCCGGCTGCCTAGAAATATGGCCGCCCTTCGAGGGCGCGGACGAGCCCCTTAAGGGTACGATAGAGCACCCAGACCGCGAGACCGAACAGAATGGGGAATCCTACAAAGACAAAGCATAGCGGCACCGCCACTACACCCACCACGACCGCAATCCAGAAGGTCTCGATCAGATTCCCAAAATGCGACTCCCACAGCGTGCCGCGTGCTTCGCCCCGCTCCACGTAGGCAAGCACCAACGCCACCATGGTGGCGATGTGGAGCGTCGGCCAGCCCAAGAGAAACAAGGCGTAGCAGAGTATCGCTGTGCCTCGGTACCTTTCGACCAAACCAGCCGGCTGCGGGTGGGAAACATCCGCCATCGCGTTTCCTTCCGAATCACACGAGATGTGGGACGCCCCGTCAGGAGCGTCAAGGCACCCATGCAGACCGGCGAACTAAAGCTTAAGGCAGAGCGAGAGCGAGACCCTCGGACTTCCAAGCTGGCGGCGCCTAGGACCGCGCTTGCTTTCCGGGCAGGAGCACAGCATCGATAACCTGCAGCACACCGTTGCGCTGATGAATGTCGTAGATGGAGATATCGGCCACCCGGCCTCGCTCATCCATCAGCGCGATGTTGGTCGGGCCATTCAGCATGGCAGTGACCGTATGGCCATCGAGCGTCTTCAACTTCGCTTCGCCGCCATTTGCGTTGATCATACCGAGTAGAGCCTGCGAGTCGAGCTGGCCTCGCACGACGAGATACCGCGCAGCATGGCGGGCGTCGGTAGCTGCGTCGCGTGATAGCGCGTTGTAGGCTGCGTTCGTTGGTGCAAAGACGGTGTACTGACCGCCATTCCGGAGCGTGTTGCCAACGCCGGCAGCCATCGCCACCTCCACGAAGGCAGTATGCTCCGGCGATCGGGAGATGTTGTCATAGATGCTCGCACCGCTGAGCATCGCCTGGCCGGCTACCATTGGGTTCAGCGCATCGTGCGGAATGTCCGTTGCAGTCCCATTATCGCTTTTCGTGACCGCGCCGGTGCCCGCGCCAACAACAAGCGCTGCGGCGGCTGCTTTAATTGCCAAATGATGCATGTCGCGCTTCGATCCTCTGCAGGAAGTCAAATGCACGCCAGCGCCGCTGGTTCCGCTCGCCTTAAAGGTGCCCCAATTGTGCTCTGATAAAAAAACGATGCATAGGGAGAAAAGCAGTAGATTTTGAGAAAGCACGGCAACAATGGGAAGCAGTTCGAGCTACTTTCCTTTTGTATGGGTTTCCCAGAGGGCCCTGTTTTGGTCGGCCGTGTAGATCACCAGATTGCCGTCATCCTGGGCGGCCAGATAAGCATTCGGATGGCCGCCCGTGTCGCTCGCCCAAATGCATTTTCCGCCAGCATCATAGATCGCCAGATTGCCGTCCGCTTGCATGGCAAGGCGTTCGCCACGCGTACCGCTTTCCCAGACCACACCGTTGTTGCGTACATTCCAGACTTGCAGATTGCCCGATGGTGTAAACCACAGGCGGTAATACAGGCCCATGTTCCATGATGTGTCGCGGCGAAATTCTATCGCCTGAAAAAGCACTTTTCCCATACTGTTACAGTCCCTGATGACTTTATTCTTGCACAGGCATTCGGCCGACCGCCAGAACCATACGGAACCTTACCTTCATGAGGATCGTAACAAAGCCTAGCATATCCCAATCCGCTTAGCGCTCGAGGCTACTCCCTGGATTGCCGATGACGCTCAGGAATTCACGACGCGTGAGCGGGTTCTCGCGGAACTGCCCCAACATCGTCGAGGTGACCATAACCACGCCGGGTTTGTGAACGCCGCGCGTGGTCATGCATTGATGCGTCGCCTCGATTACGACGCCAACACCGTCGGGCTCCAGGACGGTTTGAATACAATGCGCGATCTGCGCGGTCATTTTCTCCTGCACCTGAAAACGGCGGGCGTAGGCGTCCACGACTCGCGCCAGTTTCGAAATCCCCACCACCTTGGTGTTTGGCAGATAGCCGACATGAACCTGCCCGATAATGGGCGCGAGATGGTGCTCGCAATGGGACTCGAAGCGAATCCCTTTCAGGGTCACCATTTCGTCGTAGCCCTCCACCTCCTCGAAGGTGCGGCGCATGTATTCTTCCGGGTCTTGGCTATAGCCGGAAAACCATTCCTCGAAGGCACGCACGACGCGCGCCGGCGTTTCCCGCATGCCTTCGCGATCAGGATCATCGCCGGCCCACAGGATGAGTGTGCGCAAGGCCCGCTCTGCCTCTTCGCGCGAGGGTCGCGACTCGCGGGGCTGCGGCCTGACGGAACAGAATGCTGTTTGCTTTGGCTTCAGAATCTGAGACATGGGCTTTCACGCGAAAAGGCGGCGCGGCGGAGGAATTCCGCCGGACCGCATCAGATAAACAAGTTACCTAGTGAATCTGACGGCGCTCGTGCGGGCTTTCAAGCAGGAACATTGGGATGTCAACTTCAAAGGACTCTCCCGAAACGTTCCGCATCATATAACGGCCGCTCATGGCACCGGACGCAGTCGGCAAAGGACAGCCGCTGGTGTATTCGAAGCATTGTCCCGGCTCCAGCACCGGCTGCGCGCCCACCACGCCAGGTCCCCGAACTTCCTGCCGATGGCCCATTTCGTCGGTGATCTGCCAATAACGCGACATCAGCTGAACCGTGTCGGCACCGCAATTCTCGATGGTGATGGTATATGACCACAGGAACCGGCTGTCTTCGGGCGAGGACTGATCCGCCAGGAAGGCCGGCAGCACCCGCACGCGAATGGCGCGTGTGGTCTGCTCGTAAACCGGAAAACGGGTCAGCCCGCCTTCGATCGAGATTTGCCCCTGCATCTGCCCAATATCATGGCAGATTTTCCACATTTGCAAGACGTGAGACGCCGGTCCCTGAACGATAACTCACAGGCGTGCTTCCACAGTCACGTCGGTGCGGACGGAGCTGGCAATGAAGCATTCGTGGTGCGACTGGTGGTGGATCTCGCCCAGAGTGGCGCCGTTCATTTTCGTGTCCGGCGCAAATCTCACGCCAGGACGCAAAATCACCCGCGCCATCCACAACTTTCCATCCGGGCCTTTCTCCAGAAAGCCAACCGCTTCGTCCTCGTAGGCATCGACCAAGAGCCCCTTGCGGGCACAGATCGCCAGGAATGTGAGCATATGGCAGCTGGACAGTGACGCTACAAATGCTTCTTCCGGGTCCACACGGTCCGCGTCGCCCCGAAAGGCAGGGGCCGACGAGGCCGGCAAGCGAATGGCGCCGCCCTTGAACGTCATCTCGTGCGCCCGGTTGTAGGCTTCGTAGGCAAAACTCTGCGTTTGTCTCGTCCACAGGATACCTGCATGATGCTCCGACATGCCGCTGCGCTGCCTTTGCTCAACAATGTGTCCAGGAACCGGTACGCGAGCCGTTCTTGCCGCGCAACTCTCCCGTGCCTAAGGTCGGCAGCGATGAAACCCCTCAATCATCACTCCGCCCTCATCTATGTGATGGTGATTGTCTCGGCCGCGGACGGCGTCATGAGCGACCGCGAGCTTCACGCCATTGGCGAAATCGTGAAAACGCTGCCGGCGTTTCGTGGCTTCGAGCAGCACCGGCTGTTGCCCGTAGCGCAGGAATGCGCCGCCATGCTGCGCGAGCCGGACTCCCTCGATGCGGTCTTGAGCCTGGTGCGGGAGGCCCTGCCGCACGCTTTGCGCGAAACTGCTTATGCTCTCGCGGTTGAGATCGCGCTCACGGATTCGCGCGTCATGCTGGAAGAGCTGCGCGTGGTTGATCTGCTGCGTCGCAACCTTGGGCTCGACCGGCTGGTCGCAGCCGCCATCGAACGGGGTGCGAGAGCCCGGTACCAGATCTCCCCGGAATGAAACGCCTTCTGCTTCTTCGCCATGCCAAGACGGAACAGGCGAACAAGGACACGCCGGCCGACTTCTCCCGCGCGCTGACTGAGCGCGGCCGTGCCGATGCCGTGGCGATGGGACAACAGCTGGCGGGGAAGGCCTATTTGCCCGACCTCATCCTATGCTCGCCGTCTGCGCGCACCCGGCAGACGCTCGAACTGGTCAATCGGGAGCTGCGTAGCCCCTCGGAATGCCGCTATGTGGACGCCATCTATGCCGCGGGAGCGCGGCAGCTGCTTTCGCTCCTTCAGGCGCTTCAGGATAAGGCTGATATGGTCATGGTGGTCGGCCACAATCCGGCCCTGGAAGACAGCCTCGGACTGCTCACAAGAGAAGCCACGACGCCGCGGGTATTTCCGCCGGCAGCTGTCGCCGTGATTGATTTCGACATTTCGGCCTGGCGCGAAATAGCACCCTGCACCGGCGCGTTAGCAGAATTGTTGCGTCCGAAAAACTAGTGCGCCCGGCTGCGCTCGGCGAGCGCCAGCTTCGGCCAACCGAAAGCATTTTCCGGCACCGGATCGCCCATCAGCCGTACCGTGCGCTCGGCGATCAGGCGCCCCCCCATGGCTTCATAGAAAAATCGGACAGGATTTTTGGCATGCGCCCAGATGACGCATGAGGAGTGCCCGCGTTTGCGGAGCGACAGAAATGCGCCCTCCAGAAGGATACGGCCGCTGCCGCATCCGTAAAAGGCCGGATCGACATACAGCGTGTAGACCTCGCCATCGAAGCCAACAGCGTTGTCCCGCGCGGGACCGAAGCTCGCCATACCGATCAGCCCAACCCCTACACATTCCGCGACCAGCACGGACTCTCTCCCACGCGCGCCAATCGCGGCCCGCCACCGCGCCGTCTGTCCCCGTGTCGTCATCGCACACAACAACCGGTTCGGCAGGATCCCGGCATAAGCATCGTGCCAAGATTCGATGTAAACGCGCGCCACCTCCGCTGCATCGCCGGGAAGCGCCTGTCTGACAGAGATTGCGGGGCGATCCATACGCGCATGTTGACCCGAGTGTTTTCGGGCGGCAAGTCCCGGGCCGAAATTAGTGCGAGGCCCGCCAGCGTCTTGCTGCACTGCGCAACGAGGTCCGAAGGCGGCACCTTTAGTCGCAACTTTTCAGTTTCAGCCCTGGCGATCCGATCGCGACCAGACTTTTCAAAACCGCAAAAGGGTTTACACTCTTTCACCAAATCAGCCGCCGTGCTGGGCGTGAAACGTCCGACGAGCGGCGTAATTTGATGGCAGGGGTGAAGAGGCGAAGGCTCGCGCGGATATACGCGGGAGTGGAGGCGTTATGCGTTCTGAGTGGAACGAACCCGGTTTGGAAATTGGCTCACAGCGGAGTGAAGGAATCGATCTGAAATGTGATGGGGTTCACCTGTCTTGTCATGTCCGTCCGGGGCCACGACATAAGTTGTGGAGGGCGTGTTGGATATCGAGGAGTCAGGAACAATGAGCACGCTGGACGTGTTCGATATCTTTGCGCGGGATTACGCGCGTGATCGCTTTGAAACGATGAGCCTGCGCGACTGGCTGCTGGCCGCGCGCGACGACAGGATGCTCTACGCGAGCCCCGCCGAAAGGCTGATGGCGGCAATCGGCGAGCCGGAGTTGGTCGACACGGCGCAGGATCCGCGGCTTGGCCGCCTGTTCTTCAATCGCACCATCAAGATCTACCGCGCCTTCGACGGCTTCTTTGGCATGGAAGACACCATCGAACGCATCGTCGGCTACTTCCGCCACGCCGCGCAGGGCCTGGAGGAACGGCGGCAGATTCTGTATCTGCTAGGACCCGTTGGAGGCGGCAAGTCCTCGCTCGCCGAACGCCTCAAAGACCTGACCGAGAAGCACCCGATCTACGTGCTGAAGGCAGGCGAGCAGATCAGCCCCGTGCTTGAATCTCCGCTTGGCCTGTTTCGCTCGGAAGAATTGTCTTCATTGCTGGCGGAGCGCTACGGCATCGACCGGCACCGCCTTACGGGCGTCATGAGTCCTTGGGCGGTAAAGCGGCTCGACGAATTCGGCGGCGACATTTCCCGGTTCGAGGTGGCGCGGCTCTATCCCTCGAAGTTGCGCCAGATCGCCATCGCCAAGACCGAGCCGGGCGACGAGAACAATCAGGATATCTCCGCGCTGGTCGGCAAGGTCGATATTCGCAAGCTCGAACATTACAGCCAGAACGATCCGGATGCGTATTCCTTCTCCGGCGGATTGTGCCGGGCCAATCAGGGCCTGCTGGAATTCGTGGAGATGTTCAAAGCACCGATCAAGGTGCTGCACCCGCTGCTGACCGCGACGCAGGAAGGCAACTACATCGGCACCGAAACGCTCGGTCCGATTCCGTTCAACGGCACGATCCTCGCGCACTCCAACGAGGCCGAATGGCAGGTGTTCAAGGCGAACCGCAACAACGAGGCGTTCCTCGACCGCATCTGCGTCATCGCCGTGCCCTATTGCCTGCGCGCCACTGATGAAACCCAAATCTATCGGAAGCTGATCAATACGAGTGAACTGTCCGGCGCGCCCTGTGCGCCGGAGACCCTCGAGATGCTGGCGAAGTTCTGCGTCATGACGCGCCTCAAGGAACACGAGAACTCCAACCTGACCTCCAAGATGCGTGTCTATGATGGGGAAAAACTGAAGGATACCGATCCGAAGGCCAAGACCCTGCAGGAGTACAAGGACACTGCCGGCATCGATGAGGGTATGACGGGCATTTCCACCCGCTTTGCCTACAAGACGCTTTCCGAGACCTTCAATTACGACGTCAACGAGGTGGCCGCCGATCCGGTACACCTGATGTACGTGCTCGAGCAGTCGATCAAGCGGGAGCAGTACCACAGCGACACCGAGAAGAAGTACCTGGAATTCATCAAGGCGGAGCTGGCGCCGCGCTACGCCGACTTCATCGGTAAAGAGATTCAGAAGGCGTACCTGGAGAGCTACGGCGAGTACGGCCAGAACCTGTTCGACCGCTACATCGCCTATGCGGATGCGTGGATCGAAGACCAGGATTTCAAGGACGCCGACACCGGCCAACTACTCGACCGCGGCGCGCTCGATAACGAATTGTCGAAAATCGAGAAGCCAGCCGGCATCGCCAACCCCAAGGATTTTCGAAATGAGGTGGTGAAATTCGCGCTGCGCTACCGGGCGCAGAACGAGGGCAGGAATCCAGCCTGGACGGCCTATGAGAAAATCCGCAGCGTCATCGAGAAGCGGATGTTCACGCAGGTGGAGGACTTGCTGCCGGTCATCAGCTTCGAGTCCAAGAAGGACAACGAAACGGCGAGCAAGCACAACGAGTTCGTCAAGCGCATGCTGGCGCGCGGCTACACGCCGAGACAGGTAAGGCGCCTCGTCGAGTGGTACATGCGCGTGAACAAGGCGGGGTGAGGCCCACGCGGGCATGACCCAGTTCATCGACCGCCGGCTCAATCCCAAAGGCAAGAGCCTCGCCAACCGCCAGCGTTTTCTCCGTCGCGCGCGCGCGCAAATCCGCGAAGCCGTGCAGAAGTCGCTGAAGGATGCGGCAGTCGCCGATGTCGAGAAGGATCGCAAGATCCGCATCTCCACCAAGGGGACTCGCGAGCCCCGCTTCCGGCTCGATCCGCGGCAGGGCGGCGATCGGGATTTCGTGCTGCCCGGCAACAAAGACTACGTGGCCGGCGACGAAATCGCGAAACCGAAAAGCGGCGACGGCGGCCAAAAAGGAAAGCAGGCTGCCGACTATGCTGAAGGCGAAGACGATTTCGAATTCACCATGACGCAGGAAGAAATTCTCGACATTTTCTTCGAGGACCTCGAACTACCGAACCTGGTCCGCACAACGCTGAAGGAAACGCCGAATCGCGCCTGGAAGCGAGCCGGCATCACCACGGCCGGCTCGCCCACCCAGATCAATCTCGTTCGCACCATGCGCAATTCGTTCGGCCGCAGGCTGGCGCTGAAGCGCCCTGGCCTGACCGACATCGAGCGGCTGCAGGAGGAACTTGAGACATCCGAACGCGACGACCGGCCGACCGAGGAAAGAAGCTCGCGCATTGCCGCTCTGAAGGAAGAGCTTGCCAGGGCGCAAGCCAAGCGCAAATGGGTCGCATTCGTCGATCCGGTCGATGTGCGGTTCAACGCCTTCACAGAGCAGCCTGTGCCAACCAGCCAGGCAGTGATGTTCTGCCTGATGGATGTATCCGGCTCGATGGGCGAGCGCGAGAAGGATTTGGCAAAGCGGTTCTACATGCTGCTTCACCTGTTCCTGAAACGGCGTTACGCGAAGGTGGATATCGTCTTCATCCGCCACACCCATGACGCACAGGAGGTGGAGGAGCAGGAGTTTTTCTATTCGCGGCAATCCGGCGGCACGATCGTTTCCACCGCGCTCGAAAAAATGCTGGACATCCAGCGTGAGCGCTACGCCACCGCCGACTGGAACATCTACGCCGCACAGGCGTCCGACGGCTACACTCAGTCCGGAGATGCGCGACGCTGCGTTGAGATGCTGAGCAACGACATCATGCCGCTGTGCCAGTACTTTGCCTATATCGAGATTCTCGACGAGCGTGAGATGGAGGTTTTCGCCAGCGAAGATTCCGGCGCGGAACTCTGGCGCGCGTACCGCACGATTGCGGCGGCATGGCCGAACTTCGCTACCAAGCGTATTTCGAAACCCGCGGACATCTTTCCGGTCTTTCGAGAGCTCTTTGGCAAAGCCGAGGCTCTCGCGTGACACACCACCCTTTGCTTTTCACCGAAGCGGAATGGGACTTCGCCGCGCTCGATCGGGTCTATCGTGCTATCGAAGATATCGCGCTCAACGAACTCAAGCTCGATATTTATCCCAATCAGATCGAAGTGATTTCGTCGGAGCAGATGCTCGACGCGTATTCCTCGCTCGCCATGCCGCTGATGTACAGCCACTGGAGTTTCGGCAAACTGTTCGCGCGCGAGGCGGCCCTATACCGAGCGGGCTACAGCGCGCTTGCGTATGAGATCGTCATCAATTCCAGCCCCTGCATTTCGTACCTGCTGGAAGAGAACACGATGACCATGCAGACACTTGTCATCGCGCATGCTGCGTTCGGCCACAATCATTTCTTCAAGAACAACTATCTGTTCCGGCAATGGACGAACGCGGAAGGCATTCTCGATTATCTCGCCTTTGCCAAGGGCTACATGGCCGCGTGCGAGGAGCGCTATGGCCGTGACGAGGTCGAGGCCATTCTCGATTCTGCCCATGCGCTGATGGATCAGGGCGTGTTCCGCTACAACCGTCCACCAAGGCCTTCTCGTGACCGCGTGCTGGAAAAGCATCGCAAGCGCCACGAATACGAGGAGGAAGCCTATAGCGAACTCTGGCGCACCCTGCCCGCGGGCGTCGCACCGCCATCCGCACCACCTGTCCCGGATACCGAGGACGATGACGATGAGATGAAGCTGCCGGAGGAGAACCTCCTTTACTTTCTCGAAAAACACTCACCCACGCTGAGAGCGTGGCAGCGCGAAACACTGCGGATCGTGCGAACCATGGCGCAGTATTTCTATCCACAGAAACAGACCAAAGTGATGAACGAGGGCTGCGCGACCTTCGTGCATCACGCCATCATGAACCGCCTCTACGACAAGGGGCTGATCGGCGAAGGCGCGCTGCTGGAATTCCTTCACAGCCATACCTCGGTCGTGTTTCAGCCGGAGTTCGGTGACAAGCGCTATGGCGGCATCAATCCGTATGCGCTGGGCTACGGCATGATGGCGGACATCAGGCGCATCTGCGAGCAGCCGACCGATGAAGACCGCGAGTGGTGTCCCGCTTTCGCGGGCAATCCCGATTACATGACGGTGCTGAAGGATGCCTGGGCCAACTATCGCGATGAAAGCTTCATCGGCCAATTTCTCTCGCCGAAACTGATGCGCGATTTCCGCCTGTTCGCGCTTCACGACCGCGCAGCGGATCCCGCATACCAAGTCTCGGCCATTCACAATGAGCGCGGCTATCGCGCGGTACGCGCCACCTTGGCGGCCCAATATGACATCGGTTCAGCGGAGGCCGATATCCAGGTCGTGGAAGCCGATCTAAAGGGCGACCGGCAGCTGCTGCTCCACCACCGCATGCATCGCGGCATCCCGTTGCATGAACCCACAAAAAGCCGCGTGCTCGCCCATGTTGAGCGGCTGTGGGGCCACGACGTCGAACTCGAAGAGATCGACGACGAGAATTAGGGCGCCCGGCTCAGTGCGTCGTGCTCGTCGCCACGTCGGTCGGCGGCGGCGACCACAAGCCGGAATAGATCATGGCGCCGGCGGCGATCGCGAGCAGCGCCAGCCCTGCGATGGCGGCCACAATTCTGGGAACGCCTTCGTTCTTGTCGATTTCCGCGGCGGCGTGAACAGGATGATCCATGGCTGTTTCCTTTCCCGAAAACGCCAGGCGGCCCACCTGGGCAGCCCTCCGGCATCCCTGGGACTCATCGCCAACATGATACGCCGTTGCGGCCGGCGATAAAGACCAAAGTTCACGGCGGCGTGAGGTGCGCCCTTCCCGGCTCTACGAAACCCGGCCGGGATGGGCCACGACCACCACTTGCTCGACGGCGTGGGGGGCGGAAACCGGGGCCGCTGCGGGCGGCGCCGCATCCGTCCAGATGCTGGCCAGCACCAGGAACAGCGCGCCTGCGATCACGCCCAAATTGAGCGCAGTTTCGCCGAAAACCTGATTGTCGGCATCATACCGGGGTACCATTTTGCCTCTCCATTCTGGCCGGCTGGCTTTCGAAAGAACGCCGTGCGCGACCGGCCACGAGGCAGAGGTATGCCCGATTTTCGCCATAACAAATGTTGCCAGCCATGCGCCGAATGAATGGGCGAGAACCTTGAAATCCGCCGGGGACGCACTATGGCGAAGTTCGTATTAGAGTGAACTTACCGATTGGCTGATTTCGTGCCCGACTCTCTGTTGACCACTAGATACCGTGGGGTTGTTTTCACCAGGGAATGGTACGCTTTTGGACTTGACAGAAGGCTAGGTAATGGCTAGATTATAGGGGTTCAGAGAGGGCAACCCCATGAATATTCTTGAACTTTTCCAGACCTTTCAAACCCCAGAACAGGCCCTAGACCATCTGGAAAAGGCCCGCTGGCATGGGAAGCCGGTTTGCCCCTACTGCCGGTCAGAAAAGGTGTGCCGTCACGTCTCCGGGGACCGGAAGGCCCAACGCTGGCAGTGTCAGGATTGCACCCGCGCCTTTGCCGCGACGGTCGGGACCATCTTTCACGGAACGCACATTCCACTGAAACAATGGTTCCTAGTGCTGGCGCTAATGCTCAACGCCAAAAAGAGCGCCAGCGCGTACCAGATCGCCCGCGACCTTGGGATGCGTCGCCCTACAGTTTGGAGCATGATGCATCGGGTTCGAATCGCTATGAGCCGCGACATGGCGCAAAGCGAATTGATGTACGGCATTGTCGAAGCCGATGAGACCTACATCGGCGGCAAGCCGCGCAAGGGGAACAGGCGCGGAAATGACACCAAGGCCAAGACAGGCCGCGGCACGGCCAAGACGCCAGTGATCGGCGTTATTGAGCGCGGCGGACGTGTAATAGCGGAGCCGGTTGAAGGCCGGAAGGTGCATTTTCGTGGCCTTCACAAGTTCATCGCGAAGCACGTTGACCGTGACGCGACATTGCTCATTACCGATGAATACAGCGGCTATGGCGCAATGCGGTCGCGCGGGTTCCGTCACGCGACCATCAATCATTCCGTCATGTACGCAAACGGGATGATCCACACCAATTCGATTGAGGGGTTTTGGTCTCTCGTAAAGCGGGCGTGGTACGGATCGCACCACCACTACAGCAAGCGCTACATGCACCTGTACCTTGCGGAAGCCTGCTACAAGTTCAACGTCCGCAAGTCGAAGGATGATTTTGGCGGCTTGCTCGCCGCGATGGTCGCCGCATGAAGGCCAAGTGCGAAAACCATCTCTACTATGGTGACAATCTCACCATCATGCAGCGCATGCCAAAGCATTGCGTCGATCTGATCTATTTGGACCCGCCGTTCAATTCGAAGCAGAACTATAACCTGATCTACAAAAACATGACCGGCCTTCCGGTGCCGGATCAGGCGGAGGCATTCTGCGACACTTGGGAGATGGACCCGGAGAAAGAGGAAATCGCAAAGACCATGCCGATACTCATGCGAGAGTACGGCATCGAAAACTACTACGTTGAGTTCTGGCGCCTATGGATTCAGGCGTTGCGTCATACACAGCCTCACTTGCTGGCGTACCTGATCTACATGGTGCAACGCTTATTGCACATGAAAACCCTACTGCGGCCAACTGGCTCTATCTGGTTGCACTGTGACTCGACAGCAAGCCATTACATCAAGGTGATGATGGATGGGATTTTCGGGCATAAGCATTTCCAAAACGAAGTGATTTGGAAGCGAGCTGATACCGTTAAGGGCAATGCCGGACAGGGGGCAAAGGGGTTCGGTCGGAATACTGATACGCTGCTGTTTTACTCCGCAACCGATGCATTCACCTTCCATCCGCAATTCACGGAATACAGCGGAGAGTACTTAGCGAAATCGTACAAGTACAAAGAGCCGGACGGGCGACGCTATCGCCTAATAAGCATGATCGGCCCCGGCGGCGCTGCCAAGGGCAATCCGTACTATGAAGTGATGGGAGTTTCGCGCTGTTGGCGATACTCGAAAAAGCGCATGCAGGAACTGATTGACCAAGGCATGGTCGTACAAACAAAGCCCGGCACCGTTCCTTCTCGCAAGCAATACCTGGATCAAGGCAAAGGCGTTCCGGTTCAGTCTCTCTGGGATGATATCTCGGCCTTGGGGGCTGGTTCCGGTGAACGTCTGGGATATCCGACTCAGAAACCCGTTGCGCTGGTGAGACGCATAATCGAGGCATGCAGCAACCCCGGTGACGTTGTATTCGATCCATTTTGCGGCTGCGGAACGTCTATTTACGCGGCACAGCAAACGAACCGGCGCTGGATCGGCTGCGATATCGCCATCCTGTCAATCAAACTGGTTCGAGAAATTCTAACGGGTGAGAAATACCGCCTTGTCGAAGGCGTGCATTTTGACGTTGACGGCATCCCGGTGAGCGTCGAGCAAGCGCAAGAGCTGTTTAAGCGCGATCCTTTCCAGTTTGAGCATTGGATTGTCGAACGTGTAGGTGGCTTCCCAACAAAGAAAACTGGCGACCAAGGGATTGACGGGCGCATGTACTTTCAGACGCAACACGGCCTTAAGGCGATGGTTCTTTCCGTCAAAGGCGGGAAGCTCCGGCCTACCGATGTTCGCGATCTGGTGGGCGTTCTGGAACATGAGCCGGAAACTGAAATGGCGGGCTTCCTATCCCTACAGGAGCCGACCAAAGCGATGCGAGACGCTGGCGCAAAGGCGGGCCAATACATCTATGAGGGCGTCAAATATGACCGGGTCCAGTTCCTAACCGTGAAGGACATTCTTGAGGACAAGCGGGAGTTCCGTACCCCTACCAAGCTACGGTCGCGGGTATCGTCTCCCCAAGCCTCGCTGGCGTTGACATAATGTTGCGCGGGTCGGCCAATAGTCCAAAAGCGTACCATTACGTTTCACCAAGGCTTCCGCCCCCTCCCCCCTTTCCCGCCGCGACAGACGGAAATTGTTCGATTTGTTTTGCGAACGCCCGAGAGGGGATATGTCCCTCCTTCCGAATTCGCCGCGTTCTCCACCCCACCAGATGTTGTGGTTCGCCGGGCAGGTGGGCAGTCGTTATCACGACTCTGTGCATTTGAAGTACCGACTCCGCGCCGTTCGCGCGCCATTTCTTCTCCTTCGTAATCCGCTGCGGCGCGGAAGGGGAAATACCCTTCAGCCACGTCGGCAGATTTCCGGAAAAGATAGGAAAGGGCGCGGCACCTGTCAAGACAAAACAGGAACGAACGGTCGGTGCGCGATGGATGGCCGGGTCAAGCCCAGCCATTGCGGCGGCGGAGTGCAACACGGCTGAAACGAAACGCTCTTCATGCGCGCTGATATAAGGCCGAAAGCGCGGTGGTAGACGAATGGTAGTGAAATAAATTCGTCCCGCTAACCGCGACACACCTTACCCTCCTTTGAAAAGAGAGTGTCGGATCGCGGGCGATCCGGGGAGGGATTACACGATATTCGATCGATCCCCACCCGGCACGCTCATGCGTGCCGACCTCCCCTTTCTAAGGGGAGGTAAGGTGATGCAACACATGCTACCGTGGCGGATTGGCGAGCAGATACGGATATCCGTTGTTGATGTTCGGCGTCTGCCCCCAGATCTTCGGATTGAAGCCGTCCGGCAAGCCGGACTGGAATTGCGCGGTCGTTAGTCCTGTAATTCCAGAATCGTTTTTCTTGTTCCCAGCACCTTGGTTGGGATCGCTGACGCCTTTCTCCAAATCCCAATAGTTATCAGTGATGGTTCCCGGCGACGCTTCGTCATCACCGACCAGACCTCCTAGAAATCCTTCTCCAAGTTTCTTTATTTCGCCCGCCGCATACGATGATCTAATTGTGGCGTTTGTGTCATTGCGTCCAACCAGGCCACCGAAGTCTCCGTCGGTTTGTTTGCCATTCACAACACGATTTCGAGCGTAACTGTTTTCGATGAGGCCTAGCGACTCTCCTACCAGACCGCCAACGCTTAAGAGATTAGCCTTACGAAAAGCCACTGAACGGATCGCATAGGAAGAAACAATTCGTCCCGTATTGTAACCTACCAAACCGCCAACTTTCGCAAAAGCCAAGTCGGACCTTGAAACTCTCACATTGGCATAGCTAGTTGCAATCACGCCATCATTCCAGCCGGCCAATCCACCTATGTCGCCGACGGCCGAAATGGTGCCATTCGTCCAGCACCATTCAATTCTTCCGAAATTGTTCGCGACGAGCAGGCCGACGTTGTTGTCATCCAGACTCTCCAATGACCCTGCAATGCCCAAGTTTCGGACGCTTCCGCCGCGGACCACTGCTGCAAAAAATCCGGCTAAGCCTTCTTGATCCGTGAAAATCATGTTTACGTTGCGAAAGATGTTCCCGAGCCCCTCCATTGTTCCTTGAAAGCCGGCCAGAATCGGTGGCTCGTTATACGTCCCATCCACGCTCGCATCATAAGGCTTCGCGAGCGCGTAGAAACCGCTGGGGTTGGCGGCGATGTCGGCGGCGAGTGTCTTGATGTCGTATACGAGTGTGTAGCTTTGGCCGTCGATGATCAGGCTGCTCGTCTTGTCCCACAGCTGCACGCTGCCGCGCTCCGGCACGATGACGAACTCACCGTCGCTCTTCTTGCCTTTGTTCCTCTTACCGTCGTCACCGGTATCGTTGGTGGTGATGGTGAGCGAACCCTGCCCCATCGCCGTCATCTGCTTGTTGACGATCACCGATTGTTGCGCGTCGAGAGTCAGCCGGCTGGTGCCGGTCCACGTCAGCGGCTGATCGACAACGATATCCTTCGCGAGCAGTGCCGTCCTAACTGCCACATCGCCGATCCCGAGCAAGGCCTGAAGATCGGCCACATTCAGCACCGCCTTCTGCGCCGTCGCCGTGCAAACGCCGCTGACGCAACTCATGTTGCTGGTGGGCTTGTTGCTGATCGCCACATCCGCCTGCGCGACGCTCACGCTCACGCCCAGTAGCAGCGCCGCCGTCAATGCCGCCAATTTCGCCGAAGTCATCGCATCCTGCGCAAACGCTTTGCCAAGACTTCGCCCAGTCTAGCACACCCGGCGTGGCGCTCCAATTTGCGGCAGGCCTTTCGTCATCGCGCGAAGCGGGCAAAGGCGAACGGCGCGAGATTGAAGCGCGGCGCGCGGCCCACTGCCATATCGGCCAGTGCTTCGCCGATGGCAGGCGAATGCTTGAAGCCGTGACCTGAGCAGGGCGAGGCAATAATGACGCGCTCCGAATCCGGATGGCGATCGATGACGAAGCCGAAATCCCGCGTCACCGTGTAGAGGCAGGCGGCACCGCGCACGCAGCGCGCGCCGATGCCGCCGATGTTCGCGGTGGCCAGCGCCTGCACGGCAGCGATCTCTTCCACGTGTACATCGCGATCCATCGCAGCCGGCGTCGTCACGGATAGGAATTCCTCGCTCGCCAGCTTGATGGCGTGCTCGCCTGCCAGCGCCGGGAAGCCATAGATGCCGCGCGTGGAATTCTGCAGCTCCCAGATGAAGACCGGAAAGCGCTGCGGCGCGAAGGCTGCAGCGTCTTCCACCTCCAGCCAAACCTGTATCTGCCGGTAGATTTTGAACAGCGCGGCAAGCGAAGGCGGGAGCAGCTCCGGCAGCCAGGGGCCGGCCGCAACGATCAATCGCTCGGTGGCATAGCTGCCCTTGCCGGTCGTCACGGTCACGCCATGGGTGCCGGCGTCGAAGCCCAGCACGCGCTCGTTTGTGCGAAGCTCGGCGCCGTGCCGCCGCGCCGATTCCAGCTGCGCGCGCACGCAGGCCTCCGGCCGCACGAAACCGCCGGTGTTTTCGAAATAACCATGTTCGCCGTCACGCACGCGGAACATCGGCCAGCGCGCGCGGATTTGCGCCGCATCGAGCAGCTCGTGCGCAATGCCAAACCTCCCGGCCGCCGCAACGGTGTTGTCAAAAAAACCGGAAACGTGTGTCTGCGCGGCGTTGGCGTCGCTGGAAACGATCAGCAGGCCGCACTCATTCAAGAGCGCGGCCCCGCTCTCCGCCCCCAGCTCGCGCCACAATTCGTGCGAGCGGACGGCCAGCGGCGTCAGGTGATCGCCCTCGCCGATGGCAAGCCGCGTGACGCGGGTGGCGCCATGCGACGATCCGAGGGCATGCGGCGGCTCGAAGCGATCGAAGGCGACCACCTTGGCGCCGCGCATCGCCAGCTGCCGCGCGGCAGCGCTTCCCATCGCCCCCAGGCCCGCGACGGCGACATCGTATTTTACGGCCAAAACTTGACCCCATCCGAGCCGCTATGCCACATGCCTGGGCCACGCGCTTCTCGCCGTCGCAAACCGGCGGTCATTCCCATGATTGCCTCTTTCCTGCACAATTTCATTTTCATCAAGACGAAGAAGACGGCGGGGACCACGGTCGAGATGGTGCTGGCGCCGGCTTGCGGACCGGACGACATCATCACCCCGCTGGGCGTGCTGGACGAGATGGCACGTGGCAAGGGCGAGCCGCTTTGCCGCAACTTCGCCGACCCAGGTATCGAGGATGCAGCGCGATACGCCATTACTTCCGGCAGCCGCCGGCAGATGAAAAGCCTGAAAAGCCTTATCCACCGCACCGAATTCTACAATCACATGCCCGCCAGCGAAATCCGCGACAAGCTTCCGAAGCGCTTCTGGCTCAAGGCCTACAAGTTCACGGTGGAGCGGCATCCCTACGAAAAAGCAGTTTCGCAAGCGTATTTCGGCTACAAGGACAGCGAACCCTTCGGCACTTATCTCGACCGATTCGTTCGCAGAGGTAAGTACTCCAGCTTCGAGATGTACAGCATCGACGGGGAAGTGGTGGTGCAGGATTTTCTGCGGCAGGAACGACTCGCGGACGATCTTCAAGCGATGGCGTGGAAGCTGGGAATCCCGATCGCGAACGAAATTCCGCGAGCCAAATCCGGAAGCCGCGCCGATCGGCGCCCGGCGCGCGAGATCCTCAGCGATGGACAGAAAGAAATCGTCTACGGCTTTTGCAAAAAGGAGTTTGAACTGCTCGGTTACGAGCCTTGAGGCTGGCTTCCGTTGCCTTCGAGCCAGATCAACGGATTCGGATACACACCTGAGGGCCGCTGCTTCGCCAAAGATAGTCAAAGCTCCTGTCAAACTTCTGCGACCAATCCAAAAGTGCCCGATGCTCGTGATCCTGTTTTCGCCCCGCATATTCGTCGAACAGGACAACCGTGTCTTTCACAATCAGCGTATCGATATTGAACAGGACGTCGATGGTTGAACTGTAAAGATCGGCATCGAGGTGTATAAAAGCCAGCGGTGCGATCGCCTGGCTTGCCCACTCGGGCACCGCATCCTTGAACCAACCCTTGTGAATCGCGACCCGTTCGTCATCGAAGATCGGAATTTCGTCGGAGTTCAAATGGAATGCGCCCGCCTTCTTGTTGTGGGTCCAGTCTTCGGGCAGGCCTTCGAAGCTGTCGAAAAGATGCAACTTTCTGTCCGGGGACATCAACTCGAGAATCATTCGGGCCGTTCTACCGCGAAAAACGCCAAACTGGGCAAAGTCGCCAGGGAGCCGGACTTCCTTGAGAGCGCCCCGGATCGAGCCGGCCCGGCGTTCCTCGCGGGCATCGTCCAGGATACGCAGTGACTGCAACAGCTCGTAGCCAGGAAGTGTCTCTCTCAACTTGCCGTTCTCCAGCCTTCTTCAGAAGCGATCCATGGACCCGGAAGCAACCTTCAAGAACCCGATACCCCACGCCAGCGCCGCTGGCACGTGCTATCCGGCCACACAGTGTTATGCCATAAGGCATCGGTCAGATTGCGCAACTCCCTCCGTAATACGGCAAAACTAGATTCTGGCAATGGGCGACCCGAGATGTCCGACTTCCTTCACCGCTATTTCCTTAACAACCATTCGAAGCGCTGTCACAAATGGCTGCACTATTTCGACATCTATGAGCGTCACTTTGATCGATTTCGAGGCAAGTCGCCCACTGTGCTGGAAATTGGCGTGCATGGCGGGGGATCGCTAGAGATGTGGAAGGCATATTTTGGCCCCGGTAGCCGCATCCTAGGCATAGACATCAATGAAAAGTGCAAGCAGCACGAAAGCGAAGGAATAGAGGTCTTTATCGGTAGCCAGGACGATCCCGACCTAATCGAGAGCGTGTTCCAGCAGCACCCGAAAATCGACGTGGTAATCGATGACGGCAGTCACGAGATTCCGCACCAGATCGCGAGCTTTCAACTTCTCTATTCGAGGCTTGATCCTTCAGGGCTGTACCTTGTCGAGGACGTCTATCATTCCTACCACGAACGGCGTGGGGGCGGGATCGGCCGTGACGGCACCTTTATCGACATGGTCAAGCACAAGATCGATGAGCTCAACGCAGCGCATACGCGAGGCGATTTGCCGATTTCGGATTTTACCCGCTCAACGGATTCCATCTGTTGTTACGATAGCGTTGTCGTGTTCGAGCGCCGCCCGCAAGGTCTCCGTCAGGCCGTCGCAACACGCGCGATGTGATCATTTTCCGGCGGCCCCCGCAGCGGGCGATTCCCGCAATCCAGCATCGAAACAAGTTGCAGCTACTCGATGTCTCGAGAGTTGAAATTCTGGATCGGCAACGTTAGTGCAAGCAGATGGCCGAGCCGGTCAGACTGGTTATTTGGGACCTTGACGGAACCTTCTGGGCGGGCACGCTGACAGAGGGCGGGCATACTTATATCGACGCGCACCACAACATCGTTATAGAACTGGCAAAACGCGGTATCGTCAGCGCGATCTGCTCAAAGAACGACTTCGGCATTGTTAAGGGCATTTTGGAAGAGAAGGGAATCTGGGACTACTTTGTTTTTCCGAGCATCGATTGGACACCTAAGGGCCAGCGGCTGAAGCAGCTAATCGAAGACGTTCAGCTGCGGCCGGAAACAGTGCTCTTGCTGGACGACAACCCGATAAACTTGCGCGAAGCCGAGCACTATGTCCCTGGCATACAGACCGCCGACGACAGCGTCATTCCTCGGCTGCTCGAATCTCCGCTGCTGAAGGGGAAGGATGACGCGGAGCTTTCCCGGCTCAAGCAGTACAAACTGCTCGAGACAAAGAAAACGGACCAGGCGGTCGCCGAAGACAATATCGATTTCCTGCGCTGCTGCGATATTCGTGTCACCATCGAACACGATGTTGAGCAAAATCTGGATCGAGCCGTCGAACTCATCAACCGTACAAATCAGCTGAATTACACGAAAAATCGCCTTCCGGAGGAACTGTCGGCCGCGAAGGAACAGCTGCTCCAGGAGCTCAGCGGCTTCGATATTCAGGCCGGCCTGGTCCGCGTAACCGACCGTTATGGCGATTATGGTTATTGTGGATTTTACCTCACAAGAACGAGGCGCGGGCAATCACGGCTGGAATATTTCTGTTTCTCATGCCGGATTCTCAATATGGGCATCGAAAACTGGGTCTATGCCCTATTGGGCCGGCCGGCGATCACCGTTGCCGGCGAAGTGCTATCGCCTTTGTCCGATCATGCTGACATCGATTGGATACAATTGGGTTCTCATGATGCGCAGGACGAAGTTCGGCAGAACGGCGTTTCGGCTCCCGTGGTCATAATCCGTGGCGCCTGCCTGGTCTCGCCGCTCGTGCATTATTTCCAGACGAACGCGCGCGAAGTCATCGGAGAATTTAATTTTGTTCGCAATCGGGTGGCCGTACGCGTCGATCATTCGCTCATGCTTCGATATGCCATCGAAGGAGTTACTCCGGAACAGATGGCCGTTTTCATCCGTCTCGGATTCAAACCGAAAGACTTTGAAACCGCCTTCGTCAAGACATCCGAATTCGCTATCCGGATAGTAAGCACCTGGGTCGACACTCAAAATATCATCTATCGTCACAGGGAAACGGGCCTGCTCGTCCCCTATAAGGCCCGCAAGATGCGGAAAAAACTGGCCGAACGGGCCGGTGATTTCGAGAAGGCCATTCAAAGCGAGGAACCAGGTTCTGCCTGGGAGGCGTATCGATACCTGCAGGAGAACTTCGATTGGCTGGGTGCAATGCCGGAAGCCGAGGCGGATCGCACACTGGACGTGATCTTGCGCGCCGTGCCGGAGGGGGAGCCGCTCTTTCTCGCGACGGCCTCCGAAGGCTCAATGGAAGGTGGTGCTCTGGCACGCGCGACCGTGTTCAACAAACTTATTGCGCGCGCGATAGCAAGACACCCAGACAGGCTGGTCCGTCAGATCTCCTTTGCGCAGTTCGCAGAAGACGACGATATGATCGCATCGACACATTTTCCCCGCAAGATATATCTTCGTGTGTATGAAGAAATCTGCGCAATCTGCGATGACCTTCTGCGCAGCAGAACGCATGGCAAGAGAGGTCGCACAACCGCCACGGCAGAACTGGCGGAAAATTTGAGTTGACGGCACTTCAGTTGCAAGAGCAGTCCGATCCGTACAACGAGCCGGTGACTATGATAAATCTCACCACTATCGTGGGTACCTTTGCCGCGATCTGCTCCATGGCCAGCTTCGCCCCGCAGGCCTGGAAGATCATTCGCACCCGCGAGACCAAGAACATCTCCGCGGGCATGTACAGCCTGACGGTGTCCGCCTTCGCCTTCTGGTGCCTCTATGGAGCAATGCTGGGGCAATGGCCGCTGATCGTCTCCAACGGTGTCTGCCTGGCGCTGTCCGCCTTCATCCTGACGATGACCTTGCTTCCGCAGCCCAAGAAGGATGCAGTCGCCGATGTCATCGAAGAGTCAAAGGCCGCGGTACTGCCGGAACCAGGCGACGAAACGCGCGATGCCCTCGGCAAGCGGAACGGCAGGTGAGAAACCGAAATCGCGTTTGGCACGCGTGATGTCGGCATAGGTTTCCCGCACGTCGCCTGCCGGTCCGTCCGCGTCCTCGATCCGCGCCGGTTTCCCGGTAGCCTGCTCGATGCAGCGGATCAGCGCCATCACGTCTTCCGGGTGGCTGTTGCCGAGATTGTAAAGGCGATGCGGCGCGCCTTTCTCAATCGCGAAAGGCGTTTCCACCATCCGAACCAGCGCGGCGACGATCTCATCGATATAGGTGAAATCCCGGCGCAGCATGCCGCCGCCGAACACCGGAATGGGTTTGTCGTGCAGGATCGCATCGGTGAACAGCCAATAGGCCATGTCGGGGCGGCCCCATGGTCCGTACACCGTAAAAAAGCGCAGGCCCGTCAGCTTGAGGCCGAACAGTTCGGCATAGGAATGCGCCAGCAACTCGCCTGCCCGCTTGGTCGCGCCGTAATAGGAGATCGGCTTGTCGGCCCGCGCGTCTTCGGAAAACGGCGCAGCGCTGTCGTTGCCGTAAACCGAGCTGGATGAAGCGTAGATCGTCTGCATCAGCCCCGCGTCATGCCGCGCGAACTCCAAGATGTTCTGCTGGGCGACCAGATTGGAGCGCGTGTAGGAGGCGGGATCGATCAGCCCGTGGCGCACGCCGGCCTGCGCGGCGAGATGCAGGACGATGTCGTAACGCGCGCCGGCCGTGGCCGCCTTCAGCGCCGCCACATCCGCTATATCGCATTCCGTGAACCGGAAGCCGCGATGCTCCACAAGTTGCCCTATCCGCGCCTTTTTCAACGCGGGATCGTAGTAGCTGTTGAGATTGTCGAGCGCGTTGATCTCGTGCCCGCGCGCCAGCAGCGCCTGCGCGGCATGATATCCGATGAAACCGGCGCCGCCGGTCAACAGAACGCGCATGAATCGCTTCGTGGCTGGTGGACGATGCGGCGCGTCATATGCCAAGAAGCCCCGCCGTTCAAACCGACCAGCCCATGCCCGGAAAGCCGCAGCCTGTCCGCAAAGCCGTCCTGCCCGTGGCCGGCATGGGCACGCGCTTTCTGCCGGCCACCAAGGCCGTGCCGAAGGAGATGCTGCCGGTCGTGGACAAGCCCGTCGTGCAATATGCGGTGGAGGAGGCGCGCGAGGCCGGTATCGAGCAGTTCATTTTCGTCACTGGACGCGGCAAGGGCATCATCGAAGATCATTTCGACCACGCGTACGAACTCGAAGCCTTGCTTTCCGAACGCGAGAAAGCCGGCGAGCTGAACAGCCTGCTGGAAGATCTGCCTGTCACCGGCGCGGTCAGTTTCACCCGTCAGCAGAAGCCGCTTGGCCTCGGGCACGCTGTGTGGTGCGCGCGCCACCTAGTGGGCGAAGAGCCCTTTGCCGTCCTGTTGCCGGACGATTTGCTGGTGGGCGAGCCCGGCGGCCTCGCGCAGATGATGGAGGCCTACAATCGCGTTGGCGGCGGCGTGATTGTCGCGGCTGAGGAAAAGCCGCTGGAAGAGGTGAAGCGGTACGGCGTGATCACGCCGGGCAAGATTGACGGCAACGCTGTCGAGGTGAAGGCCGTGATCGAGAAACCGGAGCCCGCCAAGGCGCCGTCACGGCTCTGCATCATCGGGCGCTATATCCTGCAGCCGGAAATCTTTGGGGAACTCGACCGCCAGGAACCCGGCGCAGGAGGAGAAATCCAGCTGACCGACTCCATGGCTCGGCTGATTGGCCGGGTGCCGTTTCATGCCGTCAGGACCGCCTGTGCCCGCTACGATTGCGGCGACCGTCTGGGGTTTCTGCAGGCCAATCTCGCCCTGGCGCTGCGGCGGCCTGACATTGCGCCCGAATTAAGGCGCCTGCTGGCCGAAATCGGGCCCTGAGCGGTCAATATTTTCAAGCACATAGCAATTGACCGCCTAGCCTTTCCCATTAGAGTTAATGGGCGGCTGGGGGGAACGGGCCTTCCCGACAAGACCTGCCGCGACATGGGATGGGTTCGAGCAGGGCGGGACGTGCGGGAAGTTGTGGACAGAATCGCGCGAAGGCTTGCTGGGCACGTTTTGCCGGTTGGCGGGACCGTGCTGGCGTCGCTCGCGTTTCTAGCTGTCGGAACTGCCGCTGCGCGTGCGCAAGACGTCCGCGACGACGAACTCTTCGAGCAGAACCGCACAACCTATGGCGATATCGGACTGATCGAGGTGCCCTCCGCCCGGATGGCGTCCGACGGACAGTTGTCGCTGACGATCGGCGATGTCGACACCAACATGTGGCGTATCGGCCTGGGCTTCCAGGTTTTGCCCTGGATGGAAGCTTCATTTCGCTACAACCATATCCCACATTTCTTTGACGATGGCGGTCCGGTGTTCGACCGCAGCTTCGGCCTGAAGGTGAGACTGTTTCCGGAAACCGCCTACACGCCGGCCGTCGCCATCGGCGCGCGCGACATCGTCGGCACCGGCGTGTACGGGCAGGAATTTGTGGTGCTCTCGAAGCGGTTCTGGGACGTCGACGTCACTGCCGGGCTGGGCTGGGGCCGGCTCGCATCGACCGACATGTTTGACAACCCCTTGGGATTAATCAGCGACCGCTTCAACACGCGAAACTCCAATACCGGCCAAGGCGGGACAATCTCGTTCGGCCAGTTGTTTCGGGGACCGCACACCAGCCTGTTTGGCGGGCTCAACTGGCAAACGCCAATCGACGATCTGAACCTCATCGTCGAATACAGCAGCGACCGCTACCTTGCCGAACGGAAGAACACGCATTTCTTCACGCGCATGCCGGTGAATTTCGCGGCGACCTACCGTGTCTTCGACAACGTTTCACTGATGGGGGGCTATCTCTACGGCACGACCTGGGGCGGCGCCATCACCATCCATTTCGACCCCAAGACGGAACTCTTTCCCCAGCGCATCGGCACGCCGCCCCCGCCGCCGGCCATCCGCGATGCGCAACAGAAGCAATCGGCGCTTGACGAACTGAACCGGCAGAATCAGATCACCACGGTCAATCGTGCCGGCCTTGCCGTCGACCTCGGCACCGACCCCACGGAACTGCGGGAAATCCTGTCGGCCGCGCCGTCATCAGCGGCGCGCGACTACGAGATCGACGGACGCACCCTCGCCATCAATGTGGAGGGGCCCGCGGACCTCGACGCCCAGTGCCGCATTTTTGCGCAGGTCGCCGCCAATTCCATTCCCGGCATCGATACGATTGCCATCACGGAACTCGCCGATCACGACGGCCATGTCGTGCTGTGCCCGGTGCAACGGCGCCACGATCTGTCGCCGGCGAAATCCGGGCCGAACAGCAGCTTGCTCCCTGATCCAACGGCTGGAGCACCCGTCATCGACGAGGGGACGCTGCAGTTCCGGCCCACGATCACCGATCCGCATTTTGCCGAACAGAAAATTCGTGAAGATATTGCCAAGCAGCACCTCGAGGTCGACGCGGTGGCCGTCGGCGGCGGTACGGCGCTCGTCTATGTGTCCAACACCAAATATTTCTTCGAAGCGGAAGCCATCGGCCGCCTGACGCGGATCCTCATGCAGGACACGCCGGCCGATATCGAGGTCTTCCGGATCGTTTCGATCTATCACGGCGTACCGATACGCGAGACCAAAATCCTCCGCGGCGATCTGGAACGCGTCATCGCCATGTACGGCTCGGGTGCCGAACTGCGCGCCTCAACAGGCATTCTGGATGCGCCTTGGGACAATCCCGTGCTCGATGCACAGCAGGATGACTATCCACGATTCGGATGGTCCCTGGCGCCACGTCTGGCGCGCTCGTTCTTCGATCCCAACCAGCCGGCGCGCTTCGGCCTGTTTGCCGATCTCAGCGCCTATACCGAACTGCTGCCGGGCTTGACGCTCGAGACAGTGCTTGAGGGCAAGGTTTTCAGCAGCCTGGGCTCGTCGTTCTCCAACAACAGCCTGCTGCCGCACGTCCGCAGCGATTTCCCGCTCTATTACAGCAAAGGCGCCAACGGGATTTCCAATCTCGATGCGGTCTACAGAACCCGGCTGGCGCCGGACGTCTATACCGAAGTCAAGGCCGGCTATCTGGAAGACATGTTTGCGGGCGTCGGCGGTCAGGTTTTATGGCGGCCCAATGGCGAACGCTGGGCGCTGGGTGCCGACGTTTATCAGGTCTGGCAGCGCGATTTTGACCGCCTGTTCGGCGTCCGCGATTACCACGTCGTTACCGGCCATGTGACGCTCTATTACGAATCGCCGTGGTACGGTCTAAACATGCAGCTTCATGGCGGCCGCTACCTGGCCGGCGATTGGGGCGGCACAATCCAAATCTCGCGCATGTTCTCTACGGGCATAGAGGTCGGCGCCTTCGCAACCTTCACCAACGTGCCCTTCCGGCAATTTGGCGAAGGCAGCTTCGACAAGGGAGTCCTCGTGCGCATCCCGCTCGAGTGGGCATTACCACTCAGCACGCAATCCTCGGCGAATTTCGATTTCCGTCCGCTGACGCGCGACGGCGGGCAGCGGCTGGTCGGCGACGACTCGCTCTACTCGGAAACCACGCGCTACAGCTACGGCCAGATAGACAGCCACCTCAATGACATTGTCACGCCATAAAGGGATGATCCGCGTCACGGCAGGCGCCGCAGCGATGGCTGCTGTTTTGCTGGCCGCGGGATGCGGCGGTGGCAGCAGCCCTCAGGGCGATTGGGGCGATGTGTACACCATCGTTACCAGTGCGTTCGGCAGGCAGCCCGGTGTCACGATTCAGGAAGCCGCCGCCATTCCATTTGCCACCATTGGCGTGCGGCTGGATGGAGGGCCCGAGGGAATCCTCGTTCTCGCAAGCTCGAATGTGCAGCAACAGCAGATCTGGACCTCCGCCTCCCATATCGTGCTGCAGACGCAGAACGGACGCATCCTGCGCACCGCGGGACTGCCGCACAATCGCACCGACATCCGCCTGATCGCCGGAACCAACGGCGCGCCGCCGTTGAAGGGAAGCACCGAGACGCGATGGGAGGAGGATTTCGCCGATATCCACCTTTATTCGGTCCCCGTGGTTTGCCGGAGCATCGTCCGCGGGCGCGAAGGAGTGAAGAATTTCACCTCGGTCATTCCCACCGTGCACATCGACGAGGAATGCCGCAGCGACACCGCCGACTGGTCGTTCGTCAACAGCTACTGGGTCTCGCCGAAGGACGGCCAGACCTGGCGCTCGATCCAGTATGTCAGCCCCAAGATCGGGCCACTCGAAATCAACCTGCTGCGCGCCCCGACGAAATGACGCGCGAAGGGTGAGAGCCGCTAGACAATGAAGCTGCGGTCGCGCAGGAATTCGATCACTTCGTCCGCCGATTGCTCGGGCGATTTCTCGACCGTGCGCAGGACGATATCCGCCAATTCCGGCGCCTCGTAGGGACTGTCGATGCCGGTGAAGTTCTTGATCTCGCCGGCCTGCGCCTTTTCGTAGAGACCCTTCGGATCGCGCTGCATGCAGATCTCGATCGGCGTATCCACGAAGATTTCGATGAACTCGCCGGACTCGAGGAGCTCCCGCGCCATGCGCCGCTCGGAGCGGAACGGCGAGATGAAAGACACCAAAACGATCTGCCCTGCGTCTACGAACAGCCTGGCTGCTTCGCCGACCCGGCGAATGTTCTCCACCCGATCGGCATCCGTGAAGCCAAGGTCACGGTTGAGACCGTGGCGGACGTTATCGCCATCCAGCATGTAGGTGTGCCGGCCAAGATTGCACAGCTTCTGTTCGACAAGATTGGCGATGGTGGATTTGCCAGAGCCGGAAAGGCCGGTGAACCACAACACGGCCGGCCGCTGGCCCTTAATGGCCGAGCGCAGGCGCTTGTTCGTGGTCATCGCCTGCCAATGCACGTTGGTGGCGCGGCGTAGGCCAAAATCGATCATGCCGGCGCCGGCCGTCGCATTGGTGAAGCGATCGATGACGATGAAGCCGCCGGTGTCGCGGTTCTCTACATACGGATCGAAGGCGATGGGGCGCGAGGTCGAGATGTTGAGATAGCCGACTTCGTTCAGCTGCAGCGTCTTGGCCGCCAGATGCTCGAGCGTGTTGACGTCAACCTTGTGCTTGAGCTCGCTGATCGTGGCTGGAACCAGCGCTGTGCCCACCTTCAGCAGATACTGACGGCCCGGCAGCAATTCATCGTCCATCATCCACAGGACGTGGGCCGCGAACTGCTCGGAGACCTCAGGGCGCGCGGTGGGCTCGCACAGCACGTCGCCTCGGGAAATGTCCACTTCATCGGCCAGGCAGATGGTGATTGCGGCGCCAGCGACAGCTTCATCCAGATCGCCATCCATGGTGACGATCCGCTTGACCGTGCTCTCGCGGCCGGATTTGGCGACGACAACCCTGTCGCCCTTGCGCACGCGGCCGCCGACAATGGTGCCGGAGAAGCCGCGGAAATCAAGATTTGGCCGGTTCACCCACTGCACCGGCATGCGAAAGGGTTTTTCCGCGAGCGCCGTGTCGACGTCCACACTTTCAAGATGCGAAAGGAACGCCGGACCCGTGTACCATGGCGTGTTCGGGCTTTTCTCGATGACGTTGTCACCGAAGCGCGCCGACATCGGGATCGCCACCATATTGGTGAAGCCGAGATCCTTGGCGAATTCCTTGAACTCCGCAACGATCGGCTCGAACACGTCCTGCGCGTAATTGACCAGGTCGATCTTGTTCACCGCCAAAACCACATGGCGGATTCCAAGCAGCGAGGCGATATAGGCGTGGCGGCGCGTCTGGGTGAGCACGCCCTTGCGTGCGTCGATCAGAATAACCGCCAGCTCGGAATTCGAGGCGCCGGTCGCCATGTTGCGGGTGTACTGCTCGTGCCCCGGGCAATCCGCGACGATGAAGCGGCGCTTCTCCGTGGCGAAGAAGCGGTAGGCCACGTCGATGGTGATGCCCTGCTCGCGCTCCGCTTCCAGCCCGTCCACCAGCAGCGCGAAATCGATATCGTCGCCGGTGGTGCCATGCTTCTTGGAGTCCTTCTCCAGCGCCGACAGGTGATCGTCGAACAACAGCTTGGAATCGTACAGCAAACGGCCGATCAGCGTGGATTTGCCATCGTCGACGCTGCCGCAGGTCAAGAAACGCAGCAGCGATTTGCTTTCCTGTTCGGCCAGGAATTTCGCGAGGTCGGAATGAATGGTGATGTCGTTCATCAGAAGTAACCCTCGCGCTTCTTCTTCTCCATGGACGCTTTCTCATCGGTGTCGATGAGACGGCCCTGGCGCTCGGAGGTGCGCGCGGTGAACATCTCGGTGACGATGCCTTCCAGCGTGTCGGCATCGGATTCGATGGCTCCTGTGAGCGGATAGCAGCCGAGCGTGCGGAAGCGCACCAGGCGCATCTCCGTCCGCTCGGTTGGCGCGAGCTTCATTCGGTCATCATCCACCATGATGAGCGTCCCGTCGCGTTCCACGATCGGCCGCTTCTTGGCGAAATACAGCGGCACGATGGGGATGTTCTCCTTCATCACGTACTGCCACACATCGAGCTCGGTCCAGTTGGAGAGGGGGAACACGCGGATCGATTCACCCTTGTTGATGCGCGTGTTGTAGACGCGCCAGAGTTCCGGCCGCTGATTCTTCGGGTCCCAGGCATGCGTCGAGGTGCGGAAGGAAAACACGCGCTCCTTCGCGCGGCTCTTCTCTTCATCGCGGCGCGCGCCGCCGAAGGCAGCATCGAAACCGTGCTTGTCGAGCGCCTGCTTGAGCGACTCGGTCTTCATCACTTGCGTGTGCAGCGAGGAGCCGGAATCGAACGGATTGATGCCACGCTTCACGCCTTCCTCGTTGATATGGACGAGAAGGTTGAGTCCAAGGCGCTTCGCCGTGTCGTCACGAAACTGGATCATCTCCCGAAATTTCCAGGTGGTATCCACATGCAGCAATGGGAATGGCGGCTTGGACGGATAGAAGGCCTTCATCGCCAGATGCAGCATCACCGACGAATCCTTGCCGATCGAGTACAGCATCACGGGGTTGCGGAACTCGGCCGCCACCTCCCGGATGATGTGAATACTTTCGGCCTCCAGCCGCTTGAGATGGGACAGGCGAGGATCGCTCATCGCGCGCTCCGCTTCGCCAACATACTCCCGCGGGCGTACCGCCCCTGCCGTTTGCTGCATGTCCGTAGATCCAAACACCCGTGTTGCAACCATGCCAAAGCCACGCCTAAACCTTGCGGGATGGGACCTTGGCATATCCCCTGCCCGTGTGGCCTCTGAACGGCAAGGCGATGGCGCCGCCTCTTACCCTGCCATGACTGGATTTCCTAGCCCCGCCAAGAGCCGATCTCGGCTGGGAAACCCTTGGAAATCCTTGATCAAAGTGGCCCGCAGGCTGGATTTCCAGCTTTTGACACGCCGCGCCCGGCTAGCGCAGCGCCGCAAGGATTGGGGACTGGCTGCCAATCTCTGGCGGAAGGCGGCAGAAAAGGCACCCAATGACCGCTCGGCCGCCACCGGGTGTATCAGCGCTCTGATCTACGTCGGCGAGATCGATGAAGCGCTGGAGCGGACAACGGCTTTCGTTCGCGCCCGGCCGGAGGATGAAAATGGCCAGATCGCCCTCGCCCGCATCGCGGAGGCCCAAGGCAATTCCGACCAGGCTGGCCAACACTGGCAGGCGGCGCTCGAGCGAAACCCGTTTCACCGGCAATCGCTCATTCGTCTTGGCGGGCTCATGGTTGCGGCCACGCGGTTCGAGGAGGCGCAAGCCTGCGCACGAAGGTTAATCGAGAAATATCCTGCTGAGTCATACGGGGCGATTCTCGATGCGCAAATCGCGCAAGCTCGGCAGGGATTCGGAGCCTCAGCGCCGCTTTGGCGAGAAGCGGAGCAGCGATTTCCGAACGACTTCGCAGTCTTGCGGGCGTATGGCCGCGCCGCACTGGACGGCGGCGCATTCAGCGCCGCGCTCGCCATTGCCGAAAAAATGCGGTGTCTGAATTTGTACGATGCCCTTCGTCTTGAAGGACAGGTGCTGGCCAAGCGCGAGCCTTTTCAGGATCACACCGATTTCTGGAAGCGCGCCAGCGCGCTCCTGCCCGACAATGCCGATCTCACCCGCAAACTTCTGCATGGGGCTCTGTCGGCGAGGCGCCGGGAGGACGCGCAACTGGCGTTGGAACGCCTTCTGCAGCACCGGCAATTGCAGGCCGGCGATGCCGATTACGTGCTGGGCCGTGCTCTCGCCGAACTTCAGCGGAACGATCGACCTTCCGCGCGTCTGATTGTGCGCCGCTTCCTGAAAATCATGCGAGGACAATCAGGCTATCGGCGCGCGGCGCTCCGTCTCAACCGCCTCATTCTCGCGATCTTTCCGACAAACGCGGCAAACGCCGTTGCGATTTCCAGAAATCCGGCGCGGTTTGCCCGAATGATCGAAGTCGCGCGGCTTGTGAGCGGCGTCCGCAATCCGCTCGAAAGAACCGCACGCTTGGAGGGCAATCTCGCAAGCCAGGGAACGTGCCTGCTCGATACCGACATCGACGCGGAGAGTTGCCGCGGATTCATTCGTCTGGTTCGCGATCGTCTGGCGAAGGGGACGCCGTTCTCGCTCATCCGTTTGGGCGATGGGGAGGCCAACGCCTTCCAAAGCGGGAGTTCGATTGCTGCTCAATCCGACGCGGATGCCGCCGAACGCGAAAAGGTCTGGTGGGGCCGTGCGCTTGAACCGGCCGAAAGACTGCGCCTGGCCGCACGCGTTGAACAGGCCGCATGGGAAGCGGATGCCATCGGTTTTCCAACGCGCGAATGGCTTCTGCGCGACATCCGGCTCGACTCCGGCGCAGGGTTCGCCGCCACCAAATCCGGACGGGGGCTGCTGGTGATCGCGGAAGCCCTTGAGCGACAGTGCCGCGCCGGCAGCCTCGCAGGAAAAGTATTCACCTCAGCGCATCTGCCGCAGGACCTTCACCGCTGGAATCTGTATGGCGAATTGTTCGATGGGGTGGACGAAATCGTACTGGTGTCGTGCCATCCTCGCTTGCACGACGAACTGCGCCACCGGTTTGGAACAATCACTGTCAAACACGTGCTCATGCCACCAGGCGATTCAATGCGCGAGACGGAACACCGCGCCCTCACCGATGACGAGCTTCCGACGCGCGATCTGGACCGCGCGTTGAATGAATTGGGCGATTGGCCAAAGGGGCGACTCGTTCTCGTCGGTGCCGGATACGCCGGCAAGGTGATCATCCACCACGCTCGCCAGCGCGGCGGCATTGCGCTCGACCTCGGCAGCATTTTCGACCATTGGATCGGAGTGCATACCCGCAGCTACCAGGATCTATCATGATCCAAATCCTGCGCCCTGCGGGACGCGTGCCTCCGCTGACAGATACCGGCGCAGACAACTGACAATTTCGTCCGCGGAATTGCCTCTGCCAAAGTCCGGGATATCGTGACGCTCGCGATATTCCGGCTCAGTCCAAAGGCGATTCCAACCAGCATCAATTGTCTCCACCCATTCCGTCTCATCGCGCAAGGTCACGCAGGGAATGCGGTGAAAATAGGCTTCCTTCTGCAAGCCACCTGAGTCGGTAAGCACGAGATTGGCGTGATGCACCAGCTTGCACATCCCAAGATAGCCGAGCGGCTCGATAATGACCGCGCCGGTGTCCGTCAGGTCCAGTCCCGCCGCCGCAGCCGCCCGCGCGGTCCGCGGATGCACTGGAAAGATCACGGCCTGGCGCTTCGCCTCATTTGCAATGTAGTCCAAAATTCGCCGAAGTGTCTCGAGCTCGTCCGTGTTGGCAGCCCGATGCACCGTCGCAATGGCGTAGCCGCCTGGCTTGACCGAAAGCCGTTCAAGAATATTCGAACGCCTTTCCGCAACGCTCGTCGCTAGCAGCGTCGCATCGTACATCAAATCGCCCACATGGTGGACATGCTCGGTAATGCGTTCGCGCGCGAGGTTTTCGATGGCCGTCGCCGTAACGCAGAGCAGCAGATCGCTCAGATGGTCCGCGGCAATGCGATTGGTTTCTTCCGGCATGCGCCGGTCGAACGATCGCATCCCAGCTTCAATGTGCACCAGCGGAATGCGCTGGCGCGAAGCCGCAAGCGCGCCGGCCAGCGTCGAATCGGTATCGCCATATACGATGACCGCATCCGGCTTCTCGGCCTCGAGCGCATCGTGAATGCCGGCGAGCATCTGGGAGATGGCCGAGGCACGCTCGGCGCGCGGCGTCGCGAAATGATATTTCGGCTGCGGGATGCCGAGCTCGTCAAAGAATATTCCCGACATGTTGTCATCGAAATGCTGTCCGGTATGAATCAAAACTTCATCGAAATCCGACGCGGCAGCGAGCGCCCGCGATAGCGCGAAAGCTTTGATGAATTGCGGCCGGGCACCCGCGATCGTCACAACCTTCTTCGGCGCGATCATACGCCCACATGCGTCCGCAAGACGTCGATCCCACAGGCTATGTGATACAGCGAGCTGGCCGGCGAAGGCTCCGCGACGAAGGTTCCGTCCGGGCGCATCTTGTCGTGCCATAGCCCGGGAACGTGCGTGTGCAGATAATGGGACAAACCTTCAGCGGCAGCGAGTGCGGTCCGCTCCAGTGCCGCTTTCTGCTCGGCAGGCGCGCGGCGCGATAGCGCCAAGGCGGCCTTCATGCGTTCTGTTTGCGGCCAGAGCCTTGCCTGTCTCGAATGCGGCGACATATCAGCCAGCAATACGTCGATGGCCACGCCGCGCGTGGCATCGATTCCATAGCGCTCGCCGATTTCGAAAAGTGTGAAGCTCGCGCGGGCCGCATCCTGATCGTCCTGCGACTCGGCCCAGCGCGACAGCAGCCAGGCCCATTCAAACTGATGTCCGGGCTCGATGATGCTCCCGGGAAAGCCCATGAGCGGCGCGCCGGCGTCATCGAAGAACTCTCGCAGCATGCCGCTGCCCCGATCGACGAAACGCTCGAGGCACAGCGAGACAATCGAGCGGGCCAGCGACACCCATTCTGGATCGTCGCCAACTTCCGCCCACGCCAACGCCGCTTCCAGCAAATGCATGTGAGGATTCGACTGAAACGTGGAGCCTCGCAATTCGTGTTCGCGGAATCCACCTTCCGGACGCGCATATCGCTCGAACAGCGCCGCGCGCAGTTCAACAGCATCCCGCCTGCATCGTCCGGCCTCAAGGCCGGCGCGCGTCGCAGTCGCCAGCGCGAGTAGGACGAATGCCTGGTCGTAAAGAAAGGCCCGCTCGTCCAGCGGCGCTCCCGCATCGTCGCACAGGGTGCGATAGAGACCGTCGGGCCGCCGGTATCGGCTCCCCATCCACTCCAATGCATGCGCTACGGCCGAGCGCCACGGACCTTTCCAACCCGCCGTGCCGGCCTTCGCGTAGACATAAGCCTGCCGCGCCTGAACGCGCAAGCGGCGCGGAACCGCGACCGGCGCCGCGTTCTCATCGAGCAGCTCGAAGAAGCCGCCCTGCTCATGGGCCGCTCCCGCAGACCACCACAATGGCAGCGCTGACGTGTCGAGCCAGGCGCCCAGCCGTTCTGCGGCGGCTGCCAGACTGGTGTAATCGCGCGCGCGAACCGGCGCCTTGGTGCGGCGTAAAGCTTCCGGTCTTGCCTGCGAGCGCAGGGTCTCGACGGCCGTCTTTACCGCCGGACTCGAATCCATCGCGCACACAACAATTCCATCTGGTTCCGCGATGACCCCCACGTCCGACAGCCCGATCACAGCCAGAGGAATGTTGGCGCTGCGCACAAAGCAGCGCTGCGAATTCACCGCGACGGCGTGGCTACCGGTTACAACGTTTCCGCGCTCGTCCTTCTCGTGCACACCATAAATGGCGCTCCAGGCACCAAGGTCCGACCACGGGAAGTCTCCCCGGACAACAGCGGCTTTTGCCGTGCGCTCCATAACGGCGTAGTCCAGCGACTTTTTTGGCGACTGCCCGAAAGCGAAGGGATCGAGACGGATGACGTTTCCATCCCGGGTCGCCGAGGCCACCGCGCGTTCTACAGCGTCGGCAATCGCGGGCTCGAACAGCCGCATTTCGTCCAACAACACTGAAGGGCGAAAAGCGAACATTCCGCTATTCCAGAGGAAACCCTGATCGAGATATTCGATGGCCTTTTCTCGCGAGGGTTTTTCGATAAATTTTTGGACCGCCGCGAAGTTGGTTCCGTTGGCAAAGTTCCGGCCGGCATTGATGTAGCCGTAGGATGTGTCCGGACCGTTCGGCAGAATGCCGAACGTGACGATGAATCCGTCTTCGGCGCCCTGGGCAGCGCGGACAGCGGCGACCCGAAAGCGGCCCGTGTCCGGGATATAGTGATCCGCGGGCTGCATGATGGCCGCGTCATCGCGGCCGCTGGCTACCAGATAGGCTGCCGCCGCTGCCGTGGCTGGCGCGGAATCCCTGCCCTCGGGCTCGAGCACGATGATGGCCTCGATCCCTATGGCGTCCAGTTGCTGGCGCAGAATCGTCTCATGGGTTTCCCCGGCGACAATGACCGGAAGACCCGCACCAGCCGCCCCATCCAGTCGCAAAACCGCCTGCTGGAAACAGGAATGTTCCCCCACAAGGCGGGCGAATTGCTTGGGAAAATCACGCCGCGATACGGGCCACAATCGTGAGCCTTCTCCGCCGCACAATATGATTGGAGATATCCCCATTCCGTCCGCCGCACCCTGTGCCGTTTCACTCCCTTAGCACCATACCCACGGACAAAAAAACCTCTGTCTGAAAGGACTTGGAGCGCCGAACTATTCGGCCGCGACAGCGGCCTCCGCCCGCTTGCGGCGGCGTTCGGCCCGCCGTTGCCGCCGCTCTTTGCGATCCTCCGGCCGCGGGACGTTCAGCATCTCTTCCTCGCAAATCACTTCGACCACGCGTTCCATCTGCACGATGTGACTGTCTTTTGGCTCTGGAATCGTCGCGTCAGCCGGTAGCTGCATTTCGCCGGCCGTAAAATGCCGAAAGAAAATGCGCATCACGTGATTGACGCCATCCTCGGTGACAGAACGGCAATCGGCGCCGAAATATTTGCCGCGCGAAAAGCTCCCCGTGATGATTTCATATGAGGGAAAGTAGACGATGTCGCTGTGCGCCGCGCTGACCATGCCGGCCGCCACGCGAAGCGACGATTTCGAATACACGGTCGAGACAAGCACATGTTGTGGCTCGGCCGTGGCCACCAAAGGCACCGGTGAAACGGTCAGCAATACTTTCGCTTTCGGGTTCACCTCGCGCAGCGCATCGATGAACGCGCAAAGGTCGTCCGCCACTTCCGTCGCGGTGAAATTGTGGAATTCATGCCGTTCCGCATCGAACACGCCACCGGCAACACCGGGACAAAGCGGAAAAACGGCGCCGTCCGCACGCGAGCGCCAGCTCTCGGTCAGTCCAAGCGTGAAGATGAATACGTCAAGTTCTTCGAAAGCGCGCCGGACCGCTGCGAAATGCTTGCGCCGATCCGCCTCGAATTCCTGCCGAGACGCAAAGCCATGCGGCTGGATGCGCGGCCGGAAAGGATCGATCCAGTGTCCGTCGCCTTCCCAGATATTCTCCGTCGGCTCGAAAGTGCCGTAGGCGCGCTGGAACAGCTGCAACAATTGGCGCGCCGTGTAGATGTTGCCGTACCGCGCGCTGAAGACGCCGTAGTTGAACGCCTCGGCCATTTCGGGAGTGGCGATGGGATGCGCGGGCTCGGTGATCGATACATTGAATCCGCTGCCCTTGAGGTAGCGCGCGATGTGTTGAGCGAAGCAGCTTCCGGCCGTGACAACGCGATCGGCAAGGCCAATCTTGAACGGCGCGGTGTCACCCACGGGATCGACGTCCCCCGGCGGGAGATCGGCAATGGCGCGCTGCCAGAAAGCCGTGTCCGGCAACAGGGAATACGGGGAACTCACACGCCGTCCTTTTGCGGGCTGCGGCCTTCAGCTTGCGCTATCGGCAGACCTCGATTCAACCCCAGGATGACATCGTCACGCCAGGAGTGAAAGTTTGCCCGCTGGGGCGCCGGGAAATACCCGCGCGATCGCTGCGGACGAGAGCTTCATGTGCTGTGCCAGCACGGATCCCGCGACCGTGCGGAAATCCGTGGTCATGGCCAAATCGCGATCTTCATGCAGGCGCCCTGCGGCCAAGGTCGGCCATTCGCCATAGACCTTTCCGCCACGTACCGGTCCTCCCATGACCCACATGGCATTGCCATGGCCATGGTCAGTACCGGCATTGCCATTTTCGCGAGCGGTCCTGCCGAACTCGGAGACGACGAGGATCACGGTTCTGGCATAGCCATCCGGGCCCAGCCCTCTCTGGAATTGGACCAGCCCCTCTCCCAACTGGCGCAAATGATTTGCCAGCGCGCCATGTGCGCCTCCCTGGCGCACATGGGTGTCCCAACCGCTGAGCGCGAAGAAGCCGACCTGAATAGTCGGATCCCTTCGCGCAAGCTTGCAGAAATGCTCGACGTCTTGTGCGAAGCCGACGGGCGAAGGCGCGCCACCCGCCGCTTCGGTCATGTCCTGCTCGAGATCCGACATCAGGCGGGCATGCGCATTTTGACCTTGCCGGTAGGCGACACTCAGCGCGTCATCTCCCGAATACATTTCATCGAAGGCGGCATGAAAGGCCGGCGCTGCGGTCATCTCGGCGGTCCGCCCTCCTCCGCCGCCGGCGCTCGGCAGACTCGCTACGGGCATCGGCCCGTGCAGAATGCGCGGCATGGTGGGCCCAAAATTGACCGCTTCCGTCGGCGGATGCTGTCCTGGCAACGCGGCGAGAACGCGATTGAGCCAGCCATCTGTTGTGATTTTCAAGCCTGGCGTGCCGCTTTCCATGTAGGCTTGCGCTTCGAAATGCGAGCGCGATGGATCCGGGGAGCCGCAGGCATGGACGAATGCAAGGCTCCGCTCCTTCCAGAGGGGAAGCAGTGCCGCCAGTTGCGGGTGCAGGCCGAAATGGCCATCGAGTTCGATGGCGCCGTCCGCATGTCCCGGCGGCGCGATCGCGATGCTCGGCCGGATTGCGTAATATTCCTTGTCTGCATGCGGAACAACGACGTTCAAGCCGTCCACGGCGCCCCTCAGAAAGACAACCACGAGCCTTTCGGGTCCGCTTGCCGGATTCTGGGCCGCCCAGGCATTGGAGCCCACGCGAACGAGCGCCAGTCCGCTCAATGCCGCTGTATTTCGCAGGAAATCGCGACGATGCATGTGAACCTCCCGCGCTAGCAGCGCATGAACTCCGGGCTGCCCAGGATCAATCCGGCGCGATCCGCCTTTGCCGCCTGGGCGACAGCCTTATGTGTTTTCGCGTTGAGCTCTCCGCCAAGCGCAGCCAGCAGCTGCTCGGAATTAAGCGGTGCATGACCTTGTTCGGGCTGCAGATGGACCTGCTTGTTCATGCTGCCGTAGCCAGCATAGGCGAGCTGTGGCTGCATGTAGGCGCCGCTTCCGAATTTCACGGCAAAAGAGATGCGCCGCATCACGGCATCCGGATCCAACCATGCAGTTTCCGTGCAGGCATAGCCGTCGGGCGTGACGCAGCCATAAATCGGCTGGCCCAGAGCCTTCAGTTCCTCAGCGAGCGGCGCCGCCTTTTTGGTGTCGAAGCCAGAGACCCGCGCAACCGAAACGACATACTGGTACGGCGTCTTGAATTTGCGACCAATATTCGAGGGGTCTCGAAACGCGGCGCTGGTCAGCATGGCGCGGACCACCGCGCGAATGTCGCCGTCGGTCTTTCGGAATACTGTCGCCATCTCGTCTACCAACCGCGCAGACGGCTGATCGGCGACGAAGTATTGCGCCAGTTTGAAGCTAACGTGCCGGGCGGTGGCCGGATGTCTCGCAAGCATAAGAAGCGCCGCTTCGCCATCGCTTTCCCCGCTGTTGGCGAATTTGCGTCCGAGCAGCATTTGCGGAGAGGCATCGTGCAAGCGCCCGACAAACGCAAACCCGCCTCGCCCATTACGGGTGTCGTAATCGTCCGACGCCAGCTCGTCAGCCTGGTGACCAAACTCGCGGCCAACGGTCCAGCCGGTGAGGATATGCGCCAACGCTGTCACGTCGCTTTGCGTGTAGCCGCCATCGACGCCAAGCGTGTGGAGCTCCATCACTTCGCGCGCATAGTTCTCGTTTATGCCGGTCGATGCCTTCTTGCCATGGCCGTGCGAACCGGGAGCCACATTCCGCCAATTGTCCAAATAGACCAGCATCGCCGGGTGTTTTGCTGTGGCCAAAAGCAAGTCTCGAAACCTGCCCAACGCATGCGGCCGGATGGCTTCGTCCTCATAGGCTCCGATCCAGACGCGAGCCATTTTCTTATGCTCGTAGACATTGAAATGATTGAACCAGAAATCGACCAGCGCCTCCTGCATCCGGTGCGGGCTGGCGATTGCGCGCGCAAGGCGCGCCATGCGCGCCTGGGGGCCGACTTCGTTCGTAATGATTTTCAACAGGGCCTTCTGCTGCTTTGGAATCTTCGTGTCCGGCGCCATGCGGGCGAGAGCTCCGAACCAATATTCCCGGAACAGAAAGTACGTGTCCTTGCCAAAGCTGGGTATGCTGCGCAGCTGCGCCTGCAGCGCCGCGGGCAGTTCATTCACTTTGGGATTCAGTTGCTCTTCGAGATAACTGTCAAACCCAATCTGACGGATATGATCCAGTTCACCGGGAGCCGGTCCGAAGCTCAACCTGTTCGCGAGATGGAGTGCCGTTGTCGTATCGAGCATCGAACTTGCCCTTATCGCCCGAAGCCCAGTCAGGCGCACGCACCCCCACAGCCACGATACAGCATTTTCCCTGCCTCGCAACGCATATTACGCATAAAGTATCGTAACATGAACGACACACCGATCGACCCTTCGCGCGGCAGATTCAGCTAGGCGGGATATCTGCGCCGGCTTTGGCGAACCCTGTGGCGCGCAAGCCGTTCGTGAAGGACGCGGCGCGCCGCTACGAATCCCAGGCCGGACGCCGTCAATGCGACGAGAAGAGTGACGCCCAGTTTCGGAACCAATGCGGCGAGAAGCGATGTAGTCAAAATCGTGGCCGTATAGACGGAAAACGCGCGGCGATTTCCGAATATGTCGGCCAGAATGTGATGAAAGTGATCCTTGCCACCCCGCAACGGAGACAGGCCCCGAAGCAATCGCGCAGCGATAACCCGCAAACAATCCAATACCGGCACAAAGAACCAGACGAGCATCGTTTCGGCCTTCAGCGTGCCGCTGCGCAGCGAAGCGATTGCCAGGAGCGCAATAACGAATCCAACGCCGAAGGTTCCGCTGTCACCGAGAAAAAGCCGGCCACGAAGATTGAACACAAGCACGATGGCGACAGGGCCGGTCAGCGCCAAACTCACCAGACGTGGGGCGCCATCGCCGAAGATATCGAAGCCCAGACACCAGATAAGCAGCGCGGAGGGAACGAGGCCGTTGATTCCGTCCGCCATATTCACCGATGAAACGAAGCCAGCGGTGGCGAGCACAGCTCCTGCAACGAACAGCGGGCGTCCGATGGCAATGCTGCCAAACGATGCCCATGGTATTGCCGGAGCTGCAAGTTGCGCATCGAGCGCGAAGGCGATCAGGGTGAAAACCCCAAGGACAACCAGCCGCCCAGTGGCGGACAAATGAGACTGATCGTCCATGACCCCGACAACGCCCATTCCGGCGCTGCAAAGCATCAAAGCGAGATAGAGAGGTTCTTGCGGATGGAGCAGCCATAGCACGACGAGCGAAGCGATAAGGGGAAGCAGAATGGCAACGCCACCGATTTGCGGTGTGGGGTTGCCGTGCGCCTTTCGGCCGCCGCGCGGATAATCGAAGATCTGCAGCCGATCGGCGAGCGGCTTCGCGAGCAAACATAGTGCGGCTGTTGCCACGCTGCAGGCTAACAGCAGGTAGATCATGAACGGCCCCAAGCCCATATTTGTCCAACCCCGATATTACCGATCGGCTGCGGGCAACTCGCCGAGCCGACCGCAGTCTCGCTGAAAAAGCCTAAGCTTTCACCACGACATCGGGCTGGGCGGGGACGCCGCACATTGCATTGCGCGTATCGACGATCAAGTCGAGAGAACGGGTCAGTGCGCGGTAATCGACGGCATCGTGATCCGTGACGATGAGTGCGGCATCGAACTGTGCGCCGAAGCTTTCCGGCTTCCACACCACAGAACTTCGGCCGGCCAGTTGCGGGAATTCGCGAGTTTCGGGAATCACTGGAACCCACGGATCATAAAAGCTGACAGCAGCCCCCTTGGCCTCCAATTGCCGGAAAATCGTCAGAGCCGGACTTTCGCGCAAATCGTCGACATTGCGCTTGTAGGCCACGCCGACCAAAAGAATGCGGCTGCCGTTCAGGCTCTTGCGCTTTTTCGCCGAAAGCGCCGACGCCAGGGCCGCGACCACCTGAAGAGGCTCGGCTGTGTTGATCTCGCCGGCCAGCTCGATAAAGCGCGCCGGTACCTCATGCTCGCGCGCTTTCCAGGACAGATAGAATGGGTCGATCGGAACGCAATGTCCGCCTAGTCCCGGGCCGGGATAAAATGGCATGTAGCCGAATGGCTTGGTCGCGGCCGCATCGATCACTTCCCAAGTATCGATGCCCATATGCGCGAAAATATGCTTCAGTTCGTTCACCAGCGCGATGTTGACGCAGCGGAAGATGTTTTCACTGAGCTTGACGGCCTCGGCCGTCGCCATGTTCGTGACTGGAACGACGCGGTCGACCAATCGGCCGTAGAAAGTTTCCGCCAGCATTCGGCTATCCGGATCGTCCGCACCCACGACCTTGGGAATTTCCGAAGTCCGGAATTTCGAGCCCGGATCTTCCCGCTCCGGCGAGTAGGCCAGAAAGACATCCGATCCCACACGTAGGCCACTTGCCTCGAGCGCTGGCTTGACAACCTCGACGGTACATCCCGGATAGGTCGTGCTTTCCAGACAAATAAGCTGATTCAGCCGCAGGGCCGCGCCAACGGATTCGGCGGTGCGGCGCACATGGCTCAGATCGGGCTCGCGATATTTGTTGAGGGGGGTAGGCACGCAGATGATCACCACATCGACATTGGCGATTTCATCGAGATTGCTGGTTGCGCGGAAGCGACGGTCGAGCAGCATGGTCGCGATCCTCGCATCAGGGATCGTGCGGATCGTCGAGTGTCCGCGGTTCAGTGCCGCTACGCGTTCCGCGTCGATGTCGAAGCCGACAACCTGGAAACCCTTCTCATGCGCGGTGATCGCGAGGGGTTGACCGACATATCCCATCCCAACCACGCCAACCGTGGCGTTGCCCGACCTGAACTTCGCTGCCAATTCTCCAATACGCGAGGAGCGCCGTTCCGGCACCGACTTAATTTCATCATGTCCGGCAAGACTCATCCGAGACTCCCAATGCACCTGTCCGCCCCATGCACGTGTCCCATGACCTTCTGGGAAAGGTGGCATTTAGGGCCTTTTCGCGCCCTTTGCCAAATCCTTGCATTTTAGCCTTCGTCCACAACCCGAATAAGGCCGTCGCCACCGATCCTGTAACGCTCGCCGGTCCTGGGACACGTCATATCCTCGCCCAGGCGCTCGCCGCTGCCACTGACCCACCCGATTCGCCGCGCGGGGTTTCCGACTATCAGCGCATGGGGTGGCACATCGCGCGTCACAACCGCACCGGCACCCACCATGGCGTATTCGCCAATCGTGTGGCCGCAGACAATGGTGGCGTTTGCCCCGATGCTCACGCCGCGTTTGACCAGCGTCGGAAGGAACTCAGTGCGCCGGCTCACATGCGCGCGGGGCAGGAGGACATTGGTGAACACCATGCTTGGTCCGCAGAAAACGTCATCCTCCAGGGTGACGCCCTCATAAATGGCAACATTGTTTTGAATCTTGCAGCCATCGCCCACCCGCACATTCGGCCCAATCATCACGTTCTGGCCAATTACACAGCCTGCTCCGATTCGGCTGCCGGATAACACGTGAGCGAAGTGCCAAATCTTGGTGCCGGCTCCGATATCGACGTTGTCGTCGACCACTGCTGTGGGATGCACGAAGGCAACAGGGTTGGTCATGGCTGGCATATTAGGTCGTTAAGACATCGATTCCCTAGTCCGCCGGCTGTCAGCAATGCAATCGCAACGTCACGCGCGCACGCAAAGCGGTGCGGGCTTGCGGCCTGCAGCGGCCTGCTGTGCGAGCTTGCGGTATAATTCGAGCAACCGTGGGGCATAGGTCTGGTTCCAATTGTCCTCGGCTATGAATCGACGGCAACCATCGCGGGCGTCCGCGATCATGGAATCGCTCAGCGAGGCGACCAGCCTTGCGATCGCGGCAGCGCTGAATTCTTCCCTTAGCACCCAACCGCAGCCATATGTTTCCACGATGCGGCGCATTTCGGGAAAGGGCTGCACGATCATCGGCACGCCGGCATTGGGATATTCCCAGAGCTTGTTGGGCGTCGCAATCCAGTGATTGAGAACTGTGTCTTCATACGGAACGATTCCCGCAGTCGCGCCTTGGGTCCAGGACAGCAGCTCCTGCGGTGGCACCGGCGGCAGAAATCGGATGGCGTCGACGCCATTCGCCATCGCTCTAAGATCGTCCGCCAGGAACCCCGCCCCCATCATCACCACGCACCAATCCGCTGGAAGAAGCACCGCCGACCGTACCAAGGTCGGCAAACCTCGATCCTTTGTGAATCCGCCCTGGTAGAGGAGAATTTTTTTCTCGGGCGGGACGCCGGCGGCGCGATGGAGCCGTCCGTCGTAGTTTTCCAAAAGTATATGTTTCGTGGCATTCCGAATGACGACAGCAGCGGGAGCATCCGGATAAGCAAGGCGATAGTAGCGCGCGGCGCTATCATTCACGGCAATAAAGCCATCGATGCGTGATAGGAGTTGGGTGTGAATGCGCGCGAAGTAGTCAGTCGCGCCAAGCCTGCGCGCGGAGACAGCTTCATAGATCTCATGCGCATCATAGATAAGCGGGATACCCAGCATCTGCTTCACGCGATATCCGGTGGGAAGCGCAATGCAGTCATGACAGTGAATGATATCGGGTTTCAGCGTTGCCGCGGCTGCTGCCAATTTACGCGAGCGGTAGCGATAGAGTGAGAATTTCGCGCCGCCAGCGCCAAACCATGCGAAAGGTTCCAGACCGATCTCCAGCGCCCAATCCGGAACCCATTGTGGGATGCGGGACCGTATGGCGGGAAAGGGGCCGGCGATTTTTGCGTCAGCGGCAATCATCCGCCGCCGGGCAATTTCGCGCTCTTGGGCATCGCGCGAGAGCCGCGAACTCAACGCGGAAACACCCCACCCAACAAGGAAAACCGCCAGCGCGCCCAGCAAGGCAAGCGTCCACGCGACGCCTGCGCCGCCGGACAGTGCGCCGATCATCTCGTAAGCGAGCCAGGTTCCAAATCGATAAAAACCGTAGATGACGGCCGTCCACCCCGCTAAAAACACCAGCCCTCGCGGAATTCCGGACATCAAAAGATACCGCCGCCATCCATGTCGCCAGAAAACGCGAAGAACCACGACGCCACTTTGAAGGCGTTCCACTGATTGTTCCGCGCTCGACTCCGGTACACCGACAACCGTCACGGCGTGTCCTGCCGCCTGCAATGTCTCGGCCTCGCGCATCACGCGGCCGTCCCGCGTGCCGTTATTGTGCACGAGCATGCAAATCTTCATGGATGCTTACATGTTGATACGGGCGACGTGCCTACGCGCGCGCTTGTAGCAAAAGCAGAGCGTGGCGTGGCTCAGTTTACGGAGATGTTCGACGTCACGGTAGCCGCCCGGGTGCGGATGGTTTCGCCTCCCAATGCCATGGAATTAGCGGCAGCCTCCAGCACCCGCAGCACCCGCAGAGCCTCCACGCTGTCTGTGCGCGGCGTCTTGCTTGCCGAGACACAGGCGAGGAAGTGCGTAAACTCCTCCCGCAGCGGTTCTTTTTCATCGATCCGCACGAGAACCGGTTCGGCCCGCACAACCCGGACAGCGCCGGAAGATACATCGATGCCGTGATCGAAAATCTGCAGCTTTTCCGGCCATTTGGCCGTATCGTCGAAGACGGCCTGGGCGCGCGATCCGATCAAGACCAGCTTGTGCTCCTTCACCGGATTCAGCCACGAGACGGCGACGTCTGCCGTCACACCGTCGGCAAAATCCAAATGAACACGGGCAATGTCCGCAATGTGCGAATTCAGGATCGGGCGGCCGTGGGCGGAAACGCGCTGCGGCACATCGCCGAAGATCGCCAGTATGATGGAGATGTCGTGTGGCGCCAGCGACCACAGCACATCCTCCTCGGTTCGGAATCGTCCCAGGCTGAGCCGTCGTGAATAGATGTGGCGAACGGTTCCCAACCTTCCGGCCCGCACTTCCTGGAGGAGCTTGCGGACCGCGGGGTGGTAGCGGAGCACGTGTCCTACCATGAGCACGCGTTGACGATCGCGGGCCATTTTTGCCAGCTGCTGGCCGTCGGGTACGCTCATTGCCAGCGGTTTTTCCACGAAGACGTGCTTGCCGGCCTCCAGCGCCTGCCGGGCATGAAGAGCATGAAACGCCGCCGGCGTGGCAATCGCCACCGCTTCGATGTCCTCGTCCTCCAGCAGCTCCTCGAAGCGCCGGGCAGGAACCTCATATCGGGAAGAAAATTCCGATGCTACGTGGTGAGCAACATCGCTGACTGCTGAAAGCGCGCCGAGCTGGGAAAGATTGCGAATAATATTTCTGCCCCATTGGCCGCAACCGATCGCCGCAACCTTGGGCCTGGCCAGTACCGGTGAAATCAAGCGGCCGGAAAGAGCGTCCTGCTCTGATCTGTGATCCAACGCAAAAACCCCGCTGCTCGCTTGGAGCCACCCTAACAACCCACACCAGCCGGTTCAACCGGAGATTCTTTCAGTGGTTCCGATACTTGGCCGGATGTTGCCAAATTCTCCCCAAGGAGGCAGGACGAGGGCCAGATCGTCTCATTTGACAGGAAGCGGCGCCCGTAGGGCCGCGGATTCATGCGCGTTCTCCTTTTGACCGACAATTTTGTCCCGGAAACGAACAGCCCTGCTCTTAGGGCCTACGAACACGCCAAGGCCTGGGTCGACGCAGGAGTGCCCGTTACGGTCGTGACGACCATACCCAACTTTCCGACCGGAAAGCCGCTGCCTCCCTACCGGAACCGGCTCTACCAGCGCGAATCGGTAGAGGGCATCAATGTCGTTCGGGTATGGAGCCTTCTCGCGCCAAACAGCGGCATCGCGCTTCGGTCACTGGACTTTCTCAGCTTTGCCGCGACGGGGTTTGTTGCGGGCCTTTTCCAGGAAGCCGACGTAATTGTCGCCACCTCTCCTCAGATGCTCACGGGCCTGGCGGGCTGGTGGCTTGGCGCCGCAAGGCGCAAGCCGTGGGTGCTGGAGGTACGGGACCTGTGGCCGGACTCGATCATCTCGGTAGGCGTTATGCAGGAGAACCTCTTCATCCGCCTGCTGCGCCGGCTGGAACATCGCCTCTACCGGCACGCCGCGCGCGTGGTTGCCGTGAGCTCTGGAATCAAGGATCGGTTGATCGCCCGTGGCGTTCCGGCCGCGAAGGTTGGAGTTGTCCCTAACGGTGTGAATTGCCGCCGCATGGCCGACGCCAAAGAGACGGCGGCGGCTCGCGAAATCCCACCGTCAAGCGGACGGTTCACCGCAGCCTATGTCGGCACGCACGGCATGGCGCAAGGTTTGGAGACCGTGCTCCAAGCAGCCAATCTCTTGCGAGACAACGATGTTCATTTCAATTTCGTGGGCGACGGCGCCAGGCGTCAGGCCATGGTCGCGCTTGCCGGGCAGATGGGTCTCAAGAACGTCAGTTTTGCCGGTCTCGTACCGTTAGCTGCCGCCGCGGAGTACCTGCATGCCAGCGATGTCGTGCTCATTCCGCTCAAGCGGACGGACCAGATCGAGATCACGCTTCCCGGCAAGATCTTCGAGGCTGCAGCCGCCGGCAAGCCGATGATCGTGAGCGCGGAGGGAGCTTCCGCGGACCTAATTCTGCGCTACGAGGCCGGCCTGATCGTCAGTCCGGAAAATCCGCCGGCGCTGGCAGCAGCCATCAGGCGACTCCAAAAGGATGCCGGGCTGCGCGAGAAGCTGGCGCAGGGAAGCCTTGCGTTGGCACGCGATTTCGATCGTGAGCATTTTGCGCGCGACATGCTTATCGAGCTGCAACGCGCCATTGCCGCAGGACTGCCCTGACCCCGTTCGCTAACCGCCGCTGCCGCTCCCGCCACTGCTGCTGCTGCTGTTAGTGTTCCGGTTGGCGCCAATCACCGTCAGCGCAGCGGCCGTGGTCGCCATCTTACTGAGGATGTCTGTCGCGTTGATGGCGAATACCGTCCAGTTAAACGGCAGTGGATCGCGCGGCACGACAATCATCGATCCGGGCGGAATATCGTGGCCGCTTCCAAAGCTGAACCAGCTGCTGCCCTCCGGCCGCGCGCTGCCGTCCGGCAGGACCACGAAAACAAGGCTGTCGTCGGCGGAACCACCCTCCCCACCCGCCTGCCGGATGTAGTCCCGTACGGTGAGGCCCGGTTTGTAGGCGAACGCTCCGGTATTCAGAACCTCGCCGGTCACCGTCACGGTAGAAGGCCGCTTGGGAATGTAGATGGTGTCGCCCGCTTCAAGGAGCACGTCCGCATCCGGCCTCGTCGCCAGCACAACCGGGTCGGCGGTGACGGAAATCCGTCCAAGCGCCGGCATGGTGCGAAGCGTTTGTGCGATCTGCTCGACATAGGCCAATCCCGACGAATTGACGATGATGCTGGGCTGCGTCGCGACGGTTGCAATATTGTCCTCAAGCAGACGCGCGGTTCGCTGATTGCCGTCGGCTTCCTGAATGGCCGCGCTTTGCCGCGTATATACCGTACCGAATGGGTAGGCCTCGTCCGTCAAGCCACCGGCCCTGGCCAGTACGGATGAAAGGCGTTCACCGCGCGTGACATCGAAGGTTCCAGGATAGCGCACCTGGCCAAGAATGGTGATGGTTTCGCCATTGCGGTCTGAGAAAACCGGCCGCAGGCGAATGTTGTCGAACGGCTTGAGCGAGATGCTCGCGAAGTCCTGCCCGGTGACCCGCAATGTATTCCGCACGGTGCGCGACGTGCCCGTGTCCGCATCGATCAAGGTCGACGTAATTTCGACAGCCGACAAGTCGGCTTCGCGCTGAATGCCACCGGCGGCGGCTATCAAGGACGACAACGTCGTGTCACCGATAGCCAGATAGGAGCCGGGATTGCGCACCTCGCCGTTAATGGTGACAAGGTAATCGCGCGCTGAGTTGACCAGCTCCACAGTCGGAATGCCAAGATTGGACGCGATCTGGTCCAGCGAGACCGCGGTTTGCCCTGTTTTCGAGGTCGCCACGGTGGCCGCTGCGCCGCCGGTCGCACCCTCCGTGGCCTGCGCCTGTCCAACACCGACAATAGCGGCGCCCGTGCTGGGCAGCGACGCGGTCGGCGTGGCGGATGGCTGCGGGGGCGCATTGCCCGCCTGCAGCGCAGCTCCTATGGCCGCCAACGGACTGGTTGATGACGGCGGTGTCGAACCCGGTGCTGCGGTTTGACCGCCTCCAGATGCAGCTCCAGCTGCCGGCGCTGTTGAGGAGGCACCTGCTGAATTTGAGTTGGCGGCATTGTTGGCGTGGAACGTGGAGATCGGATTCTGGGAAGCGGATGACGTCGCTCCGAGGGCCGCGTTCGAGGCTGCTGCCAGGGTCGCAATCTCGGACTGCGTGAACACGTAGACCGTGTCGTTGTCGATAAGCTTCAGGTCTTCCCGGCCAGTCAGCGTGCGTTCGATTGAGAAGGGAATGACCACCTGGAAGTTCGATTTTCGCTCCCGTCGGACCACAACGGCGAACAGGGTGTAGGCCTGGGCTGTGAGGTCGTCGGGATCGCGAATCAGGCGCGACATCGACGACACGCTGCCAAGCGCCCGCGTGCCGGGCACGGAAACCGCTCCCATTAAGGTTATTACGCCGTTGGCGGCCGAGCGCTCGAAATCGGCGAACAGTACCTCACCCGACCGAATGACGCCGCTGCTCCCAACAGAGACCAGCAACGTGCGGCCATCCGGGAGCAGCTCCATTTTCGTCAGCCGCTTGGCACCGGCAATCGTGCCCCCGCCGGCAAGGTTCAGAAGAGACTGCTGGGTAATCGCGCTCGCTCCCGGTGCCAACTCGAAAATGCCCGGCTGTTTCACGAGGCCGGCGACCGCAACGGTCTGGCCGATATGTGGCACGATGATGCGGTCGCCTTCCGTCAGCGATCCGACCGAGGCGTAAGCGCCGCTTCCGATCAGCGAATAGAGGTCGAGCCGGATGCGCCGGGAGCCGCGCACCAGGATGACATTCCGAAGACTGCCTGTCTTTCGGATGCCGCCCGACATCAGGATCGCATCGACCGGCGTATTGAGCCCCGTCAGGGTCCTAAGCCCCGGTGACGCAACTTCGCCCGTTACCAGGACAGCAACCTGACGAACGGTGCCGATGGAGACGAAAGCCTGCGTGCCGATCTGCGCCTTGGCAATCCGTTGCGCGATTTCGCCCCTTACCTCGCCGAACGTGCGGCCGACCGCAGTGATCGGCGGAAGATCCGGCAGAATGATACGTCCTTCACGATCGATCGTGACGGTGTAGGCAACATTTTCGTGTCCGCGGAGAATGACATTCAGCTGATCGCCGACACCCAGGACATACGTGTCTTGCAACGCGCCGATTTGCGAAACTGGCACGCTCGCGCCGACACCGAATGTGTCGTAGCCGAACTGCGTCAGCTGACGTCCGGCCCGCGCAGAAAACAGCTGCTCCAGCTGCGAAGGCTGCTGCGATGCGGCCGACGCACCGGATGCGCCAGGCGCTGGCGTCGGCGGAAGGCTGTTTTGTTGTGGCATGGCCGGGGTCTGAGGCACCTGGACCTGCGTGGACGAAGGCGTCACCTGGGATGAAGCGGATGGAACACTTTGCTGACCGTTGATCGCATTCAGAATGCTCTGCACGTCCGTACTTGTCTGCGCGTTCGTGACCGATGGACCCACAATCGCTGCTAGCGTCATGACCAGGGCCGCCCAGACGGCGGCAGCGCGAAGCTTTTGAATCAACGTCAACCCCAGCTGTTCGAAAATCGCATGCCAAAAAAATTCAATGGCGCCCGGGTTTTACTCCGCGAAACCCGGGGCTTCAAGACGATGGCCGGAACCTGCCGGAATGCCAAAAACCGGAATCGCATTTTGCCAGGGAGTTCGCATACTGGGGCAATGAACAAGGACGCGCGCGGGGCAACCGCGGCCGGCTGTTTGCCTGTCGCATACCTCATCGGCTGCCTTTTTTGGCTGCCCCAGCCCGGAGGGGCGATCGCCGAAAACGCCAGTTTGGCCCCAGCAACGTCCCCGGGCCCTTGGATGAATGCCAGCCTGACTCCGGATTTGCGTGCCGATCTGTTGCTGGCACAGATGACACAGGAGGAACAATTACAGCTGGTGAAAGGCTTTGTGGGCGCAAACGTCAAGCTGCCCTATGGCCGGCCTCCGCCAGACGCACTGAGACCCGTTCTGCCGGGGACCGCGGGGTATGTTCCTGGAATACCCCGCCTCGGGATCCCTCCGCTGGTGGAAAGCGACGCCGGTTTGGGCATCGCCAACAACGGCCATATTCGTCCGGACGATCAGGCCACCGCGTTCCCGTCCGGGCTGCTGACGGCATCCACCTGGGATACCGATATCGCGCAGGCAGTGGGCGCCGCGATTGGGGCCGAAGCATCCCTGCGCGGCTTCAATGTCGTGCTGGGTGGGGCGATGAATCTCGCTCGCGAGCCACGTGGGGGCCGGACGTTCGAATACGCCGGCGAAGACCCTCTGCTCGCAGGCATCATAACCGGGGCGCAGGTCGCGGGCATACAGAGCCAGCATGTCATCTCGACAGTGAAGCATTTCGCCTTCAACGATCAGGAAACTGGGCGCCTGGTGTTGAGCGCAATCTCCGGCGAAACCACGGCCCGCGAATCCGACCTGCTCGCATTTGAGATCGCCAGCGAGCGAGGCAATCCAGGCTCAGTAATGTGCGCCTACAACCGCTACAACGGCGTCTATGCCTGCGAAAACGACTTCCTGCTCAACCGGATCCTGAAGGGCGACTGGAGATATCCAGGGTGGGTCATGTCGGACTGGGGCGCAGTACACAGCACTGTGGAGGCTGCGAACGGTGGTTTGGATCAGGAGTCCGCGGCCGGATTCGATCACATCGACTATTTTGGCGCGCCACTTCAGCAGGCACTTGGCGACGGGATCGTCACGTCTGCGCGCTTCCACGACATGCTTCACCGCATCCTGCGCAGCATGTTTGCCAATGGCCTGTTCGATTATCCGGCCGCAAAACAAGCCGGCGGTGCCGAGAGCCATGTTCCGATTGCGCAGCACGATGCCGAAGAAGGTATCGTGCTCCTGAAGAACACTGGAAAGTTGCTGCCGCTGACCACCAGTTTCGGCAGAATTGCTGTGATCGGTTCACACGCCGATGTCGGCGTGTTGTCCGGCGGCGGCTCATCGCAGGTCATTCCCCTTGGCCATGACCGGGCGAACGAGTTTCCCATCGGCGGTGCCACTCAGATAATGTCCAACGGCGCGAAGATCCCGCCGCGCGGCACTCAAATTTTCGATCCGCCGTCTCCGCTTTCCGAAATTCGAATGCGCGCGCCGAATGCAACAGTCACATTCGACGACGGCGAAGTTATCGGGCGCTCGACAGAGATCGCGCGGCAGTCCGACATCGTTGTTGTTTTTGCGTCCCAGTGGATGGCCGAAGGCCGCGATGTTGCAAGCCTGTCCCTGCCGGGCAATCAGGACGACCTTATTCTGGCGGTCGCCGCGGCAAATCCACGAACCGTCGTCGTGCTGGAAACCGGCGGACCCGTGACGATGCCGTGGCTCCCATTCGTGCCGGCGGTTCTGGAAGCGTGGTATCCTGGCTCGGGCGGAGCCGCGGCAATCGCGCGAATCCTGTTTGGAGAAATCAATCCGTCCGGCCGGCTTGCCATCAGCTTTCCGCAAAGCGAAACACAACTGCCCCGGCCCGTCATTTCTGCAAGCACTCCCGGCATGCCGTTCGAAGTCGATTACGTGGAGGGCGCGGATGTGGGATATCGCTGGTTTCAGCGGCAGCAGACGGCACCGCTGTTTCCTTTCGGGTTTGGGCTCTCCTACAGTACCTTTCGCACTTCTGGCCTGGAGGTGACCGCAAACAAGCAGGGAATCGCCATCTCCGCCAGCGTGAAAAATGAGGGTCCGGTGGCCGGCAGCCAGGTCGTGCAGGTCTATGGCGCTCCTCCGGAACCCGCAGGGCACGGCGTCTGGCGCCTGATTGGCTGGGCGCGCGTGACGCTCAACCCCGGCGAAACGCGTCAGGTAACTGTCGCGCCAGAACTGCGCCTGCTCAGCCACTACGATGTCCTGAGCAATAGATGGCGCATGCCGGCCGGTTCTTACATGATCGCCATTGGTGAGTCCGCGGCCCTTATGACCTCAACCAAGCGTGTGACACTACCGGCACGGGAGTTCGCTCCCTGAAAGCGTAGCCTGCTCGGCGCCGCCCGCAGGCGAAAAAGGATAGATAGGCAATACCCATTCATGGCGAAACTCAAACCGCTGCGCATTCTGGTTACCAATGATGACGGCATTCACTCGCCCGGTCTTCTGGTGGCGGAGAAGATCGCCCGTACCATCTCAGACGATGTCTGGGTGGTGGCGCCGGAGAGCGAACAGTCCGGCGCCTCCCACTCTCTGACCTTGTCGCTGCCATTGCGACTGCGGCGGGCCGGCGACCATAAATTCGCCTTGAGCGGCACGCCGACCGATTGCGTCCTGATGGCCATCGCGGAGGTGCTGAAGGATCGGAAGCCCGATCTGGTGCTGTCCGGAGTAAATCGCGGCTCGAACATCGCTGACGATGTCACATATTCCGGCACCATTGCGGGGGCGATGGAAGGAACGACGCTTGGCGTCCGCTCCATCGCGCTCTCTCAATCGTTCACTTATGCAGAGGGACGCAGCATCCTGTGGGGCTGCGCGGAAGCCCACGGACCCGATGTCGTGCGCAGGCTGATCGAAACGGGTTGGCCGGAACCGGAGGATGTACTGATGAACGTCAATTTTCCGGATTGCGAGCCGCAGGAAGTCACCGGCGTCGAAGTGACCGAGCAAGGCAAGCGTGATCAGCAAGAGGCCTTCGTGGAGCGCCGTACAGATATGCGGCGCAATTCCTACTACTGGATCGGCTTCAAACGTGTGCGCTCCATTCCCAGCAAGGGCAGTGACCTTTGTGCAATTTACGAAAAGCGCATTTCGATCACGCCGCTGCATCTCGATTTGACGGAATACAAAGTGCTACGGCGGCTGAAGGGATCGCTGGATGCGAAGTTTCCCGTATCGCGCAAGCGCACCAGGGGCGACGAAGCGGAACTACAGCCACAGGATGCAGGAAAGACGGAAACTGCGCGCCAGCAGACCGGTCCCGGTGAACGTTGAACCGTGATAGGCTCGGCGCATGACCGATACGCGCGCCATTTCGCTCATCATGTCTTTGCGCGGGCAAGGGATTACCGACCAGCGCGTTTTGTCCGCGATTGAACGCACGCCACGTGAGACTTTCGTCGATGACCCCTTCGAGGCAAATGCGTATGAAAACAGCGCGCTACCTATCGCGTGCGGGCAGACGATCAGCCAACCTTACATAGTGGCGCTATCCACCCAGGAGCTGGAGATCCAGGCGAACCACAGGGTGCTGGAGATCGGGACCGGCTCCGGTTACCAGGCGGCCGTCCTCGCCCAGCTGTGTCGTATGGTCTACACGGTCGAACGGCACAAACCGTTGATGCAGCTGGCACATTCACGTTTCCAGCAGCTCAAGCTGCACAATATCGTCACCCGCCATGGAGACGGGTTTCAGGGCTGGCCTGAGCAGGCGCCCTTCGACCGGATTTTGCTCACAGCCGCGATTCCGGACCTTTCGCCGACCCTGATCGACCAGCTCAAACCAGGCGGTATTCTGGTCGCACCGGTGGGAAAACCAGTTTCGGCGGAAAGCAATTCGCAAGATTTGGTGAAGATTATCCGAACCGAAGAGGGGACGAGCCGCCAATCGCTCATCCCCGTGGTGTTCGTGCCAATGGTTCCAGGCCTTCCGCAGGTAAATTCGGATGGAGAGACAAGAAAATAGGCGAAGAACTGCAGCGGCGGCCGGATTGCTTTTTTCTTTCCTGTTGGCCGGTTGCGAAACGGCTCCACCGGAGGAGCCGGAGTTCGTTGCCTCTCCCAAAGCCGCTGAGATCGCTTCAATCCCTCTTCCCCCCGTTCGGCACGGCGTCGGGGTGTCGAAGGCGCGTGTTGAGATGCAGACGCTGAGAGTGCCAATCCGCACGGCGAATCCGCAACGCGCCCCTGTCGTCATCCCCCGACCGCGCGCGATGGGCGTCGGGCCAGCCGCTTTGGAGAAGCCGGACGCACAAAACACCGGCGTCGCATTTGAGTGGCCTATCGAAGGAAAGGTGATCGCGCATTTCGGCCGGGACGGCGGTGGCCTGCGCAATGACGGCATCAATATCGCCGCCGAGCCCGGAACGCCGATCCACGCCGCCGCCAGCGGGACGGTAATCTACGCTGACAAGCTCAAAGGCTACGGCCGGCTGATCCTGGTTCGCCACGACAATCGCTACATCACCGCTTACGCCCACGCGCAGAGCATTCTTGTGGCGTCCGGCGACCATGTCGCTCGCGGCGACGTGATCGGTTACTCCGGCGCGACTGGCGATATAAGAACGCCACAGCTCCATTTCGAAATCCGGCAGGGCGCAAAACCTGTCGACCCGAAGCCCCTGCTAATGGCGGCACGCGAGAGCTAGCCTCGGTTGCAAAGAGGGGCTTGGCGGCTATAACTCCGCCGCGCCTCGCCATTCGGCGCGGCGTCCCTATATTGACGGCTCCGAACATCAATCGCGCGCGGAACTTATGCAGGACTTGCTTACCAGCCCCTTTGTACCGCTCATTTTCGTGCTCGTCGTCATGTACTTCATGCTGATGCGGCCGCAGCAGCAGCGCATCAAGCAGTTGCGGACGGCGATTTCGAATATCCGTCGGGGGGATACCGTCATCACGGCCGGGGGACATATCGCCACCGTCTCCAAGCAGGTGAAACCGGAAGATGAGCACGTGACAGTGGAAATCGCCGACGGGGTACATACCAAGGTGCTGAAGAACACAATCAGCGAAGTCCGTCCAAAAAATCAGCCGACGAACGATAAGGAATAGGCCATGCTGCAAATCTCCACATGGCTTCGCGTTTTGATCGGGCTCGTGCTGCTGGCCGGATTGCTGATCGCTCTGCCCAATGCCATCCCGCCGAACGTCCTTGCGAGGATGCCGCATTGGCTGCCCGCAAACACGGTGGCGTTAGGACTGGACCTTCAGGGTGGGTCGTACCTGCTTGAAGAAGTCGAACTCGACCAGGTCCAGAAGGAACGGTTGGAGTCGCTCATGGGCGACATCCGCGTCGGCCTGCGCAAGGCGCGCATCGGCTACACCAACCTCGAATCGCATGGGGACAGCGTATCGGTGCAGATCCTTGACCGGGCGCGTTACAGCGATGCGCTCGGCATCCTGAAGAATCTCAATCCCGTGACCAGCGGTTCTCTACTGGGCATGGGCGAGCGCGCTTATGAGCTGGCGGAGCCCGGCAACAACACCGTCTCCCTGAAGATGACGGAAGCCTATCTGGCCCAAATGCGCCAGCAGACGGTGAATCAGTCGATTGAGGTGGTAAGGCGCCGCATCGACCAGCTTGGCACCCGCGAGCCAACGATCGAGCGCCAGGGTGAAGACCGCATCCTCATCCAGGTGCCGGGCCTTTCAGATCCTCAGCGTTTGATCGAAATGCTTGGCAAGACCGCCAAGATGACGTTCCAGCTGGTCGACGACAACGCCAATCCGGAACAGGCGGTAAAAGGCATCGTGCCGATCGGTGACGAGCTACTTTACCAGGACAATCCGCAGAAGGGTCAGGCGCCTATCCCAATGGTGGTGGAAAAGCGTGTGATGGTCGGGGGCGACCGGCTGACCGATGCGGCCGGAACCTTCAGCCAGCAGTCGGGGCAGGCCGTCGTGAATTTCCGCTTCGACAGCGTCGGGGCCCGCGAGTTCGGCGACGTGACCCGGCAGGATGTTGGCCGCCGCTTTGCCATCGTGCTCGACAACAAGGTGATAGAAGCTCCGGTGATCCGCGAGCCCATTCTGGGCGGTTCAGGCGAAATTTCCGGTAATTTCACCATCCAGAGCGCCGGAGACCTCGCTGCGCTGTTGCGGGCAGGCGCCCTGCCCGCGCCGTTGAAGGTTATCGAGCAGCGAACCGTAGGGGCCGAGCTCGGTGCGGATTCGATCAAGGCAGGAAAATACTCGGCCCTCGGCGGCCTGCTGTTGGTCGCTTTGTTCATGATCGTCCGCTACGGATTATTCGGCCTGTTCGCCGATGTCGCTTTGACGCTTAACGTCGTGCTGCTGTTCGCCGCGCTGACTCTTTTCGGCGCCACGCTTACCCTGCCCGGCATTGCCGGCATCGTTCTCACCATGGGCATGGCCGTGGATGCCAACGTGCTAATCTATGAGCGCATCAAGGAGGAGCAGCGCAATGGCCGCACCATGCTTGCCTCCATCGACACGGGCTTCCGGCGAGCCATGGCCACCATTATCGACGCCAACATGACCCACCTGATCGCCTCGCTGATTCTTTTTCAACTGGGTTCGGGACCCGTGCGCGGTTTCGCAGTGACGTTGGGCGTCGGCATCATCACCTCGTTCTTTACGGCCGTTATGGTGACACGCCTGATGGTCGTAAGCTGGCTGGAAATCCGTCGTCCGAAGCGGCTGGCCATCTAGGTCCTCGAACTCGCCTGAAAATGCGCTAGACTGTTCGAGACTCATTCCGGGAGGGTACGTCCGTGCCAGCATTTTTCGGCAATCTCCGCAACACGGTCGTCGCGGGTCTGATCATCACGCTGCTTGTGTTCGTCATCGCCTGGCAGCTTCAGGCACTGAACGGAGCAACGCTCTGGCCCTTCCTCATGCGCTGGTTGCATGTGATTGCGGGCGTGATGTGGATTGGGCTGTTGTGGTACTTCAATTTCGTTTCCACGCCGACCATGCCGAATATTCCGGCTGAACTGAAACCGGCGCTGGGCCGCTTCATCACGCCGGCGGCCCTGTTTTGGTTTCGCTGGGCAGCGATGGCGACGATCGTTCTGGGTATCGGGCTGGCATCGATCTATGGGTATTTGCTGCAGGCCTACACCCTCGATGCCGTGGAGGGTTTCTCCAACTCCAAGACCATCATCATCGGCATTGGCATGTGGCTCGGCACGATCATGTGGTTCAACGTCTGGTTCGTCATCTGGCCGAATCAGCAGAAGGCGCTGAACATCGACAACCGCTATCCCGATCTGGCGCAGCCGCAGAAGGATGCCGCGGCGAAAACCGCCGGCATGTTCAGCCGCATTAATACGATGCTCTCGATCCCGATGCTGTTTTGCATGGTCGGCGCCACGCACATGATCATCGGCTAGATTGGGCTGCCGCGGCACGCGCTCGCGTGAGCCAACTATCGAGATCGGCGAGTGCGCGATGGGCCATTGCCTTCTTGCGGTCTCGCCCGCGCACGCGTCCTGCGGGCGGCAGATCGGGGAAAAGGCCAAAGTTCACGTTCATGGGCTGGAACGTCTTCGCGTCTGCGCCATGCGTGATGTGCGCCAGCAGCGCCCCGAGCGCCGTGGTCGGCGGCGGCGGTTCTGCGCCGCGGCCGAGAAGTTCGCTTGCCGCTAATCGGCCGGCCAGCAAACCGATGGCGGCGCTTTCGACATAGCCTTCCACCCCGGTGATCTGTCCGGCAAAGCGAATACGGGAGTCGCGTTTCAGCCGTAACTGCCCGTCGAGCAGCCGCGGCGAATTGATGAACGTATTGCGATGCAGACCGCCGAGCCTCGCGAAGCTGGCGTTCTCCAGCCCGGGAATCATGCGGAAGATTTGCGTTTGCTCCGCATGGCGAAGCTTGGTCTGGAAGCCGACCATGTTCCACAACGTACCAAGAGCATTGTCCTGGCGCAGTTGCACCACCGCATAAGGCCGACCGCCGGTGCGGGGATTGGCGAGCCCCACGGGTTTCATGGGACCGAAGCGCAGGGTATCTTCGCCACGGGCCGCCATCACCTCGATCGGCAGGCAGCCTTCGAAATACGGAGTGGACGACTCCCACTCCTTGAATTCCGTCTTCTCGCCCGCAAGTAGCGCAGCGATAAAGGCCCGATATTGCGGTTCATCGAGCGGGCAGTTGATGTAATCGGCACCGTCGCCCTTGTCGTAGCGCGACTGCATCCAGGCGACCGACATGTCGATGCTCTCGCGATAGACAACAGGGGCGATGGCGTCGAAGAAGGCGAGCGAGTCTTCGCCGGTGCAGGTCCGAATTGCTTCCGCCAGCACCGGCGCGGTTAACGGGCCGGTCGCAATGATGACAGAGCTCCAGCCTTCGGGGGGCCAATCGATTTCTTCACGCCGGATTTCGATGCAGGGATGTTCTTCCAGCGCTTGCGTCACGGCCTGCGAAAACCCATCTCTGTCTACCGCGAGCGCTCCGCCGGCCGGCAGCCTGTGCGCATCCCCTGCACGCAAGATCAGCGAGTTCGCCCGGCGCATCTCCTCGTGCAGCAGGCCCACAGCATTGTTCTCCCAATCGTCGGAGCGGAAGGAGTTGGAGCATACCAACTCCGCGAATCCGTCGGTCTTGTGCGCATCTGTCAAACGCAGGGGCCGCATCTCGTGCAGCACTACCGGGACAGCACATTGCGCCGACTGCCACGCCGCTTCGCTGCCCGCGAGCCCGCCGCCGATGATGTGAATCTCGCTAATCATGGTCTAAGTAGCACCCGAGTATTCCGCTTACTCCGTCCAAACTGGGGAACCGTTTGGAACGCGCTTGCATGTTTGCTGACTTTCTTTGAGAAAACCCCATGAACAAAATTCCCGTTCTCGAGACCATTGCGTCCGCCTATCGTTTCACCTTTACAAACCTTGGAACCATAATTGGACTCTCCTGGGTTGGGCTGGTCCTGATCGCCGTTCTGCAATTTCTCCCCTATGCATTTGGCGGAGACCCTTTCGCGACCCCGGAAAACGCGACGGCGCAGGGACACCGCGGCCTGACAAATTTCGCCAGCACCCTTTTGATGCTGTTGCTCTACTCCATCATCTACGTGCCGGTAACGCAGCAGGCACTGGGGTTACGCAAAGGACCGGCATTGTGGCATTTTTCATTGGGCATGACCGAGTTCCGGTTGTTCGGTGCCTTCGTGCTGTTTTTACTGATCATGATGGCGATGATTGTGGGAATGGGCCTTCTCAGCCTGGTGTTGGGAGGCATCACGCTTACGATGGGTAAGAACGCGATTCTGGCCCTGGTTTTCGCGCTGATCGTCCTCGCTGCTCTTCTGGGAATCATCTATGCCATCGTCCGGCTCGGCTATCTGATCGCGCCGGTAACGGTCGTCGAAAATCATGTCAGCCTCATACGCGGCTGGATGCTCACGGCGGGGAATTTCTGGCGGATCGTGGCTGTGCTGCTTGGGGTCCTGCTTCCGATCTATCTGCTGTACCTGATTGGACTGATCGCAATCGCCGGACCACAGCTTTTCGCGCCTCTTCCGCCCGAAACCGCCCAGGCGCAGCAAGCTCTTATGCAGCGGTTTGCGATGATCGGTCGGCATATGCCGGGCTATCTGGGGCTGACGCTGATACTCGCCCCCTTCAGTATCGGTCTCGCCGTAAGCGCCTCCGCGTTCGGCTATCGAACACTGGCAGCGGGTGCACAACCAGGCGCAAAACCAGCCGCAGGCTAGCTCACTCGGCGGCGTGAAGGTTCTGGGCCGCAGATTTTCGCCCTGCTGTTTTCAGTAGCGGTTTGAGGTATTGGCCAGTGTAGGAACGAGCGACCTTCGCTACCTCCTCCGGCGTACCGGCGGCCACGATCTCGCCGCCGCCGTCACCCCCTTCGGGCCCGAGATCGATGATCCAGTCGGCGGTTTTGATGACTTCCAGATTGTGCTCGATTACGACCACGGTGTTGCCGCTGTCCACCAGCTCGTGCAGCACATCCAACAACTTGCGCACATCGTGGAAGTGCAATCCAGTGGTCGGCTCATCCAGAATATAGAGTGTGCGGCCGGTGGCGCGGCGTGACAATTCCTTCGACAGTTTCACGCGCTGCGCTTCGCCGCCAGAGAGTGTCGTCGCCTGCTGGCCGATCTTGATGTAGTCGAGCCCTACCCGCTTCAGCGTATCCAGCTTCTCGCGGATGCTGGGCACAGCCTTGAACAGTTCCGCGCCGGCTTCCACCGTCATATCGAGCACATCGGCGATGGAATAGCCGCGAAACTTTACTTCCAACGTTTCGCGATTGTAGCGCCTGCCTTTGCATACGTCGCATTGCACGTACACGTCCGGCAGGAAGTGCATCTCGATCTTGATGACGCCATCGCCCTGGCAGGCCTCGCAGCGGCCGCCCTTTACGTTGAACGAGAATCGGCCAGGCGCGTAGCCGCGCGCTTTGGCCTCCGGCAGCTCGGCGAACCAGTCGCGGATGGGCGTAAAGGCACCGGTATAGGTCGCCGGGTTCGAGCGTGGCGTGCGTCCGATGGGCGATTGGTCGATGTCTATTATCTTGTCGAGGAATTCGAGACCCTCGATGCGGTCGTGCGGCGCGGGGTGCTCGCGGGCGCCGTTGAGCCGCCGCGCCGCCGCTTTGTACAGCGTTTCGATGATCAAGGTGGATTTGCCGCCACCGGAAACGCCGGTAATGCACGTGAAGGTGCCGAGTGGAATTTCCGCGCTGACGTTCTTCAGATTGTTCCCGCGCGCGCCGGCGATCTTCACTCTTCTATTGAACGCTGGCTTCCGCCGCTGCGCCGGCACCGCAATCTGCTCGATGCCAATGAGATACTTTCCCGTAAGGCTATTTGGGTTGCGCATGATGTCTTCCGGCGTGCCCTCGGCGACGATCTCGCCACCGTGAATGCCGGCACCCGGCCCCATGTCGATCACATAGTCGGCGGTGCGGATCGCTTCCTCATCGTGCTCCACAACCACCACGGTGTTGCCGAGATCGCGCAGGCCTTTCAGCGACTCCAGCAGCTTGGCGTTGTCGCGCTGGTGCAGTCCGATGGAAGGTTCGTCCAACACATACAGAACGCCCGTGAGGCCCGAACCGATCTGTGACGCGAGGCGAATACGCTGGCTCTCTCCCCCGGAAAGCGTACCGGAATTGCGGCTGAGGGTGAGATAGTCGAGTCCCACATTGTTGAGGAAGCGCAGCCGTTCGCGGATTTCCTTCAGGATGCGGGCAGCAATCTCCCGCTGCTGCTTGTTGAGCTTCTTGTCGACGTCGCGGAACCACTCATCGGCATGACGGATGGACTTTTCGCACACTTCGCCAATGTGCAGCCCCGCAATCTTCACCGCCAACGCCTCGGGCTTCAGCCGGTAGCCATGGCACGCTTCGCACGGCGATGTATCCTGGTAACGCTCTAACTCTTCGCGAATCCAGGACGAATCGGTCTCCTTGAAGCGCCGCTCCAGATTGGGAACCACGCCTTCAAATGCCTTCTTGGTTTCGTAACGGCGCAGGCCATCGTCGTAGATGAACCTGATCTCATCCTCGCCGGAACCGAAGATGATCACTTCGCGAGCCTTCTTTGGCAAATCCTCCCATGGCTCGTTGAGCGAGAATTTGTAATGCCGTGCCAGCGCCTCCAGCGTCTGCAGGTAATATGGCGACGAGGTTTTCGACCACGGCGCGATCGCCCCTTTTCGCAAGGTGAGGGTTTCGTCCGGCACGACCAGGGCCGGATCGAAATAGAGTTGTGTGCCAAGACCATCGCACGCCGGGCAAGCGCCGTGGGGATTGTTGAACGAGAACAGCCGCGGCTCGATTTCCGGAATGGTGAAGCCGGATACCGGACAGGCGAATTTGGACGACATCAGCAATCGGCGCGCGTCGCCATTCTTTTCTTTCTCGTCGGCAAACTCGGCAATGACCAATCCGTCGGCGAGGCCAAGCGCGGTCTCGATGGAATCGGGCAGGCGGTTGCCGATGTCCTTTTTCACGGCAATGCGGTCGACCACCACTTCGATGTCGTGCTTCAGCTTCTTGTCGAGCGCCGGCGATTGGCCAATCTCGTGGTATTTCCCGTCAATCTTGACGCGCTGAAAGCCCTTCTTCTGCAGTTCGGCCAATTCCTTGCGGTATTCGCCCTTGCGGCCGCGAACGATGGGTGCCAGCAGATAAAGCCGCGTGCCTTCCGGCAACGCGAGAATGCGATCCGCCATCTGGCTAACGGTTTGGCTTTCGATCGGCAGTCCCGTGGCCGGCGAATATGGCACACCCACGCGCGCGAAGAGCAGGCGCAGATAATCGTAGATTTCGGTAACGGTGCCCACTGTCGAGCGCGGGTTTCGCGACGTCGTCTTCTGTTCGATGGAAATGGCTGGGGAGAGCCCTTCGATGTGGTCCACATCGGGCTTCTGCATCAGCTCCAGGAACTGTCGCGCATAGGCGGACAGCGACTCCACATAGCGCCGCTGGCCCTCGGCATAGATCGTGTCAAACGCCAGCGACGACTTCCCGGAGCCCGAAAGCCCGGTCATGACCGTCAACTGGTCTCGAGGAATTTCCACGTCCACGTTTTTGAGATTGTGCTCGCGCGCGCCGCGGACGGAAATATTCTTTAGCATCGGACTCAGTAAGGTTTCTTGGTATGGCGCAAATGCGGACGGTGCTGGCGCCCCTCGATGCGTCAACGCCACGTTGAAAGTAACATGCGGGTATCCGACTCCGCGCACTGGCGCGACTTCCAGAAATGGTGGCGAACACGCAGCTTTGCAAGCATCTTTTGTTTCACCTATCAAAGAACATAGTAAGAACAATTTGTCGACGGAACACTGAAAAGTTCATGTCGCGGCCGATGGGCAGCGGAGCAGGTCAGGCGTTAGTATTGAACCAGACGAAAGGCAAAGGTTGTCCCGCAATACACTGAGCTACCGCCCCGACATCGACGGTCTGCGAGCGCTCGCCGTGGCCGCAGTGGTGTTGTTTCACTATCGGGTGCCCGGTTTCAGCGGCGGTTTTGTCGGCGTCGATATTTTCTTTGTCATCTCCGGTTATTTGATCACAAGTCTGATCCTCAAAGAGACATGCGCGGGCCGCTTCTCATTGCGGCAGTTTTACGAGCGGCGCATCCGGCGCATCGTCCCCGCCCTGTTCGCCATGCTGGCGCCGGCAACGATGGCCGCTGCAATCCTGTTTTTCCCGGCCTCATTCGCGCAATTCGGCAAATCGCTGCTCGCAACGGCCTTCTTTTCCGCCAACTTCGAATTTTGGCGCGAGGTGGGATACTTCGATGTATCCGCCGATCAAAAGCCGCTTCTCCACCTCTGGTCGATCGCGGTGGAGGAACAGTTCTATCTCATCTTCCCTGCGCTGCTTCTGTTCTTCGGTGCGCGATCCAGGCTGCGTCTGACCGTGGCAATCGGCACCATATTCGCCGCTTCGCTGGCTTTCAGCATCTGGAGCGCGGGGCATGCCCCAGCCGCAGGCTATTACATGCTTCCGTCGCGCATGTGGGAGTTGATGCTCGGGGCGCTTCTTGCCATCGGCGCTGCCCACGTTCCTGCAAGATTGAAGTTGAATGATCTGACGTCGCTGGGTGGGCTGGTGCTCATCGCCTACAGCGTGTTCCGCTATTCATATGCGACACCATTTCCGGGCTCGGCTGCGCTTGTCCCGTGCCTGGGAACCGCACTGATCATCGCAGCAGGGGATCGTGCCGCTTTCAATCGCGCGCTCAGCCTAAGGCCTATCATGTTCGGCGGCCTGATCTCGTATTCGCTCTACCTGTGGCACTGGCCGGTCTATGTATTCGCCCGCGCGGCGATGTTCCGCGCTCCGACCGCAACCGAAACCATTGTGCTGATCGCTACTTCGGTTGCGCTGTCCGTGCTGTCGTGGCGCTATGTCGAGCGGCCCTTTCGCGACCGCAGTTCCCGCTGGCCGTGGCCCGCTGTTTTTCAAAAAGCGGGGATCGCAATGGCTGCGACGGTGGCTTGCGCCGCCATTCTCGTGCTTGGAAATGGCCTGCCGCAGCGCTTTAGCCCTCAAGTCCGCGCAATTCTCGCCGAGGCTTCCGATCACGAATCACACATGAGTGAGTGTTTCGGGCTCACGGCAGACGATGTGCGCAAGGGGCGGCTCTGTCCGATTGGCGCTAAAGTTCAAGAAGCGAGCTTTATTTTGTGGGGCGACTCCCATGCCGACGCACTGATCCCGGCAGTGCAGAGCGTTGCGAGGCGGCAGGGGCGAGGCGGCCTGTTCGCCGGCACGGACAGTTGTCCGCCCTTGCTTGGCGTCAAGCGCGCCGATACCAGCAAGTGCGCGGCTTTCAACGATGCCGTGGCGAAAATCGCGACCAGCAAGTCCATCAAAGAGGTCATTCTGGAAGCCCGCTGGGCCAAGAACGCCGAAGGCACATCGTTCGGCCAGGAGCCACCCGATCGCGTGCGCATCTTCGACGATCTATCGGAAGGCCGTACGGAAGACGAAACGCGGGCGGTGTTCTACCGGGGACTCGAACGAACGGTGCGTGCGCTTACTGGTGCCGGCAAGAAGGTGGTGCTGGTCGCTTCTGTCCCGGAGGTAGGCTTCCCGGTGCCCGCTTACCTCGCGCGCGCCCAGATGACCAATCCGTCAACACGACTAACGACCCGGGCGGGCGCGTATCGCGAGCGGCAGAAATTCGTGTTGTGGGCGTTTGCACAAATGCGCAAGCGCTTCGGCGCGCAGGTTGTCTATCCCGATCGGGTGCTTTGCAGTCTAAGCGCCTGTCGAGTCGCGCTTAATGGCCGGCCACTCTATCGCGATGCGCATCATCTGAGCGTTTTTGGTGCCAACCAGTTGGTGCCGCTGTTCGCCTCAGTGTTCTAAGGTTGACCGCGGCGCGAGAACAGAATAGGAACCATGTGGACCGATTGCCGTTGCGGTGGCGGCAGCCGCGGCAGGACAGCTAGGGTGTGTACAGGCATCCGGGAAGGACAAGATGGCAGGAAGCGTCAACAAGGTCATTGTTGTGGGAAATCTCGGGCGGGACCCGGAAACTCGACGCCTGACGAGCGGCGATCCGGTGGTCAATCTCTCGGTGGCCACCTCCGAAAGCTGGCGTGACAAGACAAGCGGCGAGCGCAAAGAAAAGACCGAATGGCACCGGGTGGTAATCTTCAATCCCAACCTCGCCGACGTCGCCGAAAAATACTTGCGCAAAGGCTCCAAGGTTTACATTGAAGGCCAACTCACCACGCGCAAATGGACCGACAAGGATGGTCAGGAAAAATATTCGACCGAGATCGTGCTGAACCGCTTTCGCGGGGAATTGGTGCTTCTGGATGCTCGCGGCGAAGGTGCAGGCGGTGGGGCTCGCATGGCCGGGTCGGAGGCGCCCCAAAGCTTTGACCGCAACGATCTCGAAGACGAAATACCCTTCTGATCGGCGTGGCAGAAGGCGGGTAAAATCCTGTACGCCGGCGCGGCCGCCGGTGCCTTCGGCTGGCGAACCCTGCTATTGAAATGCTAGACATTTCCTGACTCGCGCGGCCGCTTGCCAATTCATCGCGACCGCCTGCAAGGACCGTTTTTTTGAGCGAACAAGGACAACAACCAGCTCCCCCGGCTATACCCGGCACCGTCCCGATTGCGATCGAGGAGGAGCTGCGCCGCTCATATCTCGACTATGCGATGAGCGTCATTGTGAGCCGTGCGCTGCCCGATGCGCGCGACGGCCTCAAGCCAGTGCATCGCCGCATCCTCTACTCGATGCACGAGAACGGCAACGATTGGAACAAGCCCTATCGCAAATCCGCGCGGATCGTCGGCGACGTGATTGGCAAATACCATCCCCACGGCGACCAGGCGGTGTACGACGCGCTGGTGCGCATGGCGCAGGACTTTTCCATGCGTGCGCCGCTGATCGACGGCCAGGGCAATTTCGGTTCGGTCGACGGCGATAGCCCGGCGCAGATGCGCTACACTGAAGTCCGTCGCACCAAGATAGCGCACGCGCTCACAGAAGATCTCGACAAAGACACGGTCGAGTTCCGCGACAATTATGACGCCAGCGAGCGCGAGCCGGTGGTGTTCCCTGCACGCTTTCCCAATCTGCTGGTAAATGGCGCCAGCGGTATCGCCGTGGGCATGGCGACCAACGTGCCACCACATAATCTGGGCGAGGTGATCGATGCCTGCCTCGCCTATGTCGAGGATCCGTCTATCAATATGGAAGCGCTGACAGAGATCGTGGCGGGGCCGGATTTTCCCACGGGCGCGCTGATCATCGGCAAGCAGGCGGCCCGTGGTGCCCTCGCCCGTGGCCGGGGCTCCATTCTGATGCGCGCAAAATGCCATGTGGAGGAAATCCGCAAGGACCGCGAAGCGATCATCGTCAGCGAACTGCCATATCAGGTGAACAAGGCGAAGCTGCAGGAGCGCATTGCGGAGCTGGTGCGCGACAAGCGGGTGGAAGGCATCAGTGACATCCGCGACGAAAGCGATCGGCACGGTATGCGGCTGGTGATCGAGCTGCGGCGCGATGCCTCGAGCGACGTCGTGCTAAACCAGCTCTACCGCTACTCCGAGCTGCAAACGACCTTCGGGGTCAACATGCTGGCCCTGAACGCCGGCCGTCCGGTCTTGATGAATCTGAAGGATCTTATTGGGGCCTTCCTGACCTTCCGCGAGGAGGTGGTGACCCGCCGCACGCGGTTTGAGCTGCGCAAGGCGCGCGACCGGGCGCATGTTCTGATCGGGCTGGCCATTGCGGTCGCCAACATCGACGAGGTGATTGCGCTGATCCGGGCAGCGCCGGATGCCGGCGCCGCGAAAGCCGAATTGATGGCGCGGGACTGGCCGGCGAAGGATGTCGCGCCGCTGGTGGCGCTGGTGGCCGATCCACGCCACAGCGTATCCGCCGATGGCACGATCCGGCTTTCGGAGGACCAGGCGAAAGCTATTCTGGAAATTCGCTTGCAGCGTTTGACGGCGCTTGGCCGTGACGAGCTTGCCGACGAAGTGACGAAGCTTGGCGCTTCGATCGCCGAGTATCTCGATATCTTGCGCAGCCGCGTCCGCGTTCTGGCCATCGTGCGCAAGGAACTGGAGGACATTAAAGCGGAATTCCCTATGCCACGCCGCACCGAACTCATCGATGCGGACGTGGAAATTGAGGACGAGGCCCTCATCGAGCGCGAAGAAGTTGCAATTACGGTTACCCATGGGGGTTATATCAAACGCACGCCGATCGCCGACTATCGTGTGCAGGGTCGCGGCGGAAAAGGCCGCGTCGGGATGGCCACGCGCGAGGAAGATTTCGTCACCAGTATCTTCGTCGCCAACACGCACGCACCACTCGTGTTTTTCTCGTCCACCGGCATGGCCTACAAGCTGAAGGTGTGGCGTCTGCCGGAAGCGCGCATTCAGGGCCGGGGTAAGGCCATGGTGAATCTTCTGCCGCTCTCACCGGGAGAGCGCATCGCCACGATCCTTCCATTGCCGGAAGATGAGTCGCAGTGGGAGAAGCTGAATGTCGTCTTCGCGACGAAATCCGGCAGCGTGCGCCGCAACGAGCTGTCGGACTTCGTCAACATCAATCGTAACGGCAAAATCGCCATGAAGCTCGATGAAGGCGACGGCATTGTCGGCGTGCAAATCTGCACGGACCTGGACGATGTTCTGCTTACGACACGAGCAGGAAAATGCATCCGTTTTGCGCTTTCCGATCTGCGGGTCTTCGCCAGCCGCGCCTCCACTGGCGTGCGCGGCATCAAGCTCGCGAACGGGGATGAGATTGTGAGCCTGTCTCTCCTGCGTCACTCGGACGGGACGACGGCGGAAGCACGTGCCTACCTGAAGCAGGCGAACGCTGCCCGTCGCGCCGCGACCGGGGAAGAGGAAGCATCCGTTGACGAAGTGGAGGATGGGGAGGATGGAGGAGAAGAGGCGACGCTATCGCCTGAGCGGTATGCCGAACTAGGCGCCCGCGAGCAATTCGTTCTCGCATTATCCGAGAGCGGATTCGGCAAGCGCACGTCGTCTTACGAATACCGGGTCACAGGCCGGGGCGGTTCAGGGATCGTAGCCATGGGGATGGGCAGGAAAAACCATGCCATCGTGGCGGCCTTCCCGGTGGAAGAGAGCGACGACCTCATGCTGATTTCCGACGGGGGACAAACCATCCGCGTTCCCGTTGCCGGTATCTCGGTCCAAGGCCGTGCCGCGCAGGGCGTCACTGTTTTCCGCGTGGAAGAAAACGAGCGTGTCGTTTCCGTCGAGCGTATCGAGGAAGCGGCCGAAGAAGGGGAATAGTGCGGACATGAAAAGGCGCATCGGGCTTTACCCCGGCACGTTCGATCCGTTGACGCTCGGTCATATCGACATCATCGGCCGCGCCGTGAAGCTGGTAGATCATTTGGTTATCGGCGTGGCCACAAACCCGTCGAAAACACCGGTTTTTACCTTGCGAGAACGGCTTGATATCATCCGTCACGAAACTGTTCCGCTGGCGGGCGACGGCCGTGCCAGCATCGCGGTGGAGACTTTCGAGACCCTGCTCATCCAATTCGCCGAGCAAATCGGCGCGAGCGTGATCGTGCGAGGCCTGCGGGCGGTATCGGATTTCGAGTACGAGTTTCAGATGGTCGGAATGAATCAGCGGTTAAATCCGGAAATCGAGACCGTGTTTCTGATGGCCGATCCTCGGCATCAGGCGATCGCCTCGCGTCTGGTCAAGGAAATCGCCATGCTGGGCGGCGACATCACGTCTTTCACCACACCGTATGTGGCCGAGCTTCTCATCAAGCGTTGCAACGAACTGAGGAACAAGTGAGCGATAAATCCGCAGATACAATCACATTGGAATTGAAAAACGGACCGGTAACAATAGCATTGCGACCGGATCTGGCACCCAACCATGTCGCGCGCATCAAGGAGTTGTCGGATCGTGGTTTTTATGATGGCGTCCCCTTTCATCGCGTGATCCCCGGTTTCATGGCGCAGACGGGCGATCCCACCGGCACAGGCAGTGGAGGCTCCGACCTGCCAGATCTGAAAGCAGAATTCACGGGCGAAAAGCATGTCCGAGGAACTGTCTCGATGGCGCGCACCAACAATCCCAACAGCGCCAACAGCCAGTTTTTCATCTGCCTCGGCGATGCGCCCTGGCTTGACCGCCAATACACGGTTTGGGGCCAAGTGGTATCGGGCATGGAGCACATAGATGCCATCAAGAAAGGCGGCGAGCACAACAACGGCGCCATTTCCGGCGAGCCCGACAAGATCTTGAAGATGCGCGCCCGACGCTGAGTCACCTAGTGTCGGTTACGGAATATGAGCGCAGCACAACGCACAGCCGCAATCCGCTGGCGCAGCTCTCCCATCGCGCCCGCAGGAAAGAAGCGATACGTCTGATCCGCTGCTACCTGCCGGATACGGGCGCACTGCTCGACTTCGGCTGCGCGGGTGGCGAATTGCTTCGCGATGTGGGCCGGGCATGTCCATCCGCGAGGCTTTACGGCCTCGATCCCTTCTCGAGTCCCGGTGAGGGTTACCGCCATATACGGTCACCCGCCGATTGTGACGGGTTGGTCTTCGATGTCATTGCCGCATTCGAGGTACTGGAACACGTGAGCGAGGCGGCGACAGCGGACTTCTTTTCTCTGGTCCGCAAACGTTTGGCGCCACGTGGCGTTTGCATCGTGAGCGCGCCGATCATGCTTGGCCCGGTCTTGTTGGCGAAGCTCGCGCACGCCCGGCTGGCCGGCGGAAGCGCGCTGCACTACTCAGCGCGCGAAAGCTTGCAGGCGGCATTCATGCTGCGAAGCCCGTTGCGTTTGCCGCCGAACCGTGCCGGCACGCTGCGCCACAAGGGTTTCGACTGGCGTGCGAGCCGGGCTCTTATAGAGTCACAATTCAACATCGCGGTGGAAACGTTTACGCCGCTTCCATGGCTATGGTGGGGATTCAACAGCCAGTGGTTTTGTTTGTTCTACCCGAAGAATGCAAAGCACGGCTGACGCATTCCGCAATATTTGGTGTCCGGCGGCGGGTTGTGGCGAACGACCGCTGTTTCTAGAAGGCGCCATCTCCAGATTCTCGAGGTTTTCCGTGGGCGCATCCATCCCGTTCATCGATTTACAGGCACAACGCCAACGCATCGCGTCGGAAGTCGAGCGCGCGGTGAGTGCCGCGGTGGAAGGCGGCCAGTGGATCATGGGGCCGCAGGTGCGCGCGCTGGAGGAGCAGCTCGCGGAGTACGCGGGTGTAAAGCATTGCATAACCTGCGCCAACGGCACGGATGCCCTGATGATCGTGTTGCGCGCCTGGGATATCGGCCCCGGGGACGCTGTTTTTGTGCCCGCTTTTACGTTCGCGGCTTCCGCAGAAGTGGTGGCACTCGTGGGAGCCACTCCCGTGTTTGTCGATGTGTTGGACGACACCTACAACATCGATCCGCGCAGTCTCGACGCGGCCATTGCCATGGTGCAGCGCGAGGGGAAGCTAAAGGCGCGTGCGGTCATGCCGGTCGATTTGTTCGGACGGGCCGCCGATTACCGCGCCATCGAACCGATCGCTGCGCAGGCGAATCTGAAGCTGCTGGTCGATACTGCGCAAGCTTTCGGCGCCACGCTGGATGGCCGTCAAACCGCCTCCATCGGCGACGCCGCGGGCACGAGCTTCTTTCCCGCAAAGCCGTTAGGATGTTACGGCGACGGTGGCGCGACATTCACCAACGACAGCGGGCTGGCAGAATTGCTGCGCTCCATACGCGTCCATGGACAGGGTTCTGACAAATATGAGAACGTTCGTATCGGCGTGAACTCGCGGCTGGATACCATTCAGGCCGCGATTCTCATCGAGAAACTGAAGATATTTCCGCAAGAACTCGAAATGCGGGAACGCGTGGCGCTTCGCTACACTGAAGCCTTCCGCTGTTCCAATCGCGTGCGCCCTCCGCATAGCAAGGAAGGAATGCAATCCACCTGGGCCCAATATACAATCCAAGTACCGGACAGGGATGCCCTCGCGGCCGATCTGAAAGCCAAGGGGATTCCCACGGCAATCTACTATCCGACGCCACTGTCTCATCAAAGAGGCTATGCGCATTTCCCCGGCGCGGGCACGCCGGTAAGCGACCGCATTTCGAAGCACGTCCTCAGCTTGCCGATGCATCCCTATCTGGACGAGGCGACGCAGGACCGCGTCATCGCAGCGGTGCTGGAGAGCGTGGGGGCCGCATAGCGGTTGTTAGAACTGCGGATTTCTGGTTCTTGGCGCCCATAATGGACGTCAGTCTCTTCGATTTCGAATTGCCGGCAGAATTGATTGCGCTAAGGCCGGCGGTCCCGCGCGATTCCGCGCGGATGCTGGTCGTGCATCGCGATGGACAGCTTGAACACGCAGTTGTTCGCAACCTGCCGGACTGTCTCCGTAGCGGCGACCTTGTCGTCGTCAACGACACGAAGGTGATCCCTTCCCGCCTGCGTGGCCGTCGCTTCCGACGCGCTGGCGATGAAGGCAATGGCGCGAAGATTGAGCTGATGCTGCACAAGCGCATAGGATCGGATCGCTTCCTTGCCTTCGCGCGGCCTGCAAAAAAGCTAATTGCCGGCGATCGTCTGCAATTGGGCGAAGCTTTGTCGGCGTCTGTCATTGAACGGAGAACCGCCGGTGAAGTGGAGGTGAAATTCGATTCCGCGGGCGTTGAGTTGGACTCGGCCATTCTGGCGCATGGCGAGATGCCGCTGCCGCCATACATTGCGGGAAGACGCAAAGCAGACGCCCGAGATGTTCTTGACTATCAGACCACGTTCGCCGCGCATGAAGGTTCGGCCGCCGCCCCGACCGCAGGCCTGCATTTCACCCCGGAGCTTCTCGCCGCCCTTACCCAAAAAGGCATCGCGCGAGAAAACGTCACGCTACACGTCGGCGCCGGCACCTTTCTGCCAGTCACCGCTAAGGACACCGCGCAGCATCGCATGCATGCCGAAGCGGCGACACTCTCGGACGATACCGCGGCGCGCCTAAACGCCGTGCGCGGCCAGGGCGGCCAGATCGTAGCGGTCGGAACGACAAGCTTGCGAACGCTGGAAACAGCCGCTGCAGACAACCGTATATTTGCACCATTCGCAGGCGAGACCTCCCTGTTTGTCACGCCGGGATATCAGTTCAAATCGGCGGACATCTTGCTCACCAATTTTCATCTCCCCCGCTCGACACTCTTCATGCTGGTCTGCGCATTCTCCGGCATCGAGACCATGAAGCGCGCCTATGCGGAAGCCATCCGGAAGAGGTATCGCTTCTACTCATACGGCGATGCTTGTCTGCTGTTCCGATGACCGACGCCTTTTCCTTCACGCTTCGCGCAACAGACGGCGTAGCCCGCGCGGGCATCGTCCATACGCCGCGCGGCGACATACAAACGCCCGCCTTCATGCCGGTCGGCACCGCGGCGACGGTCAAGGCCATGCTGCCGGAAAGCGTTCGGGAAACCGGCGCGGAGATCATTCTCGGCAACACCTACCATCTCATGTTGCGGCCGGGCGCGGAGCGCATTGCGCGGCTCGGCGGCTTGCACAAATTCATGGCATGGAGCGGCCCCATCCTCACGGACTCCGGCGGCTTCCAGGTTATGTCGCTCGCCAAGTTGCGCAAGATCACGGATGAGGGCGTTGAATTCCGGTCGCACATTGACGGTTCGCGGGAGTTTCTGTCGCCTGAGCGGGCGATGGACATCCAACGCTTGCTCGGTTCGGACATTCAAATGGTGTTGGACGAGTGCCCCTCCTTCGGGGCATTGGAAGCGGAAATCGAAAAATCGCTGGCGCTATCGTTGCGGTGGGCGGCGCGCTCCAAAGCGGCATTCGGCCAGCAGCCCACCCGCGCCTGCTTCGGCATCGTGCAGGGCGGCGTCTTCCCCCGTTTGCGCCAGCGCTCGGTGGAAGCCATGACGGAAATCGGCTTCGATGGGTATGCGGTGGGCGGTCTCGCCGTGGGCGAAGGACAGCCGGCGATGTTCGACGTGCTGGAGGCGACCACGCCGCTCCTTCCCGCCAATCGCCCGCGCTACCTGATGGGAGTCGGCAAGCCGGACGACATTCTCGGTGCCGTGCTGCGTGGCATCGATATGTTCGATTGCGTGCTGCCGACGCGCTCCGGACGCAACGGCCAGGCATTCACGCGGAGCGGCACGCTCAATCTGCGCAATGCGCGGCACGCCGACGATCCGGCACCGCTCGATACAGAGTGCCGTTGTCCAGCGTGCCGGAAATTCAGCCGCGCCTATTTGCACCATGTGGTCAAGGCGAACGAGATCGTCGCCTCCATGCTGCTCACTTGGCACAATCTCACCTATTACCAGGACCTGATGCGAGATTTGCGCGCTGCCGCTGCGACTGGAGCGGTGCAGGCTTTCGCGCGGGAATGCGCGCGCAGCTGGTCGGCGGAACCCGTCTCCGAGGCGCATTGACCGGGCGAGGGTGGATACCTATGGTCCGCGCGCCCTTGGAGAGCCCGTAGCTCAGGGGTAGAGCATCTGACTTTTAATCAGAGGGTCGATGGTTCGATCCCATCCGGGCTCACCAAATTCAGCAGTGCCGGAATCAACCTACCCCGTACCGCGCGGGCCAGCCTGCGGCATCTCCGCCAAATGTTTCGGCGCTGGCCAGAAGTTCCTCCCGGAAATGCTCAACCAGAACGCGTCTGGCCGTTTCCGTCATCACCAGCTTATCGCTGTTTGCCTTTTTGTTTTCTGCAGGCACAAACTTGGCGTCGTACCTGTCGGGATTGGCGCCCAGGAAAAGCACGATATCGCGCAAGAATTGCCCCTGGTTGCGGACAAGTTCGTCGAACATGAAACATCCCACCTTTAGATTCGGGGCATGTATTCGCCATTGCCGGTATATTTCAGTTGCGAACGACTCTTTTCTCAGCCTCTCATTCTTCGCTAGGTACTTTGCAAAGGCCGTGGCACTGTCCAGCAGCGTCGTGTCGAACGCATTTTGGCGAGCCCACATCGAAAGCCTGGACCAAGCCCGTTCAATGGGTTCGCGAACCAGGAGGATCAACTTGGTCTGTGGAAGCGCGCTCGCAATTCCGTCGATCGCCTCGGGTTCCAGATATCCATATCCTGGGGTGATGTCGCCGGACAGAGCATCCTCCTTATGGCGAAAAAGAGAGGCGTAGCTTGCGAGATCCGAGGGGTTACCGATCGAGGCGGCCGCCTCTTCCAGAAAACAGATGTCCCGCAGATCGTTTTCCCGCCGGTTGGACCAGGAAGACAGCAGGTGCGCGTCGCTGTTCTTCAGCACGCTAAGCCGTTTCTGCGCATGTTCCCTGAGTGTGGGACTGCCACGTCTAAGGTAACCGAACTCCTTTACGGGAGGCATCCAGAAGTCCGGATTGAACTTCAGCTGGTCGAATAGCCAGCCGGTGCCGGCACGCGCCATGCCAATGCCCAGGAAATCCGGTCCGTGAAGCGGGTTAGCGAGTGTTGTCCATGCGCTTGCCGTATGCAGAAATCTGAACGTACGCTGGTCACGGTTCTCGGATTCGTTCGCGCGGCGCCGCATGGTCTCGATCTCCTTGCGAGCATGAGCGATTGTCGGATCGAGCGTGAGCGCGTAACGATAGTAGGCAAACGCCGCGGCCATGCGGCCGGTTTTTCTCAGCAAATTTCCAAATTGCAGATAGCCCTCGGGATCTTGCGGATTCAGTTGAAGAGCTCTTCGGTATGCCCGTTCCGCTCCGGAATGATCGCGGGATTCCTTGGCGGCGTGCCCCAGCTGGATCCAGATGTGCTGGAGGTCCGGGTCGATGCGAAGGGCCTGCTCATAGCTGGCGCGCGCCTCGGCCCACTTCCGCAAGTCGCGAGCCGCATCGGCCTTTGCGATGAAATCCGCTGCCGTCGCTGGAGCGGCAACGTTTGCCTGGGCCGCCGGCTCTTCAACCGGCAAGTGCGTTCTCGTCTTCCACTTGAATATCATCAGTGGTTCTTCAGGACGGCGCTTGGATAGCCTCCTGCCTACCGAATTGCGCGGCTGTCCACCACCCATAAATGCAGATTCCGATGTAACAAATCGCGGGCACCAGCAGGGCAGCCGACAGGCCGGTACGATCGGCCACGGCGCCGGTAATCAGCGGCACAATGGCCCCTCCCACGATTCCCATGATCAAGAGAGCAGAGCCGTTCGGCGTTTCATCTCCCAGATTTTCGGAGGCCAAGGCAAAGATCGTCGGGAACATGATGGAATTGAAAAGGCCGACGGCGATCAGCGAAACGGCTGCTACCGCACCCGTTGTAAAGGAAGAGATCAACGCCAGCAGCGTCGTAAAGACCGCGCAGCCTGCCAGCACCAATCCGGGACGAATGTGTCGAAGGACAAACGCGCCGATAAACCGCCCCACCATGGCGCCGCCCCAATAGAAGCTGACGAGCTTGCCGGCGCGTTCCGGTGACAAACCGAGCACCGAAGGTTGCATCAGGTAGTTGGTCATGATGCTGCCTATCGATACTTCCGCGCCGACATAGAGAAAAATCGCAAACGTACCCAGCATCAGACGCGGACGGTCGCGCAAGGCCCAAAGCGCGCTTAGTCTCGCCATCTGCGCGCTCACGGACGGCGCGCCGGCGCTACGCCGCAAGAACCAGAACGCGGTCGCAAGCGCGAACAGCGCCACAGCGATGATCACGAAGGGCAGTTCCACGGAATGGGCTTCGGCATGTCGCGCCGCGGCAATCGCCGCCGGCGAAAGCTGATGCGGATGGACCGCGACGCCCGTGCGCAGGATCAACACGGCGCCGACCCATGGGCCGATGGTGGTGCCCAGGGAATTGAAGGCCTGCGCCAGCGTGAGGCGGCTGTGAGACGATTCCACGGTGCCCAGTTCGGCAATGAAGGGGTTTGCGACCACCTGCAGCAGAGTGATGCCGGCCGCCATTACAAAAAGTGCGAGCAGGAAGGCCGGAAAGACGGCAAGCGCCGCCGCCGGAATAAACAAGAGGCAACCGCAGGCCATCACAACCAAGCCGAGCATGGCGCCACGGAAATAGCCGATGCGCGAAAGAATGAATCCCGCCGGAATGGAAAATACAAAATAGCCGAGGAAAAAACTGAATTGCGTGAGCATTACTTCGGCATATGAAAGCGAGAACAGTCCTTTCAGCTTGGGCACGAGGGTATCGATCAGGACGGTCGCGAAGCCCCAGGCAAAAAACAGGAATACGACCATACCGAGTAGCAACGGACGCGTGTGTGGCTGTCCATCAGGCGCGCCGTCAACATCTGGCCCTTGGCTCGTCATTGCTTCTCGATTTTTTTGAGGCCGCCCATATAGGGCCGCAGCGCGTCGGGGACGGCAATCGAGCCGTCCTCGTTCTGGTAGTTCTCCATGACCGCGACGAGCGTGCGGCCCACCGCCAGTCCCGAGCCGTTCAGGGTGTGCACGAAGCGGGTGCCTTTCTCGCCGGCGGCTCGATAGCGCGTGTTCATGCGGCGAGCCTGGAAGTCGCCGCAATTGGAGCAGGAGGAAATTTCACGGAAGCGCCCCTGCCCCGGCAGCCACACCTCGATGTCGTAGGTCTTCTTCGCCGAGAATCCCATGTCGCCGGTGCAGAGCGTCATCACCCGGTGATGCAGGTTGAGGCGCTTCAGCACTTCCTGCGCGCAATCGGTCATGCGCTCGTGCTCGGCTTCGGATTTTTCTGGCGTGGTGATCGACACCAGTTCCACTTTCGAGAATTGGTGTTGGCGGATCATGCCGCGCGTGTCCTTGCCGGCCGCACCCGCTTCGGCACGGAAGCATGGCGTCCAGGCGGTGAAGCGATAGGGTAGCTTCTGTTCGTCGAGAATTTCTTCCCGCACATAATTCGTCAGCGACACCTCGGCCGTTGGAATGAGCCATAACGACCGCATGTACTCGTCTGAAAAAAAACGCTCGAACCATTCTCGCTGCCGCGTAAGCGACAGCTCGCCGATAGCTTTCAGATCGGCGCCAGTCCTTTTGAATTCATCTCGTTGTGCATCGCGTGCTACCTCGTAATCGTTCCAAAACTTCGTTGGATCATCAGGAACCGTTGTGGACAGAAACTGATCCTGTTTGAACTTTGGCATCTGCCCGGTGCCAAACATTGCATCTGTTCGTACTAACAGGGGTGGCTGCACTTCGGTGTAGCCGAATTCACCGGTGTGCAGATCGAGCATGAAATTGGCGATGGCGCGTTCCAGCCGCGCCAGATAACTGGTGAGATACACAAAGCGCGAGCCGGATACCTTCGCGGCGCGCTCGAAATCCATCATGCCGAGCGCTTCGCCAAGCTCGTAATGCTCGCGCGTGCCCTTCACGTTCGGCAGTGCGCCGAAGGCCCGCGCCTTCACCTCGACATTGCCGTCTTCGCCGCCGCCCTCCGGCACATCAGGCGCAGGCAGATTATCGATTGCGGCGAGCGTTCCCTTCAGCGCTTCCTGCAATTCGCGCTCGCGGCTCTCGCCTTGCTGTATCTCTTCCTTCAGGTCGGCGACTTCCGCCATCAGTGCCTGCGCCAGCGCCTCGTCCTTCTTCGCCTTGGCCTGTCCGATGAGCTTGGAGGCTTCGTTGCGCCGTGCCTGCGCCGTTTGCAGCCGCGTGAGCAGATCGCGCAGAGCCGCGTCCTGCGAGAGAATATCGTCCGCCAGCGCGTCAGCATTCTCGGCGTAGGCCGGACGCCGCTTTAGCGCGGCAGCCCAGGCGTCACTGTCTCTCCTGATGGCAGCTATATCGTGCACGACACTCTCCGGTGAGAGAGCCGGTCATGGCACAGGCCCGTTACCGCGGTCAAAACGACGATCCGGCCGAGCTTCAGCGTAGATATTCGTTCCCCAATACCCGTTTCGCCGACCGGCGCGCCGCGGGACTGCGATGTGGATGATCGTGAATGTGAGCCCCGAACATTCGGTCGATCCACTGCGTGCGCTGGAAGATGCGCCGCGAGCGCAGCAGCGTAAACGGCGCGATCTTGCGATGCGCCTGCTCCGCGTTGAACTCATTCACGGCGAGCAATTCGCCCGTCCACGGATTGGAGCCATCCACGCCGATGTCGTCCAGATACACCGGAACCAGCGGCAGATAGGCAGACGCATTCCCGCCGGTCAGAATTTCCAGGCTGGTGCGCGCGGAAGAATAATAATCCACGTCGACGGCCACGAATCCGAGCGGCGCTTCCGCGGTTAGCCGCGCCGCAAATGCCGGCACCGTTTCCCTCGTGTCGCCGATGATGAGCTCTGCAAACGGCGGCAGCGCCGCACGCAGCTTCGCCACATCCATGGGGAAATCGCCCTGCTGAAAGTGCTCCGGCAGGTCGCGGTAGTCGATCGCCGGCGGCATGCCGCGGCCCGTATCGAAGCCCACCACTCGAATGCTGATGCCCGTCGCCGCCGTGGTGCGCTCGGCAATCCGGCAAAGATTAAGCAATCCGGCGCCACCCGCCACGCCCAATTCGACGACAGTGATCTCCCGATAACCGTATTTCTTTGCCGCATCCGCCGCGTAGAGGACCGGGAAGGCATATTGCTGCCGCACCACCAGGTCCCACGCCACCTTGGCGCGATAGCTGCCGAAGAGCGCAACGAAGACGGAGAGCAGGTTCAGGTGCAGCGGCTCGGCCAGCCGCTCCACGAGGATTTTCTGCCATTTGCCTGGCTGCCGCAGCCGCTTCAGAACATAGGCGAAGTTTGCGCCCACGCGTGCGGCGGGTATAGCGGGAGAATTTGAGACAAGCTGGTCGCTCACGCCCTAGTCCGTGCAAGGGCCATGCCCTTATCCGCGCCTCGGCAAGATACCGGCCTCTAACGCCACGTGGGCAGTTGCACGGCGATCTGTTTTCCAATGAAGATTTGCGGCTCCGAGGGCGGTGACATCCGTGTCCGCTCCTCCAGCTGGGTTACGCACCTTTTGGTTGCGAGCGCGACGACTGGGAATTCTCGCCCGTGGTCAAGGGCGGTTAGAAAACAGGCATCGAAATAGGGATAGCGCGTGGTGCCACCGCAGCCGAACGACGTTCGATCGCGCCGCGCGGCGGTAACGATCATCCTGTTCGGTCCTTTGAGTGCATCCACAAAAACTCCCGAATAGCAGGCGGATACAACCACGATAGACGGCCGCTCCCCGCAGATATCGGAAACGATGTCGTCCAGCCTGACGGGTGTGAGAATCGTCTCTCCGAGCACCAGGCCGCTTGGCGTGCCGTGAGAGGTGAAATAGAGGAGGCAGCCACCGGGCGCCCGCTCGGTAAGTTCGGCGAGCGTGTCAGCAATCGTGCGAACATCCGATTCAAGTGGGTGGCGCGAGTGGTATAGCTCCGGCCGCACCGAGAATTCGGCGATGTTCGCCGGCTTGAAGCCGGCGTTCACGAGCGCCGCCGCAACGTCGCGTCGCGCGTTGTCGAAGATCTCGCTCGGGCTGCCGTCATGGGCGTGCCAGTCTCCCGCCACCACCACGGCCGCCCAGTCGGCATTGTTGCCGGCCCGTACAAAAGCAGTGCCTGCGGCCAGTGTCCCTGCTCCGGCCGCCACAACGAAAAACAGCCATAGCCAGCGGCCGTAACGCTGCCACTCAGTCCTTGGCAAAGGCGGCGGCGAGCTCGATGTGGGGCGACCAGAGAAACTGGTCGACACCCAGGATCCAATCCAGCCGGTACCCGCCATCCATCAGTACTCGCGCATCCCGGGCAAAGCTTGCCGCATCGCAGGAAACATAAGCAATCCGTCTCACGTTCGATTTCGCGAGCGGCCCGGCCTGGGCCAGCGCACCGGCCCGCGGCGGATCCAGAACGGCGGCATCGAACGCGTTCAATTCTGCCGCGCCAATCGGATGCCGGAAGAGGTCGCGCCGCTCCGCTGTTACCGGCTTGAGACCAGGCGTGGCACGTGCCGCCTCCGACAAGGCGCTCAACATCGGCGCCTCCGAATCCACGGCGTGAACCTTGGTCCGCTCACCCAGCGGCAGCGCGAATGTGCCGCAGCCGCAGAACAGGTCGACGACCCCTTTCGCCTTGCCCACCGCTTTGATGGCAGTTGCCTGAAGCATGGCCTCGCCGTCGCGCGTCGGCTGCAGGAAGGCGCCGGGCGGAAGCCTCACCTTCGCCTTGCCGAAGTGAACTTCGGGCATCGCGCTTTGGAACAGCAGATCGCCGCCCGCTGTAATACGGATCAGATCGAGCGCAGGAGCGGCGGCTGCGAACTGTCCGATCAAATCCGGCGTGGTTTGCCCCTTCCATTGGATCGAGAGATCGAAGCCATTCTCCGCTTCGGCAATGTAGAGGTCTGCGCTCTCCGCCCCACGCAGCATACCGTGCAACCGTTCGCGCAGCCTTTCCGCGAGACGAAAAAGTCCGGGCGTCAGAACATGGCATTCCTGAATGTCGACCAACACATGCGAACGCGGCGCGTAAAAGCCGATGCGCGTTACACCGTCGCGTTTCTCGAGCTTCAGCGTGGCACGGCGGCGCGAGCGTGGCGGCACTCGAATCATCTCGCGCAGCGGCGCACTGGGGATGCCGTAACGCGCGAGGGCGTCGCCAATCAGCTTGCGCTTGTGTTCCAGATAAGCGTCAGGCGCCAGGTTCTGGAGCGTGCAGCCGCCACACGTTCCAAAAAGGCCGGCATTGCGGGATGGTATCCTTGGACATCGGCGAATTTTACGCATGCTTGCGCAACGCAAGCTATGCCGGCCCGCGCCCGCGCGCGAAAAAGCCGACAATCAATCCGAACAGCAGCATTGCAGCGAGGTTTGCGCAAAACGAATACAGCGTGAAATGCGGAATTCGATGCCAAGCCGACAGTGGCACGACGGCATAGTTCATCACGAAAAATACCGTTGCGCCATAACAGAGGCCGAAGACAATCCACTTGCTTCGCGAGGCGGGCAACCATCGGCTCGCGAAGACATAAATGGCGGCAATCAGGATGGACATCAGCCACTGGAGCAGAAGGCCGAGCAGCGCGATTTCCATCCCTCCCGCCAGCGCCGCTTTGCCGAGGAGACCGCCGGCAATGAATTTGAGAATGAAAACAGGGCTGAGCATGGTGATGAGGGATGCCGCGCCGATATCGATCGTGCCGGCGACCAAGCCACCCAGCACAATCGCCTTCAAGTCCGAACGCCGCATTTCACTCCCCCCAACGCCAGACGAGCACTCTGCGGCGTGCCAGGGGAAAATCGCAATCCGCATTCGCTGCGGACCAATCACTAGCCAGTGAGTTCAAGCTTTGGCGCGCGCCTTCAGGCGATGTTGCTCAGTGACGCTTCGCGTTCGCGTCCCAAAGCATTAAGCGCCGTGGCTACTATGGATTTCGCATCGAGGCCGGCCACTTCGTACATCTTTTCCGGCCCATCGTGATCGATGAAATAGTCCGGCAGCGTCAGCGGACGGATTTTCACGCCGCCGTCCAGCAGCCCTTCGAGGGCCAGATATTGCATCACATGCGCGGCGAAGCCGCCAATGGCGCCCTCCTCCACCGTGATCAGCACTTCATGCTCTCGTACCAGGCGGCGGATCAGATCGTGATCCAGCGGTTTGGCAAACCGGGCGTCGGCCACGGTGGTACATAATCCGTGTGCTGAAAGTTTGTCGGCGGCCAGCAGGCATTGCTGCATGCGCGCGCCAAGATTGAGCAACGCGATGCTGGTGCCTTCGCGGACAATGCGGCCCCTGCCGATCTCCAGCGGCGTTCCGGCTTTGGGCCGCTCCAACCCGATGCCTTCGCCGCGCGGATATCGTATCGCGGATGGGCGGTCGTCGATGGCCGCAGCCGTGGCTACCATGTTTATCAGCTCGACCTCGTCCGATGCCGCCATGATGACGAAGCCGGGTAGCGTGCCGAGATAAGCCAAATCAAAGGAACCCGCATGGGTAGGGCCATCCGCGCCGACGAGGCCCGCGCGATCCATGGCGAAGCGCACGGGGAGCCGTTGGATCGCCACATCGTGCACGACTTGGTCGTAGGCGCGCTGCAGAAAGGTGGAATAGATGGTCGCGAACGGCTTCATGCCTTCGGCGGCAAGACCGGCGGCGAAGGTTACGCCATGCTGCTCGGCAATTCCCACATCAAAACAACGGTTGGGAAAGCGTTTCTCGAACAGATCAAGCCCGGTACCAGACGGCATCGCCGCTGTAATCGCCACGACTCGCTCATCTTTCTCAGCTTCCGCAATCAGTGCTTCGGCGAACACCTTTGTGTAACTTGGCGCCTTCGAACTTGATTTCGTCTGCTCGCCGGTCAGCACGTTGAACTTGACGACGCCGTGATATTTGTCGGCGCTCGCCTCGGCGGGCGCGTAGCCCTTGCCCTTCTTTGTCACCACATGAACGAGTACCGGCCCGTTCTTCATATCCCGCACATTCTCAAGCACGGGAATGAGATGATCGAGATTGTGTCCGTCGATCGGTCCTACATAATAGAACCCAAGTTCATCGAAGAGCGTGCCGCCAACCGCGAGGCCGCGCGCGTAATGCTCGGCCCGCCGCGCGCGTTCTTTCACGAAACGCGGGAGCTTCTCCGCGATCCGTTTTCCCAACTTGCGGATACCGCGGTATTGGGGGCTGGAAATACGGCGGGCAAGATAGGCGCTCATCGCGCCCACCGGCGGCGCAATGGACATGTCGTTATCGTTCAGGATGACGATCAGACGCTCGTGGCGCGCGCCGGCATTGTTCATCGCTTCATAGGCCATGCCTGCGCTCATCGCGCCGTCGCCGATCACCGCAATGACATGATTGCTGTCGCCTTTGAGATCTCGCGCGACCGCGAAACCGAGGCCGGCAGAAATCGATGTGGACGAGTGCGCTGCGCCAAACGGGTCGTATTCGCTTTCCGCCCGCTTGGTGAACCCGGACAGGCCACCGCCCTGGCGCAAGGTGCGGATGCGGTCGCGGCGCCCGGTGAGAATCTTGTGCGGATAGGCCTGGTGGCCGACATCCCAGATCAACCGGTCAACTGGGGTGTTGAACACATAATGCAGCGCGACCGTGAGTTCGACGACACCGAGACCGGCTCCAAGATGACCACCGGTGACGGAAACGGCGCTGATTGTCTCCTGCCGCAACTCGTCTGCAACCTGTCGCAGCTGGCTCTTGTCAAACCGACGGAGAGCAGAAGGCTCCGGTAGCTTGTCCAGCAGGGGCGTTTGTCCCGGTCCTGTCATCCTGTCTCCTGCTAGTCCTTCGTAGACTCTATCCATTCGGCGAAATAGCGAAAGCTGCCGGCCAGAGGCCTCAGGCGGCATTTACAGGCTGAACGCCTTCGGGGCCGTTTGGCCCAAGCACAATTTTCTCCAGGCGACTTTCAGCAGATTTCAGCTTCTGCTCGCAATGCGCCTTGAGCACCTGTCCCCGTTCGTAAAGCGCGATCGAATCCTCCAGATCGACATCGCCCTGCTCAAGCTTCGCGACAATAGCCTCCAGCTCGCGCAGAGCGGCCTCGAAGCTCAGCTGGTCGGGCGGTAAAGCGGACTGTCCGATGGACGCCATTCAGGCCTCGCAAAGAGCATCGACATGGGCTGCGGCCGAGGCGGCCAACGCCCCGAGGTCATAGCCGCCCTCCAGGGCCGAAACAACGCGCCCGCCACAAATCCGGCGGGCGACCGCGCAGATTTCTCCAGTAATCCAGCCAAAGTCCGCTTCGGTCAGATTGAGGTTAGCAAGCGGATCAGCCCGATGGGCATCAAATCCGGCCGAAATGAAAACGATATCAGGACCAAATTCCTCAATCCGGGGCAGGAGGCTTTGGGCATAGATTTCCCGGAATTCGGCGCTTCCGCTACCGGGTGAGAGCGGCTTGTTGACTATATTCCTTGCAACTCCGCGTTCACTCTCAAAGCCGGTCCCCGGATAAAGCGGCATTTGATGAGTGGAGACATAGAGAGCCTCGGGATCGTCGAAGAAAATGTCCTGCGTCCCGTTGCCATGATGAACGTCGAAATCGATGATTGCCAGCCGGCCAAGGCCATAGGCCGCGCGAGCATGCTGAACTCCTATTGCTACGCTGTTGAACAAGCAGAATCCCATTGCCCGGGCCCGTTCTGCGTGGTGCCCAGGCGGACGGACCGCGCAGAACGCGTTTTGAAACTCTCCGCGAACCACGCCGTCCACTGCAGCAATTGCGGCGCCGGCTGCATGGAGCGCCGCCTTGGCAGAGCCCGGCGACATGAAGGTATCAGGATCGATGCCCAAAATTCCGGCATCATTGGCTTCGCGATCCCAAGGGCCAAGCATCGAATCAACGAGGTTCTCGGCATGAACGCGCAGCAACGCTTCGCGACTTGCCTCCGGCGCGCTGCGCTCCACAATCGGCCTGCTCCTTACCGCATCCAGCACGGCGCGAAGGCGGCCCGAATGTTCCGGATGGCCGTACGGCGGTTCGTGCAGAAGGCAATCTCGATGTGTGAGGAGCGCGGTTGTCATCTGCGTGGTCACCCTTTGCTGCGAATCGATTCGATGTGATGCAGGAAGCAGTGCTTCGGGCGATGCGATAATTGCAAAAAAACACGCTGCATCAGCAATTTCTCTCATGGTTACTCACAAAATAGATGCACAAAAGCCACAACCGCCGAGGGAACGATGCATTTACGACAAATCTGTTTTGACCCGCTACGCCACGGTCTCTTAGGTTCGCTTTGAAACGGGCATTTCCGCGAACCGGGATTGGGTACGCGGGGGCTTAAGCTGCCATACGGCAGGCACACGACCCGTTGCATGGCAGTTGTCTATACAGAACCAAGGGGGTTCCAGTGTTTCAGACTAACCAGGACAAGCGAAGCTTGCGTTCAGCCCTGCTCCTTGGAGCAGCCTCCGTCTCCGTCGTGGGCCTTTCCGTTCCGGCCAGCGCACAGGAAACCACGGAAACCGTGGTCGTCACCGGTTCGCGTATTCCGCAGACCGGCCTTTACAGTTCCAGCCCGGTTACCGCGGTTGGCCAGCAGGAAATGAAGTTTGAGGGCACGACAAACGTCGAAAACCTCATCAACAACCTGCCGCAGGCCTTCGGCGATTTTGGCTCGAACAACTCCAACGGCGCGACCGGTACCGCGACCGTGAACCTTCGCAATCTCGGTTGCGCTCGCACCTTGGTCCTAGTTGACGGTAAGCGCCTGATGCCTGGCGACAACTCCCTGCCCTGCGCCGACTTGAACCAGATCCCGGCATCGCTGGTTGATCACGTCGAAGTTGTGACGGGTGGTGCCTCCGCTGTGTACGGCTCGGACGCCGTGGCCGGCGTGGTGAACTTCATCATGCGCCGCGACTTCGAAGGCATCGAGTTCGACGGCCAATACAGCGCCTATCAGCACTCGAACAGCAATTCTGAATATCGTTCGACCGTTGCGGCCGGTATCTTCGGGCAGTGCCAGACCACGGGCGCTTGCGTGACCCAGGCGCCCGGCAATGTCTGGGATGGCGATACAGTCGACGGCACGATCATCATGGGTGTCAATTCGCCCAATGGAAAAGGCAACGTTACAGTCTACGGCGGCTTCCGGAACATCCAGCCGGTCCTGGAATCGCAGCGCGACGTTTCGGCTTGCGCCTTTTCGACCACCCCGCCTTTCACCTCTTCCTTCTGCGGCGGGTCGAGTACTGCGGCGCGAACCGGTGCGCTTGGCACTGCCGGCGGCCGGTTTATCAGCTTGGACGGCGGTTTCTGCGTCGATGCCAACGGCCCGCATGGCAGCTGTACGGTCGATCCGAATACTGGACAGATGCGAGCCTTCACGGCGGCGGACCGCTTCAATTTCGCCCCACTGAACTATTTCCAGCGTCCGGATACGCGCTACACCTTCGGCGGTTTCGGCCATTACGAAGTCGACAAAGCGCTCGATTTCTACGGCTCGATCATGTTCATGGACGACACGACAGTCGCCCAGATCGCGCCGTCCGGCCTGTTCTTCGGCACGCAGGTGGCGGTGAACTGCGACAACCCCTTCCTCGGCAATCCGGCCGATCCCAGCTCGCCAGCCTATCAGTTCTGCACCTCGGCTGGCCTTGGCGGGGGTCAAGATGCCCACCTGTTCCTTGGGCGCCGCAACGTCGAAGGCGGCAACCGGCAAGACCACCTCGAACATGCGGCCTACCGCATGGTCTTCGGCTTCAAGGGCGATGTGGGCGGCGGATGGTCTTATGACGTCTCCGGCCAGTATGGAAAAACCATCCTGTCGGAAGAGTACATCAACGACGCCTCGATCTCCCGCATCCAGAACGCTTTGGAGGTGGTGGACGTCAACGGAACCCCGACCTGTAAGGCCGTGCTTCAGGGCTTCGATCCGACCTGCGTTCCCTGGAACGTTTTCCAGCCGAACGGCGTGACTCAGGCCGCCACCAATTACTTCAGCGTTCCCGGCTTCAAGGAAGGCGGTACGGAGGAGTGGGTGCTGACCGGCTCGGTCACCGGCGATCTGGGCCAGTATGGCTTCCAGTCGCCTTGGGCGAAGAATGGCGTCGGAATCGCGGTTGGCGCGGAATATCGTCAGGAAGCGATCGAAGCGCGCGTCGACAACGAATTCCGCACTGGCGATCTTGCCGGCCAGGGCGGTCCCACGCCGAATGTGAACGGCCGCTACAACGTCCGCGAAATCTTTGGCGAAGTGCGTGTTCCGCTCGTGCAGAACATGCCTTGGGTCGAGGATCTGTCGGTGAACGGCGGCTATCGTTACTCGTCCTACAGCATCGCGGGTGCCGTCAATTCGTTCAAATACGGCGCCGAATATCAGCCGATCGAGGATTTCCGCCTTCGCGCCAGCTATCAGCGCGCCATTCGCGCGCCGAACGTGCTGGAACTGTTTACGCCGCAGTTCATCGGACTGTGGGGTGGATCTGATCCTTGCTCGGGAACCACGCCACAGTTCACGCTGCAACAATGTCAGCGAACAGGCGTGACGGCGGCCCAGTACGGCACGATCTCGGACTGCCCGGCGGCACAGTGTAATGCCCTTTTCGGCGGGAACCTGAATCTGAGAACCGAAAAGTCTGATACCCGCGAAATCGGTGGCGTGTTCACGCCGACCTTCCTCGATGGCTTCACGTTGACGGTGGACTACTTCAACATCCGCATCTCGCGGTACATCACCGCTGTGGCCCCGCTGAACGTCGTGGCCAACTGCGCTCTCTATAACGGCCCCGACTTCTGTAGCGCCATCCACCGCGGCGCAGGCGGCGTCCTGTTCGGCCTGCCACCGGCCGGCGGCTTCGTTGACGACATCACGAGCAATACCGGCTCGCTTAAGACGGCCGGCATCGACTTCGAGGCTAACTACAACACTGAGCTGTCGAACTGGGGAATGGGCGACAATGGCGGGCTAAGCTTCAACTTCGTCGGCACCTGGACCGACAGTTTCGAAATCACGCCCTTCTCGCAGGCTGTCAATGACAAGAACCACATTCCACCGCCGTTCAGCGGGGAATGCGCCGGCCTCTACGGCGTGAATTTCTGCAGTGCGTCCGCAGGATTGGCGCCAAACCCGGAATGGAAGCACAAGTTGCGTGTCACCTGGTCGTCGCCTTGGGATTTCGATCTGTCAGGTCAGTGGCGTCATATCAGCGCCGTGAGCCTGGATGCCAATCAGCCTAACCCGCTCTTTGGCGGTCCGTATGGCGATCCTATCGACGCAACGATCGATTCCTTCGACTACTTCGATCTCTCGGCCAACTGGACGGTCATGCCCGGCTTCCAGCTCCATGCCGGCGTGTCCAATATCGCCGACAAGGATCCGCCGCGCCTTACTTCCTTCGCGATAGGCCCGCCGGCCGGGAACGGGAACACCTTCCCGCAGACGTACGACGCTCTCGGCCGCTACATCTTCTTCGGAGCGACTGTGAAATACTAAGCTTCACGACAAATACGAAAAACGGCGGTCCAAAAGGCCGCCGTTTTTTATTGCCTTGCGGCTGACTGGCTCACATAACCGCGACATGTCCCAACATCTGGAAACCACCCCCTCAGACATCGATCGCACTGTCGCAGAGGTGACTCGCGCCCTGCAGGCGGACGAGGTCGAACGCGCCACAGAGATCGCCCGTGCAGCGCTTGACGCCGGTGCCGTGCATCCTTTGCTGTTGCTCCTGCGGGGTACCTGGCTTTCAAATCAGAGCAGGTTCGATGACGCCCTGCGCGACCTGGAAGAGGCCAGGCGGCTTGCGCCCGCCGAACCGCGCATCCCTAACGGTATCGGCGAATGTCGTCTGAAGGACGACCAATTCGCCGCAGCTGCCAAAGCCTTCGACGAAGCGCTGCAGCTTTGGCCCGAATTTCCATTGGCGCACTTTAATCGCGGCTTTGCGCTTGAGACCCTGGGAGAGCTTCGCGGCGCCGAGGAATCCTATCAGATCGCTGCCAGGCTGGCGCCGAACTATGCCGACCCGATTGCCCGGCTGGGCAATCTCGCGGCGGGCAACGGAGATTGGAAAACGGCCCGTGCCTACTCGAACCGTGCCTTGGCGCTTGAGCCCGACCACGTCAAGGCGCTTATCACACTGGCAAGAGCCGATCTGGCGGAACGTTCCATCGATTCAGCAGAGCAGCGCCTTCAGGCCATTCTATCGCACGCAGGTTATCAGCCCCTTGATCAGGCGCAGGCTCTAAATCTGCTGGGCGATATCCGCGATGCGCAAGGGCGGACGGAGGAGGCTTTCGAGTGCTGGACGGAAGCCAACGCCAAAATTCTAAGCCACTACGCCCCCAGGCTGGAAACCAAAGGGATGGAGGCCGCTCCAGCTCTCGTTGCGCGAATCTCCGAATATTTCTCGGCGCGTCCCCGCGAAAGCCCGATGGACACAACACCGGCCAGCGCCGCGCCAACGCGCCTGTTGTTTATTGCCGGCTTTCCCAGGGCCGGAACGACGCTACTCGGACAGATTCTTGGCAGCCATCCTGATGTCGTCACGCTGGAAGAAAAATTCCCCATTGTCGATGCGGATCGGGATTTCCTGCGCGAGCCTGGTGGACTGGAGCGCCTCGCCACCGCCATCGATACCGATCTGCAGCCTTACCGGGATTCCTACTGGGATTACGTGCGCCGATTGGGATATCACTTTCGCGACAAGCTGGTCGTCGACAAGCTGCCGATGCACACCTTCCGGCTGCCGGTCATCGCCCGCCTCTTTCCGGATGCTCATATTATCTTCGCCGTCCGCGACCCCCGCGATGTGGTGCTGAGCGCCTTCCGCCGCCTGTTTCTTGTCCACTCTTTTACGTTGGAGCTGCTGGACCTTGAATCCACCGCGCGGCTGTACGATGCGATGATGCGCGTGGCCGAATTGGCGCGGGAGAAGCTGGCGCTGCGCTGGTTGACAGTCCGCAACGAAGATCTTGTGGCCAATTTCGACGAACAGGCCCACCGTATTTGTGCCTTTGCCGACATCCCCTGGCGGGAATCGGTGCGCAATTTCGCCGCGCACGCCAGAAGAAATGCCATCGCCACGCCGAGTTCCGCACAGGTGATTGGCGGGTTGAGCGACCGCAGCGTGGGGCAGTGGCGCAAATACCGCGAGCAGCTTGCCCCCGTCATGCCGATTCTGGAGCCCTGGGTGCGGAAGTTCGGTTATTCCGAATAGTACGAGCGCATCGCATCGAGCAGCGCAATCGCGAGTTCGCGCTCTTCCTCACTCAGCTCCGGATTCCAGATATCGAAGATGAGAATGTAGCGATTGCTGTCGCTGTCGTTCCACGCTTCGTGTTCGATCGTGTCGTCGAACACCCAGGCTTTTCCCGCCTCAACACTACGGCTGTCATTGCCGACACGAAAGCCACAGGCTTCGGGAACGACCAGCGGAAGGTGTGCGATCAGCCGGATGTTCGTCACCCCGGTGTGCGGCGGAATTCGCGTTCGTGGCTGGAGCACGGAGAAGAACACGGCCGGCGCATAGCCGGGGATCCGCGCAAGCGGCATCGCTTCAACGGTCTCCGCCGTCCTTGGGCAGTGCGCACAGTGCGCTTCGTTCCGCTCGCCATCTTCCCAAAGGAAATAGGCGCTCCATCGCGGTGAAAAGTTCAACTGCTCCCATTGGTTCAGTGGCGCACCGGCTGGATGCTGGACATAAGGGCGAAATTCCGCCGTATCCGCGGTTTGCCGTTCCGACTCAAGCAGGGCAGCGAGTTCCGTCTTGATCATACCGGTCGCCGCTTCAATTTCGATCATCCAGGGAAAATCTGCGTTGTCGTAGAACTGAATGGCGGGCAGCTCTGGGTAGTGCAGCATAGTCGGCTGCTGGGCATAGATTTTCTTTCTTCCGAGGAGCGCATCCTTGCAGCGTTCAAAGCGATCAAGCGGCCCCGAGCCGCGATTGCGCAACTGTGCGGCAATCGCCAATTCGAAATGCCTTGCTAACCCCTCCGCATTTTCGGCAACGCGTTTTCGCGCCTGCTCCATTGTGGCTCTGAGCGATGGCGGGATTTGATCGTCCGGCGGGGTGATTGCCAACGCGTCCTTATATAGGCGCGCAGCCTGCCGCGGCTTGCCAATCCGTTCGAATGCCTGCGCTTTGGCAAGCAGCGCGGGATAGTAATAGGGATCGATCGCGAGCGCCCGCTCCAGCGCCTGCAATTCGGCCGCGGCGCTACCTTGTGCGCGATGGGCGAATGCGATGTTCAACGGAATGGCGGCGGCCTGAGGATCTGATCGCGCGGCCCGTTCGAACAGCGCGACAGCCCCCTGCGCGTTGCCCTCCATCATCTTTTGCTGACCAAGCTGGAACAGCGCCTGCGGATGCTCCGGCGAAAGCATCAGCACCTGCGACCACAGGCGCGTGGCTTCCTCGAAATTGCGGCCATGCATGGCCTGCTGCGCGGCTGCTACGAGTTGCTGAACCTGCACGTGACATCATTCCAGAGGCACAGCAGCAGCATAGCGCGGGGGCACCGCGGCTGTCCCGCTTCGAACCGCGTCAATCCATCGGCAGATTTGTTGCCCTCATTTGGACACCGCTCTGGCCGGAAGCTGCCATCATGCTCCTAAAGACATGGGCCACAGGCAGTTCTCCGAAGGCAGCCAGCCCTTGCATGGTCCGCACCCCGGCGGCTGTGCCGGTCATTGCCGACGCGAGCGCCGTGAAGAAGCCGGTCCGCCTGGGGTACATCTGGAAACTCACCGCCTCACCCGCTCCAATGCCGGAAAGCCTTTTGGCATCGGCCACAGCCGTCCAAAAGCCGCCCAACTCGTCCACGAGTCCGTGTTTTTTTGCGTCAGCGCCGGTCCAAACCCGTCCCTTGGCAATGCTTTGAACCTGCGCCAGCGGCAGCTTGCGCCCCGTCGCCACCTTCTGAAGGAAATCGGAATAGATCACGTCCGCCTGGTGATTGAGGTTCGCTAGCTGGTCCGGCGTATACGGCCTGATGGCTGAATTCATCAAAGCGTTTTTCCCGACTCCGATCTGGTCCACGCCGATTCCCAAAAGGCCGGCCGTTTTCCCAAACGACACTTTGCCGGTAAGTACCCCAATCGAGCCGGTGAGAGTGCCGGGCTCTGCTACGATCCGGTCGGCGAAAGACGATATATAATATCCGCCGGAAGCAGCGAGCATTCCCATGGAGACCACGACCGGTTTTCCGGCCCGACGCGCTTTCTGCAGCGCGTGCAGGATTTGGTCGGAAGCGGACACAGACCCGCCCGGAGAATCAACGCGCAACACGATTGCTTTCACGTCGCTGTTGCGCACCGCTTCCCGGATGGCCGTGGCATAGGTGTCGGACCCGATGCCGCTCCCACTGTCGAACGGGCCACCCCGGTCACCACCTTCCGTAATTTCCCCGGCGGCCTGAATAACTGCAATCTGCGGCGAACCGTGGGCTTCGGGATAATCCTCCACAGCCCGCACATATTTGCGCAGCGCCACTGTCTTCGCACCGCCGCTGCGGTCTACGGCAGAATCCTTGGCATCATCGTCGTAACCAAGCTTGTCGATCAGACGCGTGGCTTTGGCGTCCTCAGCGAATTGCGGACTCTTTTCGAACGACGCGGCAATGGCCGAGGGTTGCAGGCGGCGCTCCGCTGCCACGCCTTGCGTAGCCGTGTCATACCAAGACTTCAGGAAGGCGGTCGTCTGCTCGCGATCGGGATCTGTATAATCTTTCTCCATAAACAAGTCCGCTGCGCTTTTATATTCAGCGCGCTTGACCATCTGAGGTTCGGCTTGAATCTTGTCGAAAAAGCCCTTGAGGAAAATTGTGCCGGCGCCAGCCCCTGCTGCCGCGAACGTCGCCTTGGGCTGCATCCAGATTTCACTGGCTCCGGACGCCGCAAGATAATCGCCAAGTCCGCCGGAATCGAACCCTTGCGAATGCGCGACCACAAACCGGCCGCCTTGGCGAAAGCGTTTGAGCGCGGCTACGATTTCCTGAGCCTGCGGAACTGACAGGTCTCCATCGCCTACACGCAGGAATAGACCCTTCACACGGGAATCACGCGAGGCACGATCCAGCCCCAGGACGAAATCCATGATGGTGAGCGGGCGGCTGAATTCAAACGCCGAGGAGCGGCTGGAGTCGGGCATCGAGGCGCGGAGATCGGCTGTCAGCACCATTTTGTCCGGAAGGCCATCACCCCGAACCATGCCGATGATGGCGAGCATGACTATGAGGACAACAACAAAGAGGACAACTTTGGCGATGCCGTTCAGGGTCCCCAGCGCGATGTTCCTGGACCACCTTAAAAACGCTACCATCAAATCACCTGCCCGAGGTCAAGTTGCCAATCCGCTCATATATGGGAGCGCTTCGGCTTCGACCAAGCAGCAATACGCATGATGCGCTGTAGAACCGTTAACGCGAGGCGGTGACCAATACGGGGGAGGCGCGATAAAGCTGCGGATACAACCGCTTAAGCTGCTCGACCTTGGGCAGATCGTTGACCTGGATGTAGAGGCTTTCCGGATGATGAGTCAGGTAGTCTTGGTGGTAGGCCTCGGCCGGGTAGAAACCGTGCAAAGGCTCCATTTTGGTAGCAATGGGGGCGGAAAACCGCTTTCCCTTCCCAAGCTGGGCAACATAGCTCTTCGCCACATTTTCCTGCATGGCTGAGGAAAAGAAGATTTCCGAGCGGTACTGCGTTCCCTCGTCCGGTCCCTGACGATTGAGTTGCGTCGGATCGTGCCCGACCGAGAAGTAGATCCGCAGAATTTCTCCATAGGAAATTTGCCGCGGATCAAACGTAATTTGCACCGATTCAGCATGGCCGGTACCGCCGCTGCCGACGGTTTCATATTCCGCCGTGCTCTTGTCGCCGCCGGAATATCCGGCCAGTACCTTCGTCACGCCCTTCACATGCTCGAAAACGCCCTGCATCCCCCAGAAGCAGCCGCCTGCGAGCACAGCAGTTTCGCTGCTGACGGAACTGCGCTCATCGAGCGCTGGCGGCGGAAGAACGCGCGCCTCTTCGGCGCGAGCCAAGCCGAAAAAGATCACGCCCAAAAGCGGGAGAGCCAAGAGCCCGAGCGCCAGCTGCGCCAAAATGGTTGTGATCTCCGCAACCGAGCTGCGGCGTCCGTTCGAGGTCCCGTTCATCAGTTTTCCTGCTTGTCGCGTGGTGCGAATCGAAGCGATGCCGAATTCATACAATATCTAAGCCCCGTCGGCTTCGGGCCATCGTCAAACACGTGACCGAGATGCGCGTCGCAGCGCGCGCACGACACAGCCACTCGCCCCATGCCGAGGCTGTTGTCCGCCGATTGCGTCACGTTCCGCCGCGAAATCGGCTGGTAGAAGCTCGGCCACCCGGTGCCGGATTCGAACTTCGTGTGCGAATCGAAGAGGGCCGTGTCACAGCAAATGCAGCGATAGAGCCCATCCCCATGTGTATTCGCGTAGATGCCGGTGAAGGGCGGTTCTGTGCCCGCATGACGCGTGATCTCGAAAGCGTTGCCTGACAGTTGCTTCTGCCAGGCCGCATCGCTCTTCACGACTTTTTGTACGCGAATTCGGCCGAGATCCCGGCCAGCAGGCGAGAACGCCTCAATCGTCACCCATCCGGCATCTTTTGCCGCGGCTGTTGCTGAGGGCATCCCAAGGGTAGCGGTACCCAGCGAAACCGCGGCGGCGGAGAGAAAAACGCGCCGGTTTGGCTGCTCCAGGGAGATCTTGTTGTTGATCATCAGGCTCAAAACTCCCGGGCCAGCCGCGTAGCGCCCCAGCCTGCTCCATGCAGATAGTCATCGAGGTCACGCCTGCAAGGGCGCGCCCGTTATGCGGCGCGATGGCCGGAAGAAGACAATCCCAGCGACGAGCCCACCGATCCCGACCACCTTGGTGATAAGATCGAAGGTTGTAATGGCGTAGGCGCCCAGGATCAGGAGGACGAAGGCACTCAAGGCGGGGTAGACCGCGAGGCCGATCCAATTCAACAACGACTCCCGCCAGAGGTTGCGAAACGCCCAGGCAGCGGCAAATCCGGCAAGGCCGTAATAGTACGCGACCAGGACTGCCACCGCGTTGACCGAATCCTGAATGATCAAATGCACGGTCGGCATCAGACTCGATCCCCACACAAGCAACAGTCCGACTCCGATAAGCACGAGCATCGCGCGCACCGGCGTCTGCGTTCGTTCGTCGACGGTACCGAAAAAGACCGGCATGGCGCCGTCCCGTCCCATGGCGAATAGCGAGCGGGAAAATTGCAGCATCGTTGTCTCGAGTGTCGCGATGCTGGAAAGAATGACAGCAGCGGACGCGAACAGCGCGCCTGTGCGTCCCAAACCTGTGGCGATCGCGATATTGTAAATGATGTTCGCGTTGAAGCCCTTTGCCGTGCTCAGGTTGAAGAGAAAAAGGGCGGCGAAAACGAACGCGATGTAGTAGGCGATGGTAACAAAAACGCTCACCACTCCGCCGTGGCCGGCATTCTCACTCCCGTCGGCGGTCTCCTCGCCGAGGTTTGAGGTAACGTCCCAGCCCCAGTAGAAGAAAACGACAACCAGCGCGCTCGCGGCGAAACTCTTCGCCGTATAGTCGAAGCCAAACCACGACCAGCTGAACGGATTGGCAGGCCCAACGTGGGCCGTGTGAATGAATGCCGCTGCGACCACTACCGTGAGGATCACCAGCTCGACCATGGTCATGACCACTTGCACGCCGCTTGTCACCTTGATGCCGACAATGAGCACCACGGCGACGGCGAGGAACCATGCGCTGGCAATCGCGGCACTCACCACGACATTCTCGGCCAGCGCGGGATCCACGAAGTCGAGCGTGGCGGTGGCGAGCGGCAGGCTGCCGGTCACCATGAAAATCATGGACGCCAGTAGCAGGGCCCAGCCCGAAAAGAATCCAAACAGCCTGCCGAAATAGATCGTGGTCCACTGATAGGCAGCGCCGGCGTTCACATGTCTCCGGTTAAGCGCCTTGTAAGCGACCGCGATACCCAGCATCGGAATGGCAAAGATGACGAGCGCACCAGGCGCCAGCTGTCCCGCCGTCCCCAACAGGACGGCTGTCGTCACAGCAATCGTATAGCCGGGCGCGCTGCCGGCGATACCCATCACTACGGATTCGAAGAGCGAAAGCGCTCCCGCTTTCAGCTCCGTAGGCATCGCGCTCAGTAGCGATAGGCGGCGGTCAAGCCGACAGTGCGCGGACGCAATGTTGTCGCCTCGAACAGGAGGGTGCCGCTGTCCTGATGCGTGAGGTGCAATCGGGGATGCGAGTTCAGCAGGTTGTCGGCAAACAGCGAGACGCTGAACCGGTCAATCGTGGTGCCGGCGCGGATGGAGAGGACATTGGTTTCCGGTTCCGCCACCAAGCCCGGATCGAACAGGGTCGTGAGTGAGTCGCGCTCCGGCGTCAGGCCGGTCTCCCGGCTTGCGAATTCATAATCCAGCCGTACGAAGGATTCGTAGCCCATCACCGGCGCCGTGTATTGCGCGCCGATCGAGAAGTTCCACGGGCTACCCGGCAGCTTGTCGCCGTTGATTGCCTGTACGAGACCGGCGGCTACGCTTGTCGAGGTGTAGTGACTGTCAACATAGCCAAGGCTGAAGTTGAAATCCAAATGGTCGGTCGCGAGCCATTCGCCTTCGAGATCGAAGCCCTGGCTGACCGCAGTGCCGACATTGGTGGTGAAGCGGAAACCGCAAGATGGCAAGGTGACCGACTGCTGGATGTTGTTCCATTCCAGATAAAACACGCTGCCGGACAGCTGCAGACGGTCTGTCACTTTGTCCTTCGTGCCAACTTCATAGCTGACGACAGTGTCGGAATTGTACGACGTCGGCTCCACGGAAATTTCGTTGCAGAAGATGATTGGGAAAAGCGGGTTGGCGCCGCCGATGCGATAACCCTTTGCAATCGTTCCGTAGACCATGTTGTCCGGCGTGATCTGCCAGGTGAGGCTCGTCATCGGCGTGAACGGCGTTTCATCCTTCTTACCGCTGTCAGGGCCTGTGAAGCCGCCATTCTGCGCGCCATCGGCAAAATTTGTAAAATCGAAATGGGTCTTAGCAACCCGAGCGCCGACCTGCAGCTTGAGATCCTCAAGGATCTTGATGGTCGCATTGCCGAAGAGCGCCGCCTGCCATTCGTGTCCTTGCGTGTTGTTGATGTAGTCGTCGCCGTTGGGGAGCAGCCCAACACCCCAGACATTCTCAACCGTGTCGCCCCAGAGATATTCCGTAAGAGCCGGCAGCTGCGGATCGTTGATTTCCTCGATGCTCAGCTGGTCCTGGTGCGTGTAGAAAGCGCCGAGGATCCACGACAGCACGGAGTCAGTGTCGGTGGACTGCAGGCGCGCTTCCTGGGTCCAGTTCTGCTGCTCGTTCGTGACAACGTTGCGCGCCTTGTAGAAGCCGAAGGGGGGTATGCCTCCCAAGCCGGGAAGATTGGGGCCAGTCGGCAACAGCAGCGGCGGTCCCACGTAGTCCGGGTCGTTTTCGATCCGCTTGGCGATCACGCCGCAGATGCCGCCGGTGCATTCGGTCTCGAAATCCGGCAGCAGCCCATAGTCCACCGCCTGCTGGAAGTAGGAGAGGTCATACAGCGTGCCACTATAGTCCTGAACCTCCTGATGACGATCGAAATACGATGTATTTGAGATCAGCTCAACATCGCCGAGGTTATAGTCGATTTTCAGAGCCGGCAGGACAAAGCGGTCGTGGTTGCCCATCAGTTCGGGCGTACCGGTTATGTAGCGTCCGTCGTTCGGATTGGAGAGCGCCGTCCACCATTCATCGTCGTTGTGCGTGCGCCGGTTCTGGAAGAAAATGCTTGGCGTGACGGTCAGATTTCCGTTCGGCTCCCACCCCATGGCGCCGTGGAATGCCAAATTGTCGGTCCAGTTGGTATTCTTATCCGTCACCGCGCCGGTCAGGTAGTTGATTTGGTCGATGTAGCCGCCATCGTGGCGCCACCAGCCGCTGACGCGGAAGCCAAGCTGATTGTCCACGATCGGGCCACCGACCGCGATTCCGGCTTCGTAATTCGGCGACCCGTAGCGCGTGGAGGAAAATTCCGTCTTTCCGTACACGCTGTAGTCCGTAAGGCTCGGCTGAGGCGTGATGTAGCGTATCGTGCCGCCTTCCGAGCCCGCCCCGAACAGTGTTCCCTGCGGGCCGCGAAGCACTTCCACGCGTTCCAGGTCAAACACCGCCGGCAGCGTGTTGTCGGAGCCGAAACCGAGCGAGCGCAGCTGGATTGGCGTGTCATCGATGTAGACGCCGGTGGTGGCGTCGCCGGCGTCTGAATTCACCCCACGGACTGAGATGGTGCCGCTGTGCTCGTCCAGCGTCACGCCGGGCGTGAAACGCACCAGATCGCTGAAATCCTTCACATTCAGCTGTTCCATGCGCTCGGTGGTAAAGGCACTGATGCTGGCTGGAACGCGACTCAAGACTTCCGAACGGCGCTGCGCGGTGACCACAACCTCTTCCACGCCGAACGAGGGCGCGGCTGATTGAGCCAGGACGATGCCGGGAAATACACATGAGAAAGCGCCTGCAAGCGCGGCGCACAGGCCCAAGCCCAGACTCACATTCTTCATGGCAGCCCCCTAATCCCCGCATGTTGGGCGCTGCGGGCAACACCGTCAAGGATGTGTCACATCAGGCAAACAGCAGTTCCTGAACGGCGCGATGGGCTTGATCGATAGCCGAATCCGTGTAGGCGGCGGCGCCGGAATCCGAATTGGCGATGGCTATTTTCCCGAACCGTTGCCGCCCCACCACATTGGCGCGTTTTTCCGGTGGAAGGGAAAAGTCATCGAACAACGGGTTGAACTCGTAGGCATAGCCATGCGGCCAGCGATTCACCGTTATCGCGACAATATCGCGGGCTGAATCGAAGCCACCGCCCGACAGCATGCGGTTGAGCTGATCGCGAATCTTCGCCTCATAGGTCGTGAACGGCGTTTCAAGCAGCTCCATGCGCCCCATTCGGTGCTGATCGCGTTCCGGCAGGCCCGGAGAAGTCGGCGCGTGAAGCATGAACAACAGCATCGGATCGTCTGGCGAGCGGACGCTCTTGTATCCGCCGATATCCACGGGCCAGTTCAGACGCGTCGACGTCCAATAGCAGCCCGGGGCGGATATGCCGCCTGTCCCGAGCATCTGAAATGCGCGCCAGTTGCGGATGGCGACGCTGGTATACACCAGCGGGACTTTGACCAATTCGTGCAGCGCTGTTTTCTGCGTGTCGGGCAATTCAGGGCAGAGATACGGGATCATCATGTTCCAGCAGGCAAGCACACAGCCTGCCGCGTGGACGCGGTACACGCGCCCGCCGCGTGTATACGCCACTTCGACGCCACGAGAGGTCTTGGGATCGCCGATGTTCCGCACGCCAACAGCTATGCTGCTCAGGCGAATACGGACAGGCTGGCCTGCGCGATCGAGCTTCGCATAAACGGCACGCGCGGTGATGATGTCGTCTGCTGTGCGTCCCGGAATGCTGTCCGCGATCAGCTTTCGGACAAGCAGCCGCGCGATCGTCGCGTTCCCATCCGGGAAATGGAACACCGGCGAGCCTTCGTCCTCATAACCGGCTGCCGTGTAGCCCATGCGCGAAATCGAGCCCTTCGTCAGCTTAAGCCCTTTGAACCCCGGCAGGCCAAAGCCCCAGCAATCCAGCGCCGGCTCGGCATCGATGCCGGTACCCCACTCGTCGTGCGTGATGGTCTGGTAGAACGCGAGCGCCTTGGACCCGCATTTCAGATAGTCTTGCAAATAAGCGAGGTAGGTGATCCGCGAGAGCTTGTCCTTCTTTTGCCCGGAGCTGAGACCCGGCATCGGATCGTCGGTACCTTCCTGCACGCGCAGTATGTCTGTGCGCGTACCCGCATCCAACGGCGCTTTGGCAAGAAAGTCCTTCCATGACACCGAGCTTTCTTCCTCATCGTTACGTTCCCGACCGACCACTAGACGATCGGCGCCAAAAGTCTGCTTGTCGAAAAAGGTCGCCGGCGCGAGTCCCTTATAGATCTCGGGATGCTCGCAGCGCTTCGCCAGGGCCACCGGGTCAATGCCCAACTCGCGGATAAGGCCGGCAGATACCTTGCTGTACGGATGCGGGCTGTCGATCAGCATCGTGCCGCCATTCATAAGATGCAGGCGGCCGTTCAGTTGATATTCGTTGCGCTTAGCGTGACCGCCGAAATCGTCATGGTTTTCAAGGATAAGAATTTTTGCGTTGGGCTTCGCGGCGCGGAAGAACCAGGCAGCCGACAGACCGCTAATCCCGCCACCCACAATGACAAGATCGTAGACGATGGAATCATCTTCCGATTTCTTCGCGTGGTCCCAGAACGTGCCGTCGCGCAACGCGTGCGCGTTTTCGAAAGCGCCGGGGTGGCTGCCCCGCAATCCATGCAGCAATGGCGGATAGTAGCCGGGCACTTCCTGCGGCGCCGGAGCCGCCGCGGCGGCATGCGCAAGCCCTGAAGAAATCGCGGCGGCACCTATGGCGACGCCATTGAGAAAATCGCGCCGGTCTATGGCGCGATCCATCCCGAGGTCTTTGCTGCTTCTCTTCGCCTTCTTCATGCTTCGGCCCCGGACGGTCCACGGCGGTCATGGAAACAGGTGAGCGAAAAAAAGCAACTCAGCCATGGCCGATCAACTCGGAAAACTTTTTCAAGTCGATATTGCCCCCGGACACCACGCAAACGATCGGGCCGTCGCCTGCCTTGCCAGTCAGCGCCGCCGCCAGGGGCAAGGCCCCGGCGCCTTCTGAGATAATCCGTGCTTTGTCCGCCATCAGACGCATCGCTTGCCTCACCTGATCCAGCGTGACCACGAAGGAGCCGTCCACAACCGCCTTCATCCGTTCCCACATGCGCGGAAACACGCTCTTGCCGCCCGCTCCATCGACGAAGGAGGCAGTCCAGTTCTCGAATATCTGAGGGCAATCGTTGGCAAAGGAGAGCGCCGCGGGCGCTGCCGTTTCCGGTTCCGCACCATAAACCTTCACGTCCGGCCGTATCGCCTTGATGGCGCTGCCGAGGCCAACCACCAGCCCTCCGCCGCCAATACCGCCGATGACGACTCTCGCGTCCGGTGCGTCTTCCAGAATCTCAAGCCCCATCGTCGCGTTGCCCGCGATGAAATTGTGTTCGTCGAAGGGGTGGATAAAGGTGCCCTCGAGGCTAAGATAGGCGCGCTCCTCCATCGCCTGCCAAGCCACGTCGAAAGGCACGACGATCAGTTTCGCGCCGAGTGCCTGCATCCGTGCCTTCTTCGGCTCCGCGGCCTTGTCGATCACCACCACGGTGCACGAAAGGCCTGCCTGGCGCGCGGCATAGGCGACGCCCTGCCCGGCATTGCCAGCGCTGATCGTCCAGACGCCGCGCTTGCGCTCGGCCTCCGACAGCATGGCAACGGCGTTGGCGGCACCCCGCAGCTTGTAGGCATTGATAGGCTGCAGGTTCTCCAGTTTCAGCCGAATATCTGGATATCCGGCACCCAACTCGAGCCGAACCAGCGGCGTGCGGAGCACTGTTCCGGCAATGCGATCGCGCGCTTGCCGGATTTCCTCCAGCGTGATCGGGCGGACAGGTTCGAGCATGGACGGTTTCCGTGAATGCAAGCGGCCCTGAAAGGCCGGCTGGAACCTGCTATTAGCAAGCGCGAGAACAAATCACCAATGGGACATGAATGACAAAGGCGGGCTCAGTTTTTGCAGGCTTCATGGCGCTCCTTCTAAGCGCTGCATGGGCAGCAGATGGCGCGAAAAACGATCCGGTCATGACGGCAGCGCAAGGCGCGCGCGAATCGCAACTGGGTTTGCTCCAGACAGTTGTGAACATTGACTCTGGAACGGGCGATGTAGAAGGCGGGCGCAAGGTCGCAGCAATTCTCATCGCCCAACTCAAAATGCTTGGAGCGGAAATCGAGACGGTCCCGGCGGAAGCTCCAGACCTGCCGGACAACATCGTGGCGACGGTTAAAGGCTTGGGCAAAGCGCGCATCCTCATGATCGGCCACATCGATACGGTGTTCGGCCAAGGAACAGTTGCGGCGCGGCCTTACACGGTGGAAGGAAATCACGCACGCGGGCCGGGCGTCGCGGATGAAAAGGGCGGCGTTGTCGAAGGACTCTGCGCGCTGAAGCTGCTGCACGATCTTCGCTTCGATAATTTCGGGCATATTACCTTTCTGATTGAGACGAGCGAAGAGCGCGGCTCTCCTGGCACCAAAAGGCTTGTCCACAAGCTGCTCGCGGACAGCGATGTCGAACTGAATTTGGAGCCCGGCGATCCCCCCGACATCATCACGGTGTGGCGCAAGGGCTCCGCGGTGTTCCACATCGACGTTAAAGGCAAGGCGGCACATGCCGGCGTAAACCCACAGGACGGACACAACGCCGCCGTCGAGCTGATGCATCAGCTTTTGAAGCTGGAAAGCCTTCCGCATTCTGGGCCTGGAGTCACGGTGAACACAACCGTTATTCGCGCCGGAGAACGCTCCAACATCATTCCGGATGCTGCTTCGGCGCAGGTGAATGTCCGCGTGCGCAAGGCGGCGGATTTCAGCGAGGTGCAGGCAGTGCTGGAGCGAAATGCGCAGCACATCACTGTGCCGGGAACGACGGTGACAGTTTCGCGCGAGGCGGCATTTCCTCCACTGCCGGATAATCCAGCGACAGCAGCGTTGGCCGCCCGCGCACAGGCTATCTACGCCTCTATTGGAAACAAGCTCGGCACTGGCGGAAATGGTGGTGCTTCGGAGTCTGCGCTGGCCGCGGAAGCCGGCGTGCCGGCGCTTGATGGTCTCGGGCCCGTTGGCGGAGGCTTCCATTCGGATCGAGAGTATCTCGATCTGACAACAGTGACACCGCGACTCTATCTGCTGACGAAACTGCTCATTTCGCTGTCTGAGGATCCGCCCTCGACGCGCATCAAAGGAAGAATCGATAATTAGCGCGATGGTCCCGCAATTGTCGGGGTTGTGGCGGACCCGCTCCGAATTGACGCTTAGTCGCTCTTCCCGTTGGGCTGAGCACGATTGGTGAAGCGGGCGTTGCCCAGTCCGGTACCCCGGGTCAGGACGCCCCAGCGCTCTACGTCGGTCATGAACGGAACCTCGCTCAGTCCCTGAACCACAGCATCGTTGTGCATGACGACTTCTGTTTCGTGATCGGCGATGCATGGGATCGCGGAGACGATTTCCGTCGGCAGATGGAAACGCGAGCTTTCCCAATTGCCGGGCAAATTTTGAGCACCGCGATCGATTGAACCATCCGATTCTATCTTTCCGGGACAACCGATGCCAATGAACGGCGCGAGATTGTGCCCTTCCCTCTCCGCCCGCCGGATCAGCTTTTTCAGCAATCCCGCAATCTGCTGGACGGCTTCATCGCGTGTCGGCTTGTCATCGGCGTGGCGCCAGATTTCCCGCTCACACACCGCGGCTCGCGAAAGGTCCGGCGCTTTTTTAAGATTCAACTCCACAATTCCCGCCCGAACGTTCGTGCCGCCGATATCGAGAGCGAGAATGCTGTCGTGCCCACCGAATATCCAAGATGGCGTGAGTTGCACCGAACCTATCAAGCCCGCATCGTCAGGATCGTTTCGGATCGGAACGAGGTCAACTGCGACACTATCAGCCTTCAGCAGTATCGCGGCTCTGCCGATCGCGAGCTCACCGACGCGGTGCTCGCGCAATCCACCGCCTATAACGATGCGTTCGGTCTCTTTCCAGGTCTTTTCCTTCAGGAAGTTGCGAAGGATGAAAGCCAGTTCCTGTGCGAAATCCTCGATGACCGCATGCACCAACCCACCTTCGGTGGATTCGCCCTTGGCCAGAATGGCATCCAGTTCCTTCTTACCGATTTCGCGGCTTGGACGGTCGCCGAAGGGATCGTTGCCTTCTTTGGCCAATGGCTTGCGCCACTTGTCGAGCAGCGCGTAGAGCGCCTTCTTGCTGGCGCGGTCGCCGAGAAACCCGTTCTCGTCTTCAAGCTCAAGATTATAGCCGTCCACCTCGACACGCGGCAGGCGGGAGGCGCCATGCACCCCAACCAGCGATGTGGGTGAGGCATTTTCCGCCCCATTTTTCTTTTTCGCCATGCCCCAAACCAAGTTCAAACCCGGTTGATAACGCGCAGAATAGCAGTCCGGGTCAACGGCGGTGGACGAATTACCGAGTCTGGTCTAGCTGTACTGGGCCCGCACGCGAAGTGCGGCGCGCGCCTCCGTCGCAGCTTGGCGGACGCCTTGCTTCGCCGCGGCTGTCCCAAGCATTGCCGTGATAGTGGCGACGTAGTTCTGCGTCTCCGGCGGAAGCGCTCGGCCCTTCATCTGCTTGGCTTCCAGATTTCCCGGTCCATCATTGTACGCAACGAACATGGCGGGGAAGCCGTATTTGCGGTGCAGCCAGCGCAAGTAGGCGGTGCCCGCCATGATATTGTCATGCGGGTTGGAGGGATCGGCACCGAGGCGATGCTGCTGCTCCATTTCCTTGTAGGTTCCTGGCATCAGCTGCATGAGACCGACAGCGCCAACGGGCGATGTAATCGGCTTGTTTTCGGCCGACATGGTACGGCCGCCGCTTTCCATCTTGATCACGGCACGTATCCACGCCGCGGGGACGCGAAATCTTCCGGAGGCTTCGGCGATATACGGCTTCCAGCGATTGATAAGCTGCGTCGAGGTCATGTGCTGTTCTGCCAAATACGCCACGCGGCGTTTCTGCCGGTCCAACTCCGCTTGATCCTGAACTAATTTGGCTGAAAAGGTATTGGTGAAGATTTCCCGCGGCGCGCCAATGCGAATTGTGAGGCGGCTGTGACCGAGCGGTCCTTGGATCGCGAAGATCACACCCACGGTGGTGATAACCAGCAGCATCAACAGGGAAAGATCGCCGAGCAATGCACCGAAATAACTCTCTCCGCTGCGATCGCGCCGGAAAGAACCGATTTTGGCTGGGGACTGCGAAAGATATGACGATATGCGATCATTGAAATCACGTTCGTGCATTCAGCTTCCTCGAGAAGATTGCGATAAAGGCCTATCGGGAGGACGCTTTGCGCCGCGCCGAATCGTCAAGCGATCGGGCTGCTCCCCGCATCGTCACAAAACCTGTGGGCGATGCGCATTGCGAGGTACGCGGTAATCGAGGTCACGACAAGGACGATTGAACTTGGTTCCGCGCGCAGAGGCAAAATTCTGCGGGAACTTCGATCACAAATTATTCAAAATGCGCGGTGGCTTAACTTATGCAAAAGTCGCGCTTAACATAGGTTAGTCTCAGAATTTTTGTGAGAATGTGAGTGCCACCGTGCGCGGTCGCGCCGGAAGGATATATGTCTGCGGTCCGCATGTACCTGGCGTGCATTCGGCGTACCGGCCCAGTTGCGCGCGTTCATCGGTGGCATTCAATAACGCCAGTTCGAGGGACCAATTGTCTTTCTCTATCCCGGTGGTCACATCGAGGGTCGTGAATTCCTTCGACTTGCCGAGCAAGGCGCGTTCGGCCAGGCGCAGATCCGCCCATCGGCCACCTTCATGAACGACAGATGCCTGCACGTGCGCCAGCCAGTCGTCCCACAGGCGCCACTGATATCGGGCCGTGCCGTTCAGCTTCCACATCGGTGTGATCGGGAGTTGCGTGCCCGCCGGCGCTTGCAATTTATTCTTCGGGTCGGCGCAATCGCCGCCGCAATACGGGGTTGCCAGTTCGGCATTGGTGTAGGCTGCCGACCCGTTGAGCGTTAGCTGGTCGATCGGTAGCCACGAAATCTCCGTCTCCACGCCTTTAACGCGAGCCTGGCCCGCATTCGCGATGATGGTCACGGAGTTTGGTCCGAGGAACGGGAATTGGAACTGGTTCCAATCTTCAAGGAAGAATGCGCCGTTGAAACGGAGGCGGTTGTCGTTCCAGCTGGTCTTCCAGCCGATTTCGTAATTGTCCAGCGTGTCGGAATTGTAGGCGCCGACACCCGGAAGATCCGTGCGCCGATTAACGCCCCCCGGCCGGAAACCGGTGGAATATGTCGCATAGACCATCTGGTCCGGCGTGATCTGCCAGGTAAGGTTTAAGCGATGTGTCTCGCCCGTTTCCTTCACCTCTTCGTCCACATTCGTGCACGGCCCGTGATCTACCGAGGGCGGCGCGAAGCACTGCACAGGGGGTGGAAACTCATAACCTTGGAAGCCGAAAAACCCCTGCAGTGAATTGTCGGCCTTGAACACGCGAACACCGCCCGTAATGGTCAAAGTGGGCAGGATGTCATACGAAACCTCTCCGAACACTGCATAGTCGCGATCGATTCGCATCTGGTCGGTGAGCCACAGCGTTCCCGGCCATCCGTCGACCGAACAATGAGCGTAAGGACATTGATCGAAGGAAAGCGTGTTTAGATTCTTGATGACGTAGTCCTGCAGAATGAAGTGACTCTGGCGTTCGTAAAACGCGCCCAGCACGAAGCGGAACCGGTTGTCCTTCGCGTTGGAGATGCGCAGTTCGTGGCTGTCCTTCGTGAAGTGGTCCTTGCCGATGATCGTCTGTGACGGATCGATCTGGTTGCCGGCGTTGTCATAGAAATCCACCGACGACGGAAAGACCTGATCGTACCAGAAGGTGTAGTCTGTATAGTCGGCCTGACTGTTGATCCGGCGATCCATATGTCCGCCGGAATAAAGCACATCCAGATCGGCGATCTTCCCCTGCACGGTGAGGGCGGCCTGATACCAATTGTCCTTTGCAAACTCAGGCTGGAAGTGGATGACTTCGAGGTCGCCCAGCGGGCGGTTGTACCCGAAACTGTTGCCCTTGTTGTAGCCGAAGACGCCGTTGGACCGTTCCCACTGCGCGATGATGCTGGGGGTTATTGTCCAGTTTTCGTCAAGCTCGATGCCCAATGCCGCGCGTCCGCCGAACTTGTCCACCGTGTTATAGTCGTTTTTCACGCGGCTCGCGTTGTCGAGCGTGAGCGGCGGAAAAGACGTATCGAAAGTGTAGGTTCGGGTGCCGTGCACGTTGTCGATGTAGCCCGCGTCATGCTCATCCCAGGCCACGAGCCGGATCGCGATCTTGTCCGTGATCGGATGGTTGATGAATCCATTCACCCTGTAACCGAGACCGCCATGCTCGACTGCGTTGCCCTCGACTTCGTAGCCGGCCGCGAAGCCGCTTGGATCGGGCTTGTTCGTGATGATGCGGATCACCCCGGATTCAGCACTGGCACCGTACAGCGTACCTTGCGGCCCCGAGAGCGCTTCCACGCGCTGGATGTCGTAGGTCGGCACATCGAGTGTGCCGTTGATGGTCGTGATCGGTTGCTCGTCCAGGTACACACCGACAGTCGGCACCGGCCCGGAGTGGTTGCCGTTCTGATCGCTCGCAATACCGCGCATTGTGATATTGGCGAAACCGGGACCGCCATTGCTGCCCTGCCCGCTCACTGCGAAGGTGACGCTCGGCATGAACATCTGAAAATCTGTGAAGTCGGTGAGATGCAGTTCCTGCAGGCGTTGTGTCGTGATGGCCTGCACATTCATGGGCACGCGCTGGAGATTTTCTTCCCTCTTCTGTGCGGTGACAACCACCGTCTCCAGTCCCGCAGGCGGCGTGTCCGCCGCGCGGGCAACCGGGATACCCGACAGCATCGTCGAGGCCAGCAGCATCGGGCACAGCAAAGCTCGCGGACTCGGTCCGTAGACGGAAGTATAGCGCCCCATTTTATCCCCTTGCGCCACCCGTGGCGCGCCTGCTCGACTCGCCAAAGTCAAGCCGGGAGGGATGCCGACGTCAAGCGCCGTTCGGCAACAGCACACGCAATTCAGGAAAAAGCCGGTGCCGCGGGATAGGCATCGAGCACGGGACCCAGTGCTTCTTTCAATTCGTCCAGCCACGGCTCGAAATGCCGCCATTGCTCAAGACCGCCGGAATAGAGCGGCCGTCGGACCTGTTCCGAGCTTGCCGTTCTCACTGGCCGCTCGGTTTCGTGGAAGCGCAGGCATCGCGGCTCGAAGGCGAGCCCACAATAGGCGAGCAGGCCCCGCAGCTCCCGCTCCGGATTTTCGACGAGCTGCTCGTGAATCACCCGGTGGACGCGGCCAGGCAGGACAGCATCGAAATGGGCCATCAGCTCGACATATTTCCTGTAGTAATGAGCGCAATCGCCCAGGCTGTAGGAAAAGCCCTGGCCACGGGCAAAGAGCTGCTTGAAATTGGAAAAACAGCACGCCATCGGGTGGCGGCGCGCATCGATGATCTTTGCGTTCGGCAGGATCACATGAATGAAGCCCGCGTTGGACCAGTTGTTAGGCATCTTGTCGATAAAGAAGGGGCGGCCGAGCTTGCGCTGCACTCGCGTGCGCGAGAGATATTCTTCGCCGAGGGCTTGCAACTCTTCGGGAGAAAGAGCGGCGAGGCCGTTGGGAAACGTAGCGTCGTCGCCCAGCTTGCGGCGCCCAAATCTTTTGGCCAGCGCGATCAGGTCCGGCAATTCCATCGTGCCTTCGATGGCCGGGTGGCTCGACAGCATCTGCTCGATCAGCGTGGAACCGGCACGGGTGAGGCCCACGATGAAGATCGGGTCGGCGGCTGGGCAACCAGATTTGGCTCGCGCGTGAAAGAATTCCGGCGTGAATAGCGCCTTCGAGCGCTGCACCAAACTGTCCACATCCTCGCATTTGTACTGCAACCCACCCTGTCGCAACAGATTTCCCCGCTGGTATTCGGCAAAGGATGCATTGAACTCTCCGCCGTCCTCCAATGCCTTGCCGAGGGCGAAATGCAGGTGCGCACGGCTGTCTTCATCAATATCCTGGCGAGAGATCTGTGCCTTCATTGCTTCCACCTGATCGTCGGTGAAGCGATAGGTTTTCAGGTTCGCGAGACTCCAATAGGCCTCGCCCAGATTCGGCATCAGCTCGATGCTCTTGCGGTAGGCGGCGATCGCTTCATCCACCTTACCCAGAGTCTTTAGCGTGTGCCCGTAGCTCATCCATGCTTTCGGTTGCGATGGAAAATCCTTCAGTAGCGATTGGTAGCAAGCCACCGCTTTTTCGTATTCTCCGAGGCGGCCGAGTATTGCGGCCTTCAATGCGCGATAATTGGCACTGCGCGAATCACGCTTCAGCAACAATTCGACGTGGGGCAGCGCTTCGGCGGCTTTGCTGTGGCGCTGCAACACGATCGCGTATTGATGACGCGCCTCGACAAACCCCGGGGCGAGTTGCACGCAGCGCGCAAACAGTTTTTCCGCATCTTCCAGGCGCCCGAGACGCGCGCCGGTTTCGGCCAGCATGCGGATGGCGGCGACATCCGTCGGGTGTTCCTTCAAATATCCGCGCAACAAGTGCTCCGCGACCGCCAGCTTCTGCTCGCAAAGCGCAGCCGCCGCCTGCAACAGCGCCGGATTGCTGACCGAGGCCTGGAGGTGGCGCGCATAGGCTGAATCTGCTCCGCTCGCCTCTCCGGCTAGGAGAAGTTGGTCCCCAAGGCACCGCCAGGCATGCGGATGTTTCGAATCCAGACCCACCACGCGGCGGAAGGCGGCGATGGCTCGTCGGCTATCACCGGCATCGGCCAGCGCAAGAGCCAGTCCATAGTTCAAAGAGACCGATTTCGGGTGGGCCAGGATAGCCGGCCGGAGCACCTCGACGGCCGCTTGTGGCTGGCCTTTTGCGCGCACCGCTGAGGCAAGCACCAGCAGTGCTTCAGTCTGTCCGGGCACGACCTTGAGGATTTCGCGAGCCTGCGCCTCCGCCAGCGTGGGGTCGCGCTCCAACAGGCGGGAGGCATGCGCCAGCGCGACGGCCAGCGAGCCGGTTGGTTCGCTTGCGACGGTGTTCATTGCCTGATCATAGGGAAATGTGCACGCCATCAAAATGCGGCCACAGGGTAGGAATGTGGCCGATACCGACGGCCGATGGTGCCGGAGGTGAGAATCGAACTCACGACCTACCCCTTACCAAGGGGTTGCGCTACCACTACGCTACTCCGGCGTCCGACTGTGCGGCCGCTGCCTATAGCCCAGTGATTTCGAGAGGGAAAGACCATCATGCCCGCAGCCAGCGAGGAACGGCGGCAACGGCTCGCACAGGCGCTGCGACAGAACCTGAAGCGCCGAAAAGCAGCGGCGCGCAAGGCGCAACCTGCGGTCGACGGGCTTACGCCTACCGCTGTTCCGTCGAATTCCTGTCCATCTCGGTACCCGGCCAAGCACCCGAAAATTTGACTGCGGACCACTCGAAAACAATAGCAGATCACTTGAGGAGCAATGGATCGTATTCGCATTCGGGGCGGCAATCGCTTGAACGGCGAGATTCCGATCAGCGGCGCCAAGAACGCGGCGCTGCCCCTGATGGCCGCTTCTCTCCTAACAGATCAAAAGCTCACGCTGCTGAACGCGCCCTGGCTTGCCGATGTGGGCTTCATGGGCGAGCTGCTGCGCAGTTTTGGCGTCGAGACGAGCTATTCCCGTGGCCCGGCCCACGGAGAGGGCGGACGGTGGGAGCTCACCGCCAGGCACATCACCAACACCACCGCCGAATACGAACTGGTGCGCAAGATGCGCGCAAGTTTTCTGATGCTCGGCCCACTGTTGGCGCGCCACGGGCAGGCAAAAGTCTCGTTGCCGGGCGGTTGCGCGATTGGCGCGCGTCCCGTTGACCTCCATCTGAAGGCGATGCAGGTGCTTGGCGCAGAGATTGTTCTGGAAGAAGGCTATGTGATTGCGCAGGCGCCATCGGGTTTGAAAGGCGCGTCGATCGAATTTCCCTTCGTCTCTGTAGGCGCCACGGAAAATGCGCTGATGGCGGCCGCGCTGGCAAACGGCGAAACGACGCTGGTGAACGCGGCGCGCGAGCCGGAAATCATGGATCTCGGCCACTGCCTCATGGCCATGGGCGCGCAAATCCGGGGGCTTGGTACTTCGACCATCGTAATAGATGGCGTCGACCGCTTGCGCGGTACGGTTCACGCCGTTCTGCCGGATCGTATCGAGACCGGAACCTACGCCATGGCGGCGGCAATTTGCGGCGGCGACATCGAACTTACGCATACTTCCATTGAATTGATTGGTGCTCTGGTTCCTTTGCTTGAAGGAACAGGCACCACGGTCACGACTACGGGATTGGGTGTTGCCGCGAGTCGTAACGGCGAGCGTCTCAAATCCATAGACGTCCAAACCGAACCTTATCCGGGCTTTCCGACTGATCTGCAGGCGCAGTTCATGGCGCTGATGACCACAGCAGAGGGTATTTCACATATCAAGGAAACGATTTTCGAAAACCGCTTCATGCACGTGCCGGAACTGTCGCGCATGGGCGCCGATATTCAGGTGCAAGGTGATACTGCTACCGTGCGCGGAGTGGAGAAGTTGACGGGCGCGCCTGTCATGGCGACTGACCTGCGGGCGAGCGTCAGTCTGGTGTTGGCGGGGTTGGCGGCAGAGGGCGAGACCGTTATCAGCCGGGTCTATCACCTGGACCGCGGGTTCGAATGTCTTGAAGAAAAGCTCTCGGCGGTGGGTGCGCAGATCGAGCGGTTGACGGAATGAAGGGCAGACCGACACTCAGAGCCGAGGATGCGGACGATCTGCAGATTTTGTCCGCTCGCCTTCAGGACGCGGTCGCCCGCGTATGTGACCTTGTATGGCTGCCGAAAGGGCGTCGCTTCGCCGCGCTGTTCAATCGCTTCAAATGGGAAGACGCCCAGCACCGCCGAGAAAACCTTCGCATTCGAGCCGGTATCCGGTTTGAGCATGTCCTGTCGGCAAGGTCGAACCACATTCGCTACGACGATCCTGAAGCGATCCTCTCGCTGCTGGCGATGAGATTCAGCCCGAATGAAGGCGAGGATCCAGGCGGCGTTGTTGAACTTGTTTTCAGCGGAGGCGGCGTGATTCAGCTGCAGGTCGAATACATTGAGGCAAGCCTGTCGGACATCAGCGGCGAGTGGGCCGCGCGAGGCCGCCCCGCGCATCCCGTTACCGGCTGACGATCGCGCCATGCCGGACCAGGACTGTTTTCGCATCCTTTCCCTGGAGTTGGATGAACGGACGGTCATCCGCCGCTCACGCCAAATCGAGCAGGAGCGCGAGATTGCGATTTACGATCTCCTGGAGGCGAACAGCTTCCGGCCGCTCGGCTCGCCCGCCGGACCTTATAAGCTTGTGCTCGGCATCGAGGAAAACCGGCTGATCTTCGATATTCGATTGGGAGATGACACATCGCACGCCCGTGTGGCGCTGGCGCTGACACCGTTTCGACGGGTCGTGAAGGATTACTTCCTGATATGCGAGAGCTACTTCAAGGCCATTCGCGATGCCCCGCCGGCCCAGATCGAAACCCTCGATATGAGCCGGCGCGCCGTGCATGACGAGGGTTCCGAGCTTCTAGTGGAACGGCTGAAGGGAAAGATCGAGGTTGACCGCGACACCGCAAGGCGGCTTTTCACCCTGCTCTGCGTGCTGCACCTCAAAGGATGACCTGGACGCCTTCAGCTTGCTTTTCCGCCGTTTCGGTGCATTCTCCGGCCGATTTTGATTGATGAGGCCGGATGGCAAAGGAAGAACTTCTGGAATTTCCGGGGACTGTCAGCGAATTGCTTCCCAATGCAACCTTTCGCGTAAAACTCGAAAATGGACACGAAATCATCGCCCATACCGCGGGAAAGATGCGCAAGAATCGCATCCGCGTGCTCACGGGCGACAAGGTTCTCGTGGAAATGACGCCCTATGACCTTACCAAAGGGCGCATCACCTACCGCTTCAAATAGCGCCTCTATTCCGCTTGAACTTGTGCTGGCGAGCGAAAGCCCGCGGCGCGAGGCGCTGCTGTTGCAGGCCGGGATCACGCCGGACGCTATCCGGCCGGCGCGGATCGACGAGAACCCACGCAGGGCCGAATTGCCGCGGGCCTATGCACTCCGCATGGCGCAGGAAAAGGCGCGCGCTGTTTCCGGTACGTGGACAGGCGCGCCAGCATTGATCCTGGCGGCAGACACTGTCGTAGCGCTCGGCCGGCGCATCCTCCCCAAAGCCGAGACGGATGCGCAGGTGCGCGCATGCCTGACGCTGCTCGGGGGCCGCAGTCACCAGGTGCTGACTGCGGTGGCGTTGGCAAATCCACAGCGGCGCGTTCTGTTCCGTTCTGTTGCGACACGCGTCAGTTTCGCCCGGCTGGCCACGAATATGATCGATGAATACGTGGCAAGCGGGGAAGGACTGGGCAAGGCGGGTGGCTACGCCATTCAGGGCAAGGCGGAAGCGTTCGTGCGGCGGATCAACGGCTCCTATTCCAACATCGTAGGGCTGCCGCTTTTTGAAACAGTGAATCTGCTGAAAGGCGCCGGGTATTCGGTACAATGCTGATCTGGCAATACGCATGCTGAATTCAACGGCACAGAAGGAAATCCTGATCAGCGTTGGGGCGGCTGAATTTCGCGCTGCCATTGTGGAGAATGGTGGCCTTCAGGATCTTGTCTGGGATGTTCTGATCGGCGCGGACGAGCGTTCGTCTCCCAGGCGCCTCGGCCGCTGCAGGAGCCGGCTTGGCGAGGTCATTCTGGGCCGCGTGCAAAAGGTGATGTCTGGCATGCAGGCGGCGTTCATCGACGTCGGCATGGAGCGCGCGGGATTTCTCGGCATCCGCGAAGCGCGATGCCTTGCCGAAGAGCAAGCTCATGGCGATGAAGACCTGCCTGCGATCGGGACATGCGTGCGCGAGGGCGCGGAAATTGTCGTCCAGATCATCAAGGATCCCATGGGAGACAAGGGCGCGCGACTGACCGCCAGCATCTCCATTCCGGGGCGGCTGCTTGTTTTGACACCGCACCGCTCGCGTGTTGCGGTGTCACGCCGCATCGTGGACGAGCCGGAGCGCGACCGCCTCACCGCACTTTGCAATCTGATCCTCGCAGACTTTCAAAATGCGCCGCTATCCCGCGCAGGCTTCATCGTGCGCAGCGCCGCCGCGGGTGCCGATCTGGCGGAGCTGCGCGCCGATGCCGAGCGGCTTGCTGAAGTCTGGCAAGGAATCCTCGCCGCGTGGAAGGGCACCCGGGCACCTGTCACGCTGCATCGCGATCTCGCTCCCATCGAGCGCACACTGCGCGACGAGCTTGACGCGCAAACGTCGCGCATCGTCATCGACGACCTCGAAACCGTCGAGGCGGCGCGCGCGTACTGCCGCCGGACAATGCCGGATGCGGAAGCCAGGCTCGATTTTTTTTCCGGCCCCGGCACGCTGTTCGACAGGTACGGTATCGAGGACTGCATCACGCAGCTGGGCCAGCCGCGCGTGCCCCTGCCGTCCGGTGGTTGGATCACCATCGAGAGTACGGAAGCGCTTACCGCCATCGACGTGAACTCCGGCAGCTTCATCGATGCAGGCGGCCTCGAAGAGACGAGCCTGCGCGTCAATCGCGAAGCCGCCCGGGAGATCGGCCGTCACCTGCGGCTGCGAGGGATCGGCGGAGTCACGATTGTCGACTTCATCCACATGACCGCACCCGGAAGCAAACAACAGGTGCTTGACGCGCTCGCCGCAGCGCTCTCGCGTGACCGCGCGCCCACACAGATTTCCCCGATATCGGAATTCGGCCTCGTCGCCATCACCCGCAAGCGCGTGCGCGATCCCTTGACGAAGCGTGTGACGGAGCGCTGTCCTGCCTGTCACGGGGATGGGCGAATTCGCAGTTGCGAAAGCGTTGGGTTCGATATCCTCCGCCAGGTCGAACGCGCGGCAGTGGCGGCACCGGGCTCCGCTATTGCCGTACGCGCTGCGCCCGACGTGGTGCGCTGGATCGCTGTCCACGAGGATGAAGTTCGAGCGGGACTGGCACGGCGCGGTGCTTCCCGCGTTTCTTTCGAGGCGCGCGAGGAATTCCGGCGGGAAGGTTTCGATGTCGCCACCGAACCCTGACACAGCGCGAAGCTGCGCGTTGTGCGGCAAGCCGCAGATGCCGGAGTTTCGGCCTTTTTGCTCGAAGCGGTGCGCCGATATCGATCTTGGGCGCTGGCTCAAGGGCACGTATATCATTCCCGGCCGCGCAACCGATGAAGGCGATCAACCGGCTGGCCCACCCGCCAATGAGAATGG
>JAFAWQ010000035.1 GCA_019241645.1 Alphaproteobacteria bacterium
GCCACTGTTTATTTGAATGGCACGGGTTTGCAGCTTGGCGCGGTGGCCACCGGGGATATCGCAACCGGCAACAATGCCTACGCAAAGATCCAAGAGCAGAATGGCTCCGGCATGTTCGAATACGGCGCGCTGTATGTCGGCAACGACGGTGGCGGTTCGTTTTTCCAGCTGGATGAGCCGATCCCCAGCCCTGCCAAACTGACGCTTTCGATGTGTGGCACAGTGGCGACCATGACGGTCAAGAGCTCAGCCGGAAAGCAGAAATACACCTATGACTACGGCACGACATTTCCGACGGGCGGTGGCGCCGGCACTTTCGGTGCCATTGCCGTCGACGATTACAAGAGCACGCCGGGAGGATGCGCAACGGCCGTGGGCGGGAAGCCCATCAGGATGACGCATTCGACCGCCAGGGATCTTTTGTTGGCGAAGTGATCTGTGACCGCCGCCCGAGCGCGGCATGATCTGAGTGACACCCGCGGCGGCGCATGGGCCGCGGGTGTCTTTTTTCTGGAGCCGGTGATGGGCGCCGCCGACATTATTGCGCAGAAGCTTTCGACGGCGTTCACGCCGGCGGAGCTGTCGGTGGACGACGAAAGCGCGCGGCATGCCGGCCATGCCGGAAGCAGGCCTGGCGGCGAAACCCATTTCAACGTGCGGATCGTCGCAAGCGCCTTCGAGGGCCTCTCACGTGTGGAGCGCCAACGGCGCGTCTACGATGCGCTGGCGGAAGAGCTGAAAACGCACATCCATGCCCTTTCGGTCACCGCACTCACGCCAGCCGAAACCTGGAACGAGCGTTGATCAGCCGGCTGACAGCGCGCCGGGCGCGGGCGGCGGCGTGATCTTCAGCGCGGTGATCTGGTTGCGCTGACGACGCAGAATTTCGAACTTGAAGCCGTAGAACGCAAAGCGCTGGCGCGGTTCCGGAATCGTCCGTGCCTCATGAATGACCAGTCCGGCAATGGTGCTGGCTTCCTCGTCCGGCAGGTTCCAGTCGAGCTCGCGGTTGAGATCGCGGATCGGCGTCGTTCCGTCCACGATATAAGAACCATCCGCTTGCGGACGAACGCCGCGGCGCACGGTTCGTTCGTGTTCATCCGGGATGTCACCGAAAATCTCGTCAAAAATATCGTTGCGGGTGATGAGGCCCTGCAGCGCTCCGTATTCGTCCACCACCAACGCGAAGTGCGAACGCTGCTCGCGGAACGCCGCCAGCTGTTCTTCAAGGGTGGTTGTATCCGGCACAAACCAGGCAGGAGTCATCAGGGAGAGAATGTCGAACCCTTCCAATGAACCATGGCGACGAACGAACTCGCGCAGGACGTCTCGCGTATGGAGAATTCCAACGATGTTTTCTGGCGAGTCGCGCCAGACAGGAACCCGGGCGTGTCGTGCTTCAAGGAGATCCTCAAAGAGCTCCTGCGGCTCCTGGTTCGCATCGATGGCGAGCACGTTCTTGCGGTGGATCATCACGTCGGCCACTTTGAGTTCCCGCAGGTCGAGGACGCCGCTCAACATGTCTCGATGTTCACGTTCCACCGCACCCTCGCGATGGTGCACTTCGACCGTGCCGCGGATTTCTTCATGCGGTTCAACCACCGGGTCCGATTCGGTCCGTCCGATGCCGACCAACCTGAGAAGCGCCCAGACAATGGCCTGAACCAGGCCGACTACCGGAGCGAGCAGGCCGACGGTCGGTCGCAGCAGCCAGGCGACGTTGAGGGCGAAGCGATCGGTGCGCGCGATGGCCAGCGTCTTCGGCAGCACCTCCGCGAACACCAGCACGATAATGGTCACCAATATGGTGGTGATGACGACGGCGCGCTCGCCCAGGCGCGGTGCCAGGGCTTCCGTCGCCAGAGACGAGATGAGGATATTGAGGAACGTGTTGCCGAGCAGGATGGCACCGATCATGCGTTCCTTGTCGGCCACCAGCTTGTTGACCTCGCGAGCGGCCCGCGAGCCTTCGCGTTCCAGCTGGTGCATCCTCGCGCGGGACACCGCGGTGAGCGCGGTCTCCGAGCCGGAGAAAAATCCGGAAATCGCGACCAGCAAGACGACGGTTAAACCGAGAAAAACGAGTGACATGGTATCCTCAAAGCGCCGGAAGGGCGCTGCACTATAGACCGGAAACGCGTTCGGCCGGCTATTCGGCCAAAACCGCCTTGACCGCGTCGAGCGGGACATCCGCGGAAACAAAGGCGTTTCCCAGTCCGCGTGCCAGGACGAACTTCAGCTTGCCGGCGTCAGCTTTCTTGTCGCGCGCCATGAATTCGAGCAGGCGTTCCGGCGGGGGCCTTTCGCCGCCGAGATCGGTAAGACCCGCAGGCAATCCCGCCTGGCGGAGATGAGCGGCGACCCGCTCTGTTTCCAATCGCGAAACGTGGCCAAGGCGTTCGGAAAGCCGCAAGGCCAGCACCATGCCGATCGCGACGGCCTCGCCATGCAGCAGCGCGCCCGAATATCCGCTGGCCGCCTCCAGTGCATGGCCGAAGGTGTGGCCAAGATTGAGCAGGGCCCGTTCGCCGGATTCGCGCTCGTCGCGCGCGACGATTGCAGCCTTCATGCGGCAGCAATGCGCGATCATTTGTGCAAGGGCGGCGGCATCGCCGGCCAGAGCCGCGCCGCCGTTCGTTTCCAGCCAGTCAAAAAAAGTGACATCGCCGAGCACCGCATACTTCACCACCTCCGCATACCCGGAAAGCAATTCCCGCGGGGGCAGAGTGGACAGCACCGCTGTATCGGCAAGCACCAGCTTCGGTTGGTGGAAAAGACCGATGAGGTTCTTGCCTTCGCGCACATCGATGGCGGTCTTTCCGCCTACGGATGAATCGACCTGTGCCAGCAGCGTGGTGGGCATCTGAACGAAGTCGACGCCCCGTTTGAGGATGCCGGCAGCAAACCCCGCGAGGTCGCCGATCACACCACCGCCCAGCGCCAACACGACGCCGCCGCGCTCCACGCCAAGCCGCAACATCTCGCGGCAGAGGCTTTCGAGATTGGTGAAGCTTTTTGTCTCCTCGCCCGGCGGAAGGATTATCGGCCGTGAATCGATACCGGCGTCGCGTAGGGCCGCGACCAGCTTCTCCAGATGCAGGCGCGCGACGTTCTCGTCCGTCACCACTGGCGTCATGCCGCGGCACAGGGGCTTCAGCAGCGGGCCGGGGCGGTCAAGCAAGCCGCCGCCGATATGGATGTCATAGCCACGCTCGGCCAGCGCCACTCGAACGATTTCGCTCATCCTAGCATGTCCCGTTCGCGTAGCGCGGCCATGATGCGGCTGACGCTGGCGCCATGCGGCCCGTCCTCGCCGGTGATGGTAAGATCGGCCTGCGCGTAAATGCCTTTGCGCTGCGTCAGAAGGTTGCTGACGATATCCCGCGCGTTGCCGTTGCGCAGCAAGGGCCGCGTATCGCGGCGCTCGACCCGCGCCACCAGCACGTCAAGCGGGACGTTGATCCACACGGAAAGCGCGCTCGCCTTTACCTGCTCGCGAATATGGTCGTCGATGAAAGCCCCGCCGCCGGTCGCCAGCACATGCGGCGGGTCTGTCAGCAGGCGTGCGATCACCTTGCGCTCGCAATCGCGGAATGCCTCTTCGCCATAGCGCTCGAAAATCTGATTGATGGTGCAGCCGGCGGCTGCCTCGATCTCGGCATCGGCATCGCGGAACGGCGCTTCCAGTCTGCGCGCCAGCCGCCGCCCCAGCGAACTTTTGCCGGCGCCCATCATGCCGACCAGCGCGACCGTGCGTTTGAGCGAACCCATGCGCAAATCGAATACAAGGCCGGGAGACGCCTGCCAATGCCTGCGATTATCGCCGGCCTGATCCGGATGTCTGCAGCGATTCGTCTAACAGGAACCCGGCCAACAAAAAGGGGAGTGCCCGCGAAAGGGGAATAGTTGCGTCGTTCCGAACGTCATCGAGCAAGCAGCACTGCGCCATCCTCGACCGTCCATGTCCTCCACACTCATCTTTCGCGTTCCTGACGGCTGGCATCCGGGCGAGGACAGCGCGATCTTCCTTGCCGACGATGGATTCCGGATCGAAGTTCCTGAAAAATCCTATCGAGAGAACGCCTTCCAGCCATCGTTCGATGCGCTGCCGCTCCTCGCCGACGCACACCATCAGGCTGAATAACACGAAAGAGGGTGCTTGCGCCCGGCCCCTCCTTTCCGCCACATACCGCGCATGAACAAATATGGCGGCGAAGGCGGCATGGGTTGGACGGCACGGATCGTTTTGGCGATCCTCGGCTTGGTGATTCTGGGAGCCCTGGGCGCCGGGATTTATGGAAGCACGCTCAAACCGCCGCACCACACCTACACGGTGGTCATCCCGAATTCGCGCTTTCCCGGCTGAGATCGTCAGCCGTGGCTGAGCGGGCGCTTCCGGCCGATGGCGCGGGGCTGATCGAGAATTTTCTCGACATGATGAGCAGCGAGCGCGGCGCCAGTGCCAACACGCTGGCGGCCTATCGGCGCGACCTACTGGATTTCGGCGCAAGTCTCGCGCGCGCCGGTCGTACATTCCGCTCCGCGAACGCTGCGGATGTGAAACGGTACGTTGCGTCACTTTCCGGGATGGCGGTGGCGACGCAGGCGCGGCGCCTTTCGGCGCTGCGCCAGCTCTTTACGTTTCTGTTCAGTGAAGGCATCCGCAAGGACGATCCGACCAGCACCATCGAGGCACCGCGTCGCGAGCGGCCGCTGCCGAAAGTGCTGTCGCGCTCCGACATCGAGACGCTCATTGCTGCCGCGCGCGAGGAAGACGATGCAGAGTCGCTTCGCCTGGTCTGCATTCTGGAGATACTCTACGCCTCGGGTTTGCGGGTTTCCGAACTGGTGAACTTGCCGCTCACAGCCGCGCGCGGCCGCAGTGGCTTCCTGCTGGTGATGGGCAAGGGCCAGAAAGAGCGATTGGCGCCGCTCAACAAGTCCGCACGCGTTGCGATCAAAGCGTACTTGAAAGTGCGCGATAACTTCCTTCCGAAAGGCGTGAAGGAGAGCAAATACCTCTTTCCTTCGCGAAGCACGGAAGGGTATCTCACCCGCCGCCGCCTGCATCAGATGCTGAAGGCGCTGGCGCTGAAAGCGAACATCGATCCTGGCAAGCTATCGCCGCACGTACTGCGCCACGCCTTCGCCACGCATCTTGTCGAAGGCGGCGCCGACCTGCGCAGCGTCCAAACCTTGCTGGGCCATGCCGATATCGCGACCACGCAAATTTACACCCATGTGGCCAGCGACCGGCTGCGGGAGGTGATGCTGGCCGCGCATCCGCTGGCAAAGCCCAAACGCCGCGCCTGAGCTCGGCCTCGCTCAATTGACAGAGAGAGACCGGATCGCCACCTTCAACCTGACCTGCCGCAACACGACAGACCATGCACAATTATCTCGAATTTGAACGACCAATAGCCGATCTCGAAGGCAAGATCGTCGAACTGCGCCAGCTTGCGGCGCAGGATCCGTCGATGAAGATCGATGACGAAGTGCGGCGCTTGCAGGCCCGCGCCGATCAACTGTTGCGGGAAACTTTCTCCAGGCTCACGCCATGGCAAAAGGCGCTTGTGGCGCGGCATCCGGCGCGGCCGCATTTCTCCGACTACGCGACCGCCCTGATCGAAGATTTTACGCCGCTCTCCGGCGACCGGCTGTTCGGAGAAGACGAGGCGATCATCACCGGGCTCGGACGGTTTCGCGGCGAGTCTGTCGCAGTTGTCGGGCAGGAGAAGGGCAGCGACACGCAAGGGCGCATCAAGCACAATTTCGGCATGGCCATGCCGGAGGGCTACCGCAAGGCGCAGCGGCTGTTCGACCTCGCCGACCGCTTTGACCTGCCGGTTATTTCATTCGTAGACACGCCGGGCGCCTATCCGGGCGTTGGTGCCGAGGAGCGTGGTCAGGCGGAAGCCATTGCCCGTTCCACGCAGGCCTGTCTCGCGCTGCGGGTCCCCTTCGTCTGCGTCATAACAGGGGAGGGGATGTCCGGGGGTGCGCTCGGGATCGCGGTGGCCAATCGCGTCTACATGCTGGAGCACTCGATCTATTCGGTCATCTCTCCGGAGGGGTGTGCCTCCATTCTTTGGCGCAGCGCCGACAAAACGCAGGACGCGGCAGCCGCGCTCAAGATCACCGCGCAGGACCTGTTGAACCTCAAAGTGATCGACGGGATCGTGCCGGAGCCCATGGGTGGCGCGCATCGCGATCGCCACGCCACGCTGAAGGCCGTTGGTGATACGATCGCAGGCGCGTTGGAAGAGATGCGCGGGCTGCCCCGGGACGCGCTCCGCCGCAAGCGCCGCGAAAAATACCTCGCGATAGGCCGTGATTTGCCTACTTAGTTTTTACCGGACGACGCCGCGACATCAGTGGCTCAACAATACCGCTTTGCAATTCTGCAGCGCGACTCCCGTCGTCTCGAAGGTTGCGGTGGCCTGATGTTCCCAGATCGTGGTCGTGCCGTCGCTGTAGCGCGCGCCGGAACCGGACATGGCGATGGGCAGCCGGAAGGTCTTGCCCTGCGTGTAAACCGTGACGCTTTTTCCATCGGAAGCGTAGTCCGCCACGATCTCCAGATTCAGCGCACAACGGTATAGGGCTGATGCCGCGCTCGCCGGCGCGGCCACGGCGGTGCCGATTGCGATAGCGAGCAGGAAAGCCTTTGTCATTGCGCTACTTCTGCGGAACTGGCGCCCTCTTCGCGATGGGACGATTGAACTCCGCCTCGATGGTGAAGTCCACGTCATCGCTGACGCCCATGGTGGTACCGGGCGCGGGAACGCCGAAACCCATACCGAAGGCCGAACGCTTGAGCGTTCCATGCGCCGAGAAGCCGATGCGCGAGCCCTTGATGTCATAAGGGTTGGACGCGTAGCCGCCGTTGAAGGTCGCGTCCCAGCTGACCGGCATGCTGATGCCGTGCAGGCTGAGGTCGCCAGTGATACGCGCGCTGTTCGCGCCGGTTAGCTCGATCTTCGTGGAGCGGAAGGTCATCAGCGGGAATTTCGCGCTGTCAAACCACTGCGCGCCCTGAATATCGACGGCGAGCTTTGGATCGACGATTTCGATAGAGCGCGGATCGATGGTGGCGGTCACGCTGGCCCGCTCGGGGTGCTTGGGATCAAGCGTGAGCGTGGCGTCGAACTTCCGGAACTGCGAGGTGAAGTGGGAGAAGCCGAGATGATTGACCCGGAAAATCAGGGTCGCATGGGACGGATCAAGTTTGTACTCGCCGGCAGGAATGTCGCCGGCGACAGCCTCAGTGGATTCGCACCAGACAGGCCCCGTTGGCGCAACGACCGCCGCGGCCACAAGGAAGCCAACGGCAACGTCTCGGAACATGGTTTTATTCTCCCGGCGGGATGAGTGGCGGCCGCCTGCGATCAGGTCAAAATCACATCGGCTTTTCGCAATTCAGCATCCAGGGCGTTCCGAAGCGATCGGTCAGCATGCCGAAGCGTTCGGCCCAGAACGTCTCGGCGATCGGCATGGACACATTCCCACCCTCGGCAAGGGCCGCGAAAATGCGGTCTGCTTCTTCCGGCTGATCGACGCTGACATTCACGAAATGGCCTTGCGGCTTTTGGTACCGACCGCTCGGCGCATCCGATCCCATGATCATGGTGTCGCCCGCGGAGAATCGCGCGTGCATCACCATGTTCTTCTGCTCGTCCGTCATCGGCGGCATGCCCTGGCCCGGAGGCATGTCGCGAAAGGTCATGATCTGCAAATTCTTTCCGCCCAGAACTTTGGCGTAGAATTCGAAAGCCTCGCGGCAGTTGCCATCGAAATTGAGATAGGGGCTTATCTTCATCTTGCGTCTCCTTAGTTTTGTCAGGCGCCGTCGTAGGCGCGGTGCAAATCTGCGAGTATGGGCTTGCGCATGTTCATCACCACCTTCATTACCCGATCGCGCCGCTCCGGTTCGCTGCTGTTGATCATTCGTTCGAAATCGGCGGCGACGATCTGCCACGAGAGGCCGAACTTGTCCTTCAGCCAGCCGCAAACATTCGGTTGCCCCCCTTCTGAGAGCTTGTTCCAGTAGTGGTCGATTTCTGCCTGGTCCTTGCAATAGACCATCAGCGAGACGGCTTCGGTGAATTTGAACTGTGGCCCGCCATTCAGCGCGCCCAGCTTCTGTCCGTCCAGCGTGAAGGTCACGAACATGACAGAATCCGGAGCGCGCCCATGCGTTTCGATACCCTCCTTGCTGTAGTGCGAGATGGACTCGATTTTCGAATTCGGGAAAATCGAGCAGTAGAAGTTGGCGGCGTCTTCCGCCTCGCTGTCGAACCACAAACACGGCGCGATCTTGTTGACGATGGCCATGGGCACTCCTTCTTTGTTTTGACTATGCTGCGGGCGCGTGTTCAGCGTAGGGCGCCATGTTGTCGGCCAGCGCCTTCTGAAATGCCGGCCGGGCTTCGCAGCGCGCGCGGTATTTGGCGAGGTTCGGCAGCCCATCGAGAACCTCGGAGTCGCGCATGATACGCAACACGCTGCTCATCATCAGGTCGCCCGCGGTGAACTGTCCCTCCAGATAGTCGCGTCCGTCCAGCCGTTGCGACAGCTGCTTCAGCCGCGCAACAAGCTGCTCTCGCGCCGAAGGCTTGCGCAGCTTCGCCCACTCCTCATTCGCGTAGAACGCGTCGAGAAACACGTAATTCGAGACGAATTGCTCGATGGAATTCAGTGCGGCGAAAATCCATTGGGTCGCGCGCGCCTTGGCCACGGCATCCTTTGGAAGCAGCGCTTCGGATTTCTCGCCGATGTGCAGCACGATCGCGCCGGATTCAAACAGCACAAGATCGTCCTCTTCGTAGACGGGGACCTGCGCGAAAGGTTGCTTGCCGACGTGACCGGCGGAGAGCCGGTCGGGATGCGCGATAAGATTGGCGCGATAGGGCAGGCCGGCCTCTTCCAGCGCCCAGCGCACGCGCAGGTCGCGCACCAGACCTTGCGCGAACGGCGGCACCCAGCTGTACGTCGTGATCGTGATCATGCATTCACCTCCAACGGCGAGTTGAATTGCGGATTGGCTCCCGGAGCGGAGCGCGCAACGCCGGCGTTTCTACTTCTTCAGTTCGACCAGCGGCTCGAACCCGCCAAAAATCATGCGCTTGCCGTCGAACGGCATGGGTTCCGACATCATGCGCTCGTCGTTGCGCATCTTCTCCATCGCCGCGTCGCGGGTGGCCTTGTCGGGCCATTCGATCCAGCTGAAGACGACAGTTTCGTCATCCTTGGCCTGTACAGCGCGCTTGAAATCGGTCTGCTTGCCATCCGGCACGTCGTCGCCCCAGCATTCGACAACGCGGGTTGCGCCGAACTCGATGAAGAACTTGTCCATCCGCCGCGCGTGATCGAGAACTTTCTCCTTGTCCGCGGTGGGTGCTGCAATCACGAAACCATCGATGTAGCTCATATTTCCAATCCTTCGATACGATGTTCCTGGGTATCAGCTGCGTTCCTTCACGATATCGCCGGCATGGCTTAGGTAATCGCGCTTGCTGAGCTCCACGCCGTTGTGCCGCAGGATGTCGTAGGCGGTGACGATGTGGAAATAGAAGTGCGGTATCGCCCAGTCCTTGAGATAACGCAGTCCGTCGGCCTCGAGATACATCTTGTCGCGCAAGGTGAAATTGATCTGCCGCGTCTCGGCGCCCTCGAAGGACGATTCCGGCACGCTTTCCACGTAGGCGATGGTCTTGGCGATGCGGGCCTTCAACTCGTCGATCGTCTGCTCGTTGTCCTCGAATTTCGGTGGCTCGTTGCCGGTCAGGCGGGCGGCCGCACCTTTCGCCATGTCGCAGGCGATCTGAATCTGCTTTGTGAGCGGAAACATGTCCGGCGCAAGCCTGGCGCTTGCTAGGACATTCGGATCGAATTTCTTCGCCTCGGCATACTCGGCGCCCTTGTCGAGGAGCGCCGACAGCGAGCGCAGCATGGGCACGAACATCTGGCTGGACAATGCATAGAATGGAACAGTCACGGTGGACCTCCTTTTTTGAGTTTGCGTTACATCGCCATCGGACGGATTTCGCAAGTTCCGCCGCCAAAAATCTCAAGGCACTCTTTCGTGATCGGTACGGTATGCGATCTGACGCAGAAATGTGACGGGACTATTGCAGTTTTCCATCAGGGCCAGGCTTCATTCTGTCCAAACCGCCTGCGAGATGTTCCTCCAGCTTGTCGATGGTCTGCGACCAGCCGGCCTCCATGCCGTCCAGCATCGGGCCCGCGATTTCGACGAGACCTCTCGCCTGCGCATGCAGGACCATTTCCGTCGTGCCGTCGCGCTCGATGAAAAGCACGGTCGTCAGCGACTCCAGCAGCGGCTTTCCCGCCTCATCCACCGCGGCGCTGGTGAAGGCGAGGCGCTCAATGGGCGTCACCTCGGTGAATTCGCCGGTCATCGGGTGATCGGCCTTGCCGATGAATTTCGCGATCTGTTCGGAGGCGCGCATCACGATGTGAATTCGTCCACCCGGCCGCGCGTCCCACTCACACACCGGATTGGAAAAGCCGCGCGGTCCCCACCACCGCGCGACATGCGCGGCATCGGTCCAAGCCTTCCAAACCAGCTCGCGCGGTGCGTCGAAGGTGCGGACGATTTTAACTTCGCGTTCGAGTGCCATGACCCAATCCCCTTCTCGATATTTGTTATTGGTGTTGAGAGAGAAAATCCGCGAAAGCATCCAGCGCGCGGTTCCAGCCGCTGCGATGTCCGTCGCGGGATTGCGTGGTCTCGAAGACGCCCTGCTGCAAGGTCAGCTGCGTCTTGCCCCGCGCAATCTCCTCGAAGGTCAGCGTGACAAGGGTTTCGTGGCCACGTGTGCCATCCGGCTGCTCCCAAGCGAAGGTAAAGGAGAGAACTTCCGGTGCCTTGACCTCACGATACACGCCGTCCTGCGGCAATTCCTTACCTTCGTAGCGCATGACATTGCGCCATTTGCCGCCCGCGCGCAGGTCGGAGCGCATCGATTTCATGGGATGCCCCAATGGCCCATCGAAATGTTTGGCGTGATTGAAGGCAATCCACGCCGACCACACCTGTTCCCGCGGCGCGTCGAAAATGCGTCTGATGGTAAGAACGCAATCGTCGGTGGCGGAGCTACTTGTTCCCGGCATCGGTTGACTCCTTCCCTTGAAGCTCGCGCAGATAGGCATCGAGCCGGTCGAAGCGCTCTTCCCACATGCGCCGGTTCTGTTCGATCCAGTCGCTGGCGGTCTTCAGCGCCTCGGGCTTCAGCCGGCAGACTCGCTGCTGTGCCCGCTTCTCCCGGACGATGAGGTCGGCTGTCTCCAGCACCTTAAGATGCCTGGAAATTGCCGGCAGCGAGACATCGAACGGTTTAGCCAGCTCACCGACCGTGGCTTCGCCGAGCGCCAGCCGCGCCAGGATGGCCCTGCGGATCGTATCAGCCAGAGCGCCGAAGGTGTGATCGAGGCTATGCATTTAACCCATAGATTATATAACTACATGGTTAAATGCAATCGCCCTGCGATCACGATTTGATTCGGGGCCGAATTGATTGACGATGATTCATCCGCTTATGCTCAACCCCGGCATCGGGGGATTACCATGTCCGAAACAAGACGAAATTTGTTCAAAACATCGATTTTGTCCGCAATTGGCGTGATATCGATAGCTGCTGTTTTTGGCGGTGCGTTGCATTTTTTACAGTCAAAACGATCCCCCGGCGACGATCAGCAGCCCGGACCATATGATGATGATACCTCGCCAATTGTGGGATACTCGACAGACGACAAAACGTGGTATGTATTCAATCCGGACGGAGCAGGAAAATATCTTGCTCTAAAAACAAAGACTTGGCATGGCACCTACTCCCCATCCCAAGTTCCGTTCGATACCAAGGAATATTTGGCAAGCGCTAAGCTCGACGAAATAAAAAACGCATTAATAAAGATTGGCCCTTATACCATTACAGTGAGCAACGGCTACGTGACTGACTCTGCTAACTTAAGGCAGAACACAAATCACTGGACATTTCCCAGCTGGTTTGGGGACAACTTTGTGAGCGGTCTCGCGTGGAACGAGGTCGGTCGTAAATAGCCCAATCGGAAAGGTCGAGCGACGCATGGCTGCTATGCAGCGTGCGCTCTTCCCTTTTTGTTCTATTGTAGAACAATAACAGAACATACGAAACGGGAGAGGAAATATGGCATGGGTACAGGACGTGGTTGCGGGAATTGGCGTGGTGGTGTTCATGGTCTGCTCGTTTGAATTCGCGAGCATCGCGGGGGCGGTGTTCTCCTGAGAAGCTGTGGATGGGTGAAGCTGCCGCACGGCGGGCGGCCTCTTGGGCGATACTGTCGTTCGGCACCGAACGGAATCGCTGAATGACGTCGCCCCGCAAACCGGCCGGTTTTGTCCACCTGCGGGTGAAGAGCGCCTATTCGCTGCTAGAAGGCGCCATCCGACCCAGTCAGCTGGCAAAGCTTGCGCTCGAGAACGCGATGCCGGCGGTGGCGGTCACGGACGTCAACAATCTGTTCGGCGTCTACGAGATTAGCGAGATCCTGGCGAAGGCCGGCGTGCAACCCATTGTCGGATGTCTGTTGGCGGTGGATTTCGATCCGCCGCAATTGGGCGGCGCGATGGTGCGGCAGCGCCCGCCAATGCTGCCGCTGCTGGTGAAGGACGACACTGGCTACGGCAATCTGACCAAGCTGCTGAGCGCGGCCTATCTCGGCGTCGAACCCGGTGACTGGCCGCATGTGACACCGGAAGCGCTGGCAAAGCATGCGGGCGGATTGATCGCACTGACCGGTGGGCCGGGCGGTCCGCTGAACCGGCTGATCGTGGAAAACCAGGCGGACGCCGCGGAGATGTTGCTGGATCGTTTATCGGCGATGTTCGGCAACCGGCTTTACGTCGAGGTGCAGCGGCATGGCTTGCCGGAAGAGCGCGCGGCGGAGGGCAAGCTCATCGATGTAGCCTATGCCCGGCGCCTGCCGCTGGTCGCCACCAACGACGTGCATTTCGGCGCCGCCGATATGTATGAGGCCCACGACGCGCTGCTTTGTATCGCGGAAGGGACTTTCGTCTCGCAGCAGGACCGCAAGCGCCTCACCCGTGAGCACCGTTTCAAGACCGCGGAAGAAATGGCGGTGCAGTTCGCCGATCTGCCGGAAGCCATCGAGAATACCATCGAGATCGCAAAGCGCTGCGCTTTCCGGCCGAAGAAGCGCGCACCCATCCTGCCGAAATTCGTTCCCGAATCCGGCCGCACCCCGGCGGAAGAATTGCGCGTGCAGGCGGAGGAGGGGCTCACACGCCGTCTCGCCGCGCATGGCCTGCATGCGGACGGACAGGTGTATCGCGATCGGTTGCAATACGAGCTGGATGTCATCATCGGCATGGATTTCCCTGGCTACTTCCTGATCGTGTCCGATTTCATGAAGTGGACGCGCGCGCACGGCATTCCGGTCGGCGTGCGCGGATCCGGCGCCACCTCGCTGGTCGCCTGGTCGCTCGACATCACCAACCTCGATCCGATCCGCTTCGGACTTCTGTTCGAGCGCTTCCTCAATCCCGAACGCATCTCGATGCCGGATTTCGATATCGATTTTTGCCAGGAGCGCCGCGACGAAGTCGTCCGCTATGTGCAGCAGAAATACGGCGAGGACCGCGTGGCGCACATCATCGCGCTGGGTTCGCTGCAGGCGCGCGCCGCCGTGCGCGATGTCGGCCGCGTGCTGCAGATGCCGCTGGGGCTGGTCGACAAGATCGCCAAGCTCATCCCAAATCCGCCCGGGCGCCACATCACGCTCGATGACGCCATCGCGGGCGAGCCGCGGCTGCAAGCGTTTCGCGAGCAGGAACCGGCCACCGAGCAGCTGTTCTCGATCGTGTCGAAGATCGAAGGCCTCTACCGCCACGCCTCCACGCATCCCGCCGGCGTGGTGATCGGAGACCGGCCGCTCGACGAGATCGTGCCGCTTTACCGCGATCCGCGCTCCGAAATGCCGGTGACGCAGTTCGACTACGCGGACGCGGAAAAAGCGGGCCTGGTGAAGTTCGACTTTCTCGGCCTGAAAACGCTGACCGTCATCGCCAAGGCCGAAGAGCTGCTGAAGCAGCGCCGCATCGAGCTCGACACCCAGAACATCGATTTCACAGACCGCGCCACCTTCGACATGCTGGCGCGCGGCGAAAGCGTCGGCGTGTTCCAGCTGGAAGGCGCAGGCATGCGCGACCTGATGCGCAAGATGAAGCCGGACCATATCAACGATCTGGTCGCCCTCGTCGCGCTCTATCGCCCCGGCCCTATGGATTCAATTCCAAAATACATCGCGGTGAAGAACGGCAAGGAGCCGCCGGAATACCTGCACCCGACACTCGAGCCGATCCTGAAAGAGACCTACGGCGTCATGACGTATCAGGAAGACGTCATGAACATCGCGCGCGAGCTCGCCGGCTATTCGCTGGGCGAAGCCGATCTGCTTCGCCGCGCTATGGGCAAGAAGATTCATTCCGAAATGGTGGTGCATGAAGAGCGCTTCGTGCGCGGTGCGGGCGAGAAGGGAATTCTCAAAGGAATCGCGCTGCAGATTTTCGAGCAGGCGGCGAAGTTCGCGGGCTACGGGTTCAATAAGGGTCACGCCGCCGCGTATGCGCAGGTGGCGTATCAAACGGCGTATCTGAAAGCGAATTATCCGGTCGAATTTCTCGCTGCCTCGATGACGCTCGATATCGGCAACACCGACCGGCTGAATGTCTTCCGCCAGGAGGCGCAACGCCTGAGCATTCGCGTGGCGCCGCCCGATATCAACCGCTCGGAAGCCCACTTCGCCTGCGATGCGGAAGCCGGAATTATCTACTACGCGCTCGCCGCCGTGAAAGGCGTCGGCAAGCAGGCGATGGAACATGTGGTCGAGGTGCGTCGGTTGGGCGGTCCGTTCACCGGTCTTGCCGACTTCGCGGCGCGTGTTGATCCCAAACTGGTCAATCGCCGTGCGTTGGAAAGTCTGGTGCGCGCCGGCGCCTTCGATGCGCTGAGTGCCAACCGGCGCCGCTTGGTGGAGTCCGCAGACGCCATTCTCAATCACGCTGCTCGCAGCACGCAGGATCGCGAAGCGGGGCAGGCGACGCTGTTCGGTGAGTCGAGTTCTGGCGAATACGAGCTGCGGCTCGCGCCGGTCGACGATTGGCTGCCACACGAGCGTTTGAGCGAAGAGTTTGCCGCTATCGGTTTCTATCTCTCCGGCCACCCGCTGGATGGCTATCAAGCGGCGCTAAAACGGCTCGGCGCCGTGACGTTTGCCGCAATTCAGGAAGATCGCCGCCGCTCCGGTTTCCGCGCGCAGATCGCCGGCACCATCATCCGCAAGCAGGAGCGCCGTGGGCGCAGCGATCAATCTTATGCCTTTGTCTCGCTGTCGGACACCACCGGCATGTTCGAGGTGATGGTGTTTTCGGAAGTGCTGTCCGCCGCGCGGCCGTTCCTGGAGCCGGGCAAATCTGTGCTGTTCACGGTGGCGGCGGACTGGATGGATGATGAACTGAAACTCCGCGCCATCGCTGCGCAGGATCTGGACAAGGCGGCGGCCGAAGCGGGCGAGGGGATGCGCGTCTATCTGGAAGATGAACGCGCTCTGGGGCCGATATCGATGCAGTTGAAGAACGGCGGCAAGGGCATCGTGACCCTTGTGGTGCCGGCGAGCGAAGGCCGCGAAGTGGAGATCAAGATTCCGCAGCGCCAACAGGTGAACGCCGCCTTGCGCGCCGCCATCAAATCGCTGCCCGGCGTCGCCACCGTGGAGGCCGTGTGATGTGCGCAAAAGTGGTGATAACGACTGCCTAGGAGGCGTGCCAACCACAACATCTAGCGATCAGATTACGGACAAAATCGCGCGGCTCGAAAAACCTCAAAAACTGCGGTTCAATTCGGCAACAATGTTGCTGGTCACCACGGCCCTTGCACATTGACGCGGCTGGTGTTCTGGCTAAACTCTGGCCAGAATGCGCTACGAGATCGTCCTCGCGCCTGAAGCAGTAGAAGACCTTGGGACGCTGAAGGCGAATCTCAGAACCGCGGTTCGCGCCGCACTGGAAACTCATCTGCGGCATGAGCCGACGAAAGTGAGCAAAAGCCGGATTAAGCGGTTGAGAACAACGCGGCGGCCGCAATACCGGCTTAGGGTGGACGAGGTTCGTGTGTTCTATGATGTTGCGGGCGATACCGTAGAAGTTCTTGCGATCGTCCCCAAATCGGAGGCCGAGGAATGGCTGGCGCAGTGCGGAAAACCAAGTTGAAGGAAGTGCCTTTGTCAGAGATGAAGGACGATCTTTCGCGTTTCCTCCGGGAGGCGGAAAAACAGGAAATTGTCATCACCAGACATGGGAAGGCGGCTGGTGTGCTGATCGGCTTTGAGACGGAGGATGACTGGTTCGATTACCGGCTGGAGCACGATCCCAGATTTCTCGACCGCATCGAGGCGAGTCGCGCGAGCTTGCGCGCTGGCCGCGGCATCAAGCTCGAAGATGTCGACTGAAAGAGCGGGGATTAGCGAGTGACGACCAATCGCGATCGTAGGTACGCAAAGGTTGCCCGGGTTCTTCTGGATGCATAGATGAACAACGTGTCCATTTCGGACGCGCAGGTTGCTACCGAAACCGGGCTCAACGAAGCAACAGTTCAGTACTGCAGGATTGAGTACGATGAAATTCGCGAAGTCCTGCGATCAAGCGGATGGAGGCCTAAGTCGAACGGTTAACAGACCTAAAGCGCGGCAACAGCGGCGCTGAGGCGTTCGAGGCCGGTTTGCAGGCGCTCCGGATTCTGCGCGAAGCAGATGCGGATGTAGGAATCCGACGCTGTATCTTCCGGCGGCGCGAAGGCGGAGCCGGGCGCCACGCCCACCCGCGCATTGCGCACAAGATCGCAGGCAAAACCGAAGCTGTCCCGCATGCCGTCGACATGCAGGAATCCATAGAAGGCGCCCTGCGGCGGCATCCAGCGGATCCGGTTCTGCGAATCCACGAAGCGTCGGGTGATCTCATATCCCTCGCGGCAGCGCTCCAGCAGGAACGAACGGAACGCATCGCCCTGCGATGAGAGCGCGGCTACCGCCCCCCACTGCGCGAAGGTGGTGGCGCCGGTGTTGTTCGACATCGCCAGCACGCTCATTTGTTCTGCGATGTATGCAGGATGCGCCAGCCAGCCTATGCGCCAGCCCGTCATCGCCCACGGCTTGGAGAAGCTGTTGACGACGAACACGGCATCGTCAGGCTCGGCCACCTGCAGGAACGACGGCGCATGCGGTGCGCCGTCATAAACCAGTGTGCCGTAAACCTCGTCACTGATGATGGCGATGCCCCGTGGCCGGCAGAATTCGAGCGCGGCGCGCTGCTCTTCCGGCGACATGATCCAGCCGGTTGGGTTGCCGGGCGAGGCGATAAAGATCGCCTTGGTGCGCGCATCGCAGGTGTCAAACAGCTTGTCGAGATCGAGCCGCCAGCGCAGCGCAGTCCAATCCTCTTGCAGGCGGCAAAACTTCACATCGGCGCCGGTGATCTGCGCGGCCTGGAAGATGTTGGGCCACACCGGCGAGACGCACACCACATTGTCGCCGGCTTCGATCACGCATTGCAGCGCCTCGATCACGGCGAGCATGGCGGCGCCCGGGACCGTGATGCGATCGAGCGAGATCTCGGCGTTCAAGGTACGCCGATGGAAGTCCCGGATAGCTTCCCGCAGCGGAGCGATCCCACGCGGGTGGGTGTAGAAAGTGAAGCCGTCATCCAGCGCCTTCTTGGCGGCGTTGCAGATGAAATCCGGCGTCTTGAGATCGGTCTCGCCGAACCAAAGCGGCAGCAGGTCCGGCTCGCCGAGGGCCAGCATGGCCACCTTGGCGATGCCATTGGGCTCAAGATCGAGGATGGCGGGCCGAACGGGCGAGAGTCTACGAGGGATGGCGTCCATAAACATGGCTTTCGGGCAGCGGCTTGCGCCGGTCAAGCCACGCCCCTATAACACCCGCCATTCCGCACGCGCAGGTGGGCCTGCGGGGCGAGTTGCCCCGGGTCCGTCCGGTGTTTCTGCAAAGAGACCACACCCGCGCGTCAGGCTAACCGGAGAAGGAGACGTTCTCGTATGGCATTGCCAGAATTTTCCATGCGCCAGCTGTTGGAGTCCGGCGCGCATTTCGGCCATCGCACGCAGCGCTGGAACCCGAAGATGGCGCCGTTCATCTATGGGTCGCGCAACGACATTCATATCATCGACCTCACCCAGACGGTGCCGCTGCTGCACCAGGCCCTCGTAGCTCTTCGCGAAGCGGCAGCCGGGGGCGGACGCATTCTTTTCGTGGGCACCAAGCGTCAGGCGTCGGAGCCGGTCGCCGCAGCGGCGAAGCGGTGCGCGCAGTACTACGTGAACCACCGCTGGCTCGGCGGCACTCTGACGAACTGGCAGACGATCTCCAACTCCATCAAACGCATGCGCAGCATCGAAGAGACGCTCACCTCCGCTCAGACTTCGGGCCTGAAGAAGAAAGAGCTTCTCGGCCTCTTGCGCGAGCGGGACAAGCTGGAGCGCTCGCTGGGCGGCATCAAGGAGATGGGCGGCCTGCCCAACATGCTGTTCGTGATCGACACGAACAAGGAGGAGATCGCGGTTTCCGAGGCGCGCAAGCTCGGCATTCCGGTTACGGCAATCCTCGATTCCAATTCGGATCCGGACGGCATCGCCTATCCTATTCCGGGCAATGACGATGCGGCGCGGGCACTGGCGCTTTACTGCGATCTCGCGGCGCGCGCCATCATCGACGGGCTTTCGGCGGGCCAGATCGCTTCGGGCGAAGATGTTGGCGAGGCCGAGGTCCTCCCGGACCTCACTCCGGCTCCAGCGCCCGAGGCATCGGAAGCTGCCGCTGCACCAGCATAAGGAACGCACGATATGCCGACTGTGACCGCGAGCTTGGTGAAGGACCTGCGCGACAAAACCGGCGCGGGCATGATGGATTGCAAGGCGGCGCTCGCCGAAACGAATGGGGACATGGAAGCCGCCATCGATTGGCTGCGCAAGAAGGGCATCTCCAAGGCGGCGAAGAAGGCCAGCCGGGTGGCGGCGGAAGGACTGATCGGCGTGGCGGCGCGTGCCAACGCCGGCGCGCTGGTGGAAGTGAATTCCGAAACCGACTTCGTCGCCCGGAACGACGAGTTCAAGGAGTTCGTGAAGGAAGCGAGCCAACTCGGGCTTGAAGCGGAAGGCGATGTTGAGAAGTTGCTGGCCGCCAACATGAAAAGCGGCAGCTCCGTCGATGCGGTGCTGAAGGAACTGATCGCAAAGATCGGCGAGAACATGAGCGTGCGCCGCGCGACCGCCCTTGCGGTATCCCCGGGTGTGGTTGCGACCTATGTCCACAATGCGGCTTCGCCGGAACTCGGCAAGATCGGCGTGCTGGTGGGCCTGAAGTCCACCGCCGATCAGGCGAAGCTCGCGCAGCTCGGCCGGCAGATCGCCATGCATGTGGCGGCGGCCGCGCCGCTGGCGCTTACGCCGGAACATCTTCCGCAGGATCTGGTCGAGCGCGAGCGCGATATTCAGCGTGACCTTGCGCGCCAGTCCGGCAAGCCGGAGAACGTCATCGAGAAGATGATGGAGGGGCGCATGCGCAAATACTACGAGGACACCGTGCTGGTGGCGCAAAAGTATCTCGGCCCCGGCGCGGAGGGCGATGTGACCGTCGGCAAGCTGGTGGAGAACGCCTCGAAAGAACTCGGCGCTCCCGTCGAACTCATCGGCTTCGTCCGGTACGCTGTCGGCGAAGGTATTGACAAAGGCCCGACCGGCGACTTCGCGGACGAGGTGAAGCAGATGGCCGGGCACTAGGCCGCGACAGATGGCCAAGGATGCGCCGAGTTACTCCCGCGTTCTGCTGAAGATTTCCGGCGAAGCGCTGATGGGCGCGCAACCCTTCGGCATCGACATCGAAATCGTCGAGCGGATTTCGGCGGATGTCGCGGATGCGGTACGCGGCGGCACGCAGATGTGCCTGGTCATCGGTGGCGGCAATATCTTTCGCGGGCTGGCCGGTGCTGCCAAAGGCATCGAGCGGGCCACGGCCGATTACATGGGTATGCTCGCCACCGTCATGAACGCGCTTGCGGTACAGGCGGTGCTGGAACGCATCGGCATTCCGACCCGCGTGCAGTCCGCCATCCCCATGGATTCGGTCTGCGAGCCTTACATCCGCCGCCGCGCCATCCGGCACATGGAGAAGGGCCGGGTGGTGATTTTCGCTGCCGGCACCGGCAACCCGTTCTTCACAACAGACACGGCCGCGGCCCTGCGGGCCGTCGAAATGAACTGCGAGGCGATGCTGAAGGGGACGCAGGTGGATGGCGTCTATAGCGCCGATCCCAAGCTCGATGCCGCCGCCGAACGCTTCGAAAGCTTGAGCTACCATGATGTCTTGGCCCGCGATCTTAAGGTGATGGATGCATCGGCCGTCAGCCTGGCCCGCGAGAACCGTATTCCCATCATCGTCTTCTCGATTCATGATCGGGGGGCCCTGCCGGCCGTCTTGAGTGGCAAGGGCCGTTGCACGATCATCGAAGAGCGCCTCTAGGGGTTGACCATGGACTACAGCAGGGAAGACCTGAATCGCCGGATGAACGGCGCCGTATCGGCTTTGAAGGCGGAACTTGCGGGATTGCGGACGGGCCGGGCGAGCCCGCACCTGCTCGATCCAGTAAAGGTCGAGGCCTATGGCAGCCCCATGCCGATCAGCCAGGTGGGGACGGTAAGCATTCCCGAGCCGCGGCTCATTACGGTGCAGGTCTGGGACAAGGGGCTGGTCAAGGCGGCGGATAAGGCCATCCGCGATGCCGGACTTGGCCTGAATCCGCAGGTCGACGGCCAGCTGTTGCGCATTCCGATCCCCGAACTCAACGAAGAGCGGCGCAAGGAGTTGGTAAAGCTTGCGCACAAATATGCGGAGCAGGGCAAGGTTGCTGTCCGCAATATCCGGCGCGACGGCATGGAAGCCCTCAAAAAGGCGGAAAAGGACCACAAGATCAGCCAGGATGAGCATCACAAGCAGGGCGACGAGCTTCAGAAGCTGACTGACTTTCACATCAAGGATATCGACGAGGCGCTCCACGCGAAGGAGCACGAGGTCATGCAGGTTTGAGCTGGAGGCTCGCGGGACGAATTGGAATGCCTAGAAGCGACGCCTCGATTGCGAACCTGCCGCGCCACGTCGCGATCATCATGGACGGCAACGGCCGCTGGGCCCGGAAACGCCATCTCCCTCGCGCGGCTGGGCACGTGAGCGGTGTTTCAACGGTGCGGGCCGTGGTCCGCGCCGCCATCGATATCCGGCTGGAGAATTTGACCCTCTATGCGTTTTCTTCCGAGAACTGGAAGCGGCCGGCGCTCGAAATAAATCACCTGATGGGCCTGTTCCGCTCCTATTTTCGCGAAGATATCGAGGAATTGGTTCGCCGCAATGTGCGTATGCGGATTATTGGGAGCCGGAGGCGCGCGGCCCCCGACATCCTGGCCATGATTGAGGACGGCGAGGCGCGCACGGCGGGGAACGACGGCCTCAATCTTACATTCGCGTTCGATTATGGCGCGCAGGAAGAGATTGCTGCGGCGGCGCGGGAGTTGGCGGAGGCCGCCGTGCGCGGTGAGCTTGATCCTACCGCCATCACGACCAGTCTGTTTGCCACGCACCTTTCCACGGGTGAGCTGCCCGAACCCGATCTTGTCATCCGGACCGGCGGCGAGCGGCGCCTGAGCAATTTTTTGCTGTGGCAGTCCGCCTATGCGGAGCTCGTCTTTGCCGAGACGCTGTGGCCAGACTTCTCGCGCAACGAGTTTCTCGATGCCCTGAACGCGTTCGCCCGGCGCGAGCGGCGGTTTGGTGCGGTCGAGCCGGAAGCGGCAGCGTGAGCGACGTCTCTCCAACGGTGCCGCCGGCGATGCTGAACGGGTCAGCGGCGGACACGAAGTTTGACCGCAAATTCCACGTCAATGCCGATTGGATTACCCGTCCGCTGTTCGGCTTTGCGCTCGCGGGCATAGCCGTCGCTGCGACCGTCCGCGGTGGATTTGTTTTCGCGGTCTTCCTGTCATTGGGCTGCACGGCGGCCGCGCGCGAATGGCATCGCCTGTTTGCAAAGTCGCGCTATCTGCTGCCTGCAATTATTACATGGTGCGCGCTGTGGGCGGCGATGTTGTGGCAGGTTCGAACGGTGCCGCCGTGGCTCGATTCCGCTTATGTGCCTCTCGCGATTGTATTCATGGGAACCGCCTGCAATCTGCTCATTGGATTCGTGCGGCGAAATTCGCCGCTGGCTCACGCGGCCGGGCCAATCTACATTGCCATACCAGCCTTATCGCTTTTGATGGTCCGGCAATCCACGGTTCATGCGCTCTGGGTCGTGGTGCTATTCTTCCTCGCGGTCTGGTCTACAGATACCGGCGCGCTGTTCATCGGAAAGCTCATCGGCGGCCCAAAGCTCGCACCGCGGCTGTCGCCGAAAAAGACTTGGGCGGGCGCGATCGGCGGGTTGGCGGCGGCAGGGCTCGTTTGCGGCGGATTGACATTCCTGCTGCATGGAGCAGTGGTGATTGCGGTCCTTTTTGGCGCCATTCTCTCGGTGGTCGGGCAGGCCGGCGACCTCTTCGAGTCGTTGATCAAAAGACGGACAGGATGCAAGGACAGCGGTGGATTGATCCCGGGCCACGGGGGCGTGCTTGATCGCATCGACTCAATGCTGTTTGCGGCCCCCGTCGCGGCGCTGCTTGTGCTGTGGTTGAGTTTCAATCCTGTGGCGAGCGCATCGCCGTGAACCTGTCCGATCTCCAGGATGCGTTGTGGCGCCGCGTTACAATTCTGGGCAGCACCGGCTCAATCGGCACCAGCACGCTAAGCGTGATCGGACATGCGCGGAAGGAGTTCGATCCGGCGGCTTTCCCGATTGAGGCGCTGACGGCGCAAAGCAACGTCGAGGGTCTGGCCGCGCAGGCGAAAGCCTTTCGTCCCAAACTCGCGGTGATCGGTGACGAGAGGCTCTACGGCCGGTTGCACGATCTCCTTGCCGGAGAGGGCATAGAAATTGCCGCCGGCCCGCAAAGCGTGATCCAGGCTGCCGCGCGCGGCGCCGAGGTCACGATGGTCGCCATCGTCGGCGCGGCCGGTCTGGAGCCGGCGCTCGCCGCTGTCGCGCGAGGTGGACTGATCGCGCTGGCCAACAAGGAATGCATTGTTGCCGCGGGCCACGTTTTCCGCGACGCGGTGAAGCGCTCGCATGCAACAGTCATCCCGGTCGATTCCGAACACAACGCGGCATTTCAGGTTCTTGATTTCGACCAGTTTCACAGCGTGGAGCGGGTTACGCTGACCGCATCCGGCGGTCCGTTCCGCGATTGGTCGAAAGAGCGCATGGCGCGCGCTACGCCCGAACAGGCCGTGGCACATCCGAACTGGTCGATGGGGGCAAAGATTTCCGTCGACAGCGCCACACTGATGAACAAGGGCCTGGAACTGATCGAGGCCCATCACCTGTTTGACCTGCCGGCCGATCGTCTGGATGCCGTCGTGCATCCGCAGTCCATCATCCATTGCCTGGTCAGTTATGCGGACGGCTCGACGCTGGCGCATCTTTCAGCGCCGGACATGCGCACGCCGATTGCGGTAGCGCTGGGATGGCCCCGGCGTATCGGATCGCCATCGCAGCGACTGGATCTCGCGGCTGCCGGCGCCCTTACCTTTCAGGAAGCGGATCGCGACAGGTTTCCCTGTCTGGCGCTGGCGGAGTCCTGTCTGCGCGCCGGAGGGATGGCGCCGACGGTCCTTAACGCCGCGAACGAAGTTGCGGTCCATGCGTTTCTTGGCGGCCGCATTGGTTTTGCCGATATCTGTCCTGTGGTCGGAGATTGCGTCGAGGCCATGGACGGCCGAGCAATCAGCACCAATCTGGACGCCGTTCTTGCCATCGATGGGGAGGCGCGGGAGATTGCCGGTCAGGCAATCCTGCGGTTGGCCGCCTAGGAGTAGGAAAGCAAGATGCTTGACATTCTGCATGGGTTCTTTGGGTGGCTTCCAGTCGGCTTGCCGGCGTTTCTCTTCGTCATCACGGTTGTCGTGTTCTTCCATGAGCTTGGGCATTTCACCGTTGCGCGTCTCTGCGGCGTGAAGGTTGAGGCCTTCTCCATCGGCTTCGGCCCCGCGCTGGTGAAGTGGCGCGACCGGCGGGGGACGCTTTGGAAGATTTCCTGCATTCCCCTCGGCGGCTACGTGAAATTCTTCGGCGATATGGATGCCTCGAGCGCACCCGACCACGCCGGGATGAACGCGATGACGGAGGAGGAGCGGCGAGATGCCTTCCCGTTCAAGCCGCTTTATCAGCGTGTACTGGTGGTGCTTGCGGGGCCGGTGGCCAATTTCATTCTGGCGATCGCGATCTTTGCGGCCGTATTCATGACCGCGGGCAAGCCCGAGCTTTCCGATCATGCAATCCCCTCTCGCATCGGCACGGTTACGCCACACAGCCCCGCAGCCGCTGCGGGGCTAAGGCCTGGGGATGTCGTGCGTTCCGTGAACGGGCATCCTGTGAGCCGGTTCGACCAGCTGCAGAAGGCAATTCGGGCAAGCCACGGAAAGACACTGGAAGCGCTGATCGAGCGCAAGGGCGCGCCGGTGATCATCCACGTTACGCCGGCGTGGATCGACATTTCGGACATGTACGGCAGCAAGACAAAGCTGTTCGGCGTCGGCATCTCGCCATACATCGATCCGGCGCTCGTTTCGACGGTGAGGCTGGGACCGCTTCAGGCCATTGGGGCGGCCGGAACGCAGACTTGGTTCATTGTCGACACGACGCTCACCTATATGTGGCGCATTGTCAGCGGCCGGTCGGACACGAACCAGCTCAGCGGCCCTGTGGGCATTGCCCGGATATCGCAGAAAGCGGCTTCGCAGGGCTTTCTGAACCTTATCGGTCTGGCAGCTCTCATTTCTGTAAGCATCGGACTCATCAATCTTTTTCCGATTCCCATCCTCGACGGGGGCCATCTTCTATACTATGCCTTCGAGGCGGTGTTGGGCCGGCCGCTGGGAGCGCGGGCCCAGGAATTGGGATTTCGGCTGGGGTTGGCGGTTGTGCTAGGCCTGTTCGTGCTGGCGACCTGGAATGATCTCGTCCGGCCGAGTCTGTTCTGAAACCTGAAGCCGGCGTGCCCGTCTGGACGCGCCGAACTCTGAACGAGCGAATGAGCCTGATCGCTTTTCCCTTCGCCCGAAACGGACGCGCGACCGCGGCAATTGCCTCGGCAGCACTGCTTTCGTCCGCGGCGCAGGCAGTAGCGCAGGATCAAGCTCCGGCAACCGCAAACCCTGCTCCGGAGCCTGCGGCCGAGGCCGCACCGCGGCCGGCGGGTCCACCAGTGCGTGACATTCGCGTTCGCGGTACCCAGCGCATCGAGCCGGGAACGGTGCTGTCGTACATCTCCATCAGGCCCGGAGATTCGTATGACGAGCAGGCTGTCGACCGTTCGTTAAAGGCACTGTTCGCAACTGGCCTCTTCGCCGATGTGAAGATCAACTGGGATGGCTCGGTCCTCACCATCAACGTGGTGGAAAACCCGATCATCAACCGCGTGGTCTTCGAGGGTGAAAGCAAGGTTTCGGAAAAGGACCTCACCAAGGAAGTGCAGCTGAAGCCGCGCATGGTGTTTACCCGCGCCAAAGTGCAGGCAGACGTCAGCCGCATTGTCGAGTTGTACAGGCGCAACGGCAAATTCGCGGCAACCGTGGACCCGCAGATCATTCAGCGGCCGCAGAACCGCGTCGACCTCATCTTTTCCATCAACGAGGGTCCCACCACCGGCGTGGCGCGCATCTCATTCATCGGAAACAAGGTGTTCGACGACGGCACGCTCAAGGCCGAGGTCGCGACGGAAGAATCGGCGTGGTGGAAGTTTCTTTCGAACAACGACAATTACGATCCCGATCGGCTGACCTTCGATCGCGAGCAGCTGCGGCGCTTCTATTTGAAGAACGGATACGCCGATTTCCACGTGGTCTCGGCGGTCGCCGAACTGTCGCCGGACCGGCGGGATTTCTTCATCACCTTCACGGTGGACGAGGGGCCGCTCTACACCTTTGGCAAGGTCGTCATCAATTCGAAGATTCGTGAGCTCTACCCCGCGAGTTTGCGGCCCATCGTGCCGATCGTATCGGGCAGGCGATACAATGCCGAGCTCATCGACAAATCCATCGATGCATTGACCAACGCAGCGGGAACGAAGGGCTTTGCGTTCGCCGAAATTCACCCGCGTATCGCACGCAATCGGGCCAAGCGCACGATCGATGTCGTCTTCGATATCGACCAGGGTCCGCGGGTCTATGTCGAGAAGATCAACATCACGGGAAACACCCGGACCCTGGACAAGGTCATCCGCCGCGAGTTCAGGCTGGTGGAAGGCGATGCCTTCAATCGGGTGCTTGTCGACCGTTCCCGCACCCGCATCCGGTCGCTGGGCTTCTTCAAGGATGTGGACATCAAGCCCGCGCAGGGATCGCAGCCGGATCGCACGGTCCTCAATGTTAACGTTACCGAACAGTCGACCGGCGAGCTGCAGCTGGGCGTCGGTTATTCCTCGACAAGTTCCTTCGTGGGACAGTTCAGTTACACGGAGCGCAATTTGTTTGGCCGCGCGCAGTATTTGCGGGCCAGCGTGTCGGCGTCCAGCATCAGCAAGGAAGCCGTCCTCAGCTTCACTGAGCCGTATTTCATGGACCGGCCGCTGGCGGCGGGCTTCGACATCTACAAGATCATTACCACGTTCGATCAGGCCGATTACGAGAGCGACACGGACGCTATTGCATTGCGTCTTGGCTTTCCGACGTCTGAATTCGGCAGCGTGGGGCTGCGCTATACGTACCGGATCGACAGCATCACGCCGTTTTCCAATGCGCCGACGGCCGTCAAGCTTGCGGCGGGCACGGAAAGCACTTCGTCCATCGGCTATACCTACGCCTACAACACGCTGGACGACCCCATTAGGCCCCGGCGCGGGCTGACCTTCCAGTTCTCGCAGGATTTTGCCGGTTTCGGCGGCAGCCTGAAATATCTGCGCACACAAGCCACTTTCAGCTATCGCCGCCCGGTGTTGTGGGATGATTTCGTCGCCACGTTTACGACCCACGCCGGGTATATCACCGGCTATGGCGGCCAGGATGTTCGCCTGAACGAGCGCTTCTTCGAGGGTGGCGATACCTTCCGGGGATTCCAGATCGCCGGCATCGGGCCAAGGGAACTTCACGTGCGCCGGGAATCGGCGTTGGGCGGCGAGGCCTTCGCAATCGGCACCCTCGATCTCCGGCTGCCCGACTTCCTCCCCGCCGATTACGGCATCAGCGCGTCCTTGTTTACAGACTTCGGGACCTTGGGCCATATTGCCAACCAACCCGGCCTGCAGAGCTGCGGACGCGTTAACCGGTTCACTCCTTGCATTGTGGACGATATGGCGTTTCGCGCGTCCGCTGGTATTGCCATTAACTGGAAATCGCCGTTTGGCCCGGTGGAAGTCGATATCGCCGTGCCGTACGTCAAGCAGGATTACGACAAGAGCCAAGTCATTCGTTTCAGCGCAGGAACAGGATTGTAAACATGACCCAGACCATTATTGCCCGCGTCATAGCGGGATTTGTCGCCGTTCTGTTGGCGGGAAGCATTTCCGCCGTCGCGCAACCGAAGCCCCCCGCGCCTCCAAAGCCAGGCGCGGCGGCACCGATGGGTGCCGTGCCCATTCCAAAAATCGTTGTGATCGATCGTAACGTGATCATCCGGCTTTCCAAGGCCGGGCAGGACATCGTGCGCCAGGCGAATGGCTACATGCAGAGTGCGCAGACCCAGTTTCGTGCCGAGGGGCTGGCGCTGCAGAAGGAAAGCAAATCGCTGCAGCAGCAGATCGCAATCCTGGCGCCGGACGTCAAAGCGAAGAAGATTCGCGATTTTCAGGGAAAGCAGGCCGCGTTTGAACGAAAGGTCGGGGCCCGCCAAGGGTTGATCCAGGGCGGCGTGTACAAGGCGCGCCAGCAAATGGAACAGGCGCTCGGGCCCATACTGCAGGGAATCATGCAGGAGCGCGGCGCCAATTTGTTGCTTGATCGCAATTCCGTGGTGCTCGGAACGGTGAACGTGGATATCACGTCTGTGGCGATCCAGCGGCTGAACCAGAAATTGCCATCGGTGAAAGTGGATCTCGTCGCGTTGCCGGCCAACGTCCAGGCGCAACTCGCACAGCAGCAACAGGCGGCGCGTCGCTGACAATGGCGCCACCACGCCGTGGCTGATCCCCGCTTCTTTACGAATCGCGGCCCGTTTCGGCTTTCGCAAATCTGCTCCCGGCTGGGGGTAGACGTTCCGAGCGAGGCCGACGCCAACCGGGTTGTGGCCGATATTGCAACCATCGAGAGCGCCGGATCAGATCATCTGGTTTTCTGCGACAGTCGCGCGCGGGCAAAGCATCTCGCCGGGTGCACTGCCGGTCTTGTGCTGGGCGAAGCGAGCCTCGCCGGGTTGCTTCCTGCTTCCATGCCGGTTCTCTACGTTCCATCGGCAATCGCCGCTTTTGTCGCAATCGCCGAACTCTTCTATCCGGAGCACGGTCAAATCGAGTGGGACGACCCCGCCATTAGTCCGCAGGCGATTCTCGGAGAAAGCGTGCGCATTGCGCCCGGCGCCACCGTGGCGGCTCGCGCTGAAATCGGCGATCGAACGCGTATTGGTCCAAACGCCGTGATCGGTCCGGGCGTTGCCATCGGACACGATTGCGATATTGGAAGCAATGTCAGCGTCACGCATGCCTATTTGGGCGATGAGGTCCAGATTCTCCCCGGCGCTCATATCGGACAACCGGGTTTCGGCTTTGCCGCGGGCGCAGCCGGTCATGCCAAGGTGCCGCAACTCGGTCGTGTCATCGTGCAGGACCGGGTCGAAATTGGCTCTGGCACGACGATCGATCGCGGCGCCCTGGGCGATACGGTCATCGGGGAAGGAAGCAAGATCGATAACCTCGTTCAGATCGGGCACAACTGCATTATCGGACGGCATTGTGTGATCGTTGGACAGGCGGGGCTGTCGGGCAGCTGTGAACTGGGAGATTTCGTGGTGCTGGGCGGTCAGGTCGGGCTGGCCGATCACGTGCGAATAGGCGACAGGGCGAGACTTGCTGCTCGGGGGGCCGTGGCGCCGGGTGAATTGCCGGGCGGCCAGGACTATGGTGGCGCACCCGCGATTCCCGTAAGGGAATGGCGGCGGCAGATGGCCGCGTTCGCAATGTTGGGGCGCCGTAAACGGAATTGAGATGCGCAAGGCGTCCGAACCTGAGCTTGGTGTGGATGAGATCAAGCGGCTGCTGCCGCACCGCGCGCCATTCCTGTTCCTCGAAAGGCTGACGGACATCGTTCCGGGCGAAAGCGCGGTCGGGCACAAGGCGGTTTCGTTCAACGAACCCCATTTTCAGGGGCACTTTCCGGACTTTCCCGTCATGCCCGGCGTGCTGATCGTGGAAGCTCTCGCCCAAACGGCTGGCGCTCTGGTCATGCACACACTGAACCTGGCCGACAGCAACCGGCTGGTCTATTTCATGTCCATTGACCGGGCGCGCTTCAGGCGGCCCGTGCGCCCCGGCGACGTGCTGCGCATGCCGGTCAAGGCGTTGCGCAAGCGAGGCCCTGTCTGGCGCTTTGCAGGCGAGGCCTATGTTGGCGATACACTCTGCACCGAAGCGGAATACAGCGCGATGATCGCGGAGAACGGAAAGCCCGGAAATGGCGATTCATCCGACAGCGATCGTTGAAGACGGCGTCGAGCTTTCGGACAGCGTCGAGATCGGACCGTTCTGTATCGTCGAGTCCGGCGCGCGCCTTGGCGCCGGTGTTCGGTTGCTTTCGCATGTGGTGATACGCGGGAACACCGAGCTTGGCGAGAGAACGGTGGTGCATCCGCAGTCTGTGCTGGGCGGCGATGCCCAGATACGGAAGGCCTCCGCGCCCGAGGCGAGGCTCGTCATCGGCGCGGACAATGTTCTACGCGAAGCGGTCAGTATCAGCGCGGGCAGCCAGAAAGGCGCAGGTCTGACGCAGATCGGGGATCGCAACTACTTCATGGCCTTCAGCCATGTCGGCCATGATTGCGACATCGGCAGCGATATCACCTTGTCGAACGGTGTGCAGATCGGCGGTCATGTGGAAATCGCCAACGGCGTCATCATGGGGGGGCTCGCGGCTGTGCAGCAGTTCTCGCGGATTGGCCAATACGCGTTTGTGAGCGGTTTGTCCGGCGTGAGCGCGGACATCATCCCCTACGGGATGGCGCTGGGGTTGCATTCGCGTCTCGGCGGATTGAATCTGATCGGCTTGCGGCGTCGCAAGGTTCCACGCGCCAACATTCATGCACTCCGCGCTGCTTTCCGCGCCATCTTTCAGGAGAGGGAGGGCAGTCTGCAGGAGCGGGCGCAGAAAGCGGCAGGCAGTTGGCCCGATGTGCCGGAGGTGCAAGACATCACCTCTTTTATCCTGAAGGATGCGAAGCGTCCGATCGCGCCGGCGCGCTCGCGCGCTGACGTGGGAAACGAGAACGCATGACCGGTCTCGGTATTATCGCCGGCGGGGGGGAGTTGCCGGTCGCGGTTGCACAATCCGCGAGCGAGAGCGGCCGATCCATATTTATCCTTTCGCTGAACGATCTTGCGGACGACCGGCTGGCGAAATTCCCGCACGAAAAGGCATCGCCGGGCGAGGCTGGCCGCATCTTGTCCTTGTTTCGGCAGCACGGCTGTAGCGACATTGTTTTGGTCGGCAAGGTCGCGCGACCGAAATGGAACGAACTGAAGTTCGATGCCACCGCGGTGCGAAAGTTGCCAAAGGTGATGTCCGCGGCGCTGAAGGGCGATGATGCGCTTCTGCGAAGTTTTGTGGACATCCTGGAAGGCGAGGGCTTTCGCGTTGTCGGCGTGGCAGAGGCGGCGCCCGGCCTGCTTGCCCCCGTTGGTGCCGTGGGAAAACACCGTCCATCGCCACGGGATGAAGCGGATATCAAACGGGGGATCGAGGTCGTCCGCACGCTTGGCGCATGCGATGTGGGGCAGGCGGTGGTGGTCTGCGAAGGCCTGGTGCTGGCAGTCGAAGCGGCCGAAGGAACCGACGCCATGATTGCCCGCATTGCCGGCCTGTCCGAAACAATTCGCGGCACTGCGGAGAAGCCGAGAGGCGTGCTGATAAAAGCGCGCAAATCCACGCAGGACGGCCGGACTGATCTACCGGTCGTTGGCCCCGATACAGTCAAGAATGTGCTTGCTGTTGGACTGGCTGGCATCGCGGTCGAAGCTGGCTCCTCGCTTGTGGTCAACAGGCAGGCCGTTGTCGAGCGAGCCGACGGCGCAGGGCTTTTCCTGTTCGGCTTTTCACCCACCGCATAGCGAAGCATGTCAGATGACAGCCCAACGCTAAGGTTCATGCTCGTTTGCGGCGAGCCTTCCGGCGATCAGCTCGGCGCGCAGCTTATGTCGGCGCTGAAGGAACTCACCGAAGATAAGGTGACATTTACTGGCGTTGGCGGACCGGCCATGGCTACGCATGGCCTGAAGACTCTGTTCCCCGTCGATGTCACGTCGCTGATGGGCATTGGCGCCATCGCCACACATCTTCCAGATATTCTACGTCGCATTCGCATTGCCGCGGATTTTGCGCTGGCAACGCAGCCGGATGCGCTCGTATGCATCGACAGCCCTGAATTCACGCACCGTATCGCCCAGCGCGTGCGGCAGCGCGATCCGGCCATACCAATAGTCAACTACGTGGCTCCGCAAGTGTGGGCGAGCCGGCAATATCGGGCCCGCAAGATGGGGCAATACGTCGATCTGGTGCTCGCGTTGCTGCCGTTCGAGACGAAGTTCTTTGAGACCCACGGATTGCACGCGCGCTTCGTTGGGCATCCGGTGGTGGAGCGTGCAGCGCGCATTGCCGGCGGCGAGGCGTTGCGGAAGAGGCTGGGTATCGCGCCGTCGGCTCCACTCCTTGCGCTTCTGCCCGGAAGCAGAAAGGGCGAAGTACATCGGCTGCTTCCGGTTTTCCGCGAAACGGTCGCCGCGGTCAGGGCCGAAATCACGGACCTTGTCTGCGTCCTGCCGACGGTACCGCTCGTCACAAAACTGGTGCACGAGATGACGTTGCAATGGCCGGCGCCGCTTCACATCCTGGAAAACGAAGCCGACAAGTTCGCCGCGTTCGGAACCGCCGATGTAGCGCTGGTGGCATCCGGCACGGTAACCAGCGAGTTGGCCCTGGCCGGCGTGCCTATGGCAGTGGCCTACCGGGTTGGTTGGCTCACTTCTGTTATCGCGCGGAGAATCGTGCGGGTGCCGCACGTCACGCTGGTCAATCTGCTTCTTGAACGCGAAGCGGTGCCGGAATTTCTGCTGGAGCGTTGCCGGGCGGACCTGCTGGCACCCTGTCTCGTGCGGCTGTTCCGCGACGAGGACTACCGGTCAAAACAGAAGCACGATCTGCGCGAAGCCATGCACATGCTTGGCGTAAACGATGAGGCTCCGAGCAAACGCGCGGCCCGCGCGCTACTGGAGTTCGTGCGCGAGCGGCGTGTCGCTGGCTAGCGCTGGTTGAGTGGCAGGTAGTCGCGCCGGCTGGCACCGGTGTAGAGCTGCCGCGGGCGGCCGATCTTGAGCTCAGGATCTTCCAGCATCTCTTTCCACTGCGCGATCCATCCGACCGTGCGTGCCAAAGCGAAGAGCGCCGTGAACATGCTGGTGGGGAAGCCGAGCGCCTTCAGCGTGATGCCAGAGTAGAAATCGATATTAGGATAAAGTTTCTTGTCTATGAAATACTCGTCCTGCAGAGCGATGCGCTCCAGTTCCATCGCGACCTTGAGAAGCGGGTCGTCATGCACGCCGAGTTCATCCAGCACAGCGTGACATTGCTGTTGCATGGCTTTCGCGCGCGGATCGTAGTTTTTGTACACGCGGTGACCGAAACCCATCAGCCGGAACGGATCGTCCTTGTCCTTGGCGCGCCGGATGTATTCGGGAATGTGATCGACCGAGCCGATCTCTTCGAGCATCCTCAGCGCCGCTTCATTGGCGCCACCATGTGCCGGTCCCCAAAGGCAGGCGATGCCCGCGGCGATGCAGGCGAACGGATTGGCGCCGGACGATCCGGCCAGTCGAACAGTGGATGTCGATGCATTCTGCTCGTGATCGGCGTGCAGGATGAAGATGGTGTCGAGCGCCTTCGCCAGCACCGGGTTGACCTTGTAATCCTCGGCCGGCACCGCAAAGGTCATGCGCAGGAAGTTTTCCGTATAGCCGAGATGGTTCAACGGATACACGAAAGGCTGCCCGATCGAGTATTTGTAGGCCATGGCCGCAAGCGTGGGGATTTTGGCGATCAGGCGATGGCTGGCGATCTCGCGCTGATGCGGATCGTTGATATCGGTGGAGTCGTGGTAGAATGCAGAGAGCGCGCCCACAACGCCGCACATGATGGCCATGGGGTGCGCATCGCGCCGGAATCCATGAAAGAAGGATGCAAGCTGTTCATGCACCATGGTGTGGTGCGTAATGGCCTTGTGAAAGCGCTGCATCTCCGCTTTCTCGGGCAAGTTGCCGTATAGCAGCAGGAAGCAGACCTCGAGGAAGTTCGAGTGCTCCGCCAGGTCGTCGATGGAGTAGCCACGATACAAAAGAATGCCGCGATCGCCGTCGATGAAGGTGATGTCGCTTTCGCAGCTGGCGGTGGAGGTGAAGCCGGGATCGTAGGTGAAGAGGTCCGATTCGCCGTAGAGTTTTCGGATATCAACGACGTTCGGGCCCTCGGTACCGGCCAGGACGGGCAGTTCGAAGCTCTTGTTCTGGTACATGAGCGTCGCGGAGCCGGCGGCGACAGCCTTATTCGGGTTCATCCGATGTCCTTCTCCGGCTGGGCGCCGGATTGCTGCACTGCAACATCATAGGCCTAAGTCCCAGCTTCCGTCATTAATTTTTTGTATTCGCAGCCGCACGCGCCCCTAGTCGGGACAGGGCTTCTTTCTGGCCAAGCGCCACGAGGACGTCGAAGACCGGTGGCGATGTGGTCCGGCCCGTCAGAGCAGCCCGAAGCGGCTGTGCAACCTGTCCCAACTTCATGCCAGCGCCCTCAGCGAAGGCCCGGGCGGCCGTTTCGAGGCCTTTGGCAGTCCATTCTTGGACCGCCAGTTGCGGCACGAGCTTGGCGAGAACCGTGCCGCCGCCCTCCGCAAGGATTTTTGCGGCTTCCGGCGTCAGCTCCGGCGCGCCTTCGCGAAAGAGAAAGTCAGCCCCATCAGCGAGTTCTACGAGGGTCTTCGCTCGTTCCCTTAAGGCCGGCATCAGCAGGAGCAGGCGCGATCTGGCGACGTCATCGAGGATGACCGCTGGCTGCCGGCGGCCCAGGAGAGCCGTCACTTCTTGCACCATCGTCTCATCGCCCGTCGCGCGAATGTAGTGCGCGTTCAGATTGTCCAATTTCTTGAAATCGAACCGGGCGGGACTGCGCCCGATGTTCTCCAGATTGAACCAGCCGATCGCCTGCTCGGTGCTGATCGTCTCGTCGTCGCCGTGGCTCCAGCCAAGGCGCAGGAGATAGTTGCGCATTGCTTCGGGCAGGTAGCCCATTTCCCGATAGGCATCGACGGCCAAAGCGCCATGCCGCTTGGATAGTTTGGCCCCGTCCGGTCCGTGAATCAGGGGCAGATGACCATAGACAGGCACGGGCCAATCCATCGCCTGGATCAACTGAAGCTGACGCGCGGCATTGTTGAGGTGGTCGTCTCCCCGGATGATGTGCGTAATGTCCATGTCGAAATCGTCGACCACCACGGCAAGCATGTAGGTCGGCGTGCCGTCCGAGCGCAGCAGGATCATGTCGTCCAGATTTTCGTTGGCGAACCGGACGTCGCCCTGGACAAGATCATGCACAATTGTTTCGCCTGATTGCTGCGCTTTCAGCCGAATGACAAACGGCGCTTCGGCAGGTGCTTCCGATGGATCGCGGTCACGCCAGCGTCCATCGTAGCGCATGGGTTTGCCTTCAGCGCGCTGGCGCGCGCGCATTTCCTCGAGCTCCTGCGCCGTCGCATAGCAACGATAGGCTTTGCCCTCTGCCAGCAATTGTTCGGCAATCGCCTGATGCCGCCTGGCGCGCGCGAATTGATACAGCGGCTCGCCGTCCCAGTTCAGCCCCAGCCAGTTCAGTCCGTCCAGAATTGCGGCAATGGCCTCGGGCGTGGAGCGCTGGCGATCGGTATCTTCAATACGCAGGAGGAACTTGCCGCCGGTGTGCCTGGCGTAGAGCCAGTTGAACAAGGCCGTGCGGGCACCCCCGATATGCAGAAAACCCGTTGGGGAGGGCGCAAAGCGCAGGACAGGCTGGCCAGTTTGAGTCATACTGCCGTCCTTCGGTCCGGCCTGCGTATTGGGCTTGCAGTGATTTGCGAGGCTTCTAGCAAACCGGTTTCCGTGGCGATAGGTCCGCTTTCCTCCCCCCGTCAAATCGCTTCCGGCACAACGGCCGGTGCGGGAGCCGCGCCGCCGGCCCTGCGAGTGGCCTCGGTATTCGGCTGGTTATCGCAAAGCGTCCTGGCCGAGCGGGATCGGTGGCCGCTTTGGCTTCCGGTCGCACTGGGAGCCGGTATCGGACTCTATTTTTCGCTTTACTTCGAGCCCACGCCGCTTTTCGCGGCAGCGCTGGGCATTTCGGGCCTGTTGCTTGGCATCGCGGCAATCGGCACGGAAACGCCGCTCCCCAAAGCCGCGCAAGCTTTGCTTGCGGCGGCGCTGATCGGTTTTGCGCTGGCCAAGTATCGGACCGACTCCGTTGCCGCTCCCATTCTCGCGCACCGAACTTTCAGCGTCGTTGAGGGACACATCACGAGCCTTGAGCTGCACGGCAAGGGTGTGCGTGCGCTCCTGGACGTGGAACAGGCGTCGCGGTTGAGCTTGAATGGCTATCCCAAAGCGGCGCGCATCTTCATTCGCAGCGGCGGCGGAGCGCTCGTACCCGGTGACAGAATCCGCGTTCGCGCGGTTCTGTTACCGCCGCCTGAGCCAGCCGCTCCGGGAGCCTATGATTTTGGCCGCTCGGCCTTTTTTCAGCAGATTGGGGCGGTGGGATTCGCGTATGGCAAACCGCAACTGCTTCTTCCTGAGCATATCGGTCTGGGAGATCGCATTCGGATTGGGATACAGGGGCTTCGCTGGCGAATATCCAATCGCATCCGCTCCGCATTGCCTGGCAGCACCGGATCGATTGCAGCATCGCTGATCACGGGCGACCGCGGCGGAATTTCCGACGACGATCAGACAGCCCTGCGCGATGCCGGTCTTGCGCATGTGCTGGCCATCTCGGGCCTGAACATGGCCCTTGTCGGCCTGGGATTGTTCTGGGCGGTGCGGGCTTTCCTTGCACTGTTTCCAGGGCTCGCATTGACGCAACCGATCAAGAAATGGGCAGCCGTGCTCGCGCTGTGCAGTACGGCGTTCTACCTGCTGATTAGCGGCGCGTCGGCGCCGGCGGTTCGCGCGTTTCTGATGCTCGCGACCATGCTGCTCGCGATACTGATCGACAGGCCGGCGTTATCGATGCGCTCGGTTGCCTTGGCCGCGGTCATACTGCTCCTCTTTCAGCCGGAGTCGTTGATCGATCCGGGATTTCAGATGTCGTTTGCCGCCGTGGCGAGTCTCATCGCGGTTGCGGAGTGGGAGCGCAGTCGTCAATCGGCCGAAACGGCCACCACCTCGTGGGCAAAAATCCGCAAATACATACGCGGCGGCGCCGTGACGAGCCTTGTTGGCAGCCTCGCGACGGCGCCATTCGCGATCTATCACTTCGACAGGGCCACGCACTACGCCATCCTGGGCAACCTGGCGGCGATGCCGGTGATCGGCTTCGTGATCATGCCGGCCGCGGCGGTTTCCGTGATGCTCATGCCGTTCGGGCTAGAAGCCTATCCGCTGCACATCATGGGATGGGGCATCGATGCCATGCTTGCCATCGGCCGGCGCGTGTCGGCATTGCCCGGGGCTGTTTCCGTGATCCCCGCCTGGCCGATGTCTGTCCTGCTTCTCCTCACAGCCGCAGGTCTATGGATGATTGTTTGGCGTGGCCGATTACGCTGGCTTGCGATCGTTCCGCTGGTCGTTGCGGGCGGGCTGCTCGCTGGACTGCGTGCTCCTGATATTTTGGTGGCGCGCGATGGAAAAACCGTCGCATTCCGCAACGCACAGCAGCGAATGGTCTTTGTGCAGAAACCATCGGATGAATTTTCGGCGACTGAGTGGCTCAAGCGCGACGGCGATGCGTTGGTTCCCGCGAATGCAATTGCAGGACCTGGCGATCACATTGGCTGCGATAGCTCGGGCTGCGTGGTTCGCCTGCCGTCGGGATCGATGCTCGCTGTCGCCAGCCGGCAGGACGCTTTGGACGAAGACTGCGCGACGGCTAACGTCGTGGTCAGCGCAATTCCCACGCGCGGCCGCTGCGCGCGGGCGCGATTCGTCATTGACCGTTTCGATGTCAGCCGCAATGGCGCGTACGCCGTCTCGCTCCATGACGGCATCCACGTCGAAACCACGCGCCAGCGCCGCGGCGAGCGGCCCTGGAGCACGACCGCGCCGCGCCGTCAGTATCGCCGAATCAATCCGACCAGCTTGCCCTGAACGCGCACCCGGTCGGCACCGTAGAGCCGTGTTTCGTAGGCAGGATTGGCGGCTTCCAGCGCAATCGAATCGCCGCGGCGGCGCAGGCGCTTGAGTGTTGCTTCCTGCCCGTCCACCAGGGCCACAATGATTTCGCCGGTATTCGCCGTGTCAGCCTGCTGGATGATCACCGTGTCGCCGTCCAGAATGCCAGCGTTGATCATCGAATCGCCGGCAACTTCGAGGGCGTAGTGGTCCCCGCGGCCTAGCATGCTTGCCGGCACCGGCACCTCGGCCACCTTGTTCTGTAGCGCCTCGATCGGTGTGCCGGCCGCGATTCGCCCCAGCACGGCGACATTGGACGCGCCATCCGCGTCGGCGCGGCGCGGGCTGCCTGCGATCCGGGTATCGGCCGCAACCCGGCCATCGCCACGTGGCACCCGGGCTGGCGATGTGTGCAGGCGTTGCGCCTGCGTTCGGCTCGTCGCCGGTCGCAAGGTGTCCGCGAGATTCTCCGGGAGTTTCACGACTTCCAGTGCGCGGGCCCGCTTCTGCAGCCGCTTGATGAAGCCGCGTTCTTCCAGCGCCGTGATCAGCCGGTGAATGCCTGATTTGGATTTCAAATCGAGCGCATCCTTCATTTCATCGAAGGAGGGGGGGATGCCCGTCTCCCGGACCCGCTCGTGGATGAACATGAGAAGCTCGTATTGCTTCTTGGTCAGCATAGGGGAAACTCCGTTTAGCGCAGCCGAACAAAGCTGCAACAGTCCGCAATTGTTCTACTAAGGTTCTGGAGGATGTCAAGCCCTTGATTTGATGTCACCGGGTTCTACGCCGGAGAGGCCGTCCCGAGCTCGCCGTGGACCAGTGCCCGGGTGGCGGCGGCGACATCGGTTTGCCGCATGAGGCTTTCGCCGACCAGAAAGGTCGTGACCTCAACCTGCGAGAGACGATCCAGATCCGCGCGAGACGAAAGCCCGCTTTCTGCGACCACCAGAACGTCGGAAGGAATTGTGGGGGCCAGTCTCATCGTCACGTTCAGATCGGTCTGGAACGTTCGCAGGTCGCGATTGTTAATGCCGACCATGACCGCACCAAGTCGCAGCGCGCGATCCAGCTCCGTCCCTTCATGGATTTCCACCAGCGCGTCCATGCCGTACGCCTTTGCCGCGTCAGCCAGTTCGAGCGCCGCTGCGTCTCCAACCATTGCCATGATGATGAGGATGCAGTCGGCGCCGAAGGCCCGCGCTTCCGCAACCTGATACGGATCGAGCATGAAATCCTTGCGCAATATTGGAAGCTCCACCGTGCGCCGCACCAGCGGGATGTAGGCGAGATCGCCCTGAAAAGACGGGCTATCCGTCAACACCGAAAGGCAGGCGGCGCCACCCTGCGCGTAGGCTCGCGCAAGCGCTGCTGGCTCGAAGTCGCGCCGGATGATTCCTTTCGAAGGGCTCGCCTTTTTTATCTCGGCAATCAGGCCGATTTCGCCGCGCGCGCGCCTTTCGCGCAGTGCCTGAGCAAACCCGCGTGCTGGTCCCAAATTTTTGATCCGGGATTCCAGTTCCGCAAGCGGCATACGCGCCTTGGCGGCGGCAATCTCCTCGCGCTTGTAGGCGGCGATCTTGTCGAGAATCGTCATGCCGAAGCCTGGCAGGAAAACTGCGCCACGGCCGCAAGGACGTTGCGAGCGCCACCGGAGTCGATGGCTTCCGCTGCCACGTTTGCGCCGTCCTTCAGATCGCGCGCTTTCTCCGCCACAATCAGGGCCGCCGCCGCATTCAGCAGCACGATATCGCGGAACGGTGAGGTCGTTCCGGACAGCAACGCACGGATGGCGTGCGCGTTCTCGCTCGCATCTCCGCCACGCAGCGCCGCGGCAGGCGCGCGGGGCAGGGCAGCGTCTTCGGGCGTGATCTCGCGGCGTTCAACAGTGCCGCGCGACAATACCGCCACGTCCGTCGGCGCCGAGAGCGAGATCTCGTCCATGCCGTCCGTGCTGTGCACAATCCAGGCGGCATCTGCACCAAGTTCGCGAAGGACGGCGGCAACGGTATCGATCCACTCCGCTGAGAACACACCGATCAACTGCCGCCGGACTTTCGCCGGATTGGCCAGCGGGCCGATCAGATTGAAGATCGTGCGGAAGCCCAGCTCCCGCCGTACGGCCGCAACGTGCTTCATCGCCGGGTGATATTGCGGCGCGAACAGAAAGCAGAAATTGTGTTCCGCCAGGCATGCTTCGGCCTGCTCTGGCGCAAGATCGATGCGGATGCCCAGCGCTTCCAGGACATCGGCGGCGCCGGTTTGCGAGGAAGCGCTGCGGTTGCCATGCTTCGCCACCGGCACGCCGCACGCAGCGACCACGAACGACACGGCGGTCGACACGTTCAGCGTCGCCAGGCCGTCGCCACCGGTGCCGCACACATCGATGGCGTTGGTCGGTGCGTGAATGCTTCGCATGGCGCCGCGCATGGCGCGCACGGCACCGGTGATTTCCTCGACCGTGGGCTTTCGCAGCGCAAGCGCAGTCAGAAAGGCAGCGATGCGCGCTTCACTCACTTCGCCGCGCATGAGGCTGGCGAAGGCCTCCGCGGCTTCGGCGCCATCCAGTGTTTCGCCACGGGCAACCCGCTTCAGCGCATCCGTGAACCCTCCGGCGCTCATGCAGAGACGCGCGCGAACTCGTCGGCGATGGTGAGGAAATTGCGCAGCAGCGCGTGCCCGTGCTGGGAGGCAATGCTCTCGGGATGAAATTGCACCCCGTGCACTGGATGCTCGTGGTGCATCACGCCCATGATGACGCCGTCGGCGGTCGTGGCTGTCACTTGAAGCGATAACGGCACGCTGTCCGGCGCGATGGTGAGAGAATGGTAGCGCGTCGCCTCGAAGTCCTGTTCGAGATTGCGAAACACGCTCTTGCCGTTGTGATGGATGCGGCTGACCTTGCCGTGCATCGGCTCCGGCGCGCGCACGATGCGGCCGCCATAGACCTGGCCGATTGCCTGATGCCCGAGGCACACGCCGAGGATCGGGATAGCGGCACCGGCGGCGCGCACAAGATCGAGGCAGATACCGGCTTCGTTCGGCGTGCAGGGCCCGGGCGAAAGCACGATGCCGCGCGGGCGCATGGCGAGCGCGCGCTCGACCGTGATCTGATCGTTGCGGCACACCTCAACCTCGGCCCCCAACTCTCCCAGATAGTGGAAGAGGTTGAAGGTGAAGCTGTCATAATTGTCGATCAGCAGCAGCATTGTGAGACCTTTTACGGATGATAACCGCGTGGCGGCCGGCTAGCCATATTCCATCAGTGAAATGTTTCCGACGTCAGCTCAGCGGCGATGCGATCGTGATACTTTTGCCAGTCCCGCAGAAGCGGCCTCTGCCAAAGAGCTAGCCAGCGCCGATCCTGCAACAATGTCGTCTGGGTCCCCGCGTCGTAACGAATCCATATCAGGCCCTGGTCGCGGAGATTGTACGCTACCGAAAACAATTTCATCGCGGCATTCAAATCGCCCGCGCGCGCATAGAGCAGTCCGAGACGGGCATCGCCGATTTTGTCTCCATCCATGCGATGAAGTAACTCCAGGGCCTGTGCGGTCCTGTGTTCACCGATAGCTATCTCGATTTCACAGGCAGTGGGCACCCATGGAAATTGAGGGCTGGGCAAGGCGGCGATCACCTTCGCGTAGTGGCGCGCTTCGCTGATTTTCCCGGAAGCCGCAGTCATCTGGCACATATTGTAGAGGCCCCCCAGATGGTTGGGCTGGATATCCAGAGCCCCCCGTGCGGTTGCAATAGCTTCGTTCAGCCGGCCGACATGCCATTTCGCCATCGCGAGGTTGTTCCAATAGGAAAAGGCAAGCGGGTCGAGTTCGACCGCTTCGCGGCGCGCTTCCAGTGCCAGTTTTGGAAAACCCATGTATTGATAGAAGAAGCCAATGCCGTTGTAGTAATTCCCGGTGCGTTTTGGCTGCGCCAGAAGTTGTCGGCCGGCCCGATACACTACAGGCCAGTTCCAAAGTCCGATGGAAAGCTCGATCTGGGTATCCAGAGCGTCCTGATTGCCGGGCTCCAGTTGCAGCGCCTTGGAAACCATCCTCTGTGCTTCGGCGAGCAGGGCGAGGTCGTCCCGCGCCGTCAGGTGCAACAGATGGGCGCGCATGGCATAGGCGGCGGCGAAGTTGGGCTCGCGCTGGAGCACGCTCTTCAGCAGTTCGCCGGCGCGTTTGAACCCGGACACGGTGCGCTGGCGGAAGAAATATTGCGCTTGCAGGTAATCACGGTACGCTTCCGGCGAGATGCGGGGCGCCGGGCGTGTTCGAACCAGCTTCTGCGAAAGCGCGGCAACGATGGCGCCCGCGATCTTGTCCTGCACGGCGAGGATGTCGTCGAGCTTGCGGTCGTAGCGCGCCGACCAGAGGTGGAAACCGCTTTGCGCATCGATGAGCTGCGCCACGATGCGAAGGCGATCACCTTGCTGGCGGACGCTGCCTTCCAGCACCGTGCGCACGTTCAGCTTCCTCGCGATCTCGCCAATGCCGGTGTGCGTTCCCTTAAAGGCGAAGGAGGAGGTTCGCGCCGCCACCCGCAGATTCGGGGTGTTGGCGAGATCATTGAGAATTTCCTCGGAGATGCCGTCTCCTAGATACTCTTTCGAGGGATCGCCGCTCATGTTGATGAATGGCATCACCGCCACCGATGCGGGGGAAGGCGGTGTGTGGTCTGTCGCGGTGTGCGATGAAGACCGGTGCCACGCCAGCCACGCCGCGACCAGGCAGAGGAGCAGGATCGCACCGGCCGTTGCAGCGAACAAGGTCGGTCGCGATGCTGTCGGGCGGCGTGGAGGCACGTGCTTGGTTGGCCCGTCCGCCTGTGTCCGCGGTGTTGGCGCGGCCGGCAGCGAGGCCGGGGCCCCCGATATGGAGATGCCCAGCGCCGCCTCGAATTCCGCCCGCGGCGCCGTCCAGACCGTCATGTTGAAACCGGGCCGGGCATTCGCGATGAGCGAACTGATACGGGCCAGATTGTAACTGGACGGGGCCACCTGTCCGGACATCCAGCGGCTGACCACCGACTTGTCCACGCTGAGCGCTGCGGAAAGCTGTGAACGGCTCATATTGATCGCGTTCAACGCCAACGCCAGCCGGGCGCCGAATTCTTCCGGTTCCGAAATCAATTCTTGCGTCACCAAAGCCCCATCGGCGCCGCGCCGATCTCAAATATCCGGAGTTTTCCTGGGCTATGCAACAAGATGCAACCGGACCTCACGACGTTGTCCCTTATTGTCATCACGCTCCTTCTGCCCCGTTCTGGCCGCCCCGCCCATGCTTCGCCCTCAACTGCAAACCTTGGCAACTGGAGGGCCAAAATGAGCAACACCACGAAATCAACTTTTGCATTCGTGCTGCTGGGCAGCACATTGACACTGCTTCCCATGGGCGCCATGGCAAGGCCGAACCTCATCCACCAAGGATCCAGGCATTCGCTGCTGCTGCGTTTCGGCGAACACAGGGCCGAGCGAGAGGCATTCAGTCTGCACAAACAGGACGCAAAACCCGCCGCGCATCGCCCCGTTCACCCGGGTGCCGATTACACCATTATCGACCATCCCGATGGCGATCCGGCGTATCGAACGAGGGTGTTCGGCATCAACGAGGATGGCGTTGTGTCCGGCCAGTATGTGAGCAAGGATGACGGCACGTTCCACGCGTTCCTGCGCATGCCCGATGGCAGCTATCCCGCGGACCTGGACATTCACATTGGCAACAACGACACCTTCGTCGGGCTGCTGAACGACAAGAATGAAGTCTTCGGCTCCTACATCGATAACGATACGGGCTTGGAGCAGCCGTGGGTGCGCACCAAGGATGGCGCCGTGACACCCATCGCGGTGCCGGACGGCACCGGCGGGGGCTTCGGCCAATTCATCAACAACAAGGGAGTGCTGGCCGGCGATTATTTCGACGACAATGGCGCCTTCCATTGCTTCACCCGCACCCGAGAGGGCAGCATCACCGAGTTACCCGATGCGGAGAATGCCGGCGCGGGTCCCGATCAAGGCTCGCAGTGTATCGGCATAAACAACAAGGGCGACCTTGCCGGCGGCATCGTGGACAGCAACGACAACGCCACCGGTTTCGTGCGCCAGGACGGCAGTTACGAGGAATTCCAGGCGCCTGGCGCCGGCATGGGCCCTGGTCAGGGCACAACCGCGGCGGAGATCGACGACAAGGGTTGGGTTGTCGGCCAAGTGATCGATGCGAACGGCGTGATGCATGGCTTCATTCGCGATCCGTTTAAGAATTACACAATTGTCGACGCGCCGGATGCGGGAACATCTCCGGGCCAGGGCACCGTCGCTGTCGAGCATCGCGAAGCGGGATGGGGCATCGGCGAGTACATCGATTCAAACGACGTCTCGCATGGCTACTACCGGAAGAATAATGGCAAGATCGTTGAATTCGATCCGCCGGGTGTGGGTGACGCCGGCACCTATTTTGTCATTTCGAGCAACAAGGCCCACCGGATTGTGGGAGCCTTCAGGGACGAGAACGCCGTCCGTCACGGCTTCATTCGCAATCCGTGATCTGTGGGGGCGGCCGCGATGTTGTCGCGCGCCGCCCTTCTTTTTTCGAGAAGGCGTGTGTTGCCTCGTGGGGCCGAACCCGGCTCCAGCGGGACCGGAGTCCCTGGAGGCGGCACACGCCGACCGTATCCGCTTTGTCGAGCAAGACTCGCGGTTGGCGCGCGTTCATGAGCAGGCGAAGGATTATGAAGAGCTCATCAGCTCGGGCCTTGTCATCTAGACCGGTTCTCCATTTTGATCCGCAGACGGAGAAAAATGACTCCATGGAATCAGCGGCTTAAAAAATTTTTCGGCTCGCGCGTCTACCACCGGCCTAGGTGGGTGTATAATGCCCGGTCATGACACGTGAAGCGGACAATTTGTGGAATTGCGGTTTGGCGGAGAGGCCGGCCATTCGCCCCCATGCAGCATCGGCAACGGCCGCGCGGACTCTCCGCGCCGAATTGCTCAGAGTCGTGATTTCAAATGCTGCCGCAGTGCAGCGGACACAACATCTTGTGTTTCTCAGAACAGGAGGGGGGCCCACCTCGATTTTTTTGCCAAACAAAACGAACAATTCTTCGTTCGCCGCGCGCAAATTTCAGCCAAGCAAAACAAACAATTCCGTTGCTGAGGGAAGGGGGTTCGCGATGATCCGTAAAAGCAATGATCAAGCCGTTGTGCGAACACAGCGATCGCTGCCCAGGGCCTTGGGCGTTAGAAGGATGAACGATGCTTGAGTTGGTGATCGATCAGCGGCGCAAGGATCTCGGCGGCTTCGAAGTCGGCCGGGTGCTGCCGTATGGGCCGCGCCGGATGGTCGGCCCGTTCATCTTCTTCGATCACATGGGCCCGGTGAATTTGCCAGCCGGCATTTCGCGCAAGGTGGACGTGCGGCCGCATCCGCATATTGGGCTTTCCACGGTGACATACCTGTTCGAAGGCGAGATCATGCACCGCGACAGCGTCGGCTCCGAGCAGGCGATCCGGCCCGCGGAAGTGAACTGGATGATCGCCGGCCGCGGCATCACGCACTCCGAACGCTTCGAGAGGGCACGCATGGAAGGCGGGCCTCTGCACGGGATTCAGTCGTGGGTCGCATTGCCGGACGCCAGTGAGGAAACCGAACCCAGCTTCGCGCACCACCCTCAGGACGATCTGCCGCTGCTGCAGGATGCTGGAATCAAAATTCGCATCATCGCCGGAAAGGCGTTCGGCAAAGAGGCAAGGGTGAAAACCCATTCGCCGATTTTTTACGCGCACGCTGAACTGAAGGCCGGTACCGTGTTGGAGCTACCAGACGATTACAGCGAACGCGCTGCTTACGTGGTGTCAGGTATTCTGTCTACGGACGATCAGGAATTGAGCCCCGGGCATATGTTGGTGTTCGCGCCTGGTCCCGGCGTCGTTCGTGCTGTCACCGACGCGTGCGTAATGCTGCTGGGAGGCGAGCCGGTCGGCCCGCGCTTCATAGAATGGAATTTCGTCTCCTCATCCCAGGAGCGGATCGCGCAGGCGAAGGCGGATTGGCGCGCCGGGCGCATGAAGCTGCCCGATCTCGATCATGACGAATTCATTCCGCTGCCGCCCGATCCGGTGCCGCCGCCCAACCCGATGTCCTAGGACGGTTGCTATGCGGTGTTCATCGCGGCCTGCCGCTCGGCTTCCTCCGCTGCCGCGAACAGCGCCTTGGCCTTGTTGACCGTCTCCTGATACTCCGCAGCCGGATCGCTGTCCGCCACAACACCGCCGCCGGCCTGTACATACATCGTGCCGTCTTTCAACAACGCGGTGCGAAGGACGATGCAGGTATCCATCGAGCCATCGGCAGCGAAGTACCCGACCGCGCCGGCATAGGCGGCTCCTCGCTTTTCTGTCTCGAACTCGTCGATGATTTCCATGGCGCGAATTTTCGGGGCGCCGGAAAGCGTGCCGGCCGGCAAACCCGCCGCCAGCGCATCGATCGCATCCAGTCCATCGCGCTGTTCGCCTTCCACGTTGGAAACCAGATGCATCACGTGGCTGTAGCGTTCGATGAAGAAACTGTCTGTGACGCGAACGGAGTTGGTCCTGGAGACCCGGCCCACGTCGTTTCGTCCAAGGTCGAGCAGCATGAGGTGCTCGGCCCGCTCCTTTGGATCGCGCATCAGTTCGTCGGCAAGTGCTGCATCTTCAGTCGGTGTGCGGCCGCGCGGCCGCGTACCGGCGATGGGCCGTATGGTCACGGTGCCATCCCGCAATCGCACCAGAATTTCCGGGCTGGAACCGACAAGCGCGAACTCGGGAAAGGCGAGGCAGTAAAGGAACGGCGAAGGGTTCAACCGCCGCAGCGCGCGATAAAGATCGAGCGGCGGAAGCCGGAAGGTGCGTCGAAAGCGCTGGCTCGGTACGACCTGAAAGATGTCGCCAGCGCGAATGTATTCTTTCGCCCGCTCCACAATGGAGAGATAATCGGCGCGGCTGATGTTCGATTGCACTGCGGAGTCGTCCTTGTGCCAGTCGGGTCGTCGCGACGAGGCCGGCAGCGGACCTCGAATTTGCTGGACGGCATGGGTGAGCCTTTCGCAGGCATCGGCGTATGCCATCCCCGCCGCGATGGCTGCGTCCGGCCAAACCGGCGTCACGACGATGATTTCGTCGCGCACGTTGTCGAATATGACAACCACGGTGGGCCGAACGAGGATTGCGTCGGGCAGGTTCAAGGTGTCCGGCGGCGGATCGGGCAGGCGCTCGACCAGCCGCACGATGTCGTAGCCAAGGTAGCCGAAAAGCCCGACCGTCATCGGAGGCAAGTCCGGCGGCAGCTTCATCCGGTTTCCATCTAACACATCACGCAACGACGACAGTGCTGGTTTATCGACCGGCGCGAACGCGTCAGCGCCGCCGCGCTTGCTGATCTCCGCCTTGCCATCGCGGCAGCGCCAGATGAGGTCGGGCTCGATGCCGATGACGGAATAGCGTCCGCGTGTCTGGCCGCCCTGGACGCTTTCCAGAAGAAAGCAGTTGGTTCGTTGCTCGCTGAGTTTCAGGAATATGGAAACAGGTGTTTCCAGATCTCCGATCAGGCGCGCATAGACCGCTTGCGGTTCGCCGGAATAATGGAGCCGGGCGAATGTCGCAAAGTCCGGCTCGATGCGCATGTCACGAGTTTTCGCCGGTCAGGCGGTCCACCGTCTTCTGCTCGATTGAAACGCCGGCTTTGCTTCGCGCCGCGGCCGCTACCGCGCCGGCGATATCCTGACCGGCCGATGTTCCCACTTGCCCCGCGAACCGCCGCAAGCCGGAGCCGCGCAGAACGAATGCCGGCGGATGCTGGACGGCGGTCACGAGTGCCACGATGTAGGCCGAATGGTCGCTCGTCGGCCCGTAAACGGCCTTGCCGGCAGGGACCGAGAAGACTTTGGTCACGAGAGGTAACGGCAGGGGGCCAGGAAGGGGCCTTTTTGGCTGCGGCCGCCGCAACGGACCGCTGGACTGCACGGTGACTCCAACGCTGGCGGCGGCTGCTTTCAGACTCCCCTGAGCCGACGCCATTTCGGAGATGCTCTTGGCTTTGGCCTCCAACTGACGCAACTGCCGTTCCTTTTGCCACGCGGCTGTTGCTTCAGCACGGACGGTTTCGAGCGATTTCAGTTTTGGCGGGCGGACGCCGACGACCTTTATCACGTAGCTGGTGCCCGATTTTGCGGAGAAGGGATCGCCTTCTTCGCCAACTTCAGCCTTGAACACTTGGGCAAGCAATTCCGGATCGGAAGGTATTCGTGCCTTGCCGCCCTCCGGCGTGTTGCCGTGTGCGTCGACAGCCGCGAGGTTCGCGACATGCATGCCGACCGAGGCCGCGGCCTTCGCGATGTCCTGCCCTCGGCTGTTCGCGTCGATGTATTGATTGGCAATATCGCCGATTTTCGCTGTTGCAAGCTGATCGGCGATTTTCTTGCGCAATTCCTCCTTCACCTCTTCGAAGGAACGGCTGGTCCCGGGTGTAATGTTGACGACATGGATCAGCGCGAAACCGACCGGTGCCTTCAGGGGCGCAGTGACGCCATCCTTCGCCAAGGCGAATACGGCCACACCCCGCTCCCCAAGATCGGCTTTGGTAAGGTCGCCCAGCTCAATATCCGCCGGGTTCAGGCCGCGCGCTCTGGCAAGATCGGAGAACGAGCTGCCGCTGTCTATTTTGAGGCGCGCGGCTTTGGCGCTGGGGAGATCGGGATAGGTGATCTGCTCGAGTTGCCGCTTTTCCGGCACAACATATTTCGCCTTGTCGAATTCATACGCCTGCTTCATCTGGACATCCGAGACCGTTATCTTGCTCGCAACATCGGACGGCGCAATCCAGGCATACGTGACCTGCCGATACTCTGGCGTGCTGAATCGGCTCACATGCGCTTTCAAATACGCATTCAGTTCGGCGTCGCTCGGCGCCGGGACTATTCCCGCCGCTGTGACGGGTATCACCATGTAGTCCGCGGCACGCGCCTCGTTCAGATAGTTGAAGAATGCGCGCGCATATCCTGGAGGCATTTGCAGTCCGCTGCCGGCGGCGCCGAGGAACTGCTCCCGCTCCAGAACGCCGCGCATGTACTCGATGAACCCCTCCTCAGTGAATCCCGCCTGATCGATCAGCCGCTGGAACGTGTTGTGATCGAACGTCCCTAATGGCCCGATGAAGTTCTGCATCGCGCGAATGCGCGCGGAGACTGTGTCATCGGTGGCCATGATGCCGTAGCGGTTAAGATAGGTGTTCAGTGCGGCTTCGTTGATCAGTCCATCGAGAACCTGTTGTCCGTATGCTCGCGCTGCCGCCGGTTTGATCGGGCCCTGCTGGGCTGCGGCTCGCGTCAGGTTCCGATAGTCCCGTTGGAAAAGCTCGATTGGAATCTTTTCGCCGCCGACCGTGGCGACGGACGTGTCCGAGCTGCCGCGAAAAATATCGGCGATACCCCATACGCCGAAGCTGAGCGCCAGCAGCCCCAGGAAAAGCGAGCTGACCCACGACTTCGTATATTTTCGCATCTGCTGGAGCATTTAAGGCCTATTCGTCTAGAAAGGGGCGAAGGATAGGAATTGGACCGGCAGAGGCAAACGGTCCAGCGCCGCAGTTGTCGCAGACCCGGCGATCACGCTACGCCGTGGGAAGCTGAAGCGACCTCGATTGCCAATAGAAGCGGTACGCGGGAAGCTTGGTCAGCCCCGGCTCCTCCTGGGCTTCTTCTTTCTTTGGGCGCAACTGCAGGACACGGGCTTCAGGGTTCTCCATGCGGACTCCCTCCACCATCCGGGTATGACCGGAAGACAAGTCACATTCGCTAAGCCCAGCCCACTTTCGCTCCCAGGCTGATCGGCGTTCGGCATTCATGGCATGGACCCAGACATTCCGAGAGGCCCAAAATTCCTCAACGACCGCAGCCCGTTCCAAGGCAGTCGAAGGTCCACTCTGGTTGCTAAATGTGTACATGCCCGAGTCCCGCCTTGGCACAATATTATGTCCTTGAGTCAGGGGATTCAACAGGTTCTTGAGTGCGGCCCTTGAAGGCCTCGGCAGCTGACTTGCGGAGATAGCGCCTTCGATGACATGTCGGCCGGGCGATTCTGGGGTTAAAGCGGGTGAGGCAGCTAATTGCGGGTAACTGGAAAATGAATGGCCTTTCCGCGGCGCTCGCCGAAATCGAGGCTATCTGCGAAATTACTTCTGCCAATCCTCCCAATGCCGACATCCTTGTCTGCCCGCCAGTGACCTTGCTGCACCGGGCCGTCCAGATCGCTGCCGGACGGATCGCTATCGGTGCGCAAGACTGCCATCCCGACCCAAGTGGCGCATTCACGGGAGATATCAGCGCAGAAATGCTACGGGATGCCGGGGCAACCGCGGTGATCGTGGGTCATTCCGAACGGCGCCAATTCCATGGCGAGGACAATGCGGCGGTTGCCGCCAAGGCACTCGCCGGCTGGCGCGCCGGGCTGATGACAATCATCTGTGTGGGCGAGACAGAGGAAGATCGACTTTGCGCCGGACATCTTGGCGTATGCCAGAGTCAACTCGCTGGCAGCGTGCCCGCCGGCGGGACCGCTGCGAACACGGTCGTCGCGTACGAGCCGGTTTGGGCCATTGGCACAGGAAAGACGCCTGTTGCTTCCGAGATTGCAGAGATGCATGCCCACATTCGCGGCTGTCTTTCGACAGGGTTGGGAAGTGCCGGGGCGGATATTCGAATTCTATATGGCGGTTCTGTGAAACCATCCAACGCGCGTCAGATACTTGCCTTGCCGGAAGTGGGTGGCGCATTGGTAGGGGGAGCCAGTCTAAAGGCAACTGATTTCCAGGCGATCTTTTCCGCTGCGCATGCGGCTCACGAACTGTGAAGACAGCAACGAGCACCTGTCATTTGGTTCCAGGTCGGCGCCGTTCATAATTCTCGGGCAATGGCCGATGCTATTGCTCATCGCGAATGACAGCGGTAGTGATTCGTTCTTCAGCTTGTCGTAGGGGCTGCAATCACAGGGAGGACTAAATGATCAAGACAACACTAGCCGTTTTGGCCGTTTCGGCGTTCGCCGCGACGGGAACATTTGCGGCGAACAACAATATCGGTGCCACGGTAAGCAAGGACAAATCGATCACGTCGGTGGCGCATGGATCCGCCACATATACGGCATCGCGGGCACATGATCCAAAAAAAGCAAAGGCGATCTTCAGCAATATCGGCGTGAAATATCCGAAGGGGCTGTACTTCTGCTGTTACGGTAACACGATCTCCGGCGCTTCGAGTGTCATCGCCCAGCAGAACTGGGTGGCAATGCAGTTCACGCCGTCGGCGGATGCCACGGTGGGTGAAGTCGATGCCGCCGTCGGATATGTCACCGGAACGAACTTGGTCGATGTAGGGCTTTACGATGATGCCAGCGGTGTTCCAGGCAAAAAGCTCGCTTCCGGCAAGGCTACGGGTTTGGGAGTCTTTGGAGCGTGCTGTGACCTCGCTGTGCTCAACGTTAAGGGCGGCGTAGATGTCAAGGGAGGCACTCCTTATTGGGTAGTGGTCAGCACTGACAAAAAGGGTGATGACACCTGGGCGGCATGGAACTTCAACTCCACCGATCAGATCGATCCGGTTCCAATCGCAGTCAATCAAGGATCCGGCTGGGTTGCAGTCGGCAGCTCGGTTCCTGCGCCTTCTTTCGCTGTATACGCCCAGTAATCTAAATCATGCGGGTATGGCCGGGCAGAGCTTGTCCGGCCATACACTTTTCGGGGGCGCAATTTGCGTCTTCCCGCAGAAATGACTAAGTGAGGCGCGAATTGGAGCGCCCATGCAGAATATCCTCATTATCTTCCAGCTATTTGTCTCCATTGCTCTGGTCGGCGCTGTGCTCTTGCAGCGCTCGGAAGGCGGAGCTCTTGGCATGGGAGGCAGCGGTTCTGGCTTAGGGGGACTTTTCAGCGCACGGGGAGCTGCAGACACGCTTACCCGCACGACCGCCATCCTCGCGGCGCTATTTTTTTTAACCAGCCTGGCTTTGACTTTGTTGGCGCTTCACAGCCGTCCGCAGTCACGCTCGATTCTCGATCAGCAAGCTTCACCCGGGAGAATCCAGCCGCTGACCTTGCCGCATCCATCGACCTCGCCCGCCAAGCCTGCTCCGCAGAAGGTGCCTGCGCCCCACTGATTGTGTCTTCTGGCGAGCCTGGTCGACAAAGTGAATAGGGTGGAAAGTTTCGATCTTTACTCTTGAGTGGCACCGCACTCTCCGTCATGTTGGCCTTCCATGGCGCGGTTGATCTTTATCACCGGCGGCGTGGTCTCTTCCCTGGGAAAAGGACTTGCGTCAGCCGCATTGGGTGCGCTTTTGCAGGCTCGCGGATATCGCGTGCGCCTGCGGAAGCTCGATCCTTATCTCAACGTTGATCCTGGCACGATGTCCCCGTTCCAGCACGGTGAAGTCTACGTCACCGACGACGGCGCGGAAACAGATCTTGATCTGGGGCACTATGAGCGGTTCACCGGTGTTCCCTCTGCGCAGTCCGATAACGTCACCTCGGGTCGAATTTACCAGCGCGTGATCGAAAGAGAGCGTCGCGGCGAATATCTGGGCCGTACCGTTCAGGTGATTCCGCATGTCACGGACCTGATCAAGGAATTTGTGATTGCCGGGACCGATGACATCGACTTCCTGCTCTGTGAAATCGGAGGCACTGTTGGTGACATCGAAGGGTTGCCGTTTTTTGAAGCCATTCGACAGCTCGGCAATGATCTCGGCCACCGAAATACCTGCTTCGTTCACCTGACCCTGGTTCCCTACATCGAGACGGCGGGTGAACTTAAGACGAAACCCACCCAGCATTCGGTCAAGGAGCTGCGCAGCATCGGCATTCAGCCGGATATTCTGCTGTGCCGCTCACATTACCCGATACCGGAGGAGGATCGCCGCAAGATCGCGCTCTTCTGCAACGTATCTCCAGCCTGCGTGATCCCCGGCCTCGATCTTTCGACCATTTACGAGGCGCCGATGCGGTTTCACGAGCAAGGACTCGATACGCAGGTGCTAAAAACCTTTGGGATCGATGACGCCCCGCTGCCGGATCTTTCCCATTGGCAATGGGTGGTGGAGAGGGTCAAGAACCCGGAAGGCGAAGTGAAAATCGCCGTGGTCGGCAAGTACATGCAGGTAAAGGACTCCTACAAGTCGTTGTCGGAGGCGCTTACCCATGGCGGAATCGCGAACAATGTCCAGGTGCATATGGAGTGGATCGACAGCGAAATATTCGAACGGGACGACGCGGCATCGTTTCTGGAGGATGTTGACGGGATTCTCGTACCGGGCGGCTTCGGCGAACGAGGCACGGAAGGCAAAATTCGCGCGGTGAGATTTGCGCGCGAGCACAACGTGCCGTTTTTCGGAATTTGTTATGGCCTCCATATGGCGGTCATCGAAGGCGCGCGCGATCTTGCCGGGTTGGAAGGTGCCGGCACAACGGAGAACGGGCATCCGCGTCATCCCGTCATTGCGCTCATGACAGAGTGGACCAAAGGAAACCAGCTTGAAGTACGACAAGAGGGCGGCGGTCTGGGGGGTACGATGAGACTGGGACAGTATCCTGCTGTCCTGGCGACCGGAAGTCGCGTCGCGGAAATCTATGGAGGCTTAGAGATCGTGGAGCGTCACCGGCACCGTTACGAAGTTAATGTGGGTTATCTCCGCCAGCTGGCGGAGCACGGATTTGTTGTGTCCGGCTGGTCGCCCGACGGCCGTTTGCCCGAAATCATGGAGATTTCCGATCATCCTTGGTTTATCGGCGTCCAGTTTCACCCCGAGCTCAAGTCCCGCCCCTTCCTCCCTCATCCGCTGTTCGCATCGTTCATCGCCGCGGCCGTTCGCCAGAGCCGCTTGGTGTGAACGCGGGGCAAATTTCAGCCGATCGGAATGGACAACCATCAATTGCAGCGAAAGCGATCGTTTGCCAAGGGAGACAGAAATCTGCAAAGAATCTGCCACTATTGGTTGTAATATTCATTTGCAGGAGTAGTCTTCCGCCCGCCGAGACCTGAATCGCCCCATGGCCATACAAACCGCTCCGTCCGCCCTCAGCAGCTCCCCACGGGAACCAATCCTTACCCCATCGGAAATGGCAGCCTACTCGCTCGACATGTTGCTTGCTCTCCGGAGTATGGCGGACCAGAGCGGGCATCGCCATCTGGCAGAGCTTCTGGAAGTAGCCGCCGCCGAGGCGGAACGGATCGTCAAGGTAACGCAAAAACGCGCCCCTTTACGAAAGTGACGCCCGGTTACCTGGATGCCGCCTGATCCGGCCGGCAAGCTCAAGCTCCAACAATGCGGTCAGGACAGCGTTCGCCGGCAACTCGCATTGCCGGATCAGCTCATCGATGTTGATCGCGGTGGGCGCGAGCAGTTCCAGAAGGGTATCACGGATCAGATTCCGGTCTACGCCCGACTCCGGGCGGAGGGTCTGTGTATCCATGCTGGGTGAAGTTGGCTCACTAAACGCCCGATGCAGGATCGGTTTCAAGGTCTGGAATACATCGTCAGCCGTTTCCGTGAGCACTGCGCCTTCTCTGATCAGCCGGTTGGTGCCCCTTGCGCGAGCATCCAGCGGGGAGCCTGGAACGGCAAAGACCTCCCGGCCTTGTTCCAGCGCATAGTTCGCAGTGATCAAGGACCCCGATCCCTCAGCTGCCTCGACAACGATAACTCCGCGGGAGAGGCCCGAGATAATGCGATTTCGTCGTGGAAAATGGCGAGCCTGTGGGGACTCTCCCATCGGCATTTCGGATACCAGAACACCGTCTTCGCGGAGACGGCCGTACAGCGCCTTGTTTTCGTTCGGATACACAACGTCCACTCCGCCCGCGAGGACCGCACACGTTCCGGTCGGCAGTGCCGCTTCGTGCGCGGCCGCATCAATGCCGCGCGCCATTCCGGAGACAATTACCAAGTCCGCCTTACCAAGCTCCGTCGCGAGTTGGGCTGCAAACTTCCGCCCGAGCGCCGACGCATTTCGTGCTCCCACAATGGCAATCATTTCGGCAGACAGAAGCGTTGGCTTGCCCAGAACCGCTATAACGGGCGGCGGCGGATCGAGAGCCGCCAATCCGTTGGGGAAACCGTCTTCGCAAGATGCGATGAATGTGCCGCCCAACGCCGCCAACGCGGCGATTTCACGCTCCGCCTCGGCAACTGAAGGTATGAGGATACCGCTTCCTCCGCCGCGCCTGACAAGCAGGGGAACCGCATCGAGCGCGGCGGCAGCCGAACCGAAGCGCGCCAGCAACGCCGCGAAAGTAACCGGACCGACATTCGATGTCCGCGCAAGGCGTAGCCAGTCCAATTTCTGACGTGGGGAAAGGATTGTCATCTGTTTGGAACTGAGCGTTCTTGCCCGATCCGCGGCTCATTCCCATTCACCAGGCGTACGATGTTGGCGCGATGCGTAAGAAAGATCATTAGCGCGAGGCAGGCCGTTGCGAACGCGAATGCCGGATAACCAGCCAGAAGGAAGTAGACCGGGGTTGCGGCGGCGGCGACCAATGCCGAAAACGAGGAAATCCTCAGGGTAGCTGCCACGACCAACCATGTCGCAGCGGTCAGTAAACCGACGCGCCAATCGAATGCCGCTACAATGCCCAGGAAAGTCGCAACGCCTTTTCCGCCATTGAATTTCAGCCAAACGGGAAACACATGGCCCAGGAAGGCGCCGACACCGGCGGCAACCGCAGCTTCCATCCCATATCGCTGTGCGACGGCGGCCGCGACGGCGCCCTTGGCGGCGTCGCAAAACAACGTGGCGACGGCCGCCCCGCGTTTCCCTGTCCGCAGGACATTAGTTGCCCCAATATTACCCGAGCCTATCCTGCGCACGTCTCCAGCGCCGGCCAGCCAGCTGAAGATCAGTCCGAACGGAACAGAGCCGAGCATGTAGCCAACCGCCAAGGCCATCAGGACGATTGTTCCATGTCCCCCCCAGTCCACGTCATTCACCCGGCGACTGTAGGATCTCGTGGTCGCAGTAGAGGCAGCGCGGCCGTTCCGGCTTTATGGCAAGGCGTTCCCGGTGGACGCGGCCTTCGACGTGGCTGATGCAGTTGAAATTCGAGCACAAGGTACCGCTCTTATGCAGGGTCGAGCGAGCGGTTGCGCGGAACCCGCCCACGAACCGTTCGAGCGACCCGCCCGCTCCGTGATTCAATAGCAACGAAATCAACGCCATTCGAATTGGCACGCCATAGGAGGCTTGGCGAAAATAGGCCGCGCGTGGATCGCTGTCGAAGGCAGGATCCAACTCTCCCGCGCGGGGCAGAGCATGCATGACGAGGCTCTGCCGAAAGCATGGCGCCGCGACGAGTTCGCGGTTCACGACAGGATAGTGGCGCTTTGTGTCCGTCCATCGTTCCTTTTGAAATCGCGTAAGGTACAGAACGTCGATCGCACTGTTCACGACGGCATCGTTGAGGCCATATACCTTGGTCACGCCGTCGGGAAGGTTGCCGCCAAGGTTCAGCGGCGCATAGTCAAACTCGCCATGCAGCCGGTGCTCGACAGACCCAGGCAGTTCCATGCCGGGAGCCGGCATGAGAAGAAGGTTCGCGCCGAACCGGGCCAATGCATAGGCGAGAGAATGGATCGTGCGGCTGTTCTTCAGGTCACCAAACAGCGCCACATTGAGATTTTGGAGCGCACCTTTTTCCCGCTGTATCGTAAAAAGGTCGCACAGCGCCTGGGTCGGATGCTCGTGCGCTCCGTCGCCGCCATTGATAACCGGCACCGTAGAATATTGCGCCGCCAGCCGTGCCGCACCTTCGAGGGGGTGCCGCAGAACAATGACGTCCGCGTAGGCAGACACGATGCGCGCTGTGTCGGCCAGGGTCTCGCCCTTGGCGGTTGAACTCGCCGCGGGATCGGCACTGGAGATCACCTTCCCCCCGAGCCGGCACATGGCGCTCTCGAATGATAGCCGCGTTCGAGTGCTGGGTTCGTAAAACACCGTCGCCATCACGGCGCCAGCGCATGCGTCTACGCTCCGGCCGATTCGGGCAGGCAGGTCTCTATCGCCCAGATCCTCCAGGAAGTCTTCTGCCAACAAAAAAATGCGCTCGATCTCTTCATTTGTGAGATCGTTGATCGAGGTAAGATGCCGCAGCGCCATTGAAGGCCACGCTTATAAAGAGAGGCTATTTGGGCAGCAAGTTACGTAGCGCGTCTAGAGCGCCCTGAAGAATGTAAGCCGCGGCCACCTTGTCAACGGCGGCGGCGCGCCTCTTACGCGTGGCATCCGCTGCGATCATGTCGCGCTGGACGGCAGCTGTGGAAAGGCGCTCGTCCCAAAGTGCGACCGGCAACGTAGAATATGACAAAAAATTGCGGGCAAAGGCACGTGCGGATTGAGCGGACGGGCCATCGCTTCCATCCATGTTGAGCGGCAACCCGATTACCAGCCCGCCGACGCATTCTCTTGCAACAATCCCTTCGATCTTCGCGGCGTCTATGCCGAACTTATCCCTCTTCAGTGTTTCGTATGGCGTGGCCACGTTGAGCGTCGTATCGGAGAGCGCCAGGCCAATCGTCTTCTGGCCCAAATCAAGCCCCAACAGCCGTTGGCCGGGCTGGATCCTCCTGGAGAGGTCGCAGAGCAAGACGGTGCTCAAGAGCGGGTGCCTATCTTGTTTGCCTGCATTACGGCGCTCGCGCTGCTGTCGCTTGCCATTGCGCTGTCCGGATTGCTAGCAAGCCCTGAATCCTACCAGTGAAAACAATGTCCGTCGACAAAACTACCGTTGGCCGTATTGCCAAATTGGCGCGAATCGCCCTGCCGGATGAGCAGGTTGAATCCATGATGGGGGAACTTAACGGCATCCTGGGCTGGATCGAGCAACTCCATGAAGTGGATATCGATGGCGTGGAACCAATGACCAGCGTCGTGGCCCAAAAACTGAAGATGCGCGACGATGTGGTGACCGCCGGTGGCGACGCTGCCGCCATCGTCGCCAATGCTCCCCAAACGGAGGACGATTTTTTCGTGGTACCCAAGGTGGTCGAGTAGCCATGGCGGTCACCATCGGCATTGAAAGCCCTCTGGAAAAGGAAATCGAAAATCTGATCGGTGAACTGAACGCGACGCTGCATGCGCTCACGCCACCGGAGCACTGCTATCACCTGACCGTTCAGCAGCTGGCCGGCTTAAATACCACTTTCTTTGTGGCCCGCGACAATGGAGTGGCTGTCGCCTGCGGGGCGCTTGTGCGGCACCACGCCGGGGTGGGCGAGATCAAGCGGATGTATACCCGCCCCGAATATCAGGGTCGCGGTATCGGTGGGCGCGTCGTCGGCGAAATTGAAAAACTTGCGCGTTCAGAAAGCTTACGCGAACTGGTGTTGGAGACAGGCGACCGCCATCCAGCCGCGTGGCGCGTATACGAACGAGCCGGATTTGGCCGCTGTGGTCCAGTGCTGGATTATCGGGCGTCGAGCTGGTCGGTATTCTATGCGAAGCCGCTTTTGGCGGACGCGGCATGAGCGAACTCACACACCTAACCTTGGCGGATGCGCGCGATATGTTGCGTGCCAAGAAAGTGTCTTCATCAGAATTGACGCGGGCATTCGTCGCTGCCATGGAGCGCGCGCGGATGCTCAATGCGTTTGTAACGGAAACGCGGGATCGCGCGCTGGAAATGGCGAAAGCATCCGACGAGCGAATCTGGCGAGGCGACGCGCGTCCGTTGGAAGGCTTGCCGGTCGCAATCAAAGACCTGTTTTGCACCAAAGGCGTTCGCACCACCGCGGGCAGCCGCATTCTCGGGAATTTTATCCCGCCGTACGAATCGACGGTTTCGCAGAACCTCTGGGATGCTGGCGCAGTGATGCTTGGCAAGACCAATATGGACGAGTTCGCCATGGGCTCGTCCAATGAGACGAGCTATTTCAAGCCAGCCATCAATCCGTGGCGCGCGCGCGATTCCAATGAGAATTTGGTTCCCGGGGGATCTTCCGGGGGTTCTGCCGCGGCTGTGGCAGCAAGTCTCTGCCTTGGAGCGACCGGAACCGATACGGGCGGGTCCATCCGTCAACCCGCGGCGCTTTCCGGCATAGTCGGCGTGAAACCCACTTACGGCCGCTGTTCACGCTGGGGGATCGTCGCCTTTGCTTCTTCACTGGATCAGGCCGGACCGATGACACGCACGGTGCGCGATGCGGCGATAATGCTGAGCCATATGGCCAGCGTGGATGAGAAAGACTCCACCAGCGTCGACATGCCCGTGCCCGATTACGAAGATGGTCTGGAAGGTGGTGTGAGCGGTCTGCGTATCGGAATCCCGAAGGAATACCGGCTCCAAGGCGCCCCGCCCGAAATCGATGCACTGTGGCAGCAGGGGGCGTATTGGCTGAGAGCACAAGGGGCGGAGATCGTCGATGTTTCCCTGCCGCATACGAAGTACGCTCTGCCCGCGTATTACATCGTCGCCCCTGCTGAGGCCTCGTCCAATCTCGCGCGCTACGATGGCGTGCGATACGGACATCGCGCAGAAGGCAGCCACGATCTCGTCGATCTATACGAGCACAGCCGGTCTCAGGGATTCGGCGCCGAGGTAAAGCGGCGGGTACTCATCGGCACTTATGTACTGTCGGCTGGCTACTATGACGCCTACTACACCCGGGCCCAGAAGGTTCGGACGCTCATCAAGCGAGATTTCGAGCGGGCTTGGGAGAAATGCGATGCGCTGCTAACCCCTGCCACTCCGGGCCCTGCGTTCCCTGTCGGCCGAAAGAGCAACGATCCAGTCTCGATGTACCTCAACGACGTGTTCACGGTGACCGTAAATCTTGCGGGCTTACCGGCGATTTCGGTACCTGTCGGCTTAACAGAGAATGGTCTGCCGCTTGGCCTTCAGGTAATCGGTAAAACGTTTGATGAAGCCACCGCCTTGCGCGTTGGCCGCTCTATTGAGTTGGCTGCGAATTTCACCGACCGGCCTCGATCTTGGTGGATGGCATGAGCGAACGAGCGTCGAAATACATAAGGGGCGCCACCGGAGATTGGGAAATCGTCGTCGGCATGGAGGTGCATGCCCAGGTTCTTTCGAACGCAAAGCTATTTTCCGGAGCGGCCACGGTGTTCGGAGCCGAACCAAACTCACAGGTTAGTTTTGTAGACGCGGGGATGCCGGGCATGTTGCCGGTCATCAACCGTAAATGCGTGGAGCAGGCGATCCGCACCGGTTTGGGACTAAAGGCGAAGATCAACCGGCGATCGGTGTTTGACCGGAAGAACTATTTCTATCCCGATTTGCCCGCCGGATATCAGATCAGCCAGTACAAGCAGCCGATTGTCGGAGAGGGTGAAGTCACCATCGACTTGAGGGGTGGTGAAACCCGGCGCGTCGGCATCGAGCGCTTGCACCTCGAGCAGGACGCCGGCAAGAGCCTGCACGACCAGCATCCCGACTATTCTTATGTCGACCTCAATCGGGCGGGCGTGGCGCTGATGGAGATTGTCACAAAGCCGGACATGCGCGGCAGCGAGGAGGCAGCCGCCTTCCTGCGTAAGCTTCGCAGCATCGTGCGCTATCTTGGAACTTGCGACGGCAACATGGATGAGGGCTCCATGCGTGCGGATGTGAATGTGTCAGTGCGCCGGCCTGGAGAACCCCTTGGCACCCGTTGCGAGATCAAGAACGTGAATTCGATGCGGTTCATCGTTCAGGCGGTGGAATACGAGGCGCGGCGGCAGGTGGATATTCTGGAATCGGGCGGCACCATCCGCCAGGAGACCCGCCTCTTCGACTCCCGTGCCGGTGAAACGCGATCTATGCGCTCGAAAGAAGAGGCGCATGACTATCGCTACTTCCCCGACCCGGATCTGCTGCCTCTGGAGCTCGACGAAGCATGGATTGAGGATATCGCCAGTTCATTGCCGGAATTGCCGGACGAAAAGAAAACGCGCTTCATGGAAATCGGGCTTTCCGCTTACGATGCGGCAGTGCTGGTCGGCGAGAAGGAAACGGCCGACTACTTCGAAGCCATGGTGACAGAGGGCGCTGAACCGAAAGCCGCAGCCAACTGGCTGAACAACGAAGTTTTCGGACGCCTCAACAAGGCGGGACTATCGGTTGTGACCAGCCCGGTCTCGCCATCCCAGAACGCGGCGATCCTGCAACTGCTGTCCGACAATGTGATCAGCGGAAAGATCGCGAAGGACCTGCTCGATATCGTCTGGAGCGAAGGCGGCGATCCGCGCGCACATGTTGACGCAAAAGGTATGCGCCAAGTGACCGACACATCGATGATCGAGCGCGCTGTCGACGCCGTGATTGCGGCCAACCCGGATAAAGCGGAACGGGTAAAAACGAAACCGAAGCTAGCGGGATGGCTTGTCGGTCAGGTGATGAAAGAGACCGGTGGAAAAGCAAATCCACAGGCCGTGAACGACGTGCTCAGGACGCGGCTGGGAATCACTCACGAAGGGTGATTCGCACATTTTCAAGCGCTTGACGGTCCGGCCAATTTGGCGCAGCCAGTTTCGTCATTGTACGGATAAATGCTTACTTTATAGCAAAATACTAGGTTTTCGCATGTTTTCGCCAATCGAGATTGGCGTGCATTCCTAGCGGTATTGCATCGTTAAGAAAAATTCTTCCATATTGTCAGCGTTTTGGGGGGTGTGAGTCGCACCGCCTCAAACACAAGAGGAGTCGTTTCACATGCCAATGACATCAAAGAAGAGAAAAAGCGGCGGCGCCAAGCGCAAGACAACGCGCAAAGCGGCATCCGCACGGGGCGCTGCGCGCAAGACAACCGGTCGCAAGACTGCGAAGCGGAAGACCGCGAAGCGGAAGTCTTCCCGCAAGGCAAGCGCCTAGCCGTAATTTGTGGCGAAAGCCGCAGCTGTTCCGATCCGGCGTATTCGGTATCTGGAGCAGCTGCGGCTCAGCCGCGCCTTTACATTAAGCTTAATTTTCCTTTCATATTTTGGATGATCGCGTTCCACTCAGGGGAATTTCCGACCTTGTCACTACACCATCGCGATTTGGACATTCTCTCGCCGCAAGTGTTGCATTCCTGCCGCCGCCTATTAACCCTGCCTTAGTTTTTCCACGATCACATCAGCGCGCCACAGGAATGGGCTTGGGGCAAAAGAGGGAGCGGCCGTGGATCGGCCGACGGGGGATTACGATGGCGTGCATCGATATTGACGCGCTGACACAGTTCGAGAACGACGCGCGTAAAGGGCGCCCGGATGCGCTGTACAATCTGGGGCTGGCTTATTCGACCGGGCAGGGCGTGAGCGTGGACTACATCGCAGCCCACAAATGGTTCAACCTCGCGGCCATGAAGGGCAGCGAGATCGCCAAAAGCTGGCGAGCGCAAATATCTGCGGAAATGAGCTCGGGCCAGATCGCAGAAGCGCAACGCCAAGCTCGCGAATTTCTGTCTTCCTGCCGGGTCGCTGCCTGAAATCTACCGTCCGGCGACCGATTCCGGTGCATTGCCTTCGGATCGGGGCGCGGGGCTGATAGCGGGCAGAGGGCGCACATCCGGCGAACGGGGGCGATACAGGTCGGCGAGAATTCGCAAGGGTTCGTCTCGACCGGAAATCCGATTTCGATAGACCTGCATGTTTTCCAGCACCCGCTGCACGTAGTTGCGTGTCTCCGCAAAGGGGATTTCCTCAATCCAATCCAGTGGGTCGACCACCGGGCTGCGTGGATCCCCATAGAGGCCAATCCATTTGGTTACGTTTCCGCGACCGGCGTTGTACGCGGCTGCGGTAAGCAAATAGGATCCTCCATAGCTGGCAAGATTTTCGGCCATCTCCACCATTCCAAGTTTCATGTTGTAGGCAGGATCGCTGAGAAGCTGGTTCGGCAGGTATGCAATCCCGGCCCTTCCGGCGTTGCGCCTGGCTGAGTCTGGCATCAGCTGCATCAGGCCGCGGGCGCCCGCGCCGCTGATTGCTGCCGGATCGAACTCCGTCTCTTGCCGGATGATGGCAAGCACGAAAGCCTGCTCGGGCGCGTACCCCGGTCCGGAATACCCGGGCACCGGAAGGACCGGGTGGGAATAGGCGAGGAAGTGCATGTTCCGATATGCGGCGTTTTTCGCGACACGGATGCCGACGTCCGGAAATCCCATGCCGGCCAGATCGGACGCCAACAGCTTCGCGTGTTTGGCCTCGGGATGGGTTTCCACGTCGTAGGTGGCAAACACCCGCAGAAAAGCCACGAGTCCCAGGTCGCCTAAGGCGTGCATGACGTGCGTAAGATCGCGAGCTTGGTAGTGGGCCAGTTCTGCGGGCGTCGCATCCGCTGCGGTTTCCGGCACGTGCAGCCTGGCAGCAGGATCGAGCTTCGCCAGCGCGAGTTCTCCATAGAAAGTTTGGGGAGATTGTGCGGCGGCGCGATAATCCTCGCGGGCTTGCGCGTACTGTCCGGCCGCTTCGCTTGCACGGCCCGCCCAATAGTAGCCGCGCGATCTGCTGATCGGGCGCGTGACGTTGCCGGCTAAGGCAACGAAATGCGTGTGCGCCTCGCGCGGGTTGCGCAGAAAACGCAGATCCAGCCACCCGGCAAGGAACTGGGCTTCCGCGTATTCAGTGCCAGCGGACAGACCGCTATATGCGATCAGCGAGTGGGCTGTCGTGAAGGACCGGTTTTGGATCGCCTGCCGTGCCGCGCCGCTAACAGCTCCCCATGCGCGTTCCGGGTCTATCGCCGCCAAATCTCGCATGGGCGCGCGCGACAAGAACGACAGAAGGGTCGCAGTATCACTGCGCTTCCGTGCAAGCTCGAAACGGTCCCACATCAGAACGGGGTCGTATTGTTGGTTGCCGGGCAGCGTGGGAATAAGGCGCAAACCCTCATTAACATCTCGCGCCAGTGCCAGACGCGCCGCGGCCACGGCCTGCGCATCCGAAGGCAGTCGAGGCATCTCTCGCTGCGCTGCGCTGAGTTGTCCCTGGAACATGAGGCGGTTGAAGCGCGCCCGCTCGGAGTCGGGCGTCAGGATATCCGCGTGCCGGCGCAAGATTTCGGATTCCTGATCAAGTTCGAAGTCGCCCGCGCGCCATGCGTCGCGGACGAGGCTCGCGCCCTTCGTCGCCTGCCCCGTGGCGATATAGGCCTCTCCCAGCCGCACCTTGCCGATGGCAGAAACAGCATCACGCCCCTGAAAGAACGCCAGGACCGTTTGCGGAGACAGATGCCCATCCATCTCGCCTTCGGCCCGGGCGTACAGCGCATCGCGGCTGGGCCACTCGGGATTTGCTCGGAGAAAAACCGCCAGTTCATTGAACGTGGCGCCACTGTTTTGATCGAGTAGGTAACGCCATTCGACGACACGCTTCAGCGAATTGTCGCGAGCTTGGGCCGCCAGAGTCCGGGCGTTGGCCCATTCCTTTCGCTCCGCCGCCGAAAAGGCCTGCAAATAGAGTTGCCGGTCGGCGACGCTCAAAAACCGCACCAGCCCAGGGCGGCGTTCCGTATTCAGGGTGATGCCGTCAGTCCCGCTGGCGATAGGGGCCATTCTGACCACGCTCGCACGTTGGGCCGATCCGGCCGGGGGCGTTGGACCCGCGGGTTGAGCCAGGACGGCTGTCCCGCCGAAAACGATCGCAACAAGCAGCACGTTACGAAGGCCCGTCATCTCTTCCCCGTTCTCAGGACGCATTTGCCGCAACGCTATGGTATCGCTTGAAACGATCAAGGTTCCAACGTCTTGATGCTTTGCCGGTGCGAAGGCTAGTTTTGCACAGAGTTTTGATGGATTTCCCCATGGCCAACGCGCGCGAGCGCTTCAGAGGTTCGATTCCCGCGCTCATTACGCCGATGCACGATGGTCAACTTGACGAACCCGCACTGCGCCAGTTGGTTGCGTGGCAAATCGCCGAAGGCAGCCATGGCCTGGTCCCATGCGGCACGACGGGTGAGTCGCCAACGCTCTCCAGCGATGAGCAGCGGCGGGTGATTGAGATTTGTGTCGCGGAGGCGGCGGGCCGGGTGCCCGTTATTGCCGGAGCAGGATCAAACGCTACGGCAGAGGCTATTGCGCGCGCCAGACGAGCAAAGGAGTTGGGCGCCGATGCGATCCTGTCTGTTACGGGTTACTACAACAAGCCCTCCCAGGAGGGGCTGTATCATCACTTCGCCACGCTGGCGGCGGAAGTCGATATCCCGATTTTCCTCTACAACATCCCGAGTCGTGCCGTTGTCGAAATTGCTGTCGAGACAGCGGCAAGGCTTTCCCGGATCGACAACATTGTCGGTACCAAGGACGCGACCGGACATATGACGCGGCCTTCGCTTGAACGCCTGGCGTGCGGAACCGCATGGCGTCTGCTGTCAGGAGATGACGCGAGCGCACTCGGCTACATGGCCCATGGCGGGCATGGCTGCATTTCGGTCACCGCCAACGTCGCGCCGCGCCTCTGCGCGGAATTTCAGGAGGCGTGCATGCTCGGCGACTTTCGGGCCGCGCGTTTGCTTCACGAACGCATGATGCCGCTACATGAGGCGCTTTTCTGCGAGCCCAGCCCAGCTCCCGTGAAATATGCGGCTTCGCTGCTGGGCCTCTGCCGGAACGAAATTCGCGCACCGATGATGCCGTTGACCGAAGCCGGGCAGGCCAAGGTCCGCGAGGCGATGATCGCGGTTGGATTGCTGTAGTTATGGCCAAGAAAAAGGACGACGAGCGCAAGGTCGTCGCCGACAACCGCAAAGCCCGCTTTGCCTACGCCATCGAGTCGACCCTGGAGGCCGGTCTTCAGTTGATGGGGTCGGAAGTGAAGTCACTCCGATCCGGCAAGGCAAATATTGCTGAATCCTATGCCCAGGCGAAAGACGGCGAGATCTTTCTCGTCAACGCCTATATCCCCGAATACACCATGGCCAACCGCTTCAACCATGAACCGCGACGGCCGCGAAAACTGCTGGTTCATAAGGGAGAAGCAAAGCGGCTTGCCATTTCCGTGCAACGCGAGGGCATGACGCTGATTCCCTTGCGCGTCTACTTCACGCCGAAAGGCGTAGCGAAGTGTGAGTTGGGTGTCGCGCGTGGCAAGAAGCTTCACGACAAGCGGGAAACGGAAAAGCAGCGCGATTGGTCGCGCCAGCGGGCCCGTCTGATGCGCGAGCGGGGATAGTCCTCTAGTAGCCTACCACTTCGCCATCCTTGCGCATTTCGGAGGCGCCCCAGTAGACGCCATTCGGGGCGCGCATGATCGCTTGATACCCGCCGAATTCGCCGGTCCCCGGTACGACATCGTACCCGCGCCGGACCAGTTCCGTCTTCACCGCGGGCTCGAAGCCTGACTCCATTTGCACTTTGCCGATCCCTTGGGAGGGTTCGCCGGTGGGCTCCGCGTTGCCGGTGTGCCGCCAGCGCGCGGCGTCTCCCGCCTCCTGCACGTTCATGCCGAAATCGATGATATCGGTGATGATCTGCGTATGACCCTGCGGCTGCATATCGCCGCCCATCAGCCCGAACGACATGAAGGGCAGTCCGTCCTTCATAATGAAGGCGGGAATGATGGTTTGAAACGGCCGCTTGCCCGGCGCGTAGACGTTCGCGGCCTTTGGATCGAGCGAATACAATTCGCCGCGATCCTGGAACATAAATCCCAGATGATCTGGGACCAGTCCCGATCCCATGCCGCGGTAGTTGGACTGGATCAGCGACACCATCATGCCGTCTTTGTCGGCGGTGGTGAGATAGATGGTGTCACCGTCTTGAAGTTTCGGATCACCAGGGCCGATATCGGGATTGGCGTGCGACAGATTGATCAGCTTGCGCCGCCGGGCAGCGTAATCGTCTGACAACAGTCCGTTTACAGGTACATGCGCGAAGGCCGGATCGGCGTACCACTTTGCCAAGTCCTCGTAGGCTAGCCGTTTGGCTTCGAGCATCGCGGTCAGCGCGTCGGCGCTGCCTGCACCCATTTTCTTCAGGTCATAGGCTTTCAAAACTTGCAGCATTTGAAGGACGGCTGCGCCCTGGCTGTTCGGTGGAAGCTCGTACACGTCATAGCCGCGATAATTTACCGACAGTGGCTGGACCCATTCGCCGTGATGCTCCGCGAAGTCGACATATCGCAGATCGCCGCCAATACGTTTGAAGTAGGCATCCATCGTTTGCGCGATAGCGCCCTTATAGAATGCGTCGCGGCCGTCTCGCGCCAGCAGGGTCAGTGTCTGCGCCAGATCATGATTCTTGTAGATCTCGCCTTCCGCCGGCGCATGTCCGCCATGTCCGTCCGGCAGCAAATATGTGTGCCGCGCGTTGTCCAGTTCTTCGATCAGCCCTTTCTTTTCCTGGAAATTGGCCATGCCGCGGCGCCAGTACTTCGCCACGAGCTGCGTGACCGGGAAGCCGATGGTTGCGTAATGAATGGCGGGGGTCAGGTCCTGCACCATCGGCAGGCGTCCGAATTTCTGATGCAGCGCAAACCAGGCATCGACAGTGCCGGGCACAGTAACGGACAACGAGCCGACCGACGGAATATGCTGTGTTATCGGCATGCCGGCACGCTTGTAGGCCACTTCCACTTCAGCGGTCATTTTCGCCAAGTCGCGGTCGCGCGCGGAGCGGCCGGAGCCATTGTAGCCATAGAGCTTGTGCGTCTTCGGATCGTAGACGATGGCGAAAAGGTCGCCGCCGATGCCGTTCAGCACCGGCTGCATCAGTCCGATCATGGCGTTGGCCGCAATGGCGGCATCAATCGCACTTCCGCCATGTTTGAGGATTTCCACGGCGGCTTCGGATGCCAGGGGTTGCTCGCTCGCAACCATCCCGTGCTGCGCCAGCACGGGCGAGCGCGTGGCCCATGGTGCGCCAGAGTAGCGATCGCCCCGGCCCATCTGTCCCAACGCAGACGTGCTCAATCCGGCCATGATCAGCGCTCCCGCTAACCGTCCACACTTCATTGCTGCGCTAGGTCCGCGTACGAGATGTGGCAGGACCCGCCATTTTTCTCGAAGTACCGCTGGTGATAGTCCTCGGCCGGCCAAAAGGTTTTCGCCGGCTCGATAACGGTAACAATCGGCCGCTTATAGCGGCCCGATGCCTTTGCCTTTTCCAGTTCTTCCTTCGCAATCCGTTCCTGTTCCGGCGAATTTGTGAAGATAGCGCTACGGTACTGAGTACCGAAGTCCGGACCCTGCCGGTTCAACTGCGTCGGATCGTGCATCTGGAAAAAAAGGTCGACAAGTCGCGCGTAGGTCACCTTCGCGGGATCAAAGGTGACCTCGACAACTTCCGCATGACCGGTGCTATCGCTGCAAACCTGCTTATAGGTCGGATGGTCGACATGGCCGCCGGCATACCCACTGACGGACTCAACTACGCCGGGCACCTGGCGGAAGAATTGCTCCACCCCCCAGAAACAACCTGCGCCGAACAATGCTTTTTCCATCTGCAATCTCCTGCGTTTTGCGCCTGAATATAGGAACCGCAATGTGCGGGGTCACGCGAATTGACCGTGTATCGGTCAGACCCTAAGCGGCTGGCATGAAAGTGGTAGTGATCGGCGCTGGCATTGCGGGGCTCTCAATCGGTTGGCGGCTAAAGCAGGCCGGCGCGGATGTGACGGTGCTGGAGCGCGCGCAGCCGGGGCGGGGCGCCACCTGGGCGTCGGCAGGAATGATAGCCACTATCGCGGAAATCGAAACGCCGGACAGCCCGCAGGCGCTTTTGGCCCAGCGATCGGTGCGGTTATGGCCCCATTTTGCCGCGGAGATCGAGGAGGCCTCTGGCATCGATGTCGGCTATCGGGTGGATGGCACCTTGATCGTCGCGCGTAGTGAGGAACACGCACGGTTCCTTCGACACCGCGCCGAAGGATCGCAGGAATTGGAATTCCTTGGCCCCGCCGAGGCGCGCGCACTCGAGCCTTTGCTCGCGATGGATGTTCTGGGTGCGCTCTTCGATGCGACAGAAGCGCAGGTGGACAACCGCATGTTGGCACGGGCTCTTGCCGTCGCCTTTCAGCGTGCCGGCGGGGTGCTGAAGACCAATGAAGCCGTCGTCCGGTTTGAAACCGAGGGAGGACGGGCGCGGGCGGTGCGCACACCCTTTGCCCAGTATCCCGCTGATGTTTTCGTCTTGGCCGCCGGTGCCTGGAGCGGCCTTATCGAGGGGCTGACCCCTGAAGTTGCGCCCCCTATCATCCCTGTGAAAGGCGAGATGATTGCGCTTGCCGCCGAGCGAGATTCGCTTCCGCATCATATGATCTGGGGCAACGATATCTACCTGGTGCCGCGTGGCGGCCGTCTGTTGGTGGGCGCCACTGTGAGCCGGGAAGGTTTCGATTCGCGTATGACGCAGGCTGCGGCAGTCTGGCTCTACAGCCGTGCGGTGGCCCTGATGTCCGCGCTGGCAAATTGGCAACTTGCCGATCATTGGGCGGGACTGCGCCCAGGATCGCCGGACGATTTGCCGCTCATCGGACGTTCGGCTTTGGCAAACCTGCTCATCGCCAGTGGCCAGTTCCGTAACGGGATCCTGTTCGCGCCTGCCATCGCGGAGGCCATTCGCGACACGGCGCTGGACGAGCCTCCAAAGGAAGACCTGGCGGCCTTCAACCCGTGCCGTTTTGCCGGACTGGCCCTCACGACAACGGACCTGTAGTTCCTCACTGCTCGGGGTGTACTGCCGGGATTGCGAAGGCCCATTTTCGAGGTGAGCGAAACGAGCGGTCCTCTCGCGCGTTTCCGCACCGATTCCCCGAACGGTTCGCATTTGATACGACACTATACCTTTACGCGACTGGATTTTGCATGAGTGCCGTGCCTCCGAAAGCGGGTGTCCTTTCGTTGCGGCTGGTCGATATCGCCGGCACGCCCATTACCTTGGCCGGATTGTTGCTGGCCATTGCCATCATCATCGTATCCTTCGTTGCGTCGCGTCTAGCGGTGCGGCTGATCGCGCGTTTGCGCCTGAGCCAGAGCGAGGGCAGCGCGGCGCTGTATATTCTGGAAAAGCTCACCGGTTACGGTATCGCGATCATCGGCGTGCTGTTCGCCCTCTCCAGCATGGGACTGAACTTGAGTTCCTTCGCGGTATTCGCGGGCGCGGTCGGCGTGGGCGTCGGTCTCGGCCTGCAGGGCGTGGTGAAGGAATTCGTTTCCGGAATTGTCCTACTGTTCGGACGCGAGCTGAAGGTCGGCGACTTCATCGAGCTTCCCACAAGTCCGGGCATCCGCGGCCTGGTGTGGGAGATTGGCGCCCGTGCTACGCGCATCCGCACCAATGACAGCCTCGATGTGTTCGTGCCGAATTCACGCTTCATCGAGGAACGCTTCACCAACTGGACCTTGAAGGCAAACACGCGCCGCATCCACATTCCTTTTCAGGTGGCGTGCAGAGCCGACAAGGCAAAGGTTCGCGATGCCGTGCTGGCCGCCGCCAAAGCGTTGCCGTTCACCTTGCCAGACCACGGCAACCGCCACACGCAGGTGTGGATGACGAGCTTCGGCGAGTCCGCGCTGAACTTCGAGCTGGTTGTCTGGCCGACGCTCGATGCCGTGAAGCGGCCGGCAGCGATGCAGGCAGCTTACACCTGGGCCATCGACGATGCCCTGCGCGGCGCGGGTATCGAAGTGCCGTATCCGCAGCGCGATCTCCACATTCGCAGCATCTTCACCCGCGAAGGCGAGGCAGCTTTTGCCGCGCTGGGCTACGCACCGGAGCCAGATCGGCAAAGCCCCGGAGAAGCTGTGGCGCCCTCCCACTCGCGCAATGACGCCGTCCAGGAGACCTTGAAGCCTGAAGAGACGCCGCCGGGGCAAAAGGCGGAGCCGCGTCAGTCCTGACCCTCTTCCTGAGCGGATTGAATGCAGGTTGCGTCCCGAAGGCGGCTTGCCTATAATTTGCGCCCTTCGAGGGCGCCCTGTGTCCTCGAGTGCTGGAAATCCGGCGAATTCCCAAAAAACAAGGACGTCCGAATGGCTCGCGTAACCGTTGAAGACTGCGTCGACAAGGTTCCTAACCGCTTCGATCTGGTGTTGCTGTCGGGATACCGGGCGCGACAGTTGTCTGGCGGCGCGGAGCCCATTGTGGACCGTGACCGGGACAAGAACCCAGTGGTCGCACTGCGCGAGATTGCGGCGAAATCGCTGAAACCCGATTCCTTGAAGGAGGATTTCATTCGGTCGCTGCAAAAGCACGCCGAAGTTGACGAACCGGAGCCCGCGCCCGAGGAAGATGTGAGGGAGAACGCGCATCACCGCCAGGTGACCGAAGAGGAACTTCTGCGGGCACTTACGTCGGAGGCGCAGCGCCGGGCCGAGCCGCAGCCTGAGCCAGAGGGCGAATACGAAGAGTAGAATCGACCTCGGTCAGATCGGGACGCGAGGTGAATTTCGAAAAAGGGCGGCGTGACGCCGCCCTATTCTGCAGCCGCGAATTTCGGTGCGGCTGAACCCATTCAATTAACATTCCCTTTAGTCCGAGCGAGTCGGTTAAGCATACGTTTGCGCAGTTTCCAAACAGAACTCGCGATCGGTGAATCATTGCCCTAGCGTTTCGCCAAGTGCCGCGACGGGGCGGCCTGTAACTTTTCAGGCGAGGGCAAGATGAAAACGGGTTTCATGGCGGCAGCGGCATTTCTGGTCGCGGGCGCGGGCGCCGCTTCGGCGGATACCTTCCGCTATACGTTCGCCGATGCCGACGGCATACCGTATTGCGATGGCATCAAGTTGTATGAACAGGACGATGGCACGGCGTCTGGCGTCCACACCAACGGCGCGCAGTGCACCGAGGGCGACTATGCCGGCGGCTTCCTTTCGAGACTGTACGCCGGTTACCACGGCAAGAAGTGGGTGATCACCACAACCGACGTCAACAATCTGCCTGGTGTCGTCGAACTCTACGTGCTCGATACCAACGACATGACCTGGGATGTTTATGACCAGGACACAAACAACGGCCTCTCGTTTCAGTTGGTGAATTCCGGACGCTTGTTGAACGGCAACCCGCCAGCGGGCCGCGTCCATCGCGGAGTTTCGGGTCGCAAGCCGAATTCCTGACGGAACGGCTGGTCCGCGGTTTGGACATCGCGGGCCTTCTGTCCGGAAGGTTGTGACGCCCGCAGGCCGCGCTGTCCCCCCAGCGCCGCCAAAGCGGGCGTCGCTTTTTCAAACGGAAAAAAGGCCCGCCGGGACGACCGGCGGGCCTTCGTGCTGTTACGGCTAACAGCGCGATGCCTTCAGGAGCTCTACGGTACGTGCTTCAGGCTGATGGCGCCGATGCCGCCTGCCACGTTCAGGCCGGTATTGCCTTCAATCGAAAGCGGTTGAAGCGTAATCGAGCGGTCGAAGCCGCCGACCAGCGCGTTCGCGCCCACACCGACACCGGCCGTGGCGCTCACGGTGGCACCCACGTAATCGCCTTCCAGCGCGCCGCGGCGCGGCCCGGCGCTTGGTGCGAACACCGCCCAGACAATCACCGCGCTATCCGTATAGCCGATGTCGACGCCGAACTTGGAGACCGAGCCAACGTAATGCTCACCCGCGCCGCCGCTCGAGTGAAAGTTGCAGCGCAGATCCTTGGAAGATCCAAAAATGAATCCCCAACCGCTTGCCACATGGCAGGTAAGCGTGCCGATCTTAACGCCACCAGCTTGGGCCGGCGCAGCAGCAAGTCCCGCCAAAAAGGCGGCACCGGCCAACAGTGAAACGGTCTTCGACATAATATCCTTCTCCTCGTGTTTTCCGGCTTTCCGCCGTGCCCAGCCGGAAACGGCGGGCGAAAGGCCCTTCCGGCGCCAACTCCACAACGCGATGGATATGCGGCCGGTTCCGGGCGGGCGCAAGAAAGAACCATCAATTGAGGCAATTTTTGGGATGCTGCGGCCAAATTTCCTGTGCAGAAAGATGCTTCGATATGCGCTGCCCGCCAGGCGTCCCCGTTTGGAGGGTGGCCATGGTTCAAAATCCCATCCTTAATCCGGGCCGTGTAGACTCCGACCGGAACGCGGCGAGTCGCCGAATAGGTCACTAAGACATGGCCGTTTTGGTCACCGGCGGTGCCGGCTACATCGGCAGTCATATGGTCCTTGCGCTGCTCGACCGGGGTGAGCAGCCGATCGTGCTCGACAATCTCAGCACTGGCAGACGTGATTTGATCCCTGCCGCGGCGTTGGTCATCGAAGACGAGGCGGGCGATCAGCTGTTGGTGCGGCGCCTGATTCGCGAGAATGGGGTCGACTCGGTGGTTCATTTCGCCGGCTCCATTGTGGTGCCGGAATCAGTTGCAAGGCCGCTGGACTACTACGCGAACAACACGGTGGTCTCGCGAGCGCTAGTCGAAGCCTGCATCCAGGAAGGTGTCGAGAATTTCATCTTCTCCTCCACCGCCACAGTTTATGCGGCTGACGCAAAGCAACCGCTTTCCGAGGATGAACCGACGATCCCGATCTCACCCTATGCCCGTTCCAAGCTGATGACCGAATGGATGCTGCAGGACACATCGCGCGCTCACGGCCTGCGCGCCATGTCGTTGCGTTACTTCAACGTGGCCGGTGCGGACCCAAAAGGACGTACGGGACAATCCACGCCGATGGCGACGCATCTCATCAAACGTGCCTGCCAGGTGGCGCTAGGGCGGGCGCCGTATCTGGATATCTTCGGCACGGACTATCCGACGCCGGATGGCACGGGAATCCGCGACTACATTCATGTTTGCGATCTCGTTGCGGGGCATCTGCTGGCGCTAGATGCCTTGCGTGCCGGGGCGGAGTCCGCCACCTACAATGTCGGCTACGGCCGGGGCTTGAGCGTGCGTGAGGTGGTGCGTGGCGTGGAAGCGGTGATTGGCCGGCCGCTGCCGGTGAGGGAGAGCCCACGGCGCGCGGGCGATCCGCCGGTGCTGATCTCCGATCCATCGCGCATCAAGGCGGCGCTTGGCTGGCAGCCTCAACTGGACGACCTGCCCGGCATCATTCGTTCCGCGCTAAATTGGGAACAGCGATTGGCCAGCTAGGGCGTGGGCGCCGCCGGCGGCCGGCCGACACTTGTATACTTAAATCCGGCTTCAGCCATCTGGAGCGGCCTGTAGATGTTGCGCAGATCGATCATGACCGGCGTTTTCATCAGTGCCTTGACGCGTCCGAGATCGAGCGCACGGAATTCATTCCATTCCGTTAGGATCACGACCGCATCCGCGCCCGTCAGTGCTGCGTAAGCGCTCGCACAGAAATCGGCATCGAGAACTTTCCGCGCTTCTTGCATTCCTTCGGGATCATAGGCGCGGATGGTTGCGCCTGCATCCCGCAATGCAGGAATAATGGAGAGGCTCGGCGCGTCGCGCATATCGTCTGTATTCGGCTTGAAGGTGAGGCCAAGAATGGCAATCGATTTGCCCCGAACATTGCCCAGCGCGCCGGCAATCTTGTCCGCCATCCGCGCTTTGCGGGCATCGTTCACCTGCACGACCGCTTCGACGATCCTGGTAGGAGCGCCGACCTGCTGCGAAGTCTTCAGCAAGGCGAGCGTGTCTTTGGGAAAGCACGAGCCCCCGAAGCCTGGGCCCGCATGAAGGAACTTGCCGCCAATGCGGCCATCCAGCCCGATGCCGCGGGCGACATCCTGTACGTCGGCATTCACCTTCTCGCAAATGTCGGCCATCTCGTTGATGAACGTGATCTTGGTGGCGAGGAAAGCGTTGGCCGCGTATTTGATCAGCTCCGAAGTCTCGCGTGATGTGAAAACGATCGGCGTTTCGTTCAAGTAGAGCGGCCGGTACACTTCCTTCATCATGTCCTTCGCGCGCTCGCTTTCAGCTCCCACGACGATACGGTCCGGCCGGCGGAAGTCTTCTATCGCGGAGCCCTCGCGCAGGAATTCCGGATTGGAGGCGACATCGAACTCCGCCTCCGGCCGCGTCTCGCGGAGAATTTGCTCTACCCTGCGGCTGGTACCGACCGGAACGGTCGATTTCGTCACGACAACAGTGTAGCCGTCGAGGCTGCGCGCGATTTCCTCGGCGGCCGCGAAGACATAACTCAGATCGGCATGACCATCGCCGCGCCGGCTTGGCGTGCCCACCGCGATGAACACGGCATCGGCCTTTCGCACTGCGTCAGCCATGTCGTCCGTGAAGAAGAGGCGGACAGCCTTTACGTTTGCCGCTATGACCTCCTCAAGGCCGGGTTCGAATATCGGAACCTTGCCGGACTTCAGCGCCGTTATTTTCGCAGCATCCTTGTCGACGCACACTACGTCGTGACCGAACTCCGACAGGCATGCGCCCGAGACGAGCCCGACATAACCGGTGCCGATCATGGCGATGCGCATGAATGCCTCTCAGACGGCGCGGATGGAATGCCGTTCTGTCCGATATTTCCGTGGCGCGCGCAAGCTCAGCCCGTGCGCAGATAGCGGACGGCTTCGTCCCGTTCGAACAGATAGAGCAAAAGTCGAAGAGCCTCGCCGCGCGGTGATTTCAGCTCCGGATCGGTCGAGACGATCAGCCTCGCATCGTCCCTGGCGATCGGGAGCAGCTCGGCGTGCGCCGTAAGATCGGCCAAGCGAAATTCTTCCATTCCGCTTTGCCGCACGCCAAGCACATCACCGGGACCCCGCAGGCGGAGATCTTCTTCCGCGATCACAAAGCCATCGTCGGTTTCGCGCAGTGTCTTCAGGCGTGCCTTGGCGGTATCGCCCAGCGGCGGCTGGTAGACGAGAAGGCAGGTCGATTTCGCCGCGCCGCGGCCCACGCGGCCGCGCAACTGATGCAACTGGGCAAGACCGAAGCGTTCCGCGTGCTCGACCACCATGATCGTCGCCTCGGGAACGTCCACGCCCACTTCAATGACGGTCGTGGCAACGAGAAGCCTGCTTTCGCCCGACTTGAACCGCGCCATGGCGATGTCCCGTTCCGCGCCCTTCATTCGGCCGTGCACCAGCCCGACCGGAACGGCCAGCGCCTGCCGTAGCATGGCCGCGCGGTTCTCGGCGGCAGCGAGATCGCTCTTCTCCGACTCGGCCACCAGCGGGCAGACCCAATAGGCGCGGGCACTCTTCGCAAGAGCCTGCCGCAGATGCTGAATGACTTCATCCGTGCGTTCCAAGGAGAGCACGCGGGTATCCACTGGCTTGCGGCCTGACGGACGTTCGGTCAGCCGCGAAACGTCCATGTCGCCATAGGCGGTCAGGGCGAGCGTTCGAGGGATTGGGGTGGCGGTCATCACCAGCACATCGACCGGTTTCTCGCCCTTGCCTTGCAGCTGCATGCGATGATGCACGCCGAATCGATGCTGCTCGTCCACCACAGCGAGCGCGAGATCGCGGAAGGCGACGTCTTCCGAGAACAAGGCGTGTGTACCGACGAGAATGTCGATGAGACCACTCTCCAGGGCCTTAAGCGTCCGCTCGCGGGCGACTCCTTTTTCACGTCCCGTGAGGATCGCGATTTGCACGCTGGCGGCTTTCGCCAGTGGCTCGAGCGCCGAAAGATGTTGGCGCGCCAGAATTTCGGTCGGCGCCATCAGCGCGCCTTGCCCGCCGCACTCGACGGCATTGAGTAGCGCGGCCATTGCCACCACCGTTTTGCCTGAGCCAACATCGCCCTGCAGCAGCCGCAGCATCCGGGACGGAGCCGCCATATCGGCTTCGATTTCTCCGATTGCCTGCTGCTGCGATTTCGTGAGTGTGAAGGGCAGGGTGGCAAACGTCTTATCTTTCAGCTTTCCTGTGCTTTTCAACACGCGTCCCTTTTTCCCCCGCATGCGGGCGCGGATCAGCAGCAGCGCAAGCTGATTGGCAAGCAACTCGTCATATGCCAAGCGGAGGCGAGAAGTGTTGTCGGATGACAGGTCAGCTTCGCTCTGCGGCGCATGCGCTGCGGCAATAGCAGCTCGAAAGGACGGCCAACTTCGCGCGCGAAGGAACGGCTTGTCGAGCCATTCGGGAAAATCCGGCATGGTTTCCAGCGCACAGCGCACGGCCTTGCCCATGATCTTGTTCGAGAGTCCCTCGGTCAGTGCATAAACGGGCTCGTGCGAGGGCAAAGGGGCGGAATCGTCAAGCGCCTCGATATAATCCGGGTGTGCCATCTGCAGGCCGTCGCGAAACCGTTCGATGCGTCCGCTGACAATGCGGGTGGCGCCAACCGGCAGCTGATGTTTGAGGTAATCACCTCGCGCGCGGAAGAAGACGAGTTCGATGAAGCCTGTCTCATCGGCACACCGCACCTTGTAAGGCCGGCGTGAATCGCGGGAGGGCAGGTGATCGCGCACCACGACTTCAACAGTGGCAATGCGGCCTTCCTGAGCGTCCTTCAGCTTGGGACGGTAGCTACGGTCGATCACGCCCACCGGAAGATCGAATACCAGATCGATCAACCGCGTGCCCGCCACGCGCGCGATCAGTTTCTCCAGCTTTGGACCGACACCCGGCAGGGAGCGGGTTTCACGGAACAGCGGGAAGAGAATCGAGGGCCGCATCGCGTGGGAGGATAAGCGATGCTGCTGCGCCTCGCGAACAGCCTATGCTGCCTGCGCTTCCGGCACCGTTTCCGGTTGCGTGAGTTCCGCCAGCCGAGCCGGTGAGGCGTCCGGATAGAGCAACCGATGGACCGGTGCGAAACTGCGGCGGTGGTGCGCGCAGGGGCCGAGACGGTTCAACGCGTCAATGTGACCTTCCGTCGAGTAGCCCTTGTTGTTGAACCACCCATAACCCGGATGCTCCTCGTGCAACGCCACCATCATGCGATCGCGCGTGACCTTGGCGATAATGGAGGCGGCGGCGATGGAAACCGAGCGGGCATCGCCATCGATGATCGTGTCGCACGGGCAGGGCAGGGCCGGCGCATCGTTTCCGTCCACCAGCGCGAACAGCGGCGCAACGGCCAGCGCCCGCACCGCGCGCGCCATGGCGAGATGCGTCGCCTGGCGGATGTTGATGAGATCGATCTCATCCACGCTCGCTTCGCCGACACCCACGGCAATCGCCATTTCCAGGATACGCGGGAACAGCGCCTCACGATCGTCCGGCGTCAGCTGCTTGGAGTCGTTCAGGCCTTTCGGAACACGTCTGCGTTCCAGAATAACAGCGGCCGCCACCACTGGACCGGCGAGCGGGCCGCGCCCCGCTTCGTCCACGCCGCAGACAGGGCCGGGCCGGACTTTCAGCGTGCGCGACTCGAAAATGTAATGCGGCATGGACAGAACCATACCGCAGTCTCTTCCCGGCGACAGGCGGCGCCATGTCCCGCGCGATGCTTACCCACAAGACAGGAGACGAAACATTCTTACTGAATTGAACCTCGCTTTCTAAAGTTTTTGGACCCTTCTCTCTCTACATCTTGGGTCCGGTTCTGGGCTCCTCCGCTATGAATTGTTTTCGGGGGATAGCGCGCATCACAGCAGCGCCAGCTGGCTGCCGGGCTGAACCGGCTTGCGGAATTTTGACAGATCGAGCGAACGTTCTCGAGTCTCCTTGTTCAGCCCCAGCCGCTTCGCCGCCAGATGAAACCGCCGTGAAATCATCTCAGCATAAGGGCCACTGCCGCGCATGCGGGTGTACCACTGGCTGTCGTAATCCTTGCCGCCGCGCATCGAGCGGACCAGCGACATCACATGTCTGGCGCGGTCCGGCACGTTGGCCTCCAACCATTCGCGGAACAGATCCTTGATCTCCAGCGGCAGGCGCAGCAGCACGTAGCCTGCGGTTTCGGCGCCGGCCTCCGCCGCGGCCGCAAGCACGTTCTCCATTTCGTCATCGTTCAAGGCCGGAATAATCGGCGCGAACATGACCCCCACCGGCACGCCGGCATCTTTCAGCGCGCGCACGGTCTCCAGCCGGCGCGGCGGAGTGGCGGCGCGCGGCTCCATCACGCGCGCGAGCTTGCGATCGAGCGTCGTGATGGAAAGCGCCACCCTCACCAAACCAAGCTCCGCCATAGGCGCCAGCAAATCGAGATCGCGCTGGATCAGCGCCGATTTCGTGACGATGCCCACCGGATGGCGGAATTCGTACAGCACCTCCAGAATGCCGCGCATGATGCGCATCTGCTTTTCCAGCGGCTGATAGGGATCGGTGTTGGTGCCGATGGCCAGCACCTTCGGCACGTATTTCGGCGAGGCCAATTCCTTGGCCAGCAGCCTGGCGGCGTCCGGCTTGGCGAACAGTTTGGTTTCGAAATCCGCGCCGGGCGAAAAGCCGAGATAGGCATGCGTCGGCCGCGCAAAGCAGTAGATGCAGCCATGCTCGCAGCCACGATACGGATTGATCGATTGCTGGAAGGAGATATCCGGCGAGTTGTTTCGCGCGATAATGGTGCGGGTGGTGTCCGAAATCACCTCGGTTTTGACTGGCGGCAGTTCGTCGTCGGGGGGCGCATTCCAGCCGTCATCGAACATTACCCGGCGCTCGCGCTCGTAGCGGCCGGAGGCATTGGAGAGGGCGCCGCGCCCCCTCAGCCGCCGAGGATCGGCGGTTGTATCGAGAACCATCGTCATGAGAACAAATGTAGATCATTCATAAGAACCTGTCAAGAACAGAGTGAAAAAACCTTGCTAGTGCAGTTTAACTAAACTATATGGACTAAGTCCGGAGGCGTCGGTGCGCACTGTCAATATCCATCAGGCCAAGACCCATTTGTCCAAGCTGCTCGACCAGGCCTCGAAGGGCGAGGCCTTCATCATCGCCAAGGCCGGAAAGCCCGTCGTCAAGGTCGTTGCCATCGACTCTCCTGACTCGGCCAAGGTCCAAAGGCTGGGCTTTCTTGGCGGCCAGTTCGTCATTCCAGACGACTTCGACAGGCTCGGCCAAGACGAAATCGAAGCCATGTTCACAGGAGAACGGTGAAGCTACTGCTCGATACGCATCTGCTGCTATGGGCGGCGGACCAACCGGAACGACTATCCGAAGAGGCGCGACGCTTGTTGAGCGATCCGGAACACGCTCTGGTCTTTAGCGCCGCAAGCATCTGGGAAATCGCGATCAAGCAGGGCCTCAAGAACAGCAACCTGCGGGCCGACGCACGCCTGCTGCGGCGAGGCCTGCTCGATAACGGCTACGAAGAACTCCCGGTGACGAGCGCGCACGCCGTGACGCTGGACACCTTGCCGCGGCTGCACAGGGATCCGTTCGACCGCATTCTGCTGGCGCAGGCACAGGTGGAGGGAATCGTACTGCTGACATCCGACGAGCAGGTGGCGCAGTACCCGGGCGCAATTCGCAAGATATGAGTGTTGCTCTGCAAATGATCTTGGCGTTGCGCAGTCGATGATTGTTCAGGCGATGGATTCGCACTAACATTGTGTAGCCGAACGGGCGCAGGGGCATCGACATGAGAACCATTCGCGCGGCCGCAAGCGCCGCCGCCTTCCTGCTGTGCACCTTTGCCGCAAACGCCGGCGTGCTGGTGCCGATACCGCCGGTGCCGGGAAGCACCTCAATGGGGGCGGCCGGGATCAATGATCTCAATCAAATCGCCGGTACTTTCGGCACTTCCGACAATTTGTATCACGGCTTCGTTGGTGACTTGAACGGGAACTACGTCACGTTTGACGCAAGCGCGGGAGGCACATCGGTTCACGCCCTCAATAACAATGGCTACGTAACAGGAGGAGCGTTCGATAATCCCGACGATTTCGTCGGTAAAGCCTTCGTCAGAAAGCCTAATGGGGCGATAAAGCTGATAACGAAGGACGGCTCAGCCTTCGATGGCTACGGCGACGGCATCACAAACAAGGCTGTCTTTGTCGGCTCGATTTACCAGTTCGCCGATTCTCGAATTTCCGATTTGCTGTACGAACTGGGCTATTACGGAAAAGGCCACGCATACCAGGCTGACCTCGTCCTGCCTTTCAATACATACCAAACCCGCCCTCGGGGAATAAATAGATATGGTGAGGTCATTGGTTACTATACCGATGTGGATCATGCGGTGAATGGAAGCTATCCAACCTCCGGCTTCGTGCTGAAGAATGGCGTAGCGACGAGAGTTGTTTATCCGGACCCCAACGCCTTTTATGTATTTCTCAACGGGCTCAACGATAAAGGAAAGATTGTCGGCGCGTGGTTACATGTCGATCAGACACCACAGCATGCTTTTGTCTATGACTTTGAAAGAAATCGTTTCAAACTCATCGATGTCCCCGGCGAAACACGTGTTACCGCTTCAGGCATCAATAACTCGGGGGTGGTAACGGTTAGCGCCGGCGGCAAGGCTTATATTTACTGTCCCAAGAAAAAGACGTGTCCGATCCAGAGTCCGAGCGCGATCGAGGTTCCGGAGCGATGGATTTCGGCGGCGGGCTATCCGCGCACCGTGCCGTGCAAGAACGGGTGCAAAGGCCCGTTCCATCCGTCCCGAACGCAGCTTGATCCGGCGGCGGTGCGCGAAGCGATCACGCGCGATCCGGAAATACAGCGCGAGCTGCGGTTGCCATTCCGGCCATAGCGATTTCAGGGCGACGAGCGCCTCTCGCTAAAAACGAAGAGGCGCTCTCGCGGTCGCTATTTCTTGGGCAAGCTGAACACCACGCCATGATTGGCAGAGCCGCCCTGCATGGCGGTGCCGTACAGAAGGCGCCCGCTCATCACCACTCCCGCCACTGGTAACCAGCCATCCGCGCCGGTCAAGTCATGAAGGACAGTGCCACCCCCACTCGTCGAGACCTTTACGACGGTGCCCTTGTCATTGGCGCCGCCGCCAGTTGCAGTGACGTACAAATCGGTTTTCACAGGCAGCACCTCCGATGCCGGGCTGACGCCATTCGTGCCGTTAAAGCTGAAAAGCGTGCTGAACGCTCCGTCCGGAATCAAACGGTAGACGACGCCGAACCCGCCCGTGCCGCCAAACTGGTTGGTGCCATACAGATAGCCGTTCTTGTCCATCGTCACGCCGGCGGCGGGGTAGCGACCATCCTCATTGTTGGTGAAGGAGTAGAGGATAACAAAGGTGCCGTTGGGCGAGAGCCTGTACACCGCGCCGCAGCCATGCCCGCTGCATGCGTGCGAGGTGCCTCCCGTTGATAGAGCACCGTAAAGATTGCCGTCGTGGTCGCGTGCAAGCCGGCCGACTGGCTGGGCGGTCGTACCATCGAAGGTGAACAGGGTGGTGAAGCTGCCGTCTTTGCCGTACTTGAACAGTATGCCGTCCCCCAATGTACCGCCCGCCGCTGTCACGCCGTAGAGGTTCCCCTTCCTATCGCGGATCACATCCCATCGCGGGTAGCGTCCGTCGTTGGGCGCACCTTGGAAGGCGTGGAGCACGCTGAACGTGCCATTCGCCGCCAACTTGTAGAGCGTGCCACAACCGACGCCACTGCATTCACCGGCGAAATTTCCACCGCTTTCAGTGACGCCATAGAGGTCGCCGGTCGCCTTGTCGATTGTCACGCCTGCCTGGGGATGGGCGCCGCCGGCGGCTCCATCGAAGGAATGAAGCAGCGTGAAGCTCCCGCCCGGCGCGATCTTGTAAATGGTGCCATTGTTCGATGCGCCGCCGTCGTATGTCGTGCCGTAGAGATTGCCCGCACTATCGGAGGTGACGCCGGAAAAAGGCCTGGCACCATCGCCGGTCGGACCGGCGAAATCGTGGAGCACGGTATAAACTTTCGCATGCGTTTCCGCTTGCGCCGTTGCCCCGAAAGATATGGCGGCAACGCTCATGGCGGTAACCGCGGCCAGTCGTTGATGTTTCAACATTTGCCCCTTCCTATGTTCGCACGTTATTGCGCGCCGCCGCCGTCGCTGCGGCATCGTGCAGCCAAGATCCCAGTTGCTGAAATCCCCCGCGATTTCGCAAACCGCAATCAACCACGAGTTTGCGTTTGCCGCAACGCAGACGATGCACCCGGCCGGCCTAGGGTGTTCCACCGTTTGCAACTGGCGCCGATTGGGTGAGGGGCGGTGTCGCCGCCGGTGATGCGGACGAAGGTAGTGCCGCGGCGGCGGTTGGCTGAGCAGCGGATGAGGCCGCGGCGGCTTCGTAGCTGGCGATGGACTTCGTCAGCACCTCTTTTTCCTCGCATCCGCTCGGGCAAAGCCGAGCGAGTTCAGCGAGTTGCGTGCGTGCATTCGCAAGCTGGTTGAGCTTCAGATACAGTTCGCCCATGTATTCGCGCGCGCCTCTGTGATCCGGGTTCAGGGCAAGCGCCCGCTGATAGTAGTCTAGTGAGACTTGATAGTTGCCCACCATGCGCTGGGTGAAGCCCAGATAGTTCAACACGTCGGCATCCCGCGGTCGGGCGTGTAATGCCTTCTCCAGACGGGGGATCGCCTCCGCATAATGCTGGTCCCGGATGAGCCGCAACGCCGCCGCATAGTCGGTCGCGCCATTGCCGCCATGCATCCCACCATACGGCATGTTCGATCCCATGCCGCCATATCCGCCGCCACCGCCACCCATGGCGAAGCAGGGGGTCGAAAACAGTAAAGTTGCTGCAAATACGGTTACGCGCATGTCCGGCCTCCGCCGACGGTCGCCTGCCAATATAGCATGAGTGCCGCCCCACGGCCCACCGCCGCACATTTCCAGGACGATACCTCACGGCAGAAAATTCCCTACCGGCAGGAAGGCGAGGCATCCGCCTTGCTGGAATGGTCAACAAAGCCCTGCTAGAAGCCCGCGGCCCAGGGTTTTGCCATGCTTCTCAGTCTCTCCCGCAAATTCATCTTTGTCGCCAATCTCAAATCCGCCTCCAGCTCCATCGAGCAGGCGCTGGCGCCGTACGCGGAATTTCGCGTCACCAAGACGGAGTGGGGCAAGCACGACACGCTGACCATGATTTCCAAGAAATTTCCCTGGGTGAAGCGCTATGTGCCGTACTCGGATTTTTTTGTTTTCGGCGTCATTCGCGAGCCGGTGGATTTCATTCTCAGCCTTTATAATTTCCACACCGACGACGATTTCGCGGGCCTGATACAGTCCTCCAAAGGCGTGCCGTTCGACGAGTTCTGGCGCGGCTGGTGCACGCGCAGCTGGCAAACGCGCGATCAGCACCTGCGCTTCGTCGACAAGCATGAAAACTTCCGCATGAACTATCTGATGGACTTTGCCGAGCTGAAGAAGGAGTTCCCCAAAATCTGCGCCCGCATCGGCGTCGACGCAAAACTCGGCCAGACCAACAAGAGCGCCACGGTGCTGAGCCGCAAGGATCTGACACCAGAGCAAATCGCTGCCATCAAGGAACGGTACGCGGAGGATTACGCGCTGCTGGCAAACCGCCCGCAGGAGCTCTGATCCCTCGCGCATTTGCCAGCGCGGCGTGCGGGTTTTATGGAGTGGGACAAGGGCCGGCTTAGCTCAGTTGGTAGAGCACCTGATTTGTAATCAGGGGGTCGCGGGTTCGAATCCTGCAGCCGGCACCACGAAGCTCGCGTCGTGTCCGTCAGGTGCGGTTCCGGCTGTATTGTGCCGTGGCAAAATCCGCTATTGTGCGGCCGGGTGGGACAAGGGGAAGAACAATGGACCCGAAGGAACTCCGGGCTCTTTTCGAGAAGAAGGCGACCGAAGGGCATGGTGAATTTGCCATCGCCTACGCGCTGCTCAGGCTCGCCGACACGCAGGCGGCACACAAGCAGCTCGCGGATGAGATCAAGGCTGTGGCGGCTGCGCTCGAGAAGACCGCCAAACAGCCCTGAGGCGCCTCGGAGAGATCGCATCCGGTGCATTATTCATTCGCCGGCCAGAGCCACGCGGCGCCGCGCACGCCGCTCGAATCACCGTGGCGATTGCGCACGATTTTCGTCTCACCCTCCGGATTGAAACCATAAGCTTGCGCCCGGTGGGGTAATTCACTGTACAGGGCATCGATTTTCGATAGTCCGCCGCCCAATACGACGACGTCCGGATCGAGGATGTTGACGAGGGTGGCGATGGCGCGCGCGAGGCGGTCGAAAAACCGCGCCATCACAGACGCGGCGTCCGCATCACCCGCCGCAGCAGCTGCGATGTCCGTGGCAGACAAACTGCGGCCGGTCTTCATCTGATATAGGGACGACAGCGCAGGCCCGCTGCACCAGGTCTCGATGCAGCCCCGTTTGCCGCAGTAGCATTCCGGGCCCGGGATTTCTTCCGGTGTTGGCCAGGGCAGGGGATTGTGTCCCCACTCCCCGGCGACGGCATGCGCGCCTGTCAGCACCTTGCCGCCAACACAGACGCCACCGCCCACACCCGTGCCCGCGATGATCCCGAACACCACGTTGCAACCTGCCGCGGCGCCGTCGGTTGCTTCCGAGAGCGCGAAGCAGTTCGCATCGTTCGCGGCGCGCACCGGACGGCCGAGTGCTGCGCTGATATCGTGGTCCAGCGGATGGCCGATCAGGAGAGTGGAATTGGCATTTTTCACCAGGCCCGTCTTCGGGCTGACGATTCCGGGAATGGCCAGGCCAACGCTTCCGCGCGCGCCAAGTCGGCGTTCCGCGCGCAGCACGAGATCGCGAATCGCAGTTACGACCGCACCGTATGACTCGCGCGGAGTTGGAATGCGTTCCCGGACCAATTCCTCGCCTCGCGAGCCGAGCGCGAGAAGCTCGATTTTGGTGCCGCCGAGGTCAACGCCGATCCGCATTGGTCAACTGCCCAGTCGCGCGGCCGCAAGATGGACGCTCCTGAAATCGATCTGCTGCTCGCTGCAAAATTCGGCCAGCAGATCCTCGTTGGCGAGCAGAAAATCCAGCACGGCCACGAGTGTTTCGGGGTGGTCGGCCCGCGCCCGCAAGCTGGCCGGATCGGCCCCCGAGCTTGCGAGGAACCGGTGAAGAATTTCGGGCCGTCCGGCGATGAAGGCCAGCGCCTTCAGCGCGAGCGTCCCGCTCATTAACGGATCGGGGATGGGCTTAAGCATGCGGATTTCCGGTGCACTTTCCCAGGGGTTGGAGTCTCCGTCCGGCGATTGTCAAGAGAGCGTTAAGACATTGCGCCTAATACTCGCAAACCGCATTTCGGCGCGTCGACAAGTGCCACGCCGGCGGGCAGACGGCACAGGGGCGGGCGGGCCCGCTGGGGCTCTGGAGATCGGAATGGACGTAAGAACCAAGACCGTGCTCATCGTCGAGGACAATGAGCTCAACATGAAGCTTTTCCACGATCTTCTGGATGCACATGGCTACAACATCCTTCAGACAAAGGATGGCATGGAGGCTCTGGATATTGCCCGCGAGCATCGTCCCGACCTGATCCTGATGGACATCCAGCTGCCCGAAGTATCCGGCCTCGAGGTCACCAAATGGCTCAAGGAAGACGATGCGCTGAAGGCCATCCCGGTTGTCGCGGTCACGGCCTTCGCCATGAAGGGGGACGAGGAAGTGATTCGTCAGGGAGGGTGCGAGGCCTATATCTCGAAACCGATTTCGGTGCCGGGGTTCCTGGACACTGTGCGCCGCTTCATCGGCTAGTCCCATGTCCGCGCGCGTCCTTGTCGTCGACGATATCCTCTCCAATGTAAAACTGCTCGAAGCCAAGCTCGCCGCGGAATATTTCGAGGTCGTGACCGCCTATAGCGGGGTCGAGGCGCTTGCCAAGGTCGAGGAGCACGAGCCGGACATCGTGCTGCTGGATGTGATGATGCCGGGCATGGACGGTTTCGAGGCCTGCCGCCGCATCAAGCAAAATCCGAAAACCGCCCACCTTCCCGTGGTGATGGTGACGGCGCTCGACCAGCCCTCGGATCGGGTGGCTGGTCTGGAGTCCGGCGCAGACGATTTTCTGACCAAGCCGGTGGATGACGCGGCGCTATTCGCGCGCGTCCGCAGCCTGGTGCGTCTCAAAATGATGACGGACGAGCTGCGCATGCGAGAGGAGACGGGCCAGACCATGGGCCTGATCGATGCGGCGCAGACGCTGGTCGAATCCTCGGCTCCAACCGGGCGCGTGCTGGTGATCGAGGACCGTCCGGAATCGGTCTCCGCGTTCCGCTCCGCGCTGAACGGCAAGAACGAAGTTTGCGCTGTCGACAGCTTCGAAGAAGCGTTGGTTCAGGTCCGCAGCGCCGATCCGGACCTTATCGTTGTGAGCCTGGGCTTGCGCGGCTTCGACGGCTTGCGTCTGTGCTCGCAACTGCGCTCCCTGCCGCAAGCGCGGAACATTCCCATTCTGGTGATCGTGAACGATGGCGACCGCCGCAAGCTGACCCAGGCGCTCGAGATGGGGGTAAACGATTATCTCACGCGGCCGATCGACAAAAACGAGCTGGTGGCACGCGTGCGGACGCAATTGCGCAAGAAGAGCTATGCCGACCGCTTGCGGCACAACATGCAGCTCAGCCTCGAAATGGCAATCACCGACCAGCTGACCGGTCTGCACAACCGCCGCTACATGAGCCGCCATCTCGACACGCTGCTTACAAGCGCGGAACGGGCAGAGCGCCCGCTCGCCTTCCTGATCATGGATATCGATCACTTCAAGGCAGTGAACGATACCTATGGTCACGATTCCGGCGATGAAGTGCTGCGCGAATTCGCCAGCCGCATTTCCGCCAATGTGCGCGGCATCGATCTGGCCTGCCGATATGGCGGCGAAGAATTCGTCGTGGTGATGCCCGACACCGATGTGGATTTTGCTGCCACGGTCGCGGAACGCCTTCGACGCAGCGTGGAATCGGTGCCCTTCGCGATCAGCCGGGAGCCGCACAAGCTGAACATCACCATCAGTATCGGCATCGCCGCATCCGACGAAACCGGCGACACTGCCGATGCCCTGCTGCACCGCGCCGACAAAGCGCTCTACCGCGCCAAGCGCGAAGGCCGCAATCGCGTGGTCGCCACGGCCGCCTAGCTGCTCACGGCAAACTTGATGACATGCCCAGGAAGCGGTTGAGCGCGATATCGAGCCCCGCCTTTGGAATATCGTGATCGCCGTCGAACGGCTCGAAACGCACATCGTAACCTGCGCTTCTCAGGCGGCTGGAAATGTCTCTTCCCATGCCGAAATCGATCACACGGTCGCGGCGCCCATGCGACAGGAACACGCGCGGCCGTCCAAAGCCCATCGGCGCATGGAAGAACCCGGCCGAGAAGGCGAGCACGTCGCTGAACAGATCGCCGTTTGCGAGTCCGAGCGAAATGGCAAACGAGCCGCCATCGGAAAAGCCGCCAAGCGCGATGTGTCTTGGATCGATGGTGGTAGCAGAGAACACGGCCTTCATCGCCGCATCGACGGTTGCGGTATCCGGGCATGCGGGCGCACGATGCAGATCCCAGGTCAGGCCGCGCGACGTCGGCGCGAGGAGAAGGAAGCCCCGCGCCTCGGCCACTTCCCGCAAAGTCTTTGCCATCAAAGCGCCATTTTCGCCCGCGCCGTGCAGGAATACGAGGAGGGGTGCCGGTTTCAGAGCGTCGAAATTCGCAGGGGCATATAGGACCGCATCGCGGGTGCGATCGTCCTTGTTCGGGCCGAGAAGGCTGTAGCCTTTTGGCGGCGATGGCTCCGCCGGAGTTCCGAGTCGCGGACGGGCGGTGAGGCGGCCGGTTTCCCTTGCGGAGTCGCCGGCGTGTGCAGAAAGCGGCAGCGCCATCGCGGCAAGCTGGGCAAGCGCAAGGCGGCGGCTTATGCATTCCATTGCGACAAATTCAGCCATTGGAAGGCCATCACGCCACTCACGCCTGCGTGTGCAAACCTTTCTGTTCTTGTCAGTTTTGATTGCTCGCGGCCGCGTATAAAGATTGTTCCTGCAGCCGCTCCGCCGCCAGGGACTGCACTCTCACGTAGTCAGTCTTGCCCGTCCCTAGAATCGGAACCTCGTCCACATGCACGATGCGGCGGGGCACGGCGATTTCGGGCACGCCGTGATCTTGCGCCCAACCGAGAACGTCCGCTCGCGAGGCACCCGGGCAAGTCGTCACCAGCACGATCTGTTCGCCTTTGCGGCTATCCGGCACGGCAACGGAAGCGTGGCGGTGCTCCGGCCAGAGAGCCGATGCGCAATTCTCCACGACAGCGAGGGAGACAATTTCGCCGCCCAGTTTCGCAAACCGCTTGAGCCGCCCCCTGATGGTGATGAAGCCTTCCTCGTCGATGCTGACGATGTCACCTGTATCGTGCCAGCCATTCGGCGGCGGCTGGATGATGCCGGGGCGGCCGGCAAGCACATAGCCGAGCATGATGTTCGGGCCTTTCACCTGAAGTCTGCCTGCATTCGGCATGCCTTCGACCGGCTCCAGCCGCGCCTCGATGCCCTGCATCAGATGGCCCACGGTGCCGTGCCGATTTGCTCCGGGCTGATTGGCGGCGATTACCGGCGAAGCTTCGGTGACGCCGTAGCCTTCGAGCAGTTCCAGTCCCTGTTTGCGCACGAGCAGGGCGCGTGTCTCCTCACGCAGGCGTTCAGCGCCGCACACGGCCAACCGCACCGAACTCAGATCGCCCGGCTCGCCGGCGCGCGCGTATTGGGAGATAAAGGTGTCGGTGGAGAGCAGGATGGTCGCGCCGGACGCCTTGATCCGCCGCATGATCTCATGCGGCTGCAGCGGCGTGGGATGCAGCACGTCCCGGATACCGAGCATCAACGGCATCAGCACGCCGACCGTCAGGCCGAAGGAATGAAAGGTCGGCAGCGGGTTGAACAGAATGTCCGTCCGGTAAATTGCCAGATGCGACCGCACCTGCTCGGCGTTGGAAAGAAGGTTGCGGTGCGACAGCGCTACGGCTTTCGGCTCGCCTTCCGTTCCGGAGGTGAAGAGGAACACGGCCGGCGCATCTTCGCCGGGCCGGCAGGCGACCAGTCCCGGCAGAAGCCGGCCAACAACGGCTGCGATCTTGTCTGTCAGCGACAGGTTGGCTCGTACGTCCTCCAGATAGACAAACTCGACGAGATCGCGGAGCCCGGAGACCAACTCTTCGAGCTTTGCCAACTTGAGGAACCGGCGCGCGGTAATCACGCGGCGCACTTGCGCGGTGCGGACGGCGCTCTTTAGTCCCGCCACGCCGGACGTGAAATTCAGCATCGCCGGCACCCGGCCATAGGCGCTGAGTGCAAAGAAAGCGATCACGGCCCCCGCGCTTGTCGGGAGCAGGATCCCGACGGCATCTCCCGACCGCGTGCCCTTCTTCAGGGCATGGCCGAGCGCGAACGACGCCTGCGTCAGGTCGTTGTAGGTAAGCGTGCGCTCGTCCCCGTCCACCAGGGCAACGGTCTTGCCGCCAAACTCCGCACGGGCAGTTAGCAGGGCGTGAAATACAGATCGATCTGCCCGCGTGATGTCGAGAGGCACGATCTCCTCGCCCGAAGCCGCGGCGATGGTGGCAAGCGTCATGGCATCAATGTAGCGCGACCGGGCAATGGGCCAAACAATGGTGTACTGGCCAAGGGGATGCCCCATTCACAGTTTTCGCACGAACCCGCCATCGGATAAGGCTACAATGGCATCCGGCAGCGAAAACGAATCGGCGGGGTAAGGCATGGGACAAGGACTGGATCGCGCCTTCGCGCTGGAGGCGGTCCGCGTGACCGAGGCGGCCGCCATCGCGGCGGCAAAGCAGATTGGGCGCGGCCAGGAAAAAGCCGCCGATCATGCCGCGGTAGAGGCGATGCGCACGGCTTTCAACCAGCTCCCCATCGATGGCACGGTGGTGATCGGCGAGGGCGAGCGCGATGAAGCCCCCATGCTGTACATCGGCGAGAAGGTGGGAAGCGGCGGCCTTGCCGTCGATATCGCGCTCGATCCGCTGGAAGGCACCACGCTGACCGCCAAGGCGCTGCCCAACGCGCTGGCGGTGATGGCGATGGCCGAGCCCGGCACCCTACTCAACGCGCCGGACACCTACATGGATAAAATCGCCATCGGCCCCGGTTATCCGGAAGGAACCATCGATCTCGACGCCGAGCCTGCCGCCAACATCGTCAGTCTCGCAAAAGCCAAAGGCGTACCGCCCCATGAGATCACCGCGCTCATTCTGGAGCGCTCTCGCCACGAGGGGATTATCGCCTCCGTTCGCAGGGCTGGCGCTGCGGTGCGGCTGATCACCGATGGCGACGTGGCGGGCGTGATCGCCACCACCGATCCACAGACCGGCGTCGACATTTACATGGGCCAGGGCGGAGCGCCGGAAGGCGTGCTGGCGGCGGCGGCGCTGCGTTGCGTGGGCGGGCAGATGCAGACGCGGCTGGTGTTCCGCAACGACGACGAGCGGGCAAGAGCGGCGAAATGGGGCGTAACCGACCTCAAGCGCAAATACTTGCTGATGGATCTGGCATCGGGAGACGTGATCTTTGCCGCCACCGGCGTCACTGACGGCTCGATGCTCTCCGGCGTGCATGTGCAGGGCGAGTTCATTACCACCGAAAGCATTGTCATGCGCTCGGCCACGCACACGGTGCGCTGGGTGAAGGGAAAGCATTTGCGCAAACATGCTGGCTGAAGCTTTCGCGCCATTGCCGCATGCCTTCCGGGTCGCCACTTCCTTCTCCGGACGCAACTGGCGGCTGCGCGAGCGGAATGCCGGTGCCGCGCAGATTCTGTCTCGTACAGCGAACCTGCCGCTGCTGTTATGCGAGCTGCTGCATGCGCGCGGGGTTGGCGCGGGCGACGTCGATGATTTTCTCTATCCGACCTTGAAGCGCCTGCTGCCGGAGCCGCTGCTGCTCTCCGATATGCACAAGGCGGTGGAGCGGGCGAAGGCCGCCATCGAGCGTGGCGAGAAGATCGCCGTGTTCGGCGACTACGATGTCGATGGCTCGTGTGCTTCGGCGCTGCTCTGCGAGTTCTTCACGGCGCTTGGGCAGCCGGCGAGCGTCTATATTCCGGATCGCATGACGGAAGGCTACGGCCCCAATGGACCGGCGTTGTTGAAGCTGAAAGACGAGGGAGCGTCAGTGGTCATTACCGCCGATTGCGGCGCGGCGGCCACGGCGGCGCTCAGGGTCGCGCGCGATGCGGGGCTGGATGTGATCGTGCTCGATCACCATGCCGTGGAAATGTCACCACCAGCACTGGCGCATGTGAATCCCAATCAGCCAGGTGACTCCTCAGGACTGAAGCACCTCTGCGCCACGGGCGTGACGTTCCTGTTCCTCGTGGCGCTGAATCGTTCGCTGCGTGCAAGCGGTTGGTACGTTGCAAACGGGTTCGCCGAGCCCGATCTGCGCGAGCACATCGATCTCGTGGCCCTGGCGACGGTGTGCGATGTGATGCCGCTTGTGGGTGTCAACCGTGCTTTCGTGCGCATGGGTTTGGCGCGGCTCTCGACCCTGGCGCGGCCGGGCTTTGCAGCGCTGGCGCAGATCGCCAACGTGACGCCGCCTTGCACGCCGCACCATCTGGGCTTCGTGTTCGGACCGCGCATCAATGCCGGCGGACGGGTGGGGCGATGCAGCCTCGGGGTCGAATTGCTAATCGCCAAGACTGGCGCCGAGGCGCTGGCGCAATCGCTCGACCTTCACAACCGGGAGCGTCGCGCCATTGAGTCCACGATCATGGACGAGGCGATGGCGCTGGCCGCTGTGCAGCTGGACTCGCCTATCCTGCTGCTGGATGGGGATGGCTGGCATTCCGGCGTGGTGGGGATCATCGCCGGACGCTTGAGAGAACGCTTCAACAAACCGGCTTTCGCAATTGGATTTGAAGGAGAAATTGGACGCGGCTCGGCGCGCTCCGTGCCCGGGTTCGATCTCGGCGCGGTGGTCCGCGCCGCCTGCGCCAAGGGCATCCTCGATGGCGGCGGCGGACACGCGATGGCCGCCGGCGTCTCGCTCAGGCGGGAGAAGCTGGAGGAGTTCCGCGCCTTCCTCGCGGCGCACGGCACCGCTGCCGAAACCCACTGCGCAGCGGCGAAAGTGATCAGCATCGACGCGCTTGCTTCCTGCGCCGGCAGCACGGTTTCGCTCACCGATGAGATCGGCCGCCTGGGCCCATTCGGTGCCGGCAATGCCGAGCCTCTGCTGGCGCTGCCGGACGTGCGCGTCGCCTTCGCGGATGTGGTCGGTCGTGACCACGTGAAGCTGCAGCTTCAAGGCGACGATGGCGCGAGGCTGGAGGCCATCGCCTTTCGCTCGGCGAGCGCGCCGCTGGGGCAGGGGTTGCTCGCTTCCCGCGGGAAGCCGGTTCACGTGGCGGGATATCTGCGCGCCGATGAATGGAACGGCCGCCGCCGCGTTCAGCTGCGGGTGGAGGATGCTGCTGCAGCTGGCGTTTGAAGCGTATTGCTTATGCGTCGACTTATCCTCCCCCGCTGGCGGGGGAGGATAAGAACCGCTCTGCACGGAGTCGCCGAGCCAATCTTGCGCGGGCGAACCCTCGCGGGTATAGCCGCGAACACCAGCGCGCGCCCTTCGTCTATCGGTTAGGACTCAAGATTTTCAATCTTGCAAGAGGGGTTCGACTCCCCTAGGGCGCGCCACCGCTCGCGACACGAGCGGACACGGATTTTCTGTGATGCGCGCGATCTTTGCTCTAGGAGTGGGCGCGCCAATGCTGCCCGCCGGTCCTGTCAACTTCGACCGGCTTGTTATCCTGAACCGCGGGGAAGAATTTCCAGGCGGCTACGCAATCCAGCGTCGCCTTGTCGAGATCGGCGTCGCCGGTCGACTGCGTCAGCTTGATATCCTTGGTGCTGCCGTCCGTTCCAATCCTGTAGGAAAAGCTGGCGTCGCCATTTAGCTTTCTGCGCACGGCGGACTCCGGCCAGTTCTGGCAGCTGTGCGGTTGGCCGTTGCTGCTGGCGGGCGAAAAGCCGTCTTCATGAATTTGCGGGACCACATAGTAGGCCATCACCCAGCGCACTTCGGCTGCTTTGCCATTCACGATGACGGGCTTGAACGGATGTCTGTTCGCACAGCGAACGAGTGCTTTGTCGAGATCCTGGTCTCCGCTGGAACGCGACAGTTGCGCATCGTGCAACCTGGCATCGAGCCCAACCCGTACAACAAGCACCGGTATCGTCTTGCCCTGAAGCGTCTCCAGACCGTTGGGCATCAAAGAGACGCAGCTGCGCTCGCTGGCGATGGCCTGCTGTCCGGTTGCCGTCGGGCTCGCGGTGGGCGTGGCTTGTTGTGCATGAAGGGGCAGGGCAACGGCGGTAACAAAACCGGCCAAGCCTGCGAGCGTGCGTGTCGAACGCGGGGTCCGTTGGCCATTGTTGCCCCAAATGCGCTGCATCGTTTTCAGCCTCTGTTTCGTGCCACGGTTAGGACTCAGGATTTTCAATCTTGCAAGAGGGGTTCGGCTGCCATTTGGCGCCCCACGACCGATCACCGCGTCAAAAGAAAGGGCCCCGAAGGGCCCCTTCTCTCAGGCGATACAGGCACCTGCCTACTGCCCCGGGCAGACACTTTGCTCAAGCTGGTTGAAGCTCAGCAGCTTGTTGACGGACGTGTTTCTCGGCGCTCCGAAATAGCCGAGGTACACGAGATCCTGCAGGTCGTAGTTAAATCCGTGGGCCAGATAATGGATCGAGCCATAGTTCGCTTTGCCCACCAGCGGATCGCCGTTTTCCAGAATGCTGTTGTCGGTGCAGCCCACGCGGTTGTCGATGAACGGATCGTCCATCCATTCGCCGATTTCATGCGAGGCGGCGGAAACGTCCTGCGAGAACGAGCCCGATTCGGTGATAAAGGTCGTATAGCCGTAGGTCTGGCCGCCGGGCTGGGCGTGCGTGGCGCTGTGATAGCCGCCAATGCAGCAGCCCCCCGAGGTCAGGAAGACGTTGTGCGTGACGAAGAACACAAACTTGTCCGGCGTGATTTCGCTGTGGGTCGAGATATAGCCGGTGATCTTGCTGTCCATGGCGCCGAATCCGTAGGTGCCGACCAACTGCGCGCCGAACGGATTGGTCTCGACGACGCCCTGACCCGCTCCAACGGAAATGTTCAGGGGCGCGAGGACGGTTGGGCTGCCGAGAACCACATGATAGTTCGTGTTCCCCTTCTTGACTCTCTTCTTGTAGAAATTGCCGCGCTGATACGCGTCGATGTATTGCGTGTTGCCGAGATCGACGCCGCCAGATTTGAAGTCAATATCGGATGTGAGCAGCGGTGAAGTCTGGAAATTCTGCATCACCGTCTCGCCGTCGGAATACTGGTCGACCGTTGGGTCGAATTTCTGATTCCCGAATAACGTGTAGGTCATGATCACCGGCACGATCTGAAACGGAATCGTGGTGGTGGCATTATTTCTGGTGGGATCCGGACCGATCATGGTGAAGGTCCGCCTGGTGCCATGCAGATCGACGAAGCTGCCGTTCCACTGCGAGATCTGCGCCGCGGGTTTGCGCAGTCTTACGATCTTGTCGGTGGCGGCGTGCCCTGGCGCGTTGGCGGGAATGACGCCGAACAGAGGCTTGGCCACCCCTTGGTTGGCCTGATCGGCCGACGCGGAAAAAGCGGTCAATGCCGCCACAGAGGTCGCCAGCATGGCGAGCGAGGCCAGACGTATTCTCATGCGAGATCTCCTCAAATTGGTGGTGGCCAGCCCCGAAGCCAGCGGATGGAGAGAATCCATCTGCCCCGGCAAACTACCCGGAATCATGATGATTTGCGAGCGACAAAAGTCTTTTTGCGATTGAGACTTGGTTTTAACAAGCGGTACAATTGTAGTGGTCATGCCGGGAGACGAAGATGCGTGTGATGGTGTTGGTCAAGGCGACGGAAGACAGTGAGAAGGGAATTCTCCCCGCGACCGAGCTGTTCGAGGCGATGGACAAATTCAATCAGGAGCTGACCAAGGCGGGGATCATGCGCATGGGGGAGGGGCTCAAGCCGTCCTCGCAGGGCAAGCGCGTTGCCTTCGATGGTTCCAACCGTACACTCATTGACGGGCCCTTCGCCGCGACGCGCGAGCTGGTTGCCGGCTTCTGGCTGTGGGAGGTCAAGGACATGGACGAGGCTGTTGCCTGGATGAAGCGCTGCCCCAATCCCATGCCAGGACCGAGCGAGATCGAAATCCGCCCGCTCTACGAGATGTCGGATTTCCAATAAGCGCCTCATGGTCGTCCGGAGCGCCAGCGGTTTCGCTGAGCGCAATCCATTTCCATAGTGGCGAGCGTTTTGCCATGGTTCCTTGCGACGTCTATCCATCCGCTTCCGATCAAGGCGCCGATGACCAAAGACAATCACGCCCAGAAGAATTCGCCTGCCTATCGCCTCGCGGCATTGGATCCCGATTTCCTGCTCGGCGACAGCATGCGCGGCGTCCGCCTGCATCTGGAGTATCAGAAGGTCGAGGAGATCTTGCGCGCCTGGACGGTGCGCTCCACCATCGTGGTGTTCGGCAGCGCGCGCGTGCTGCCACATGGCGCCGCGGACGAAGCGGCGTCGACCGCGCCGCTGCCGCCGCGCGCCGAACCGCGGCCGGGTAGCCGCGCGGCCTTCTGGTACGAACAGGCGCGACTTTTTGGCCGTATCGCGTCGGAGCGCGGGGGCGCGCTCAGGATCAACGGCGGCGTTCGGGATAACGTGATCGCAACCGGTGGCGGGCCGGGTATCATGGAAGCCGCCAATCGCGGCGCCACGGAAGCCGGCGCGCCGAGCATCGGCTTCAATGTCGGCTTGCCGCATGAGCAGGAACCGAACGCCTACAGTACGCCGGAGCTGACATTTCAGTTTCACTATTTCGCGGTGCGCAAGTTCCACCTGGCTATGCGCGCCAACGCGCTCGTTATTTTTCCCGGCGGATTCGGAACGCTGGACGAGCTGTTCGAACTGCTGACACTTATGCAGACAATGAAGATGCACCGCATTCCTGTCGTGCTCTTCGACCAGGGTTACTGGAGCAAGGTGGTGAACTTCGATTATCTGGCCGAGGAGAAGATGATTGCTCGGAGTGATCTGCAGATGTTTTGCTTTGCCGAAGACGCCGAGAGCGCATGGGCGGAGCTTGTGCGGCTCGGCCTTAGGACCGGTCCGCGCGCGCCGGGATTCCCATCGGTGTAGTGCGTTGTCGAAGTTGGACGGTTGTACCCTCCCCCGGTAAACGGGGGAGGGTTGGGCATTATATTCTACCGATCGTTCGGCGGTGGCCCTTGATCGTCAGGCGGACCCTGGTCGTCCGGTCCCATATCATCGCCGGCGCCTGGTGGCGGACCCTGATCGTCAGCGCCCGGCGGCGGGCCGGAACCCTGTTCCATCATCTGCTGCTGCCGCGCGCATTTGCGCGGATGCTTGGCGCACCAGCGCGGGCCGTGCGGCCGCCGGCCCGGAGAGGCTCCATCATCGCCAGGCGGCGGGCTGTAAGCCTCTCCACCGGATTGCGCTCCCCCGGACATACCGGGCGGCGGACCTTCCTCGCCGGCACCAGGCGGAGGGCCCCCTTCGTCGCCTCCGGGCGGTGGCCCGTACGCAGGAGGGGGTGGACCATGAGGGCCCGGCGGGCCGTAGCCAGGGCCATACGGCCCATCCGGATAATAGACGCAGGCGGAGAGCAAAACGGCCGATCCCAGGATGGCGGCCGGCGCAAGCCGTAGGCGCATGGAAGACCTCATAAAGCAGGTTACCCGTCCAATATACGAGAACGCGAGAGCCAATGCTTTGGTGGCAACAGGTTTTCGCGATGACGAATTCGCAATCTGCCTGGCTTGACCGGGCCGCAGGCGGAGGGCTGTTGTGAAGGCATGCTTGCCCGGGATGACTGCCTGAAGCTGGACGCCGATGATCCGCTGGCCTTCGCGCGGACGCGGTTTCGCCTGCCGGAGGGGATCATCTATCTCGACGGCAATTCGCTGGGCACTCTGCCCGTGACGACTGCGGCGCGGCTGGCGGCTGTGATCGAAGGGGAGTGGGGACGCGGGCTCATCCAGAGCTGGAACAAGGCGGACTGGATCGGCCTGCCGTCGCGGGTGGCGAAACGCATCGCACCGTTGATCGGCGCTGGCGAGGACGAGGTGATCGCTGCGGACTCCACCTCCGTCAATCTGTTCAAGCTGGCATCGGCCGCGCTCAAACATCAGGCGCCGCGGCGCGTGATCCTTACCGAGCGAGAGAACTTCCCAACCGACCAGTATGTGCTGCAGGGGCTGGAGGCGCTGTTCGATGGCGCGATCAAGTTGAAGACATTGCCGCGCGAGGCCCTGCTCTCATCGCTGGACGATTCCGTTGCGCTGCTGGCACTGACGCACACGGACTATAAGACCGGCGCGATCCACGACATGGCGGCTATAAGCGCCGCGGCTCGCAAGGTCGGCGCGCTGACGCTCTGGGATCTGAGCCACAGCGCGGGTGCGATGGAACTGGCGCTAAATCGCGACGGTGCCGATCTCGCCATTGGCTGCGGCTACAAATATCTGAATGGCGGGCCCGGCGCGCCGGCGTACCTCTCTGTCGCGCGGCATCTGCAGGACAAGCTGGTGCAGCCTTTGAGCGGCTGGATGGGACATGCTGCGCCCTTCGATTTCTCCGACCGCTATCGTCCCGCGGACGGAATGCTCCGCTTCCTCTCTGGCACCCCGGTCGTTCTGGGCATGGCGGCGCTGGACGAGGGATTGAAGACGTTCGATGGCGTCTCCATGCGCGAGGTGCAGGCGAAGGCGAGCGCACTGGGCGATTTGTTCCTGTCGCTGGTCGAGGCGCAATGCGATGGTGAATTCGAGATTGCCTGTTCGCGTGATGGTACAAGGCGCGGCAGCCAGGTTTCACTACGGCATCCCGACGGTTACGCCATCATGCAGGCGTTGATTGAAGGCGGTGTGATCGGCGATTTTCGTAGCCCCGATGTGATGCGCTTCGGCTTTGCGCCTCTGTATACGCGCTATGTGGACGTGTTTGACGCTGTGGAAAAGCTCGCTGGTATCATGGAGCGCGGCCTCTGGCGCGAGCAACGCTTTTCCATCCGCGCCGCGGTGACGTGACCGTCAAAGGTTCCTGTGTTTTCAAAAATTCACTTCTATTCGTCATCGCCCGCTTCATGCGGGCGACCCAATTTTAAATGGGCACCCGGATCGCGCGAAGTAAAGCGCGCGACCGGGTGATGACGAAAATTGTATTTTCAATGCAGGCGAGCGCTGGCTAATGCTGGTACGCGCCGATGTTGATCTTGCCGCGGCTGACGCGGCGATAGCCGGCGAAATCGTACTTGCCGGTTATGCCCGCGCCGAGCACGGCACCGGCATTTCGCGCTGGCGATGATGCGCCGATATCGAGATCAGGCGGCTCGCCCAAGCTCACAAATTCCGGATCGGCAAACAGCCCGTGCGAGTCCAGCCCGGTGGCGTCGCGATAGATGTCAAAGCCACGATAGGTCTTCTTCTGCCACGTCCATTCGCCTTTATCCGCCCCGTCGGGTGAGAAATACAAATTGTAGTCGAGCGCCGCCGGATCGGGACTGCTGTCGGTGAAATCGTTGACGAACAGGTTCTGCGGCCCGGCGTAGAGGATGTTGTTCTCAAACACATTGTTCGTGGCATTGAACTGAATCTGGAACTCGCCGCTGCCGGTTTTCTTCGTGTCGTTGGCATAGAGCGTGTTGTTGACGATCACACAATGGTCGGTGCCGCCGCGCTTGGCCGCGTAGCCGCCGATGGAGATGCCGGCGCTGTTGCCCTCGTAAACGATATTGTTCCGCGCAGTAACGAAGCTGGAGGTGCGGCCTTGATGCTCGCTCGCCAGCTCGATTCCCAGATCGACATGATGGATCAGGTTCTGCTCGACGATGATGTTGGTGCCGCCATCGATATAGATCCCATCGGCCGCATACTGCTTGCCGTAATCCGGGTTGCCGTAGGAGGTGATGTTGTAGACGATGTTGCCGCGGATGACTCCGTCGCGCGCCTGATCGTATGTCGGATCTGGCGAGACCTTCTCGAAACCGATGGCGCCGATCCCGATATTGTCGTCGTCGTGCACGAGATTGTTCAGTACGGCGAAGTTCTTCACGTTGCCGTTGAGCGACAGCGTCTCGCTGCAGCCGGTGTGCAGATCGGACAGCTCATTGCCGGCGATGGCGATTTCCTCGATTGCGGCCGGCGCCCTGCTGCCGTACACCGTCAGCCCGAATGCGTTGGAGCCGCACTGGTTCGGATTCGTCTTGGCCGTCGTGGCGATGTCATGGATGCGGTTGTTGACGATCTGCAATTCCTTGCCGGCGCCGAAGACGTAGACGCCAATAGGCACCTTGTTGCGACTGTTGGTCTGATAGTTGCGCAGTTCGAAGCCGCTGACGATAAGGTTGCTGACATTGTCGAAAGTAAACAGCCCCCATTGCCCGCCGGGGATATCCAGGCCTGTTCCATCCAGCACGGCGGTCTCGCCGGGGTAATTCTGGAAGGTTATAAAACCCTGCGCGGCATTGCCGGAGCGGTGCAGCTGCACATGCTCATTGTAGGCGCCCTGCCGCACCAGCACGGTATCGCCAGCCGAAGCGGTATCGGCCGCGTGCTGAATGGTGGCCCACGGCGCATCGATGCTGCCTGATGCGTGATCATCGCCGTCCGGCGCAACATAGTAGGTTGAGCCGGCCGGAGCTTGCGGCAACAGCGTCACGGCGGCAGTAGCACTCGCGGCGGGATCGGCTTTGGCGACGGCCGTCACAGTGACAAGGGCAGGCGAGGGCAGTTTTGCAGGCGGCGTGTAAAGTCCAGATGCTGTGATCGTTCCGTAGGCGCTGTTACCGCCGATGGCATTGTCAACCTCCCAGATCACATCGGTGTTGCCATTCCCGGAAACCTGCGCGGTGAATTGCAGCGTGTTCGGCGCAACCAGTTGCGTATAGCCGGGCGAAATCGAAACGGTCACCGCCGCATGAGTCGTACCGGCAATCGACACAACGCCGAGAAGTATAAGACAAGACACCTTGCCGATCATTGCGATTCGCCCCTAGCCGAAGGTGAAAGAATACGCCTGCACGCCGGGATCAAGAAATTCGATGGTGAACGTGTGGTCACTCACAGGGCCACTTTGCCGGATCAGCTGGTAAAGGCGCTGGCCCGTGATTTTGCCGTTGCCTGACGCATCGGTGTCCATTCCGTGGGCCGCGCCTGGCGCCGCCCCATCCAGCGTAACGCGGAAGCGGATAGCGGATTTGCCGTCGAACGCGCCAAGCACAAGATGCAGGTCGCGGGCGTGAAAGCGGAAGGTGATTTTCCCGCCGGGCTTATCCAGCACTGCGGACTGCGGGCCGACGCTCCATTGGCCATCCAGTCCCCAATGGTTGCGAGCCAATGATTGCGGCGTGCGATAATCGGCGCTGCGATCTTGCGCCGCTGCTCCACCCGCGAAATTTGCGGCGCGCCCGTATCCAATATAGGTCTCGGGCGATTGCACATCGCTGATGTCCGCTGCCGCCGCGGCGCCTTTCGCGTCCGGGTTGACGATACCGGCAGGCACGCGTGTACGGCCTGCTTCCGCGAGCAGCTGCTGGATGATGCGCTCCGACGCATCGTATTCGCCTTCGCCGAAATGATGCGCGCGGATGCGGCCCTTTGCATCGATGAAATAATGCGCCGGCCAATATTCGTTGTTGAAGGCGCGCCAAATCGCAAGATTGCTGTCCAGCGCGACCGGATATGTGACGTGCAGATCATGCACCGCGCGGCGCACATTGTCCGGATCGCGCTCGAAGGCGAACTCTGGAGCATGGACGCCGATCACCACCAGCCCGTGATCTTTGTACTTGTCCGCCCAAGCACGAACGTAGGGCAGCGCGCGCAGGCAGTTGATGCAGGAGTAGGTCCAGAAGTCGACCAGCACGACCTTGCCGCGCAACGATTGCGGCGTTAGCGGCGGCGAGTTCAGCCAGCCTGTCGCGCCGGCGAGCGACGGCAATTGTCCTTCGACAGGCAGGGTGCTGCCGGCCACGGCGACGGTTTTGGTGTTGTTCGCAGGCCGGACCTTGTCGATCAGCGCCTGCTCGAAATGCGACGTGTTGGCAAGCGATAGGCGCGTGAGCAGCCCGGTATCCAGACCGAGTGCAATCGCCGCAACGCCGACCAGCACGGCGACGCCGAGCGCGCGCCTTATCCATTCTCCAGCGCCGAGCGAGCGCTTCATCGCCGCAAAGACCCGTCCGCCGATCAGCAGCGCGGCCGCCAACGACGTGGCCGCGCCCAGCGCATAGGCCAGCAGAAGCAGGGTGGTGTTGGCGCTGGCGCCGTTCAGCGCGGCGCCGGTCAGCACCGGGCCGAGGATCGGCCCGGCGCACGGTGCCCACAGCAGTCCGGTTGCCATGCCCAACAGCAGTGATGACCAAACGCCGCTGCCTCGTCCTTGTGAGAGCCTGTCGCCCAGCGCCACCAGCGGTCGCGTCAGGCGATCCGCCAGCGAACGCGACAGCAAGGTGATGCCGAAGAACGTCAGCAACACCAGCGCCGCGATGCGGCCGTACTGGTTGGCGTGCACGGCCCAGCCGCCGCCCACTGCGGCCAAGGTTGCGACCAACGCGAAGGTCAGTGCCATGCCGATGAGCAGCGGCAAACCGCTCTTCACGAAAGGCTCGTCCGATTTCGCGAACACGAACGGCAGCACCGGCAGGATGCATGGGCTGAGGATGGTAAGGACACCGCCGAGATAGGAGAGAATGAGCAGGGTCACGAATATCGCTCCACGAAATATGCGCGCGGCCGGTTCGACAGCGGGACTACGGCAGAAATATAGGTCCGGATCGGACTATTGCTCACAATCTCTACAGCTTCACCATGATGTGACGCGGCACCGTATAATCCTCCAGCGCGTAGGTGCTGAGATCCTTGCCGTAGCCGGATTGCTTCAATCCGCCGTGCGGCATCTCGTTGGTCAGCATGAAGTGGCAGTTGATCCAGGTGCAGCCATAACGCAGCCGCGCGGCCGCCTGCATGCCGCGCGAGATGTCCTTCGTCCACACCGAGGAGGCCAGACCGTAGTCAGAATCGTTGGCCCAGGCGATGGCCTGTTCCACATCGGAGAAGCGGGTGACAGAGATCACCGGGCCGAACACTTCGCGGCGCACGATTTCATCCGCCTGCTCGGCGCCGGCCACGACGGTCGGCTGGTAGTAGAAGCCATCGCCCTGCGGCTGTGATCCGCCGGCGGCGATCTGGACATGCTTCGTGTCTTTGGCGCGTTCGACGAAGCCGGCCACGCGCTCGCGCTGCCGTTCCGAGATCAGCGGCCCGATTTCGTTTTCGCTGTCATCGGCCTGATTGAATTTGAGCGATGAGGCTGCGGAAGAAAGGTCTGCCACCAGATTGTCGTACAGGCGATCGCTGGCATAGATCCGGCAGGCGGCTGTGCAATCCTGCCCCGCGTTGTAAAAGCCGAAGGTGCGTAGGCCGCTGACAACTTCGTCCAGTTCGGCGTCGTCGAACACAATCACCGGCGCCTTGCCGCCTAGCTCCAAATGCGTACGCTTCAAGGTGGCCTGTGCGGCGGCGAGCACCTTGCGGCCGGTGCCGACATCGCCGGTAAGCGAAATCATCGCCACCTGCGGATGGTTGATGAGCCGGTTGCCGACGGTTGCGCCACGTCCGGTGACGATGTTGGCGACGCCTTCCGGCAAGTGTTCGGCGAGCGTCTGCGCCAGCTTGAGCGCCGTGAGCGGCGTTTGCTCGCTCGGCTTCAGCACGATGGTGTTCCCGGCGGCGAGTGCCGGAGCCAGCTTCCACGCCGCCATCATCAGCGGATAGTTCCACGGCGCGATGGAGGCGATGACGCCGACCGGATCGCGCCGCACCATCGAAGTGTGACCGGCGAGGTATTCGCCCGCCAGCGGGCCATGCATGGTGCGCACCGCGCCGGCGAAGAACCGGAAGCAATCGACGACAGAGGGGATTTCGTCCGCCAGCACCAGATGGCGCGGCTTGCCGCAATTCAGAGATTCCAGATTGGCATAGGTTTCCGCATCACGTTCGATGGAGTCGGCGATCTTGAGCAGCGCCGCGCTGCGTTCGGCCGGCGTGGTGCGCGACCACGATTCGAACGCACGCGCGGCTGCGTCCACGGCCGCATCCACCTGCGCGTCCGACGCTTCCGGCACTTCGCCGATGAGCTGCCCATTGCGCGGATCGACGACGCGCTCGCCCGCGCCTTGCCCGGCTTCAAATTTCCCACCGATGAATAGCTCGATGCGCATGATGTCCTCCCCGCGCATCTTAGGTTGACCTATTTGCGCAGCGCGGTCCAGAAATGATGAGGAGGGAGGACATCGTATGGCAAAACCGCTTAATAAGTTCGCTCTGTTCCTATGGATACTTGCCTTTGCATTTCTGGTGGCGGATGTACCCGCTACGTTAGCGCTGCGAGATATGATTCTGAGAACAAGCTATCCCGCCGGAGTCGCGCAGGCCTCGGCGGTTTCATGGCTGAACGTCTGGTCGCAAATCAGATCAGCTGCCATTTCGTCGGCGCAATTAGCTGCCTTTGGTGTGGTAATTGAATTGCTAGACCGCATACGTTGGAATGCTTTGCCGCCTGAGTTGCGTGTTCGCGGTCGCGGCTTTCTTTGGAATTTGAGAAACTGGCCTCATTCTGTCGAAGACAGTCGCAACTAACATGCAATTGACGGATTTGCGCGACGCGGTCCAGAAATAGCGCGAGCGCGAAATGGGGCAGGGGATGGACGCGACACGCAACGATGCCGACAGCGCGCAGCTCGCCGCTCTAGGCTACACCGCCAAGTTCGACCGCTCGATGAGCGTGTGGCAGAATTTCGCGCTGGGCTTCACCTATTTGTCGCCGGTGGTCGGCGTCTATTCGGTGTTCTATCTCGGGCTTTCGACCGGCGGGCCGCCAATGTTCTGGTCGTACTTCCTGGCCGGCGCCGGACAGTTTCTCGTCTGCCTTATCTTCGGCGAGGTGGTGTCGCAATTCCCGATTTCCGGCGGGCTCTATCCGTGGGCGCGGCGGCTGGTGGGCAAGCGCTGGGCGTGGATGGCAGGCTGGATTTACGGCTGGGCGCTGTTCACAACGGTGGCTGCGGTGGCGGTCGGCGCGGGTCCGTTTCTCGCCGGCCTGCTCGGCTTCGCGGTGACGCCGGCGATCACCACGGCGGTGGCGCTGGCAATGGTTATGGTGTCGACGCTCGTCAATCTTGCCGGAACCAAGCTGCTTGCGCGCGTGGCGATGTTTGGTTTCGTCTGCGAGATCGCGGGTGCCATTCTGGTCGGCGGATACCTGCTGCTGTTCCATCGCCATCAACCGCTGTCGGTTGTCGTCGACACCTTCAACATTGGCGCGCCGGGTGCTTACTGGCCGTTCTTCTTCGCCGCCGCCGTGACCGGCCTTTTCACCTGCTATGGCTTCGAGGCTTGCGGCGACGTGGCGGAGGAAACGCCGAACCCCGGCCTCTCCATTCCGCGCGCCATGCGCATGACGATCTATGTCGGGATGTCCGCGGCCGCGTTCGTTTGTCTGGCGCTCATTTTGGCGCAGCCGGATATCGCTGCCGTGATCGCCGGCCGGAACACGACGCCGGTGGAGACCGTGCTGCTTACCGTGTTCGGCCCCATTGGCGCCAAGCTGGTGGTCGCGGTGGTGATGGTCTCCTTCATGTCCTGCATTCTCTCGCTTCAGGCGGCAACATCGCGCCTGGTGTTCGCGTACGCGCGTGACCGGATGATCGCCGCCAGCGACTATCTTTCCGTCATCTCGCCGCATACTCATGTGCCGGTGCGCGCGCTGGTGCTGTCTGGCATCATTGCGGGTGCGATCGTCTGCCTCGGATACTTCTTCACGAATGCCGTTTCGACCATCGTGAACTCTGCGATCATCGGCATTTATGTCGCCTTTCAGATGATCGTGCTGGGCGCACTTATCGCACGCGCGCGCGGGTGGATACCGGCGGGACAATTCCGGCTCGGCCCCTGGGCATGGCCCGTGAATATCATCGCGCTTGCGTATGGCGTTGGCGCGCTCGTCGATCTGTTGTGGCCGCGCACGCCGGCAGCGCCGTGGTATATCAATTACGCCATGAGCGCGACGTGGCTCGCCATTGCGGGGATTGGTGCGTTGTACATGCTGCTGGCGCGCCCCTACGATGCGGGCACCGCGCCCGCGGGCGACGCCTGGAAACTCGCCGGCGTTTGATAAGTATTGGAGAATTAGATTGGTGCGCCCGCAGATCGTTGCGTTTGTCTGCGCCTTTTCGTTTGCCGGGGCGCCGGTCCTGGCCGGCCCGCCGTACTTGTCAGACGATCCTGAACCAACCGATTTTGAGCACTACGAGATTTATGCTTTTGCCAATGGCGGAGTGGGCGACAACGGCAGCGGCGGCGAAGCAGGTCTCGATTTCAACTACGGCGCAACACCCGATCTGCAGCTCACGGCCGTGTTGCCCGTGGGCTACGCGCGGCCAAACGGAGCGCCCGCTGCCACGCATCTTGGAAACATCGAGTTCGCAGCGAAGTACCGGGTCCTGCATCAGAGCGAGATGGGCTGGGATGTTTCGGTCTTTCCACGTCTGTTCCTTCCGGCGGGATCATCCCAGGTGGGAGAGCGCCATGTGTCGTTCCTCCTGCCGGTCTGGTTCGGAAAGGATTGGGGCGAGAAGTGGTCAACCTTCGGAGGAGGTGGCTGCGTTCTCAATCAGGGAGGCGACTCCCGCAACTTCTGTCTCGCGGGCTGGGCGATAACCTATGCGCTTTTACCGGAGCTGGAGCTTGGAGCGGAAGTCTTCCACCAGACCGCGGATGTGAAGGGCGGCCGCGCGGCCACAATTATCGGTGGTGGCGTGAAATACGACCTAAGCGACAATTATCATCTGCTGGGCTATATCGGGCCCACCGTGCAGAACGCTGCCGAAAACAACAGATACACCTGGTATGCGTCGGCCCTGATCACGTTCTGACCACTGGAACCGCCGCCTGGCGCTCTCTGTTCCAACTAGTCGGGATTCTTGCCTTCGGGAGCGTTCTCAAGAACCTTCCCGCTCATGGCGTCGACACCGACCTCATATGCGGTCCCATGGCTTTGGACATCGAAGGAGTAACGCAGCCCGCTGCCGCCCTTTTCTTTCTCCAGTTCCCGGTCCGTGATTTTTCCGGGGCGCGCTTTCAACGCGATTGCCGATGCCTGCTGCATGCTAATTTTCGCGTCTTTTTCCATCTCGCTACCGCTGTATGCGATCGCGTCTGACGTAGCGATCACCACGGTCGTAGCGAATGCTGCAATACCGGCAAGAACGAGTTTTTTCATTTATCGGCTCCGTAAAATCTTTCTGCGCAATTTGGCTATCGGGCTATTGAGGCGACACTTTGACGACACAGAGGCGTATGGCTTAAGCGACAGCAGATAATCCACCGCAAGACGGGCAAAATGGCAGGTACGTTGGTATGAGCCAATCATCTCTTGATAGTTACAGGGACGCGCACGCGGCGCTGAGCAAGGTGCCTGCTGTCACGCTCGGGTTCTGGATCGTCAAAATTCTCGCGACAACGCTCGGCGAGACCGGTGGCGATACCGTCACCATGACGTGGCTTGGCGAAACGACGCCGGAAGCCAGCCAATCGGCGTGGCATCCCGGCTATCTTATCGGCACGGCGATTTTCGGCGTACTGCTGATCGGGCTGGTGTGGGTGCAGATCAGGGCGCGCAAGTTCAATGCCTGGCTTTACTGGGCGACGATCGTGGCTTCGACCACCGCCGGCACGACACTTGCCGACTTCGCCACACGTTCGCTGGGCATCGGATATCCCGGCGGATCGCTGCTGCTGCTTGCCTGCGTTCTGGTTTCGCTCTTCGCCTGGTACCGGGCTCTCGGCACCGTTGACGTAAATTCCGTGTCGGGTCCGCGCGAGGAAACCTTCTACTGGATCACGATTACCTTCTCGCAAACATTGGGGACAGCGCTCGGCGATTGGATCGCCGACGCGGGGCTGGGCTACTCCGGCGGTGCGCTGGTGTTCGGCGCGGCTCTCGCCGTGCTCGCTGCCCTCTATTTCACAACCAGTATATCGCGCGTTGGCTTGTTCTGGGCCGCCTTCATTCTCACGCGGCCGCTCGGCGCCACGGTTGGCGATTTCCTGGACAAGCCGTTCGCGGCCGGTGGCCTTGCAATGAGCCGGCCACTGGCGAGCGCGGTGCTGACGGTTTTGATTGTGGGCTGCATCCTGTTGCTGCCGCAGCGGCCTGGCGGGCATCCCGGCGCTGGTGAGCCGGCCTAAATTCGTGGCAAATATCGACTCATCGCTGCGCCCGAACGGGGCGCTGAACGGGAGGAATTCCATGAACGTATCGAATCGACTGTTGCTTGTGGCAGGTGGCGCCGCTGCCGCGCTGATCGCCATTCCGGCGATCGCCAGTCACGGCAAGGCCGGCCTGTGGAACGTTACAATCACCACCAACATGGGTGGTTCTGCCATGCCGGACATGTCGAAGCTGCCGCCGGAAGCGCAAGCCGCAATGCGCGCGCATGGCGTCACCATGAACGGCAACACGATGTCGGTTCAGCACTGCATGACGCAGGCCGAGGTGGACTCAAACGGTCCACCGCCGATGCACAACCAGAAAGAATGCACGATGAGCAACATGAAGGCGGGCGGCCAGTCGTTCTCTGCTGACATGACCTGCCACGGGCAGATGAACGGTACCGGCCACGTCGAATTCACCTACGACTCGGCCGATCATTACACCGGCAAGACGACGATGGTGGGAACCATGCAGGGACATCCCGTCAACACGTCGACGACGTTCGAGGGGCGCTGGACCTCGGCGGATTGTAAAGGCGTCACGCACTGAAGACAACGAGCGGCGATATCGAAGGGCATGCAGCATCGCTCGAGAGGATGCTGCATGCTGCGGATCTCGTTGTCGTATTTACTGGCGCCGGGATTTCTACCGAATCCGGCATTCCGGATTTCCGTTCGCCTGGCGGCATCTGGACGAAGTTCGCCCCGATAGACTTCCATGACTTCGTGCATTCCGCCAAAATGCGCCGCGAGGCGTGGCGCCGGCGCTTCGCGATGGAAGATACCTTCGGCGCGGCGCAACCCAACGCGGGCCATCTCGCCATCGCGCATCTGATCGCCACCGGCAAGGCAACCCAGGTCATCACCCAGAACATCGACGGGCTACACCAACTTTCTGGCGTACCGGCGGATCGGGTGATCGAGCTGCACGGCAACACCCGCTATGCGAAATGCCTCGATTGCAACGCGCGCTCAGAGTTGCAAACCATCCGCGCGCATTTCGAAATGCACGGCGATGCGCCGAACTGCGCCAATTGCGGCGGACTCCTGAAAACCGCCACCATCTCGTTCGGCCAAGCCATGCCGGAAGAGGAAATGGTCCGGGCCGAAGCCGCCACGCTGGCCTGCGATCTGTTTTTAGTGCTCGGCTCGTCGCTGGTTGTCTATCCGGCGGCAGGCTTTCCGCTGCTCGCCAAACGCCATGGCGCCAAACTTGTCATCGTCAACCGCGAGCCGACAGAGCAGGATTCGATCGCCGATCTCGTCATCCACGCCGGCATCGGCGAGACGATGCAGGCCGCTACCCCAACCCTCGGTCGATCACAGGAAGGTGTTTAGCGTTTGGCCGCGGCCGACTTCTCCTCGAACCTGATATCATCGAGCGCAAAGTCATTGCCGCCTTCCTGGACCGTGAAATCGATAAGGGAAATCGTGGCGCTGGTGTTCGCGCCAGAGTTCCACCGCACCGTTTTTTTGTGCCAGCCTTCGTACGACTTCATTTTTCGCGGCGAACCGATGGGCTCTTCGTTGATAAACACCTGGAGAAGAGACGCCCGCAGTCCGTGCAAATGCGGATCCACCGACGTACCCCAATAACTGAAGGCATAGTTGGCGTCCGGAACCACTTGGACGGTCTCCGACCAGACAATTTTTCCGTCGTTCGGCGAACCGTCGACGATCATCATTTGGCCGGTGCCGGTCGTGTGATCGCCAAAGTCGATCCAGTTCCCCACGCAGACCTTTGCGGGGCTGCGCGAGATCATGAAGACGCCGAACGGGCCGCAGAACCTCACATGAGCGTATTCGCTCGTGAAGCCTTTCTGTCCATGTTCAAAATCGCCATTGACGATTGTGGAAGCCGCGGCCGAACTCGCAAAGCCAGCGATTATCGCTGCAATCATCACCCGTAGAGACGTTTTCATGGTAACACTCCCCGAGCAGATCAGGGTGCCGATGCTGCTCCCAATGGGGAAAAAGGACAACACCGCCAGATTATGCCTGCCAGATGCGGCCGAGCGCCTCGATGAAGTTGCGCCCCAGTACTTTCTCGGCCACCCGTTCGGAATAGCCGCGCTTGAGCAGCGCATCGGCGATCACTTCGCAGCGGCGCGGTGTGTTCAGTCCGACGACATACATCGGCCGGTCTTCTCCCGGTGCGGCGACGCCCTTCTTCTTGCGCTCCTCCACCATCTTCTGGAACTCGGCCAAGCCCTTTGGCGAGGTGTCCCACGGCGAGAGCGAAGAGTCGCTGCCGATGCCGACATGATCTTCACCGCAGACATTCAGCGCGTGCGTCATGTGCGCCATGTAATCGTCGAGCGTGGGCTGCTTGGGGCTCGGCGTGAGGTAGGGCAGGTCGTAGATTCCAACCACGCCACCCTTGTCGGCGACGGCGCGGAGCAATGTATCGGATTTGTTGCGCGGGTGCTCGTAGATGGCGGAGCAGCCGGCATGGGTGATCAGCACGGGCTTGGTGGATACTTTTAGCACATCGATCGATGTGGCCGAATTGGAATGACTGATATCCACCGCCACGCCCTGCTTGTTCATCATGTCGACGGCCTTGCGGCCAAGTTCGGTCAGGCCGGACGGCGGATCGGCCAGCACGCCAGAGCCGAAAGGCGAGGCTTTGTTGTAGGACAACTGCATCACGCGCACGCCAAGATTGCGGAACAACTCGATACGCTCGGGCTTGTCCTCCAGCATGGCAACCGCTTCGAAGGACAGAAGGATGCCGAACCGCTGCATCGCCTTGGCGCGCGCGAAATCGGCGTACTCGCGGATCTGCATGAAATATTGCGGCTGCAGCTCAATGAGGTGCTGAAACCAGGCGATCTCCCCCACCGCATCCTCAAAGCTGGCGTCCAGGCCGCCGAGCGACGTCTTGACCGCCGTGACGCCGGAGGCCCGCACGAGATGCAATGTCTCCTCCGGTAGAGGAAGCGTGTCGGACAGGGGCGGCGCGCAGTTGGCGTCGAACACCAGCGCTCGTGCGTACAGGGCACGCACCGTGGCTGGAACATTCACCGGGTCTTCGGTTTGCGCACGCGCGGCTTTCGGAAGAACTGCCGCTGCCGCCAGCGCGGCACCGGTGGATATCGCCTCTCGCCGATTCATGTCATCCCCCTTTTTGTCGAAGGGACACGGTTAGGCGGGACGCGTCAAGATTGTCGTGACGTCAGGAAACCGTTGCCACGCTCTCCATTGTGTCTGCCATCCGGTCGTACGTGCCGGCGAGGTTGAGCAGGCTCGAACGTGTGTCCGGCAGGATGACATCCTCGCAAATGGCGCGAAGCTCCTCGGCCTTGGCACGGAATTGCGCGATGCGATCTTCGCGGCTGCGGGGTTCCGTGCGCGAGCGCCGCAGCGTCGCGAGAACCGGCTCCTGCCGGATCATCTCCTGCATAGTGCTGAGGTCGTGCAAGCGATCCTCCCCGACTCGGTTGCCGAAAAGCTAGTCTGCCCGATGTTCCGGCCAAAGCGTACGCGCCGCTTCGGCTTCCGCATGAATGCAGGCATCGAGCGCCTTCTCGGCCTCATCCGCCAGGGCCCGCCATCCAGCGGCCAGGCTAAGATAGCTTAGGCGGAAATAGGGAGAGGGTGCAGATTCGGCCTTCTGTACAGCGTCGCGCGCCATGCGCCGGTACTGGCCCGGTGATTTCAGTGACGACATTTCGATGGCAAAGGACATTTGAAAACCCTCCGCACCTTCCACCTCGCAACTGCCAAACGCGAATGCCAGGCATTGGTTCCGCGTCGCATGCCGTTCTCAGGAGGCGGTTCGCCAGCCTCCGTCCGTGCGCCGGAAACGATCTTCCGCGACCACCGCGAAGCCTCCAGGATTCCAGGCGTGCTGTTCAACGGTCAGCTCCCCGCCGTTGACGCGCAAGAGGTTGAAGGCGTTGGCTTCCTCGCGCCTGCGCGTGGAGGATGACGTTCCCGCCTGCACGAGAAGAGCCGCATGCTCCCCGGCAAATAGGGTTTCGCTGGTGACAGCCCGGCTCAGGTGCAGGTGGCCGGAAAGCACCACATCGACCTTGCAATCCGCAAAGGCCGCCATCGCCATTTTCGCGCGTCCGACAATCGCTTTGGGGTTGTCGCCCGCGGGCACGGCGAACGGGTGATGGGTGACGACAATTCGCAGCGCGCTCTCGCGGATTCCCGAAAACAAGTCGCAGGCCTTCGCCACCTGCGCACTGCCGATGCGGCCGTTCTTGATGGCGAAGGCTCGCGCCGTGTTCAGGCCGAGCACAGCGATCTCTTCGTCGGCGTGAAACGGCGCAAGGTCGCGTCCGATGTAGCGGCGAAAATTCGACAGCGGCATCAGCCATCGCTTCAGCACATTGTAAAACGGCACATCGTGATTGCCGGGCACGACGATCTGGGGCCGCGGCAGACCGGCAAGGAAATCCCGCGCCTGTGCAAATTCGTGGCTTCGCGCCCGCTGCGTCAGGTCGCCGGAAACCACGACCACGTGGGGCTGCGCGGCGATGACGGCGCTTTCCAGACTTTCGAGCACGGCCGGATCGGTGCGGCCGAAATGCAGATCGGACAGATGCGCAATGGTGCGCATCAGCCCGCGCCTTCCGCCGGCACGATCACGCGAAGCGCGCGCGGGCGGCTGCGGTAGAGCAGGGGCGTGCGCAGGCGCAGCACCTCGCCATCCATCGCGACATCGACGCTGCGCCGCCGCAGGGAGACGCGCAGCTCTTGCGTGCAGAAGGCAAAGGGCGTGGCGGACCTGGGCGCCGCGAACAGGGCGCGAAAGGCGGCCCACGCCGCGCGAAAACGTCCGGCGCGCGGCACATTCCATATCCACAGCATCCCGCCATCGAGGCGCAACCGCGCGGCGACGCGCGGCATGGCAAGTTCGTATTCATTGTTTCCCACAAACACCAATTCTGTCCGGCTACTGACGATACGCTCCGGCGTCCAGAGCCGCACGCGGATCGCGGGAGACCGGCGCAAGGTATCCACCAGCGCTTCGGCGAACGCCGTCCACTTGCCGCGGCCTTTTTCCTGCAACGCCTCGCGCTCCCGGACCATCTGCGGATAGAGCCCGATGCTGGAATTGTTGATGAATACGCGTCCATTCACTTCGCCCACATCGACACGGCGCACTGTTCCTCGCAACGCGGTGGACGCGGCGGTTTCGAGATCGAGCGGGATGCCGAGGTCCTTGGCGAAATGGTTCAGCGTCCCCAGCGGCAGCACGCCCAGTGCCGTTTCGGTTCCCGCCAGCGCATTGGCGACGGCATTGATGGTACCGTCCCCGCCGCCCGCGATGACGAGCTTTGCGCCCGCCTGGGCAGCCTCCCGCGCCATCGCTTCGATCTCACCGCCACCTGCCGGAAGCTCGATGCGCACGTTAGATCCGAGCTGGTTGAAGATGTCACCTAGCCGGTTCCGGGCATCCTGCGCCGCGCCGGAGTGGGCCCCGCCGTTAAGCAGGCACAGCGTTGTGTCGGCGGACAAGCCGCGAGAGCGCTCGATACTGTCGTTCATCGCTGTGAGGAATGCCCGAGGATCGGCTTCGGGCGCAATGCCGGCCCTCGTGGGCTTGGCGGAAGCCGCGAAGCACCTTAGATCAGCGCATCCCAGAAGCATCAGGAGCGCGCCCTTGCCCAATCCCAACGAAGAAGACGAGAAGGAAAAGCCGGAGGATCGCGCCCCCGAGCAGCCGAATTCGCCGGTGGCGCTGGCGCTGTTCAAATCGCGCACCGTGCTTATCTTCGGCGAGGTCGACATGAAGATGGCCGAACGGGTGACGGCCCAGCTGCTGGCCCACGCCGACAGCGAAGGCGACATCCGCGTTATTCTCAATTCGCCCGGCGGCCATGTGGAATCCGGCGACACCATCCACGACATCATCCGCTTCCTGGGCACGCGGGTGAAGATCATCGGCACCGGCTGGGTGGCGAGTGCCGGCGCGCACATCTATCTCGGCGCCCCGCGGCAGAACCGCTATGCGCTGCCCTACACGCGCTTCCTGCTGCATCAACCGCTGGGTGGCGTGCGCGGGCAGGCGTCCGACATTCATATCGAGGCGGAAGAGATCCTGAAAATGCGCGACCGGCTGAACCAGGAGATCGCGCGTGAAACCGGTCAGCCGCTGGAAAGGATCGTTGCCGACACGGAGCGCAATTACTGGCTGAGCGCGCAAGCCGCGAAGGAATACGGCCTCGTCGGCAAAATCATCACGCGCCCGGAGGAGATGTAGCGGGGGCTCTTATTTCGGCGGCGGGTTGGCGAGCAGATACGGATAGCCGTTGTTGACGTTGGGATCGCTCGCCCAAATCTTTGGATCGAAACCGTCCGGCAACCCGGACCTGAGCTGCGCGTCCGATAAGCCAATTCCGCCCGCGCTCTGCGTTCTACCGGAGGTATCGATATCCCAGTAGCTTTGATCCGTTTGCGCTCCCGACTTGCCGATAAGGCCTCCCGCGTCACCCGCGCTTCCGCCCGAAACCTGTCCAATCGAATACGACAGTTTCACGCTCCCTCCGGAGTGAGATCCGACTAGGCCTCCTATGACCGCGCTACTGTTTCCGCTGACCGGTCCCAAAGCATAGGAATCGACGATCTGGCCAGAGTTCTTGCCGATCAGCCCGCCGGCGTATTGCGCGCCCTCGACCGAGCCGGTCGAAAAAGACCGCGTGATCGTTGCTCCCCCGTCGCTTGCGCCAACCAACCCGCCCGCGTCGTCATCCAAATCCGTGGCCACAACGCTACCGCTGCTGGAAGAGTCGGCGATGACGCCACCGGCGTTGAAGCCCACCAGGCCCGCGCCGCGCCCCCCGGTTACTCCGTTGGTTTTTATCGTCACACTCGCCCGCGAGTGCGAGATCGTGCCGATATGGCCTGCGGCAGATCTGTTGGAAGAGACGAGGCCGGCAACGATTCCGCCGGTGACCGCGCCGGAAGCATATGAATTTTCGATCGCTCTGTAGTTGTACCCCGCGAGGCCGCCCGCTTCGGTATTGGAATCGGCCCTTATGAGGATCGACGACGTAGCCCGCGAGTTGGATATCAAGCCGCCCTCGACGCCATTGAGAGCGACCAATCCGCCAACAGCTTCTCCATACTGCGTTCCCGCGACAATCTTTCCTTCCGCGGAAGCATTGACGATCGAACCTTCGTTTATGGCCGCGAGCATGGCAACGTAGTGCGGCGACGACGTTTCGTCGGTGATGCCGACGTTCGTAACCTGAATATCGCGGGCCGTCGCCCCGACTGTCAGGCGTCCGAAAAGCGCGACCACATACGCCTTGGGAGCGGCCTCGATCGTCACGTTATCGATGGTGTGGCCGAGACCCTCGAAGATCGAATCCAGTACCCCGATGGGCGAATTGCGGTACCGCCCGTGCGTCTTCGCATCGCAGTCCTTCGCCAGCGCATAGTTCCGATGCGGCTTCTCGCGAATGTTTTGAGAGAGGGTCCGGAGGTCCTTGACCAGAACGAACCGATTGCCGTCGATCGTCAGATTGCTTGCCGTATCCCAGAAGTCGAGCTTGCCTCCGGGGAAGAAAAGGAGCTGGCCACCGCTGCCGCCATCGTTGGTTTTCAGCGTCACTGCTCCCGTGCCGGCGACCGTCATCGTCTGCCGGAAATACAGCGAGCGGTAGGAATCCAGCGTCAGCCGGCTGCCGTTTGTCCAGGAGAGCGCGGCATTAAGAGAGATATCGGGCGACAGTTTGCTCGACAAAACCTTCACATTGCCTGCCGCTAACAGGGCTTGAAGGTCGTCGACGTTCAGCACGGCATTCTTTGCGGTCGGCGTGCACACGCCGCCGGAGCAGCTCATGTTCTGTGTCGGATTGGTGGAAATAATGACTGCCGCATGTGCCGCGCTGCTCAACAATGCGACCGCCAAAGCAGACGTCAGCAGAAGACTACATATACGCATGTTCCCTCACTTGGCCGGCGGGTTGGCGAGCAGGTACGGATAGCCGTTGTTGATGTCCTGCGATTGGCCCCAGACGTTTGGATCGAAACCTGCGGGCAATCCGGATTTCAGCTGCGCATCCGTGAGGCCCGTAATGCCGGGATCGTTGCGCGGAGCACCGGCTCCCCGGCCGGTATCGTCGATGCCGCTTGTGTCGAGATCCCAATAGGCGGAATCCATGTGCGCGCCGGCCGACTTGTCGTAACCGATGAACCCGCCGACCAGCAGGCCCTGTCCGATGCTGACCAGGCCGGTGGAATAGGATTGCGTGAGCGTTACCTTGGCATCCACCTCGCCGACCAGTCCGCCGGCTGTGTTCTTCTTTCCCGCCACCACGGCGCCGGTCGCGTAGGATTGCGAGATCAGCCCGTCCACGGCGACTCCGATCAATCCGCCCACGGTGACTTTCTTCCCTGATGCGCCCGTTGCCGTCCCTGTGGCGAAGGTTTGCGCGACGGTTCCCCAGTTCACCGCCACGAGACCGCCGACATTGCCGTACCCCGAAGGCGTCTTCACGCTGCTCACATTTCCCGTGGCATAGCTCTGGGTAATCGTGCCGTCCTTGTCGTTGAAATAGGCGAGGCCCCCGGGATCGACGCCGCTCGCGCTGCCGCTGGCGAAGGATTGGCTGATCGTGCCGTAGTTTTGGTCGACAAGACCGCCGCCGCCGGTTCCAATCTCGACGGCCGACATGCTTGCCGTGATCGATCCCCGATTGATGCCGGCGAGCCCACCTGCAGCCAGATCGTCGTTCGATTCCGGTATGCTGCCCGTTGTCGACGCGCCCGAAATGACGCCGTCGTTCTCGGCCACCAGCCCACCCGCGACGGAGCTGTTGCCAAAGAACTGCTTGGTATAGAGCAAATTCGACAGGCGGATGTCGCGCAGCGTTCCGGCTGATTGCGTGAAAAATCCCATGAGCGGAATCGACGATGACGGAACCGCGATTGTGAGATTGGCGACCGTATGCCCCAGTCCCTCGAACGTGCCTAAGAATGTCGTTCCGACGGGAGAGTCCTTGTAGGTTCCGTCCACCGAAGCGTCGTAATCCTTGGCGAGCGCATAACGGCCGGAGGGCTTGGCGGCGATCTTGTTCGCCAGGCTCTTGATGTCCGCCACCAGCGTGAATTTGAGGCTGTTGATGACAAGACTGCTCTTGAGATCCCAGAAATCGATCTTGCCGGTCTTGTCGAAGAACAGGTCGCCGTTCGCGTAGGCGATTGCGACCGCGCCGGCGCCGGCCACGATCACCGGAGCTTTGACGACAATGTTCTTCGCGGCCTGGAGACTGAGACGACTGGTGCTGGCCCAGCTGAAGCCGTTGGCGATTTGAATGTTGGGCGTGGTGCCGTGCCCGTCGCTCGACAAAGCGACGTCGCCGGATGCCAGCATGTCCGTCAGTTCGTTCGCATTCAGGTTCGCGTTCGCCGCCGTCGGCGTGCAGATACCGCTGACGCAGCTCACATCGTGGGTCGGCTTGTTGGAGACCATGAAATCGGCTTGCGCAGCGCTGCTTGCCGCGAGACAGACGCCGATCAGAAGCAAAGCGCGCAGACGCATGTTGTCGTTCCTTCTCATTGCGGCGGGTTGGCGCGCAGGTAGGGATAGCCGTTGTTGATGTTGGGATCGCTGCCCCAAATCTTCGGATCGAACCCCTGAGGCAATCCAGCTTTGAGTTGCACATCTGTCAACCCTGTCGCGCCGGAGCAATCACCGGAGCCACAACCATTAGCCTTGCCGCTCGTATTTAGGTCCCAATAGATCTGCCGCATTCTTCCTTCGTTGCTGCCGATAACCCCACCCCCGCTTCCCTGAATGCTTGCAGCAGAATACGATTTCTTTGGTCGTCCATGTCCAAGAGCGCCGACGAGTCCACCTGCAAGGGTTCCTTTAACTGTGCCGGTCGCGAAGGAATTAGAAATCAATTGGCGCATCTTGCCGGTGGTCCCTACCAACCCTCCAGCGGCACCGCCGGCGGCCACTGCACCGGTGGAATAGGATTGATCAACGAGACCGCCAGAAAACAGGCCGACCAGTCCGCCAGCACCATTACCTTTGCTTATCACGGTCGCGTCGGAGTGTGACCGCACGATCTCACCGTGGAGGAGGCGTCCAACAAGCCCGCCGATAGTCTCTTCTCCGGCTACACGGCCACTGACGGAGACTGCAACGATTGAGGTATCGGCACCCTTGTAGACCCGCGCGGCTACATCGGCCAAAGCACCGCGTACGTCATCGCTCCCCCGGATATCGACATTCGCGAGCGCCAAATCCCGCACAACCGCTCCCGCCAAATCGCAGAAGAATCCACCGTACCCTTTAACAGTCAGGTTTTGGATGTGATGCCCCAAACCCTCGAGGATCCCGCTGAACCTATCTATGGGGCAGCGACTGTAACCACCGTCGGCGAAGGCGTCGTAGTCCGCAACAAGGGCAAAGGCGCCAGTCGGGTTTTCTTCAATATTGGTCGCCAATGTAGCGATGTCACCGACCAGGCTATACGTCACGAAGTTGATGACGAGATTGCTCTTCTGGTTTCGGAAGTAGACTCTACCGCGTTCGAAGAAGTACAGGTCGCCGCCGGAACCACGCTCGTTGTAGCTGATCGTTAGTGCACCTTTGCCGGCGACCGTTATCGGTTCGTAAAATTCGATGGAGTGCGCGGCATCCAGCCCGAGGCGGTTTGCGCTCTTCCAGGAAAATCGATCACGCATCTGAATATCAATGGCGCCGTTGCCGCTCTTCAGCGTCGTGTCGCTGCTCGCAAGCATGTTCGTCAGTTCACTGACGTTCAAATTGGCGTTCTGCGCCGTCGGCGAGCAGACCTTGCTCACACAACTCACATCGTGCGTCGGCTTGTTGGAGACCATGAAATCGGCTCGCGCGACGCTGCTTGCCGCGAGACAGGCACCGATCAGAAGCAAAGCGCGCAGACGCATGTTGTCGTTCCTTCTCATTGCGGAGGGTTGGCGAGCAGGTATGGGTAGCCGTTGTTGATGTTGGGATCGCTGCCCCAGATCTTCGGATCGAACCCTTTGGGCAGGCCGGATTTTAGCTGCGCGTCGGTGAGGCCAGTGACGCCTCCGCAACCCTTCTTGCCGCACCCCGCCACCTCGCCGCTTGTGTCGATGTCCCAATAGTCGAACTTGAAACCATGTCCGGCGCCTCTTCCTGCAAAGCCGCCCTTTACGCCGCCGGTCCGGATTTCGCCTGTCGAATAGCTGCTGACAATCTGATCCCCAGAATACAGACGCCCGGCCGCGCCCCCGGCATAGCCGCCGTTGTGAACGTTTCCGGTTGCGTAGGAATTCGTGATCTCAGCCCTTGCGCCGATCAGGCCGCCGACGTAGTCGCTTCCGACTGCGCCATACACACTGGCGGTGGAGAAGGATTGATCGATTGTTGCACCTACTCCAACCAAGCCCCCGGCAGCGTAACCTCCAGTTACAGAGCCCGTGCTGCGGCTGAACGAAATTGGTCCGGTCTCACATCCCGCGAAACCTCCGGCACCGCCGCTTGCGACCACGCGGACATTTGCGTTGGCATCGAGAATTGCACCCCCCGTACCAACTATTCCGCCCACGCAATCACCACCGTGTACCGTTCCCTGAACGGAAACGTGCTGAAAGCTGCCATTGCTGCAGCCGGCAATCGCTCCGACGCATTGCCCCTTGGTGGCGAATACCCTGACCTTCGATAACCTTAAATTGCGAATGACTCCGCCCGAGTCTACAGAGGCGAATAAGCCGAAATAATCCTTTCCGCTGCTGTTAATGGTGAGGTTTGCGATTTCGTGGCTCAGGCCTTCGAATGTCCCCGAAAAATGGGTGCCGATAGGCGATGTTTTGTACCGCCCATCCTCCGCCGCATCATGGTCCCCCGCGAGCGCAAACGATCCGGAGGGATTTTTTGCGACAGCAATGGCCAGCTTTTTGACATCGTTCACCAGCTCATAGCCATTTCCTTTGACAATCAGCCTGCTGGTAACGTCCGAGAAATCGAGCTTGCCTTTGCCGAAAAAGAGAAGATCGCCGCCGTCGTAAGTGATGGTGACGGCGCCGGTGCCGGCGACGGTTACTGGCGCCTTGACGACGATGTCCTTCTTCGCGTCCAGCGTCAGTCGGCTTGTGCTGGCCCAGCTAAGGGCACTGACGATCTGAATGACCGGCGTGGTGCCGTCGCCGTTGCCGCTCTTCAGCGTCGTGTCGCTGCTCGC
>JAFAWQ010000026.1 GCA_019241645.1 Alphaproteobacteria bacterium
GCAGCGTGGCATGAAGGAGTTCCGTATCTACCGCTACGATCCGGATACCGGGGAAAATCCGCGCATCGACAGCTACGGCGTCGATCTCAATAGCTGCGGGCCCATGGTTCTGGACGCGCTGATCAAGATCAAGAACGAGATCGATCCGACGCTCACCTTCCGCCGCTCCTGCCGGGAGGGTGTATGCGGCTCGTGCGCGATGAACATTGGCGGCGGCAACACCCTCGCTTGCACCAAGGCCATTTCCGACGTGTCCGGCTCTGTCAGCATCTATCCGTTGCCGCATATGCCGGTGGTGAAAGACCTGGTGCCGGACATGACGAATTTTTACGCGCAATACGCGTCGATCCGGCCCTACCTCCGCACCAAGACGGCGGAGCCGGAGAAGGAATGGCGGCAAACACCAGACGACCGTGAAAAGCTCAACGGTCTCTACGAGTGCATTTTGTGCGCGTGCTGCTCAACGTCCTGTCCCAGCTATTGGTGGAATTCGGAGCGCTATCTTGGCCCCGCCGCGCTGCTGCAATCCTACCGCTGGATTGCCGACAGCCGCGATGAATGCACGGGAGAGCGGCTTGATGACCTCGAAGATCCGTTTCGCCTCTATCGCTGCCACACCATCATGAACTGTGCCGAGACCTGCCCCAAAGGGCTGAACCCGGCGCAGGCCATCGGTGAGGTGAAGCAGATGCTGGTGAAGCGCAGTTTGTAGACAGGGAGGCGGCAACGAAAGCGGCGCTCGCCTTTCCAGTCCTTTTCGGACTCGCGGCCGGCAGCCCTGCATTCGGTGATCCGCCGGGCACTTCCTGTCCGGATTATACGCTGCAGATTCCTTGGAACATACCCGCCGCGTACAGCGCCCATGCGGGAGCGGCGTATCATGCGGCATCGAAGAAGACGCGCGTATTGCTGGCGCTACGAAGTCAGATATTGGTTACGCAACGCAGGTCCGGTGGGCAATTGTCCGGCGCCGATCGGAAAGCATTTCAGGACGCGCTCAACGCGATTCAAGCCGGACACTACTGAACGTTACGGAACCTGGTGGATTGCCCCCCGTTTCCTGTTTCTTAGGCAGGGCCGCGCGCGCGGCTCTGTAAGGGAGAAAAGGCGATGACGGGCTTCATTTATTCCAAATCGTGTGTTTTGGGCGCCGTTGTCGGCGCGGGCTTGTTGTTGGCGATCCCGGCTGGCGCGCAGGAATATGTCGCGTATGGCGCCTACGGCGGACCACCGGAAGAGGTCATTGTCACCGCACCCCGGGAGCGCTTTCGCGAGCAGGGCTCCGGCCTGCGATCGTTCGCGTTTCCGCCGGAAAAAGTTTCGCTCTCCCAAAACGTCCGCTACGACGATCTCGACCTGGCGACATGGGACGGCGCGGGAGAACTGCATCGGCGCGTGCGGCACGCGGCGCGAGCGGTTTGCGGCGAACTCCGAGAGGCCTATCCGTTCCAATCGCTGACCAGCGCGCCGAACTGCTATCGGCAAGCAGTTGAAAGCGGTTTGGTGCGTGCCGATGCGGCGATCGTCCGCGCGCATGCCGGTTCTTATTATTATGGTTACGAGTACGGCTACTAGCGCGCCATGCTGGATGACGACTAGGCTGTTACTGTTTCACCCGCTGTCATTTTGAGGGCAAGGCCGGCCCGCAGGCGCAACACGCGCCACATCAGCGATGCTGCTGCTTCCGTCATCCGGCTTTGCGGCGCCGCACCGATTGCTTTTGCGACCATTTGGACAAGTTTCCGGATATGATGTCGCCTGTATATGCGCCCCGTACAGGCGAAAGACTGCTTGGCGTAGAAGGAGCGAATGTAAGGCTTTGCCGCCTCGTCGGACGGCGCAACGTTGGCGCAATAGAAAGCGTAGGCCAGTTCATCGTCGTCAGATTCATTGATGCGGCTCAGAGCCACCGATAGCTTGCGCCAAAAGGGTAGTTCGGCCTCGTTCTGCGCGTCCATCGTGGCCAGGAAAAGCTTGTAGTGGCGGAATTCGTCCGCGGCGATGCGCGCCGCAATCTCCTTCAGCACGGGCTCGTCGGTCACGTCTCGCATGGCGCTGTAGTATGAGGACGTGCCGGATTCCACGACGCAACGGGCGATCATTTCGCCCCGTCGGCTGCCGCGGATGGACACGGCGTCATCGCCCGTAAAGTGCGCCGGCCGGTAACCCGCACGGAAGCGTGCAAATGCTAGTTCCAGTCTCCACGCCGGATCGGCCAGCTCGGCCCATCTTGCAAGCGCCGCGCCGTGTTGCGCTTCCTCCCGTCCCCAGCCCTCGAACTCCGCGATCAATTTTTCGTCGCCCTGGAAGACGCGTGAGAGATAGGCCACGTAGTCCGGCGCATTGTACTCGACCAGCGCTGCTGCTTTCACAGCCGCCAGCATACGAGGCTCGACCTTGGACGGATCGAACTGGTTCCACGGTATGTCGCCAAGGCTCCAGCCTGCCGTGTAAACTGTACCCGTCATGTCCGTTCTTCTGCCGAGGGTTGCTGATATGACTGTCTTATAACAGAGGCCACTGCCCTACCAAAATAGGGGCAGTCATGGCCGATTCGTTAAACTGGACATACACTTAGCCAATTCCCTCTGATATACACGACCCCAGGCGAGGGCGGATGGAACAGCTCCTGGAACTGGCGCGCGAGCGCAAGCTCGACCGGGTTGGCGCGACCTACGCGGTGGTGGCTTGGGTGGTGGTCCAGGCCGCCTCCATTGCCTTTCCTGTGTTCTCGGCGCCTCCATGGGCCCTGCGGTGGCTTATCGTGGGCGCCATGGCGGGCCTTCCATTGGTGCTCGCGGCAACCTGGGTGGCTGGCAGGCGCGTGGCGCCAGCGCCGCGACCCATTGCCGCAAAAGACTGGCTTTTGATCGGCCTGATTGGACTCGTAGCGGTTCTTCTGATCGTGCAGCTCGTGCTGGGCTTTGAGCGGACATCGGGGCCGGATCGTCCACAGGCGATGGCCGCGTCATCCATCGCGGTGCTCCCATTCGTCAATCTGAGCGGCGATCCAAACAAGCTCTATTTTAGCGACGGCATCGCCGACCAGTTGATCAGCGAACTGGCGCGGACGCCTTCACTGCGCGTGGCTGCGCGGTCTTCCTCCTTTGCCTTCCGCGGCAAGGCCGTTGACGTAAAAGCGATCGCCAAGGCACTGAACGTGCGCGCGGTTCTGGAAGGTAGCGTGCGCGAGGACGGCAATCGCGTGCGGATCGCCGCCGAACTGGTGGACGCGAGCAACGGCTACCAGATTTGGTCTGAGACGTACGATCGCAATCTCACCAACATTCTGGCTCTGCAGGACGATATCTCCCATGCCATTATAGAAACATTGAGCAAGCGTTTCTGGGGTAGGCCGGTCGTTGCCACTCCCAGACCGGCGCCACGCGCTATCAATCCGGAGGCCTACAAGGCGTATCTGCAGGGAGAATATTATTTCGCCCAGCGCACCTCCGACGGCGTGGCGCGCGCCATCGCGCTCTTTGCACGAGCGACTGAACTGGCGCCGGACTATGCCGAGGCATTCGCGGCACTCGGATATGCGCGCGCCACGAATGCGTTGAATTATCAGGCTTATGGCGACACGGACCACGCCCTCGCGGCAGTGAAGAAGGCCCAGGCGCTCGACCCCAACAACGCCACCGCCCTGATTGCCCATGCCACAGCCTGCATCCTCAAATGGCGATGGCGGGACATTGCCGCCGATTTTCGGCGGCTGGAGCGATTACATGTGAACAGCGCGGCGGTCTGGCACCTGCGCGCCATCTTCTTCGACTATATGGGCCTGACGCAGTTTACAGGCGCCGCGGAAGCAAAGGCTGTGCAACTCGATCCCCTGTCTTTCATCGATCGCTACAATCTTGCGCTGTATGCGCTCACCGCCCGGCACTACGATGAGGCGATGAAGATCGCCGCCGAGGCTCAGGCATTGCAGCCGGGAAACTTGGAAGTCGTCGCCCTTCAATGCTCTATCGAGGCGGCTCGCAACCGCACGGCAGAGGCGCGGCGTCTGCATCGTCAATTGCTCTCGCGCGCAAGCCCCGGTGAGCCGTCGGCAGATGCGTTGTCCTGCCAATACTACATTGCGGTGGCCGAGAAAAAGTTTGCGGTCGTGCGGCAGGTCGCGGATGCAGCGGCGGCTGCCTTTCCGGCGAAAGACATTCCTGCGACGGATATCGCCATCGCGTACGGACACGCCAACGATGTGGATGCCGCAATCAAGTGGTTCCGGCGCGCTTTTGAGATTCGCGATCCACAATCGCTGCGCGTGCCCCATACGGAAAAGAACCTGCCCAATGTGTTCGCCGATCCGCGCTGGAAGGCGCTGCGCAACGAACCGGCCATTCGCGATTTTGAATTGGCCCGCCGCGAGATCGCCGCTGAGAATCAGGCTGGTGAGTGAGAACAGATCCACCGGATAATTTCGCGCGATGAAGCACCTTATCGAGACTGCTCGCCTGCGGGGCTTGGACCGTGTGACAGTGGGATACACGGTCGCCGCGTGGGCGATCGTGCAGGGCGCGGCGCTGGCCGCAGGCGCATTCGCGTGGCCGAACTGGATCTTGCAAGGCGTGATCGTCGGCGCGGTGTTCGGTCTTCCCGCCGCGCTTGCGTTGGCGTGGGTGCTGGCCGTTCGAAGAGAGACGGGCAGCACGTTCAAACCAACACGGAACGATCTGCAGGTTCTGGCCGGTGTGGCTGCGGTTTTCGTACTGGCCAGTGCCATCCTTGTCCTTGTTTTCTGGCCCAGGACGCACCCCGAAACGACGGCGATGGACAACGCGCCGCCGGGTTCTGTTGCCGTGCTGCCCTTCGCCAACGTCAGCGGCGATCCGTCAAAACGCTATTTCAGCGATGGTCTGTCCGACGAGCTGATAAACGGACTGGCGCGTATCCCGAGCCTCCGGGTTGCGGCGCGCAGCTCGTCGTTTGCATTCGCGGGAAAGGACCAGGATGCCCGATCCATCGCACGCGCCCTCAATGTTGGTGCGTTGCTGGAGGGAAGCGTGCGCGAATCGGGTAACCGGGTGCGCATCACCGCCCAGCTTGTCAGCGGCAAGGACGGCTATCAGCTGTGGTCGCAATCCTATGACCGGGAGCTTACCGACATTCTCGCACTGCAAGACGAGATCGCGCGTGCCGTCACCGTGGCTCTCTCCGCGCGGCTGCTGCCGAAGAGCCATGCCGCGCCGATCGATGCGCAGGCGTACCGCTTCTATCTGCAAGGCAAATACCTGTCCGCCAAAGCCAATCCCGACGATCTCGAAAAAGCCATCGCGCTCTTTGGCAAGGCCAACGCAGCCGCGCCGCGCTACGCGCCGGCCTATGCGGAGACGGCGTCTGCCGCGCTCGAGCTCGCGGAGGTGTATGGCAAGAGCAATTGGCTCACGCCGGCGGAGGTCGCGGCCACCCGGGCACAGGAACTCGATCCCGAGAACCTGCAAGCACTGACGGTCTTGGCGGAGGTCGAGATCGACAAATGGAACTGGTCAAAGGCGACAGACCTGTACCGCCGCGCCCGGTCTCTGAATCCCGAGAATGTCTTCGTCCTGCACCTTCGCTCGGTACTGGCTTACGTGTTCCAATTTCAGGGGGAGGTCTTGGCGGCCGAGGTCAAGGCGGCGGCATTCAATCCGCTATCCTTCGGGCTTAAATTCAATATCGCCAATTGGTACCTGACGGCAGGGAAGTACGACAAGGCGGCAGCGTTCACGAACCAGGCCTTGAAGCTTCAGCCCGCCAATCTCGACGCGCGCAGCCAGTCATGCCTGATCGCCATTCGCCGGGGCGATGTGCAGGAGGCCAAACGCATCGCGAAGATTTTCGCGCAGGCCTCCGCCAAAGATCCGCAGAATTTCGGCGATTGCCCCTTCGAGATCGCGCTAGCGCAGCACAATCCGGCGGAAGCTCGAAAGATCGTCGACCGGGCGGCAGCCGATTTCCTGACCAATGGAGGTTATGCCACTTCGATCGGGGATCACTACCGCAAGCTGGGCGATTTCAACGTCGCGATGTCCTGGTACGAACGCGCTTACGTCAATCACGAGGTACTGCTCTTCGGCGTGCCCTATCAGCGAGAGCGCGATGTCCGGTTCTTGAATACGCCGGCGTGGAAATCGCTGTGGTCGCGCGAGCCCATCCGCGTTTGGCTGAAAGCCAGGGCGGAGTTCGGCAAGACGATCCAGAAAACGGAAAGCTAAAGCGAAGCGCGCAATGTTCTGAGCGCGTCGGCGGTATCCACGGCGCGGGCACGGTCAGCTTCGGTCTTTGCGAGCAGTACGTCTTCCTCCGCGTCCTTGATGCGCTCGTCCAGAGCCATAGTGTCAACATCCGTCATGGGCATGGCTTCTTCGGCCAGCACGGTCACCTTGTGCGGAGAAACTTCGGCAAAACCTCCCAATACGAAGAATCGCTGGTCGCCCAAGGTTCCGCCTGTCACGTCGATCACGCCGGGCTTGAGGGTCGTAATGAGGGGCATATGGCCGTCCAGCACACCGAAATAGCCGTCGGCGCCCGGAAGCGTGACCATGTCCGCTTCTTCGGAAAGCATGAGGCGCTCCGGGGATACCAGGTCAAAAGGAATTTTCTCGGTCATTGGCTTCCTATAGCAGGGCCTCCCGGCGGTTGAAAAGCTCCCATTCCTTCGGGACGGTCCGGTCAAGCAGATCGGCGTGGCAGGCGCAATTGTGCATGCTAGATTGCACGCGGGGCGCGTTAATCATGCGGTATCTGCTCGACAACATACGGGACCGAAAGTTTGATCGCGTTGCGGTCGGCTACACGGTTGCCGCCTGGGCCGTAATTCAGGCGACCTCGGTTGGGGCGTCCGCTTTCGCATGGCCGATGTGGGTGTTGCAGGCGGTGATCGTCGCTGGCGTCGGGGGGCTGCCCATTGTTCTGCTTGGTGCCTGGACGCTGGGCGTGCGACGCAACACGGAAGGCCATGGCTTCCGGCCCTCGCGCGCCGATTGGCACATGCTAGGATTGATGGGGCCTTTCCTTTTGGTGGCTAGTGCCGCTTTCATTTTTGTGTTCTGGCCGCGCCCCACCGCTAATACCCTCGCGGCGCAAACCGTCGCTGGCGAGCCGCCGCCAAATTCCATCGCCGTTCTGCCATTTGCCAATCTTGGCGGAGACGCGAACAAGCTCTACTTCAGCCAAGGCATCGCAGAACAGCTGATAAACGCGTTGTCGCAAATTCCGGCACTGCGCGTAGCGGCGCGCACATCATCTTTTTCGTTCCAGGGGAAAAGTCAAAGCCTCACGGCGATAGCGCGAGCGTTGAATGTGCGGTCGGTGCTGGAAGGTTCGGTCCTCGCTGTCGGCGATCGCATACGCATTGCCGTGCAACTGGAGGACTCGCGAACCGGATTTCAGATTTGGTCCAAGAGCTACGACCGCGATTTGAGCGATATCCTGGCCGTCCAAGACAGCATCAGCGCGGAAATCGCAAATGCCATCAGCGAGCGACTTTTGGGCAAGAAGACAATCGTGTCCGCTGCCGCGGCCCGGACCATCGATCCGGAAAGTTATCGCATGTTTCTTCAGGGCCGCTTCTACGCCGCACGCGATGACGAAGCCGATTATCGCCGCGCCGCAAGCCTGTTCCAGCGGGTGACATTGCGTGCGCCAAATTACGCGGATGGCTTTGCGGAATATGGCAATGCCCTGAACGCCCTGGCCGCGGACTATGGCGACAGTTCCGCATTCGCCGCGAGCGAGCGGGCAACGCGCCGCGCCCTGGCGCTCGATGGACGCAATCTGCGGGTGCTCCACACCATGATGGTCGTGTCGATCTCGAAATGGGACTGGCTTGGGGCGGCGGATTGGTTTCGCCGCTCGCGCGCAATCAACCCCAACAGTTCCGTTACACTTCACAGTCAATCGGTGCTGGCCTCGGCGATGAACTTTCCCCAGCAGGATTTCGAGGCGGAGAAAAAGGCGGCGGATCTCGACCCGCTATCCTTCATCAAACACTTCAACCTAGCTGTCTGGTACTTCGAGCAGGCCCGCTTCGACGATGCGGCAAAGGCCGCGCGAGATGCTTTGTTGCTGCAACCCTCGAACGCGGCAGGGAGCGATTTGCTTTGCACTATCCAGGTCGCGCGGCACAAACTCAGCGAAGCGCACCGGATCGCGGCGAGTTTGGCTACAGGTTACTCCTCCAATCCTGATTGGCGCGCGGGCTGTCCGATGGATATCGCGCTGGCGGAAGGCAGGAAGGCCGATGCCCGCAAAATCGTTGACGAGGTGGCCAGAGCTTACAGCCCCGGCGGCGGGGCGACTGCAATTGGCAGCGCCTATCGCCGTCTCGGTGACCTCGACCGGGCGATGCTGTGGTACGAGCGCGCATATTCGGCGCGAGAACGCGAACTTCTACAGGTGCCGCAAGACCGGCGGCAATCGCCTGCTCTTCTGGCCAATCCCCGATGGAAGGCGCTATGGAAGCGCCAGCCGATCCGGGATTGGGAAGAAGCTCGTCACGAGGTGCGCGCCATCTTGAACGTCGGAACGTAGAGAAGCGGCAGCAACACTTACGCCGCGTCGGCCGCCATTTTCTGGGCCTTGGCGACGGCGTCCTCGATAGTTCCGACCATGTAAAAGGCTTGCTCCGGCAGGTGATCGTATTCGCCATTCGCCAACGCCTTAAAGCTGCGGATGGTATCCTCGAGCTTCACGAAAATGCCGGGCAGTCCGGTAAAGACTTCCGCCACGCTCATGGGCTGCGACAGGAAGCGCTCGATCTTGCGGGCGCGCGCCACCGTCAGCTTGTCTTCTTCGGAAAGCTCGTCCATGCCGAGAATGGCGATGATGTCCTGCAGACTGCGGTAGCGCTGCAGAATCTGCTGCACCTGCCGCGCCACATTGTAATGCTCCTCGCCGACGATGCGCGGATCGAGCATGCGTGAGGTGGAGTCGAGCGGGTCCACTGCCGGGAAGATCGCCTTCTCGAACACTGAGCGCGACAACACCGTGGTGGCATCCAAGTGCGCGAACGAAGTGGCGGGGGCCGGGTCGGTCAAATCGTCGGCCGGAACGTAAATGGCCTGCACCGAGGTGATCGAGCCTTTGGTCGTGGTGGTGATCCGCTCCTGTAGCGCGCCCATGTCGGTCGCCAGCGTTGGTTGATAACCCACGGCCGAGGGAATGCGACCCAAGAGCGCCGACACTTCCGAGCCGGCCTGCGTAAAGCGGAAGATGTTGTCCACGAAGAACAGCACGTCACGGCCCTGATCGCGGAAATATTCCGCGACGGTCAGGCCGGAGAGACCGACGCGGGCACGCGCCCCCGGCGGTTCGTTCATCTGGCCGTACACCAGCGCGCATTTCGAGCCCTCGACCGAGCCCTTCTTCGGGTCCTTATTCACGCCCGACTCGATCATCTCGTGATATAGGTCGTTGCCTTCGCGGGTTCGTTCGCCCACGCCGGCGAACACCGAATAACCGCCGTGCTGCTTGGCGACGTTGTTGATCAACTCCATGATGGTGACGGTTTTACCGACGCCGGCGCCGCCGAAGAGGCCGATCTTGCCGCCACGCGCATACGGGGCGAGCAGGTCCACCACCTTCATGCCGGTGACGAGCACCTGCGCTTCCGTTGATTGATCGGTGAAAGGCGGCGCCTCCTGATGGATGGCGCGGCGCTCGGTGGTCTGCACTGGGCCGGCTTCATCCACCGGCTCGCCGATGACGTTGATAATGCGCCCAAGCGTCGCTTCACCCACCGGCACGGAAATCGGCGCGCCGGTGTCGGTTACGTCCTGACCGCGCACGAGACCTTCGGTGGCATCCATCGCCACCGTGCGCACCGTGGATTCGCCCAGGTGCTGCGCCACCTCCAGAATGAGTTTGTTGCCCCGGTTTTCGGTTGCGAGTGCGTTCATGATTTCGGGCAGATGTCCATCGAACTGCACGTCCACCACGGCGCCGAGCACCTGCGTAATATGGCCGATCTTGTTGCTGGGGGTCATCATGTTCATCTCTTGCTCCTACAGCGCTTCCGCGCCGGAAATGATTTCGATCAGTTCTTTTGTGATCATGGCCTGACGCGTGCGGTTATACTGCAAGGTCAGCTTCCCGATGACATCGCCGGCATTGCGAGTCGCAGAATCCATGGCGCTCATCTTGGCGCCGAATTCGCCGGCCACATTTTCAAGCAAGGCGCGAAAGATCTGAATGCTGACATTGCGCGGCAGAAGCGCCGTCAGGATTTCGCCTTCGTCGGGCTCATACTCATATTGCTGCTGCACGCCACCGGCAGCGATAGCTTCAATCGGCGCCGGGATCAGCTGTTGCGCAGTCGGCACCTGGCTGATAACGGACTTGAAGCGGGAGTAGACGATCGTGGCAACATCGAACTCGCCGCGGTCGAACATCTCCAGCACCTTGCGGGCGATGTTCGCGGCATCGGTAAAGCCGATGGTCTTCTTGCCCATGAAGTCGGCCGTATCGACGATCATCGAGCCGTACTGGCGGCGCAGCTGGTCGCGCCCCTTGCGGCCGACGCAGAAAATCTTGACCGTCTTGCCTTCCTGCAGCAGCGCCTGAATGCGCTGTCGGGCGAGGCGGACGATATTGGTATTAAATGCGCCGCACAGCCCGCGATCCGCAGTGGCGACAATCAGCAGGTGGACAGCATCGCTGCCGGTGCCGGACAGCAGGCGAGGCGCGCCCGCCTGTCCGCGCACGCCTTCCGCGACGTTGGCGATAACCGCGCTCATCTTCTCCGCATAGGGACGAGCGGCTTCCGCCGCTTCCTGCGCGCGGCGGAGCTTGGACGCAGCGACCATCTGCTGCGCCTTGGTGATCTTGCGGATCGACGTGACCGTCGCGATCCGCCGCCGGAAGGAAATCAGGCTCGGCATTTAGGCAAAACCCTTCGCGAAATCGTCGAGCAGCGCCTTCAGCTTGTCTTCCGTATCCTTCGACAGCGCCTTCTCGGTGCGGACGGCGCTGAGGATGTCCGGACTTTTGGCGCGAACGGCACGCAACAGTTCCGTTTGGAAACGCTGCACGTCGCCCACCGGGACCCGGTCGAGATAGCCGCGCACCCCGGAATAGATCGCTACGACCTGTTCTTCCACCGGCATCGGCGAGTATTGGGGTTGCTTGAGCATTTCGGTCAGCCGTGCGCCGCGGTTGAGAAGGCGTTGCGTAGCGGCGTCCAGATCGGAGCCAAACTGCGCGAATGCCGCCATTTCGCGGTACTGCGCCAGCTCCAGCTTCATCGAGCCGGCGACCTGCTTCATGGCTTTGATCTGTGCGGCAGAACCCACGCGCGATACCGAAATGCCGACGTTCACGGCCGGGCGAATGCCCTGGAAGAACAAATCCGTCTCCAGAAAGATTTGGCCGTCGGTGATCGAGATCACGTTGGTGGGAATGTAGGCAGACACGTCGTTCGCCTGCGTCTCAATGACGGGCAGGGCGGTGAGAGAGCCACCGCCATTGTCGGCGTTCAATTTCGCCGCGCGCTCGAGCAGGCGTGAATGCAGATAGAACACGTCGCCGGGATAGGCTTCGCGGCCCGGCGGGCGGCGTAGCAGCAGAGACATCTGGCGGTACGCGACGGCCTGCTTGGAAAGATCATCGTAGATGATCAGCGCATGCATGCCATTGTCACGAAACCATTCGCCCATCGCGCAACCGGAGAACGGCGCCAAGTATTGCAAAGGCGCCGGCTCGGAAGCAGTCGCGGCAACCACCGTTGTATATTCCATGGCACCGGCGTCTTCGAGCGTCTTGACGATTTGCGCCACGGTCGAGCGCTTCTGACCGACAGCGACGTAGATGCAGTAGAGTTTCGCCTTCTCCTCGCCGCCGGCATTGGTGAATTTCTGATTGATGATGGCGTCGATCGCGATGGCGGTTTTGCCGGTCTGCCGGTCGCCGATGATGAGCTCGCGCTGGCCACGTCCGACCGGGATCAGCGAGTCAATCGCCTTGAGCCCCGTCTGCATCGGCTCGCTCACGCTCTTGCGCGGAATGATGCCCGGCGCCTTTACGTCCACGCGGCGCCGTTCGGCGACATCAGTGAGCGCGCCTTTGCCGTCGATCGGGTTGCCGAGCGCGTCCACCACACGGCCCAATAGACCGCGGCCCACCGGGACTTCCACGATAGCGCCGGTGCGCTTGACGGTATCGCCTTCTTTTATGTGCTCGTCGGTGCCGAAAATCACCACACCGACATTGTCGTTCTCGAGATTCAGCGCCATGCCCTTGATGGCGCCGGGGAACTCGACCATCTCGCCGGCCTGCACGTTGTCGAGACCGTAGACGCGCGCAATGCCGTCGCCGACGCTCAACACCTGGCCAACTTCGGAGACTTCCGCTTCAGCGCCGAAGTTCTGAATCTCGCGCTTCAGGATGGCTGAAATTTCGGCGGGCTGGATATTCATGTTCTCGTCCCTTCGGTCCTCGAACAGAAGTCGGAAATCAGAAATCTGAAGTCAGAAAGCTGATCGTCCCACTTCGTCTTGGTTCCCTTGTTCGGTTTCTGTAGTTTCAAATTCCGGTTCCGATTTCTAGCTCAACGGACTACTGACCACGCATAGCGGTTCGTAGACCGTTGAGCTTTGTGCGCAAACTGGAATCGATCATGCGAGAGCCGACCTTTACGATCAGGCCGCCCAGGAGGGAAGGATCGACCCGCGTTTCGAGAGCCACATCCTTGGATGTTTTCGACTTCAGGACAGACTTCAGCTCCGCCGTTTCGTCATCCGACAGTGGGCGTGCGCTCGTCACTTGCGCGGACATTTCGCCCTTCTGCTTTGCAACGAGGCTGGCATAGGCGCGGATGATGTCCGCCAGAGCAAACAACCGGCGCTTCGAGGCAAGCAGCAGAATGAATCGGCGGGTAAGCGGCGCGGCTTCCATCCGGTTCAACACGCCATTCATGCCCGCAGCCTGCTCCTCGCGGGAAAACACCGGCGCCCGGATGAGGCGCGTGAGCACTTGGCTTTCGGCCATCAATTGCTTCAGCGTGGTAAAATCGGCCGCAACGGCTTCGACGGAACGCTCCTCCTGCGCAAGTTGGAAAATCGCCAGCGCATAACGGCCCGCAAGACCTGTTTCGCGTGCGTGTTCTGCTGCCACCCGTGCCTCTCGTTCGCCGGGCGCCCGAGGCGGCCCCTTGGAGGGGCGCAAGCGCTGGGCCTGGCAACAATTAAGCTGTTGATTGAGCGAAGAAATTCACTCTCGCAGGTGACTCATAACGCCCGCGCGCGCGTCGTCTAGCACGGGCCACTTTGCAGCGCAACATTGTGTCCGGCCAACAGGCTCTGTTTAGGCGGCGGTTCCCCCCACCGTCAGGCCGTCGATTCGCAGGGTCGGCTGGCCGACGCCAACGGGAACAGACTGCCCGTTCTTGCCGCAGGTGCCGACACCGGTGTCGAGTTTCATGTCGTTGCCGATGGCCTTCACGTGTTGGAGCGCGACCGGGCCGTCACCGATCAGGGTGGCGCCCTTGATGGCCGGTCCCAGCTTACCGTTTTCAATCAGATAAGCCTCGGTGCACGAGAACACGAATTTGCCGTTGGTGATGTCCACCTGGCCACCGCCAAAATTGGTCGCATAAACGCCACGATCGACGCTGGCGATGATCTCTGCCGGATCCGTGTTGCCACCCAGCATGTAGGTGTTCGTCATGCGCGGCATGATCGAGGAGGAGAAAGACTCCCGGCGCCCGTTGCCCGTGGGTTGCATCCCCATCAGGCGGGCGTTCTGGCGATCCTGCATGTAACCTTTCAGGATTCCATCTTCGATCAGCACGGTGCGCGAAGTCGGCGTGCCTTCATCATCGATGCTGAGCGAGCCGCGACGATTGGCAATTGTGCCGTCATCGACAACTGTAACACCGGGCGCGGCAACCCGCTCGCCGAGAAGACCCGCAAAGGCGCTGGTTTTCTTGCGGTTGAAATCGCCTTCGAGGCCGTGGCCGATGGCTTCGTGGAGCAGAATCCCCGGCCAGCCGGGACCCAGAACGACAGGCATTTCACCCGGAGGTGCCGGCACTGAGGTCAGATTCACCAATGCCTGCCGAAGCGCTTCGTCTACTGTCGCTTGCCAGTACCTTGCATCGAGATAGGTCTCGTAGCCTTCGCGGCCGCCGCCGCCAAAATTGCCGGCCTCCTGACGGCCATTCTCCTCGACCACGACCGAGACATTGAGCCGGACCAGCGGACGGATATCGCGATACACTTCGCCGCCGGCCCGCAGAATTTCCACGTTCTGCCATTCACCCGAAAGCGAGCACGAGACCTGCCTCACGCGGGAATCTTTCCGGCGGGCGTATTCGTTCATTTCCCCCAGCAGCTTCACCTTGGTTTCGAAATTTGCCGAGTGCAGGGGATCGATATCGGCATAGAGCTTCCGGTTGGTGCGGGCAGGGGACATGGCCACCGATCCGCTGTGGCCTTTGGTGACGGCGCGCACGGTATTGGCCGCGCGCCGGATCGCCTCCTCGGAAATCTCGGAGGCATGGGCATAGCCCGTGGCCTCGCCTGCCACGGCACGCAGGCCGAAGCCTTGCGTGGTGTCGAAGGTGGCCGCCTTCAGGCGGCCATCGTCGAAGACGAAGCTTTCGCTCTGGCGATATTCCAGAAACAGCTCGCCATCGTCGGCATCCCTCAGCGACTCATCCACCAGCTGCTGCACGCGGCTCCGATCCATCTCGGCCGCGTCGAAAAAAAGATCACTCGCCATCCACGGAACTCCTGACACTGGGGCTGAACATCATGCCTCCTCCTGTTGATATGGTCACGCTTCCAACAATTCCGTATTCCGCGCGGCATAGGGTCGCAATGACTTCACTTGGCCAAGAGCCGTAAATCGCTCGATTCTCTGGGCTTGCGCCTGATCGCGCTTGCCAACCATTCGCGAGGACCGATGCTGGAATCATTTCGAGCGAAGACGTTGGCTTTGGCCTGCGGTCTGGCTGCGCTTTGCCCGATCGGGTCCGCCTCTGCGGCCGCGCCGCAAACCGGGCAGCCGGTGCCATGGCAAATCGATCTTCAACCGGCAGCAAGTCCGGTGATGGCGAACATCGAAGATTTCCACCGGTTGCTGGTCTGGATCATTACGGCAATTTCCCTCTTCGTCCTGGCGCTGCTGCTGTGGATCATGATCCGTTACAACCGCAAGGCCAATCCGACGCCGTCGAAAACGGAGCACAATACCCTACTCGAAGTGATGTGGACTGTCGTGCCGGTGATCATTCTTGTGATCATCGCCATCCCTTCCTTCAAGCTGCTCTACTACGAAGCCGACATTCCGAAGCCCGATCTCACCATCCATGCCATCGGCAAGCAGTGGTTCTGGAGCTACCAGTATCCCACGCAGAATTTTCAGTTTGATTCCCTCGGTCTTTCCGACGCGGATGCCGGCAAGCGGCATGAGCCGCGGTTGCTGGGTGTCGACAACATCATTGTCGTGCCGGTGAACAAGGTGGTGAAAATCGTTACCACTGGGGCGGATGTCATCCATGCCTGGGCCCTGCCGGCGATGGGCGTGAAGATGGACGCGGTTCCCGGCCGGCTGAACGAAACCTGGTTCAAGCCGACCCAGACCGGCACGTTCTACGGCCAGTGCTCGGAACTCTGCGGCGCCCGCCATGCTTTCATGCCCATCGAGGTGAAAGTCGTGAGCCAGCCAGAATTCGACACCTGGCTGGCCGGTGCAAAAAAGAAATTCGCGGCGATCACCCCGGAAACGCGGCTCGCCGCAGCGACGCAATAGGTTCACAATGACAGACATCGCGCACGCCCATCACAACGATCATCCCCACGGGATCGGCCGATGGATCAAATCCACCAATCACAAGGACATCGGCACGATGTACCTGATCTTCGCCATCTGCGCGGGGATCGTCGGCGCCACCTTGTCCATCATGATGCGCCTCGAGCTGATGCATCCGGGCCTGCAGTATTTCAAGGATCCGCACACCTTCAACGTGCTGGTGACCGGCCATGGGCTGATCATGGTGTTCTTCATGATCATGCCGGCCATGATCGGCGGCTTTGGCAACTGGCTGGTGCCATTGATGATCGGTGCGCCGGACATGGCGTTCCCGCGCATGAACAACATCTCGTTCTGGCTGCTGCCGTTCTCTTTCGCGCTCCTGCTTATGTCGATGTTCGTAGAGGGCGACTCGGGCGGCACCGGTGTCGGCGGCGGCTGGACGATCTATGCGCCGCTATCCACCTACGGCTCACCCGGACCGGCGATGGACCTCGCAATCTTTGCGCTGCACATCGCCGGTGCGTCGTCGATTTTGGGTGCGATCAACTTCATCACCACCATTTTCAACATGCGCGCGCCCGGCATGACCCTGCACAAGATGCCGCTGTTCGTGTGGTCGATCCTGGTGACGGCGTTCCTGCTGCTTCTTTCGCTGCCGGTGCTGGCAGGCGCCATCACGATGCTGCTGGCGGACCGCCACTTTGGAACAGCCTTCTTCAATCCCTCAGGCGGCGGCGATCCGATCCTGTACCAGCACCTCTTCTGGTTCTTCGGACATCCGGAAGTGTACATCCTGATCCTGCCGGGCTTCGGCATGATCAGCCACGTGATATCCACGTTCTCAAAGAAGCCGGTGTTTGGCTATCTCGGCATGGCATACGCCATGGTCGCGATCGGATTCATCGGCTTCATGGTGTGGGCGCACCACATGTACACGGTCGGCATGACGGTGGACACGAAAGCGTATTTCGTTTTCGCGACGATGGTGATCGCGGTCCCGACCGGCGTGAAGATCTTTTCGTGGATCGCCACCATGTGGGGAGGCAGCATCGAGTTGAAGACGCCGATGCTGTGGGCCATCGGCTTCGTCTTCCTGTTCACCGTGGGTGGCGTGACGGGCGTGGTGCTCGCCAATGCGGGCGTCGATGTGGTGTTGCAGGACACCTATTACGTGGTGGCGCACTTCCACTACGTCCTGTCGCTTGGCGCCGTGTTTGCAATCTTTTCGGGCTTCTATTTCTGGTTCCCGAAGATCACCGGCTACACCTACAGCGAGGTGTTGGGAAAGCTCCACTTCTGGACGATGTTCATCGGTGTGAACCTGACCTTCTTCCCCATGCACTTCCTGGGGCTTGCCGGCATGCCGCGCCGTTATGCGGACTACCCGGACGCGTTCGCCGGTTGGAATCTGGTGGCTTCGATCGGCTCCTACATTTCAATTGCGGGCCTGGGAATTTTCCTCCTGATGCTGGCCGACGCGTTCCTGCGCAAGCGCCGCGCCGGCGATAATCCGTGGGGCGTTGGCGCAACGACGCTGGAATGGACGCTGCCGTCGCCGCCGCCTTTCCACACTTATAACGAACTGCCGCGCATCGCTTCGGGCGGAGTGCACTGATGGTCATTGTTTGCAGCAATCCTCCCCCGCTTGCGGGGGAGGGGGACCGCGAAGCGGTGGTAGGGGGGCAATCCCCCTTCCGCCTCGCTATGCTCGGCACCTCCCCCGGAAACGGCGGAGGATAAAGGCGCACATGGTTTCGGTATACACAATTGCCGTTCCAGAGCGTGCCGCGAGCGTCGGCGATTACTTCGCGTTGCTGAAGCCGCGGGTGATGTCGCTTGTTGTCTTTACTGGGCTTGCAGGGATTGTCGTCGCGCCGGGTCATGCGCATCCGATGGTGGCGTTTGCCGCCCTGCTATGTATCGCGCTGGGTGCGGGCGCCTCAGGCGCGCTGAACATGGCTTATGATTCCGATATCGATGGATTGATGACGCGGACGGCGACGCGGCCGATTCCGCTCGGCCGCATCTCTCGCGAAGAGGCGCTGACCTTCGGCTGGTGGATCGCCGCGGCATCCGTTGCCATGATGACGCTGTTCGTGAATGAGCTCGCGGCGGCGCTGCTCGCCTTCACCATCCTCTTCTATGTTGGGGTGTACACCTTGTGGCTAAAGCGAAGGACGCCGCAGAACATCGTCATCGGCGGCCTCGCCGGTGCGTTGCCACCGGCCATCGGGTGGGCGGCGGTGACAGGAAGTTTTTCGCTTATTCCCTTCGTGCTTGTCGCGATCACCTTCGTCTGGACGCCCCCGCACTTCTGGGCTCTCGCGCTCTACCGCTCCGAGGACTACGCGCGCGCCGGCGTGCCGATGATGCCGGTGGTGAACGGCAAAGCGAGTACGCGAAAGCAAATCCTTGGGTACACGCTTTTCCTGGTCCCGCTGGGGCTGATGCCTGCGCTGATCGGATTGGGCGGAGCACTCTACGCGGCTTCGGCGGTTGGCTTTGGGAGTTGGATGCTTGTTCAGTCGATTGCCGTGTTGCGCGAGCGTGACACGACACGCGAGCCGGCGGCGCGCAAGCTGTTTGGTGTGTCTATCCTCTATTTGTTTGCCTTGTTCGCCGCGCTCATCCTTGAGCGTCTCATCGGGATCGCGCCGTTGCATCTGGGGAGCTGGATGTGAGGCATGGATGGCGAAGGGGAGCGAAACGCGAAAATCCGGCGGCTGCGTAACATCGCGCTGGCGCTGGTGCTTGGTGGAATCGTGGTGTTGTTTTTCGTGATGACGGTTGTCCGGCTGGGAATCCAGTTCGGTTGATGGGCAGAAGAGGCTGACATGGCGCACGCAGAGGTGAAGCATCCCTACCACCTGGTGACACCCAGCTCGTGGCCGATCGTCGGCTCCATCGGCGCCTTCCTCATGCTGATCGGCGCCGTGTTCTGGATGAACAAGGACTACAGCGGCTTCCATGGGCTCAACGGGCAGCCATGGATCTTTGCAGTTGGCTTCGTGCTGGTGCTCTACACCATGGCGGGCTGGTGGCGCGATGTGGTGCACGAGTCGGTCGTGGAGCATGACCACACGCCGGTGGTGAAGCTCGGTCTGCGCTTCGGCATGGTTCTGTTCATCGCCTCGGAAGTGATGTTCTTTCTGGCGTGGTTCTGGGCCTACTTCAATTTCAAGCTGTTCCCGCACGATGTTTCGATCGGACAATGGCCGCCCAGCGGAATCATCACGCTCGATCCGTGGCACTTCCCGCTGCTGAACACGCTGATCCTGCTGACGTCGGGAACAACGGTGACTTGGGCGCACCACGCGATCCTCACGGGCGACCGCAAAGGCGCGATCCAGGGCCTCGCGCTCACCATCGCCCTGGGACTCTCGTTCACCTGCGTACAGGCTTACGAATACATCCACGCACCCTTCACCTTTGGCTTCAATCATCTGGCGCTGGTGCCGTTCACCGATCCCGCGCACATGAACCTCGCGTCCGGCGCCGGCAATTTCGACGCCATCTACGGATCGACGTTCTTCATGGCGACGGGCTTCCACGGCATGCATGTCATGATCGGCACGATCTTCCTGACGGTGTGCCTGTTCCGCGCCATCGCGGGACAGTTCACGCCGGAGCGTCACTTCGGTTTTGAAGCCGCGGCCTGGTACTGGCACTTTGTCGACGTGGTGTGGTTGTTCCTGTTCGTCTGCATTTATGTCTGGGGCGCGGGCGCGATCACCGAAGGCTGATGGACGCGGTTGATCGGCTTCCGTCCTCTATGGAAGTTCACCGCGTTCATGATGCCGCTATTTCTGGGCTGCATCGCCCTCGGATTGTGGCAGATTGAGCGGCTGCAGTGGAAAGTCGCTCTGATTGAACAGGTTGACCGTAACCTAAAGAAGCCGCCGATTTCGCTTGCCATGGCGCTCGCGATGGAACCGCGGGCCGCGCAATACCGGCGCGTCACGCTCACGGGATGCTTTGACCATTCGAAAGAGGCATACGCATTTGGCACGGCCGCCGATGGAGCGGTTGTCTATCACGTGATTACGCCGCTGACACTGAACGATGGTCGCGCTCTGCTGGTAGATCGCGGTATCGTGCCGGAGCGTCTGCGTGACCCGCATGCGCGCCCCGACGGAAACCTGGCCGGCGCGCAACGCATCACCGGCGTTTGGCGTGTTCCCGACAAATCAGGATGGTTTACGCCGTCACGCAAACGGATCAACCGCATCTGGTATGCCCGCGATGTGGAGCGAATTGCGAAAGCCGACGGCGTCAGGCTGGCGGCACCCGTCCTTGTCGAAGCGGATTCAACGCCCAATCCGGGCGGCTGGCCGAAAGGCGGGCAGACCGTGGTCGCCTTTCGCAACGACCACCTGCAGTACGCGATTACGTGGTTCGCCTTAGCGGCTGTCATTCTTGGCGGTTGGATTGCGTTTCACATTTCACGCGGACGGGTGGAGCGGTCCTAGCGCACACCCGCGTTTTCGCAGCGCCGCTACAATTGCGCATCGCTTGGTTACTCCGCGCTAACCATTTCCCGACGTAGCGGGGCACTTGCCGTCAGCGAACGCATTGCTCACGTCGGGAAATATCTGGGAAGCCACCATGGGCCAGACACTTGCATCGTTGCCGCCAGGCAAAAGAGCCAGGCTCTATCGCCAGTTTGCTTCCGATGCGCTCAGCATTGCGGAATCGGCGGCGGACAACGGTCAGCGCGCTAACTTTCTTGGCATGGCCAGCGGCTGGCATGCGCTCGCGCTCGAAGCGGAACGCGCGCTCGATCTCGAGGAAACCGGTTCGGATGCGTCGGGTACCGAAACTGCCGGGGAAATCGCAAACAACCATTTCTGACAATCGTATCCTGGTGTCCGATAGGACGCGCTCCGGCGCACTAATAGGAAAATAGCGGCTTGACAGCGTCACGTTGCTCACCTACATTCCTTTCATCTCTCGAAAAGCGACCGGCAATCAGCTGTTGAAGCGAATGCTTCTATCCGGCCGATCAATTCACTTGCCGCTTGTCGCACCCCGCCCCTAGAACGGGCGCAGGCGGGCTCAAAAAGGATTATCTGCGCGAATGAATGTACAAATCAGCAAGCTCGCCAACGGGCTCACGGTTGTGACCGATCCCATGCCGCAGCTCGAAAGCGCGGCACTGGGTGTCTGGGTGAATACCGGCGGCCGCAACGAGACAAGGCCCGTGATGGGCGTCTCGCACATGCTGGAGCATATGGCGTTCAAGGGCACCCTGCGCCGCACGGCGCGCGAGATCGCCGAGGAGATCGAAACGGTCGGCGGCTACATGAACGCCTACACCAGCCGCGAGCAGACGGCTTTTCATGTGCGCACGCTCAAGGCGGATGTGCCGCTGGCCGTCGATATCCTGGCCGACATCCTCACGCAGCCGACCTTCGATCGGACCGAGCTGGAGCGGGAGCGGCAGGTAGTGCTGCAGGAGCTCGGCCAGGCGCGCGACACGCCGGACGACATTGTTTTCGATCACCTGCAGGCAATCGCGTATCCCGATCAACCGATGGGCTGGCCGATTCTCGGCGATGAAGCAACTGTCTCGAATTTCAATCGGGAAGACCTCAAGACCTATATGGACGCAAATTATCGTGCCGGAAGCATGGTGATTGTGGCATCGGGTGCAGTGGAACACGTGCGCATTCTGGAACTGGCGACCGAGCTGTTCGCGAAGCTACCTGCCGGAACCGCTGCCGCACCCCTGTCTACCCGGTACGGCGGCGGCGATATGCGCGTCGCCGAAGATCTCGAGCAGGTTCATGTAACGTACGCCTTTCCAGGCGTCGCCAGCATCGACCCCGATTTCTACGTGTCGCAGGTCTACGCAGGCGCGCTCGGCGGCGGAATGTCTTCGCGCCTGTTCCAGGAAGCGCGCGAGAAGCGCGGGCTGTGTTATTCGATCTATGCCTACGGCCAATCGTTCAGCGACGGCGGCATGATCGGCATCTATGTGGGAACCGGCGAAGGGGAAGCGGAAGAAATTTCTGCGGTTGTCGCCGGCGAGATGGCGGGCCTCGCCGCAACGGCCAGCGAGGAAGAAATCGTGCGCGCCAAAGCGCAGATGAAATCCGGACTTCTGATGGGATTGGAGCGGCCGGCCACGCGCGCCGAGCAGATCGCGGGTCAATTGCTGACCTTCGGACGGGTGATTCCCGTCGAGGAATTGACGGCGAGACTCGATGCCGTCGACGCGGCCGCAGTGCGCCGCTTCGGCGAGCGTATCATGAACACCGAACAGCCCTCGCTTGCGGTTGTGGGTCCGCACAACAAGCTGGAAAGCTATCCGGTCTTTGCAGGCCGGTTTGGAGCAGAGGCGGCTCGCCGCGCAGCCGAATGAAGACAGGCGCAATGGCCTTCATGCGGGGGCTTACATTCCCCGGAGGCCAGCAGCCTGTGATCCGCGGCGAACGCGTCTATCTGCGTTATCCCCGGATGTCCGACTTTCTCCAGTGGTCGAAGCTCCGCGGTGAGAGCAAGGATTTCCTCTCGCCGTGGGAACCGCAATGGGCACGCGATGAGCTGACCAAAGGGGCGTTCCGAAGACGTCTCAAACGGTACGCCAGCGAAGCACGCCAAGACACCGCCTACGCCTTCTTCGTGTTTCTCAAGAGCGACGATACGCTGATCGGCGGCTGTACGCTGTCCAATGTGCGGCGTGGTGTGACGCAGTGCTGTGCGCTGGGTTACTGGATCGGAGCGCGCTTCTCGCGCCAGGGATACATGCAGGATGCCATCCGCGCGCTTTTGCCCTTCATATTCCAGACACTTGGCCTCCATCGCGTTGAAGCCGCCTGCGTTCCGGCCAACGAAGCGTCGAAAAACCTGTTGATGAGAACCGGCTTCCGGCAGGAAGGGCTCGCGCTCCGCTATCTCCAGATCAATGGCGAGTGGCAGGACCATGCCTTGTTTGGGTTGTTGGCGGATGAAGGGCCCGGTTGACCGTGGCGGTTGTTTCCGCCTTCATCGGTAATATCGTGCCGAATCTGCCCAAATCCGCATTTGGCGTAATCTTGTTTGTATTCGCAGTCTTCACGGCGGCTGCGGCACCTCTTCCCGTGGGCGATTCCAGCTCCGTAAAGAACCAGATCAGTATCGATTTCGCCGGCCCGGTCGACGTCATCGATCTCAAGGACATTCTCTCGCCCTACACGGCGCCCGCGGGCGCGGAGAAGGATGGTTCGCACTGGTACATGTTGTCGGTCACCAACGGCTCCGTGCGTCCGGTTTCGCGCGTGTTGATAGCCGCCGATCCGGCGAACGCGGCGTTGCACATCTTCCCAAGGCGAGGCCGGCCAGAATTGCTTCAGGTGGCAAGCTCCGATTCCGGTGTTTCTGTGGAGCGCCTCAGGGCGGTCGGACGTCATTCGTATTTCGTCACGGTCCCGCCGGCGACAAGCGCATCCTTGGCGGTGCGCGTGGCCTATGCCGACAAAAAGCCATCCGTTCTGGCGTGGAATGAGCCAGCACTGGTCGCGCACAAGCGGCAAATGGCGGTGTTCCTGGCCGCGGTCGCGGGGCTCATTGCGGCTGCGGCCGCAATCATGGCCGGCGTCGCCGTAATCACCGCGCATCCCGCTCCAGGCTGGACCGCCATCATTCTGATATTCGTCTTTCTCGCGCGCCTGCAGGGCGCAGAACTGCTCGACGCAGGCTGGATGACCGCCGTAGGCGGCCCTTACGGCTTGAGCGCGATGCTGGCGGGATTGGGTCTTTCCGCTGCTTTTCGGTTGACCGATCTGGTGGCGCCTTTCGACCAATGGCGGGCCGGCGCGGCGCGCTGGCGCCGATGGCCGCCGTTTATTCTGATCGGCATTTCGCTGGCCGCCTTTCTCGGTGTCCCGTTCGCCACGGTGCTGACCAACGGACTGGTGGTCAGTGGAGCGGCATTGCTGAGTGCTTATCTGGTTCATCGCGGCCTGCAAGGCTCGCGCGCTGCGCGGGTTATTGCGCCAAGCGCGGCCGTGTTTGCGCTCGTTCTGGCGGCTCAAGCGGCCGCCGCGCTGGGTGCATTTCCGCAAAACCCGATGGCATCGGGCATAATCGGGGGCTTTACCGCTGCTGGCGCGGTGTTGTTGGCCCTCGCCGTGGCTGCAGGAGAAGGAATTGCCATCTTGCCTATTGTGCGCGGACAGACCGCGCCCGCCGCAGACGTGACGGCGCAACCGCTCGCGCGCAGAGAGGCTGCGGCGCAGGCCATCGGCGCGGCACGCCAGGGGATTTTCGACCTCGATCTGCGCAACGACCGGCTCACCCTGTCGCGCGAAGGCGCGCTCGTTGCAGGCGTATCGGGAGCCCGGTCTTTTCCTCACGGGGGATGGATCGCTCAGGTCCATCCGGACGACAGGCAGGTCTATGTCGATGCACTGGCGGAATACCGGACGCATCCGGGTTTGGCGTTTCGCATGGAATTCAGGGTCCAGGACAAATCTGGCGGCGAACGGTGGCTGGAATTGCGCGCCAGCATGCTTGGTTCGGGGAAAGCCGGGACGCGCTGCCTTGGCCTGCTCGCAGACATCAGCACGCGGAAACTAAACGAAGGGAGCTCACCGCGGCGAATACTTCAAGATCCGCTTACCGGTCTGGGCAATCGTGTTTCGCTGATGGAGGAACTCGAGAAACTTGGACCGGATTGGGCACACTTGGCGTTCGCGATCCTGGACATCGATCGTTTCAAGGGCATTCACGCGAGTTTGGGCGATAATGGCGGCGACCATTTGCTGGTGAGCTTCGCGGCTCGCCTGACTGAGAAGTTTACAGCTGGCACGCAAACGTTCCGGATCGGGGGGGACAGCTTTGCGGTGCTCATACCGGGTGCGGCCGATTATGCGGAACGGCTTGGCAGTGAGCTGATGACTGTCAGTCGCGCGCCATTTTCCATTGGCGGCCGGAATGTCTTTGCCTCGGCGACGGCGGGCGTGGTGACAGGCCGGGACGCCGAGGAACCTTTGGAACTCATTCGGAGCGCGGAGCTCGCGCTTGCCCTGGCAAAGCGACAGGGCGGCGGCTGCGCGAAGGTGTTCGCGCGAAACATGGAAGCGCTGGCGCGGGGGGATGCCGTGGCCCTTGAGACCGACCTGCGCCGCGGACTGAGTGAGAACGAGTTCGTTGTTCACTATCAACCCATTGTGCGCCTGAGCGACGGTTCCATCGCCGGGTTCGAGGCGCTGCTACGCTGGAATCATCCGGAAAAGGGGCTCCTCGCACCCGCTGAATTCATCGCGCATTCGGAAGAAACCGGTCTCATCGTGTATCTGGGACGGTTCGCGCTGGAACGTGCGGCAAGCGATCTGGCGGACTGGCAGCGTTACTTTCCGGTCATTCCGGGGCTTTTCGTCAGCGTCAACGTTTCCCGGCGTCAGCTGCAGGATCCGCACTTCATCGCCACCATCGAGAAACTGCTGGCGGTCGGCGATTTCCACGGCAACACCTTCAAGCTCGAAGTCACCGAAAGCGCCATCGAACTCGATGCCGCCGCCCGGGACGTGTTGAAGCGCCTCCGCGAATTGGGGGCAGGGCTAGCCATCGATGATTTCGGCACGGGCCTTTCCACTCTAAGTCATCTGAAGGATCTGCCCTTCGACATGATAAAAATGGATCGCAGTTTTCTGGCCCGCCGCGACGCGGGAAAAGATACCGATGCTGCTGCCGTTCTCAATTCGATGGTGGGGCTTGCGCGGGAGCTCGGCCGGGATCTTGTTATCGAGGGCGTGGAAACCGAGCGCGAAGCCATGTGGCTAAAACAGATCGGCTGCGATCTGGCGCAAGGCTTCTATTTCAGCCTGCCGCTCCCGGCCAACGAAGCGCTGAAGTTTATTGCGAGCCACCTTCGAACCGATAGGGCGCCGCAGCAGCGTTCGGCCTCGCATGCATCCGCATCAGGCCCGTCCGGCGTGAGCGCTTAGGCCGGACAAATCGATTCCCAGTTTTCGCAGCGCGACAGCCCACTTCGCGCTCATGTCGCCACCAAACACGAGAGCGATATCGGCGTCGCAATGGATCCAGCCATTGGCCTGCATTTCATGTTCGATCTGCCCTGGACCCCATCCGGCGTAACCGAGGGCAAAAAGCGCCTGGTGCGGTCCTTGGCCATCGGCAATGGCGCGCAAGATGTCGATCGTGGCAGTAAGCGAAATGTCTTGCGTGATCGCCAGAGACTCTGTGCCGCCATATTCGCCGCTGTGAAGTACAAATCCGCGGCCGGTCTCGACGGGGCCGCCGAACAATATGGCAGAATCCGGGGTCTTCTCGCTGACGGGCAAATCCAGCCGGCGCAATAGTTCCTGAAAGCCCAGACCCTCGATCGGCTTGTTGACGATGATGCCCATCGCGCCAGTGGCCGAATGCGCGCACATATAGATCACGCTACGCTCGAAACGCGGATCGGACATGCCGGGAAGAGCAATCAGCAGCTTTCCCTCGAGGAAACTGTCTCCGCCGATCGAAGAAGGTTGCTCCGCGCTTGCCATTGTATTGACGTTACCACGCCGGGCGGCCGCTGCCAGCCCGTTGCCTTCGCGGCAAGATTACATGTTTGCGAGGGCGGCGCGTTGCGCTAGAAGCCCGGCGACGCCGTCGAGGAGATAATTATGACGATCAAGGTGGGTGACAGAGTTCCATCGGCAACGCTAATGGAGATGAAGGGCGGCACGCCGCAGCCGATCAAGACAGACGATCTGTTCGGCGGCAAGACCGTTGTTCTTTTCGCGCTCCCCGGCGCCTTCACTCCGACCTGTTCGGCGAAGCACTTGCCTGGCTTCATTCAGCATGCGGACGAACTGAAGCAGAAGGGCGTGGACACCATCGCTTGCCTCTCCGTCAACGATGCGTTCGTGATGGGCGCCTGGGGCGAGCAGCAGAATTGCGGCGACAAGGTCATGATGCTGGCAGACGGCAATGGCGACTTTACCCGGCAGCTGGGTCTTGAAATGGATGCCACGCGCTTTGGCATGGGCCACCGCAGCCAGCGGTACTCCATGGTGGTGAAAGATGGCGTGGTGAAGGAGCTGAACGTCGAGGAGCCAGGCAGTTTTTCGGTTTCCAGCGCCGAGCACGTGCTCAACCAGCTTTGATCGCTGGGATCGCGGCGCGCGCGAGAGCATCGGCGCGCTCGTTTTCCGCATGACCGGAATGGCCGGCCACCCATCTCCAGGAAATCGCGTGGCCGGCGGAAGCGGCGTCCAACTCTCGCCAGAGATCGTCGTTCTTGACAGGTTTCCGATCGGCGGTTTTCCAGCCATTCGCTTTCCAGCGGGAGAGCCATAAGCTTGCGCCATCCATCAGATAGCGGGAATCGGTGTGAAGCACGACCGCGGACGGCCGCTTCAGAACCTGAAGCGCGCGAATTGCGGCTGTGATTTCCATGCGATTGTTGGTGGTCGCGAGTTCGCCGCCGGAAAGTTCCTTTTCGCGCGTGCCCGACCTTAAGATCGCCCCCCAGCCGCCCGGTCCGGGATTGCCCGAACAGGCGCCGTCCGTGAAAATGTGAATAGCTTGTTTCCGCAACGTTGCCCCGAAACTGAGCTTGACAGCGATACGATTCCCTTTGCGAGACTTTTCCACTAGCCTCGGAATCGTGCGCATCAACTCCGCTGCTGCCGCAACTTTGTCAATCCGGTGAATCGATCATGCAGTTTCGTCTTCTGATTGCCGCGTTGGGGGGCTGCCTTTGGCTTTCCGCCTGTTCCGAAAACCGGCTGGAGAAATGCCCGTCCGTGTCGGTGCTTGTGGACACAGCGACGCTGCCAGTCACGGCGGCCAATGGTACGGATTTGCAGTACACCGCATTCATTACAAAGGCGACGCGCGACTGCGATATTCACAGGTATGAAAAGGAGCTCGACGCAAGCGTGAATATCGAATTCCGCGCGACACGCCCCAATGGAAGTGCGGCGGCGACGTACACCGTCCCGTATTTCGTCGCCATCACCAACGAGGGCCGCGTGCTTGCGAAGCGCCAGTTCGCGGTGCGGTTCACATTTGAGCAGGGCCAGACGGCGGCAGCGTTTTCGGACTCCGTGAGTTCGCTTGGCTTGACCGCCGGCCGGGACAAACAGCCGTTCGAATATGGCATTGTTGTCGGCTTCCAGCTTACCAAGGCGCAGCTCGATTATGTCCGTCGGGCAGGCCGCTATGCCAAATGAGCCTGCTTGAAGAACTTTCGGGGATCGTGGGTGCGGCGTTCGCGGCCGAGGGCTTTCCGTCGGAGTTGGGGACGGTTCAGCCGTCAGATCGTCCGGACTTGGCGCAATTCCAATGCAATGGAGCGCTGACGGCCGCAAAGCAGGCGAAGGCAAATCCACGCGCTGTCGCTGAAAAGATCGCTGCGCGCCTGAAGGCGAACCCGGTCTTTTCGAAAGTGGAGATCGCCGGCCCCGGGTTCATCAATCTGGATTTGAGCGACGAAAGTTTGGTCGAACGTATGCGTACGCTTGCGGCCGACGAACGGCTTGGCGCGCCTCGAAAGGGTGAGGGCAAGACCGCGGTGCTCGATTTCGGCGGAGCCAATGTCGCCAAACCGATGCATGTGGGCCATCTGCGCTCCGCCATCATCGGCGACACGTTGCAGCGGCTGTTCCGGGCGAACGGCTGGAACGTCGTCAGCGACGTCCATCTCGGCGACTGGGGCCTGCAGATGGGGCAGCTGATCTCGGAGATCGGGCGGCGCGGTATCGCGCCGATCTATTTCGACCCGCACTACCAAGGCGAATATCCGGCACAGTCGCCGGTGACCATGGACGACCTCGAGGAGCTTTATCCAGCCGCCTCAGCAGCCTGCAAAGCGGATCCCAAACGCCTGGAAGAAGCGCGAGCCGCGACGGCGGAATTGCAAGCTGGAAGAGCAGGTTATCGCGTGCTTTGGCAGCATTTTGTGAACGTCTCGGAAGCCGGCCTGACGCGGGAATATGGCAGCCTGGGCGTCCGGTTCGACCTTTGGAATGGCGAAGCAAGCGTCGAATGCCTGATCGGGCCGATGATCCAGGATCTGAAAGCGCGCGGGCTGGCGACGGAAAGCGAGGGCGCGCTGGTGATCCCTGTCGCGGAGCCGGCAGACAAAAAGGAGATGCCGCCGTTGATCCTGGTGAAGTCAGACGGCGCGGTGCTGTATGGCACCACCGACCTCGCCACCATCATCGACCGGGTCCGCACATCCGGCCCCGACCTCATTCTTTATGTAGTAGATCAGCGGCAGCACACGCATTTCGAGCAGGTGTTCCGCGCGGCTCGAAAGGCAGGCTACAGCGGCAAAGCCCAGCTGGAGCACGCCGGTTTCGGCACCATGAACGGTCCGGACGGCAAGCCGTTCAAGACGCGCGCCGGCGGCGTGATGAAGCTCTACGACCTGATCGCGATGGCGACTGAGGAAGCGGACAAGCGCTTGGTCGAAGCCGGCCTCGCCACAGAATATCCGGAAGACGAGCGCAACGACATCGCCCGCAAGGTCGGCATCGCGGCGCTACGGTTTGCCGATCTTTCGAGCCATCGCGTATCCGATTACGTGTTCGACCTCGCGCGGTTCACTCGCTTCGAGGGGAGGACCGGGCCGTATCTGCAGTATGCCGCCGTGCGTATGCGTTCGATCCTTAACAAGGCGGAAGAGGCCGGGCTTGAATCCGCGCTGAAGGTCGCTCCCAGCACACCGGAGGAGAGAACGCTTATTCTGCAGCTCCTCGCGCTGCCCAATGCCATGGCGGGTGCGGAGCACAACCGGGCGCCGAACATCCTCTGCGACTACGTGTTCTCGCTGGCGCAGATTTTCAGCCGTTTTTACACCGCCCACCACATCATGTCGGAACAGAACCGCGCGCTTCAGCTCACTCGGTTGGCCTTGGTTGCCGCAACGCTAGGGGTTCTTTCCAAGGTGCTGGCGATTCTCGGGATCGAAGTTCCCGCGAGAATGTGATTTATTAGCGTCGCGATAAGCAAACAAAAACGCAACTTGAAGCGAAAGAAATCCGCAGCCGCAAGCGACCGCGGTTGACGCTTGACACTCTCATAGCGCAATGGAATGCGAAGATCGCATCCGATACGATAAGAGCTGGGCGACGAGCAAGCCGATCGGCCGGAGCTGATCTGATCCACTCAGATCACGACAGGCTTTTCAGTCCCGAACGTAACCATCTTCGGAATCGGAGCATCGCGATGAGGTAATTTATACCGAATATGCACACCCATCCGCCAATCAGCGGCGGCAGCACTGTGAAATTGTTCGTGCTGTTCCAAACAAGGGCCGCCACCAACGCGAGCATGGCTAGAACCACCAGAAACATCTGTGTTGTATTGAGGCGATATCGGACAACCAAACAGTCGAAGTCTTGCTGAATGTCGAGGACGCCCGCACCGAATGGCGCGAGAATATTCCAGTTTCCGACGGCTTGGAACATACTGTTAGTAAACTGAACCGTTGACCCCTCCGCGGACGCCTTTGTCGCAAAGGCGGCATCGAGCATATCCTCGACTCTACGAGTGGCTTCTGGAATCAGGCTGCGATCCGAACCCGCCACCCGGATGCGCACAGAACCATTGAGGCCGAAGGGGAAGTACACAGGGGTTCCAAACGAGGTGCGGCTGAAAGCCTAGTCGATTGACTCGCCTTGGTCGTCCCCTATGATGCCGGCAACGCTCACATCCGCCGGGAGGCGCGTATGGGCGGCGAACACATGATCCCTCGCGGGAGAGAACGGCTGATGCCGGCGCCGAAGGAGCAACCGCCCCGGAAACTCTCAGGCAGAAGGACCGCGAAGGAGATGAAATTCTGGAAAGCAGGATGGTCCAGGCCATCCTTACCGAAGGGGTAACCCACCCGGCTCTGCCGCTGTTGGGGAAATCTCTCAGGTCCGATGACAGAGGGGCACGCGTTCGCTGCAAGGCGAAGCGCGCCAACCGCGGACCGAATTGTGACAGATACAAATCAGACGTTGCTCAGAACGCCGCTTAACGCGCTGCATGCGGAACTCGGCGCCAAATTGGTGCCGTTCGCCGGCTACGAGATGCCGGTGCAGTACCCGGCGGGTGTTCTCAAGGAGCATTTGCACACACGGGCCAGCGCCGGACTGTTCGATGTCTCACATATGGGCCAGGCGTTCCTTGCGGGAGACGATCTGGGCCGAGCACTGGAAAGCGTCACGCCGGCCGATGTCGTCGGATTGAAGGAAGGCATGCAGCGCTACGGCCTGCTGTTGAACGATCAGGGCACTATCAAGGACGATTTCATGTTCTCGCGCCTGGTTGGCGAGCGCGACCTTTACCTCGTCGTCAACGCCGGAACGAAAGACGGCGACTTTGCTTACATCGCCGAGAAATTGCGCGGAAAAGCGACGCTGACGCCGAAACCGGACCGTGCCTTGCTGGCGCTGCAGGGGCCGAAGGCGGGTGAAGTGCTGGAGCGCCATTCTCCCGGGATCGATCAGATCACGTTCATGAAGGTCGTTCGCGCCACTATTGCCGGAGCGCCGGCCATCGTCAGCCGTTCCGGCTATACAGGCGAGGACGGCTTCGAGATTTCCCTCGAAGGCAGAGATGCAGAACGCGTGGCGCGCGTACTGCTGAACGAGCCGGAAGTTCTGCCGATTGGTCTCGGCGCGCGGGATTCCCTTCGTCTGGAGGCCGGACTTTGCCTCTATGGACACGACATCGATGAAACGACGGATCCCGTTGAGGCCGATCTGGTTTGGTCCATCGGCAGGCGGCGCAAGGAGCAGAAAGATTTTCCAGCCGCCGAGAAAATCATGGCCGAAATCGGCAACGGCACGCGGCGCAAACGCGTCGGCATCCGCCCTGACGGCCGCGCGCCGGCGCGTGAAGGAACTGAGGTCGCCGACAAGACCGGCCGCATCATCGGACGCATCACCAGCGGCGGGTTCGGACCCAGCGCAAACGCACCGGTGGCCATGGGTTACGTCGAAACAGCATTCGCCGCCGACGGGACCGAAATCAATCTGATGGTCCGCGGCAAGGCCCTCCCGGCGCGCGTGGCGCCCATGCCTTTCGCCCCGCACCGTTACAAGCGTGCCGCAAAACCAACCCAATCCGGAGCAACAGCATGAGCGAGACACGATACACCGATCAGCACGAGTGGGTGCGCGTGGACGGTGACGAGGCGACGGTCGGCATCACCAAATATGCGGCAGAGCAGCTGGGCGATGTGGTGTTCGTGGAGGTGCCGGAGACTGGCCGCAACCTCGGCAAGGGCGGAGAAGCGGCTGTGGTCGAAAGCGTCAAGGCGGCGAGCGAAGTGTACGCGCCGGTGGATGGCGACGTGACGGCGGGTAATCCGGCGCTCGCGGACGATCCCGCAAAGGTGAACGCCGATCCGGAAGGCGAGGGTTGGTTCTTCAAATTGAAGATTGCCGACAAGTCCCAGCTCGAAAAGTTGATGACCGCGGCGCAGTACGCAGAGTTCGTGAAAGGACTGTAGCTCTCCCATGCGTTATTTGCCTCTCACCGGTGATGATCGTGCGGCCATGCTCGCGAAGATCGGCGCGCCCAATATCGATGCGCTGTTCCGTGACGTGCCGTCTGCGGCCGTCGTCAGCCGAAGCGCTTTCGATCTGCCGGATACTCAGGGTGAGCTTGAAGTAGAACGCGGGCTGTCGCGTATTGCGGCACGAAATGTAGCCGCTGGCTCGGTGCCGTTTTTCTGCGGCGCCGGCGCTTATCGGCACCACGTTCCCGCTGCTGTCGATCATCTGATCCAGCGCTCCGAATTTCTTACCTCGTACACGCCGTACCAGCCAGAGATCGCGCAGGGCACGTTGCAATATTTGTTCGAATTCCAGACGCAGGTGGCGCTGCTGACCGGCATGGAGGTGGCGAACGCCTCGCTATACGACGGCTCCACTGCGACCGCCGAAGCTGTGTTGATGGCGCAGCGGCTTACGAAGCGGCCGAAGGCTGTTCTCTCCGGCGGTCTGCATCCGCACTACGCGGAGACGGTAGAGACGCTTGCGAGCCTTTCTGGAGAAGTGGTTCGCGCGCCGATCACACCTGGAAAGGCCGAGGATTTCGCGGCACAGATCGACAATCAGACGGCCTGTGTCGTCGTACAGAGCCCGGATGCGTTTGGCCTGATCCGGGATTTGCGCCCCATCGCGGAGGCGGCGCATGCCAAAGGCGCGCTGCTGATTGCTGTTGTAACGGAAGTCGTATCGCTCGGGTTGCTGGAGCCGCCGGGACACCAGGGGGCCGACATTGTCGCGGCGGAAGGGCAATCGATCGGCAACGGGTTGAATTTCGGTGGGCCCTATGTGGGTCTCTTCGCCACTCGAGAGAAATTCATCCGTCAGATGCCGGGCAGGCTCTCCGGTGAAACGGTGGACGCGAACGGCAAGCGCGGCTTCGTGCTCACGCTTTCGACCCGCGAGCAGCACATCCGTCGCGAAAAGGCAACCAGCAACATCTGCACCAATTCCGGACTCTGCTGTCTCGCTTTCACGATTCATCTGTCGCTGCTCGGGGAAGAAGGGTTCGTTCGGCTGGCGCGCGCCAACCATGCGCGAGCCTCTGCACTTGCTGACAGGCTGTCCAATATCAAAGGCGTGGAGCTCGTTACGCCGAACTTCTTCAACGAATTCACGATCCGATTGCCAAAGCCCGCCACAAGTATCGTTGATGCGTTGGCCGACAAGCGAATTATCGCCGGTGTTCCCGCACCGCGTCTTTGGCCGCAGGAACGCGACCTCCGTGATCTCCTCATTGTCGCAGCCACCGAAACGGCGAGCGATGAAGATTGCGACGCGCTGGTCAAAGCGCTCTCGGAGGTGTTGTGATGCCGATGAACGCACAAGGGCGTCCCAGCGCGCCGGGTTCGGCGAAGCAACCCGAGATCCCAACGATTTCCGGAGACCGCGGGCTCGATCACGAAGAAGCGCTGATCTTCGAACTGGGACGCGAAGGCGTCACAGGCGTCGATATTCCGGACGTGCAGGTTTCGGACAAGCGTCTTGGTAACTCGCGTCGCCGAGGACGAATTGGATTGCCCGGCCTCTCGGAGCCCGAGGTCGTCCGCCACTACGTGCGGCTGTCGCGCATGAACTACGCGATCGACTCTGGACTATATCCGCTCGGCTCCTGCACGATGAAGCACAATCCGCGGCTCAACGAGAAGATGGCCCGGCTGCCGGGTTTTGGCGACGTGCATCCGCTGCAGCCGCAACAAACCGTGCAAGGTGCGCTGCAGTTGATCTCGGAACTGATGCGTTGGCTCACGACGTTGACCGGTATGCCAGCTGTCGCCATGTCGCCAAAGGCTGGTGCGCATGGCGAACTGTGCGGCCTGCTTACGATTCGTGCAGCGCTGGAAGCGCGCGGCGAAAAGCGAACCCGCATTCTGGTGCCGTCGTCCGCACACGGAACGAACCCTGCCACGGCCGCGCTTTGTGGCTTCCGCGTCGATGAAGTGCCGGCTACCGAAGACGGCCATGTCGATGCGGATGCCTTGGAGGCGAAGCTCGGGCCTGATGTCGCTGCCATCATGCTCACCAATCCCAACACCTGCGGGCTGTTCGAACCGCGGGTCAAGGAAATGGCCGATGCCGTGCATGCGGTCGGCGGCTATTTCTATTGCGATGGCGCCAATTTCAACGCGATCGCCGGCCGGGTGAAACCTGGTGATCTCGGCGTAGATGCCATGCACATCAACCTGCACAAGACCTTCTCGACACCGCATGGCGGCGGGGGGCCGGGAGCCGGGCCGGTGGTGCTTTCCGCCGCGCTCGCACCTTACGCGCCGTTGCCGCTGCTGCTGCAGGATGGCGACAGGCTGCGGCTGATCGAGGAACGCGGCGCATTGCCAGCCGAGGCCAAGCCGTTTGGCCGGATGTGCGCCTTCCACGGCCAGATGGGCATGTTCGTGCGGGCCCTGGCATACATGCTCTCCCACGGCGCCGATGGCATCCGCCAGGCGAGCGAAGATGCCGTGCTCTCGGCCAATTTCATTCTGGCGTCGCTCAAGGACGCGATGAGCGCGCCGTTCGGCGATGGCCCCTGCATGCACGAGGCGCTGTTCGACGATTCATTCCTGGAAGGCACCGGCGTCACCACGCTCGATTTCGCCAAGGCGATGATCGACGAGGGTTACCATCCGATGACGATGTACTTCCCGCTGGTCGTGCACGGCGCGATGCTGATTGAGCCGACGGAATCGGAATCGAAGGAATCGCTGGATCGCTTCATCCATGTGCTACGCGCGCTGGCGAAAGAGGCGAACGCCGGAAAGCGCGAGCGGTTCGAAGGCGCGCCGCACTACGCGCCTCGCCATCGCCTCGATGAAACCGCTGCCGCCCGCAAGCCGATCTTGCGCTGGCGCCGGCCAGACCTACCGCAAGCAGCGGAATGAAGGTAGACGGCCGACCTGATATTTTTCTTGATCTCCGAGCGCGGGCTCTCGGCGTCAAGCCTTCAGACTTGAACCTGAATTTTTTGCCTCCAGACGCTGCCTACGGCGCATTGATGGACCTGAACATCAACGGCGCTCACGCTTCCGTGGTCGGGTTTAGCAATGGCGAAGCAAGTATTTATCTCAGCAGTGGTGGCGGCTTCATTGGCGGTGGCCAGCGTGCGGCCGTATCTTCCGCAGCCAAAGCATTTGTGACCGCCGCCTCAAATATACGTTCCCAACTGAAACCGGTGTCCCGATTCCATCTGCCAAATGACGGAATAACGAGTTTCTACGTTATCACACCAGAGGCTGTGCTGTTCGGCGAGGAATGGGACGATCAATTAACGAGCGGGAATTCTCCGTTTCGTCCGCTGTTCTCGGCTGGGCAAGACGTTATTAGCGCATATCGAACTTTGCCGATCACACCATAGGCGAAAAAAAACCCCGCTGTTTCCAACGGGGGCAAGTCAGGGTGTCACTCAGGTAAAGAAAATTACGAGCAGGTCTTCGCCTTCAATCCGGCGGGGACCCTGGTTTCGGAATCAGCGCAGGCGCGATCGAGCTGCTTCTGGGTCAGGCCGCGCGCGCGGGACATATCTGTGCCTTTGATCGACGCAATCGAAAGATCGGCGCCGGTGAAATCGGCATCATCTACCTTGGCATGCGCCAGATTGGCACCGGCGAGATCCGTGTTGCGAAAAGAAGCGCCGCGGAAATCCGCGTAGGACATGCACATCAGCACAAGCTTGGCGCCGTCGAACGTCGCGCCCTGAAGATTTCCGGTCTTCACGCACTGATTTGTCAGGTCGGCGCCGGACAGATCGCAGTTCGGGCAATCGCGTTTGCCCGCCTTGATCGAATCCACAGCCACGCGATCAGGCGACACCGCGACCACCGGAGTTAGGTGCGGTGCCTGGGCCGTGACGCTGGCGAGGATGAGAAGGGCCGAGAGCATGGAACGTTTCGTATCGGGACGCGCGGCAGACGCCTCGCAATCCCCATGCCGCCTCGCCTTAAAAACTACAGAAACGGTGATAACGACTGCTCCAGCGGCGAGTCGAGCACAACATTTTGCGGTTGCTAGCGAGGGGAGGGAATCCCCTCCTCATTTTTCGCCATTCAAATCATTCAATTCGGCGGGCGGCGTCTTTAGAAGGTCCGGCGTAGCTTGTGGCGCGCGGGCGCCATGCCGGCCTGTTTCATTCGATGCTTCACCAGGCTCACGACTGTATTCTTTGGGCGCTTGGGCCGCGCGGTGCCTTGCGCCTCTTCGGCAACAAGTTCCAGGATGGGGACGGTGCCGCATCGCGCAGTTAAGTGCGCAATATCCTCAGCCACAATCCGCCCGGAAGATTCCGCTAGGATCAGCGCCACCTCCTCGAATTCGGCATCGACGCAGCCTTCGTCCTCCAGCGCGATGGAGTAGCTGAACAGCTTCGCGCCGGAAGGGTCGAACACATCTACAAGCTTGTTGGGCATGGCTGCCTCCGAATCGGTACCTATTCTATCAGCTGCAGCCGCTGGTCGAACCGCAGGTGTTGCATTTCATGCAGGTGCCGTTGCGCACCAGGGTGAAGTTTCCGCAGGAGCCGCAGGCGTCGCCCTCGTAGCCTTTCATGCGGGCCTCAGCCACGCGCCTCTGCTGAATATCACGGTTGTTCGTGGTGGCGAGGCTCGCCGTGATCGACGTTACGATCTCGCCGACAGGGTTGGCCGCCTTGAGAACTTCGCCGCGGATGGCCCGCATCTGTGCCTCGAACGCATCTATTTCATTTTCCAGTTCTTCCTCGATGACCACCGGTTCCGCTGCCAGAGCGGACATCGCAGTGTGGATTTCCGCGACGGGCTCGGTGTTCTCGATCACCAACATCTTTGGAGCAGCGCTTCCGCGTCCCACGAAAGGCCGTCCGCGGACGAAGCCGGTGGATGCCATGCGGGCCAGCGTCTGCGCGATTTCACTCGCGGCATCTGGCGTGCCTGCCCCCGCGTCGCCGTGGCCGAGATCTTCGTCATGGGCCGGAGGCACATGGGCGAGGTCATTTCGCCCCAGATACGAAACCGCCAGCTCGCGGAAAATGTAGTCGAGTACCGATGTCGCGTTCTTGATGGAATCGTTGCCGATCACGAGACCCGCCGGCTCGAAGCGGGTGAAGGTGAAGGCGTCGACGAATTCCTCCAGCGGCACGCCGTATTGCAGGCCGATGGAGATCGCGATGGCGAAATTGTTCATCAGCGAGCGGAAGGCCGCGCCTTCCTTATGCATGTCGATGAAGATTTCGCCGGCGCGGCCATCCTCGTACTCGCCCGTCCGCAGATAGACCTTATGGCCGCCCACCACCGCCTTCTGCGTGTATCCCTTGCGGCGGGCGGGCAGGCGCTCGCGCTCGCGATGGCGCACCACACGTTCCACGACCTTTTCGACGAGACGCTCGCTGACGATGGCGGCGCGCTGCATCGGCGGTTGTTCCAGCAGGTCGTCGTCCACATCGTCGTCGAACGAGAGCACCTGCGAGGCAAGGGGCTGGCTGAGCTTGGAACCATCGCGATAGAGAGCGTTGGCTTTGAGCCCAAGCTTCCACGACAGCATGTAGCTCTCGCCGCACTCCTTGACCGTCGCCGAGTTCGGCATGTTGATGGTCTTGGAAATGGCGCCGGAAATGAACGGCTGCACCGCCGCCATCATGCGGATGTGGCTTTCCACCGACAGCGAACGCTTGCCAATCCGGCCGCAGGGATTGGCGCAATCGAACACCGGCAGGTGCTCATCCTTGAGGTGCGGGGCGCCTTCCAAGGTCATGGCGCCGCAAACATGGAGATTGGCGGCTTCGACGTCCGCTTTTGAGAAGCCCAAGACCTTCAGCATGTCGAAATCAAGCGAATCGAGATCGGCGATCGCGATGCCCAGAACGTCGGTGCAAAATGCTTCGCCAAGCGTCCATTTGTTGAACACGAAGCGGATATCGAAGGCGGATTCGAGCGCCGCCTCGATCTTTGCGATTTCTTCCTCCCCGAAGCCCAGCGTACGCAGGCGCGCATGCGTGATGCTGCCCGGATTTCCGTCGAAAGTACCGTGACCCACGGCATAGGCGACGATCTCGTCGATTTCCGCCCGGCTGTAGCCGAGCGTACGCAGCGCTTCGGGGACGCAACGGTTGATGATCTTGAAGTAACCTCCGCCGGCCAGCTTTTTGAATTTCACAAGCGCGAAGTCGGGCTCGACTCCGGTGGTATCGCAATCCATCACCAGGCCGATGGTACCGGTGGGCGCAATGACGGTGGCCTGCGCGTTGCGAAAACCAAATTCTTCACCCAGTTCTAGAGCTTCGTCCCAGGCTTTGCGCGCAGCAATAGACAATTCCGCCTGTGCAATTGCTGCATGATCCAAAGGAACGGGAAGGGTGGCGAGCGATTCGTAGCCGCTGTTTTCGCCGTGTGCCGCGCGACGGTGATTGCGGACGACACGCAACATCTGCTTCCGGTTGGCCGTGAATTCCGGGAAGGCACCCAGCTCGCCTGCCATTTCCGCGCTGGTGGCGTAGGAAACACCGGTCATCACGGCCGACATCGCTGCCGCAATGGCGCGGCCCTCGCGCGAATCGTAGGGAATGCCGGCCGCCATCAGCAGGCCGCCAATGTTGGCATAACCAAGTCCCAAAGTGCGATAGTCGTATGACAGCTGCGCAATTTCGCGCGACGGGAATTGCGCCATCATCACGGAAATTTCAAGAACGAGGGTCCACAGGCGTACCGCGTGTTCGAACGCTGGCACGTCGAACACCATTCGTCCGTCAACTTCGGTGCGGAACGCCATCAGGTTCAGCGAGGCGAGGTTGCACGCCGTATCGTCCAGGAACATGTATTCCGAGCATGGATTGGACGCGCGAATCGGTCCGCCCGCGGGGCAGGTATGCCAATCGTTGATCGTGGAGTGGAACTGGATGCCCGGATCGGCGCACGACCATGCCGCACGCGATACGGAATCCCAAAGATCGCGGGCCTTGAGCGTCTTCGCAATGCTGCCGTCGCGGCGATGCGTGAGATTCCACTCCTCGTCGTTTTCCACGGCGCGCAGGAATTCGTCTGTTACGCGCACCGAGTTGTTCGAATTTTGCCCCGCGACCGACAGATACGCTTCCGAGTCCCAGTCGGTGTCGTAGGTACGGAATTCGATCTGCTCGTAACCCTGTCTGGCAAAGGCGATGGCGCGTTCGATGTAGTTGTCCGGAATCATCGCCTTTCGCGCGGCTTTCACTTCACGCCGCAACGCCGGGTTCTTTTTCGGATCAAAGCAATCGTCGCCTGAACCTTCGCAGTTAATGCACGCGCGCACCACCGCGTTCAGATGCTGCGCAGCCAGCTTTGAGCCCGCCACCAGCGCTGCGACCTTCTGCTCTTCGATCACCTTCCACTCGATGAACTGCTCGATATCGGGGTGGTCGATGTCGACAATAACCATCTTGGCGGCGCGCCGCGTGGTGCCGCCAGACTTGATGGCGCCGGCAGCCCGATCGCCAATCTTCAGGAAGCTCATCAGGCCGGATGATTTTCCACCCCCCGACAGCTTTTCATCTTCGCCGCGCAAGTTGGAAAAATTGGTGCCGGTGCCCGAGCCATATTTGAAAAGACGCGCCTCGCGGGTCCACAAATCCATGATCCCGCCGTCGTTGACGAGATCGTCCTTGATGCTCTGGATGAAACAGGCGTGCGGCTGCGGATGCTCATAGGCCGTATTCGATTTGGTCAGCCGTCCGGTGACGTGATCGACATAGTAGTGGCCTTGGCTCGGGCCATCGATTCCGTAGGCCCAATACAGACCGGTGTTGAACCACTGCGGCGAATTCGGGGCAGCTTTTTGAGTCGCGAGCATGAAGCACAGCTCGTCGTGGAAAGCGCGAGCATCCGATTCAGTGTCGAAGTAGCCGCCGATCCAGCCCCAATAGGTCCAGGTACCGGTCAGACGATCGAACACCTGCTTGGCTGAGTTTTCGCCGCCGGTTTCCGGCCCAGCCGCTTTCCTGCGCCACAGCCAAGACGGAACGCCTTCCTGCGGGACCGGATCGAGCTTTAAGGGCACGCCCGCCTTGCGGAAATACTTCTGGGCCAGCACGTCGCAGGCGACCTGGCTCCAGTCGGCCGGCACTTCAATTTCGGTCTGCTGGAAGACGGTGGAACCGTCGGGATTGCGGATTTCGCTAGCTGCCGCCCGAAACTCGATCTGTTCGTATGGCGATTGGCCTTCCGTCGTGAACTGGCGCCGAATACGCATATTGCCCCCGTTGCTCCTGTTCCTGCAGGCGACACGAATTCCCACGCCGGCGGACATGACGGCCGCGGTCCGGCTGAAACGGAACTTCAAGTCTCCAGATGTTGTGTCGCGTTCAGCGACAGCCACCAAGTATGGATACGGCTTAGGGCAACATGCAAGAGGAAATTGGTAAACGGAATTTTGTTACCGCCGTGGCCCCCCACCGAATCCGAGCAAAATGGCTGTGGTCAAGGAGACCGGCTGGTCTGCCCGCAAAAATTTTTTTCCACACGGGTGACATTCTTGTGGGTGGAGTGTGGAGGGAAAGGGCGGGGCGTTCGGTGTCTTGGAAAAGCAGTGCGGACTTCTATATTCGCGCACGGTCTGAAGACGGCTCCGCAATGAAACAATGGCTCCTGATGCTTTTCGTGTGGTGGCGCGGCGCCACATGGGGGACCCTTCTCGCCACTAGGCTGTATGGGCGATTCGTAGGTGCCGACGAATTCGGCAATCGCTACTACCAGAACGCGTCCGGAAGCCGGCGTTGGGTCTTGTACAATGGTACCGTCGAGGCCAGCCGGGTCCCGCCCGACTGGCACGGTTGGCTGCATTTCACATTCAAAGAGCCGCCCACCATCGCCCCGTTAAAGCCCAAATCGTTTGAAAAGCCGTACATTCCGAATATGTCCGGCACGCTGGGTGCATATCGGCCCGAGGGTAGCCTCGCCGCTCAAGGCGTCAGAGCACCCACCACGGCCGATTACGAACCCTGGTCGCCGGAGTGAGCTGAAACGCATGCGCAACAATAATCTCGTCGAAACGCTCATTGGCGCGGTTGTGATTGCCGTCGCCGTCGGGTTCCTCGTCTTCTCCTATTCGACGACGAGCATGGGCGGGTCATCCGGCTATTCGGTCGAGGCGCGATTCTCCAGCGCCGATGGCGTAACCGCAGGAACGGATGTCCGCCTGCACGGCATCAAGGTCGGAACTGTTTCGGGCGTGGATTTGGATCCGAAAACATATCTTGCGATCGTGCGGCTCAGCATCCGCGGCGACATTCCGATTCCCGATGATTCATCAATCAAGGTGACATCCGCGGGGCTTTTGGGAAATTCCTATCTCTCGATCCAGCCCGGCGGCAGCCCAAAGAATTTGCCCCCCGGCGGGCAGCTCGCGAACACGCAGGGTTCCGTGGACATCATGGGGCTGATCGGGCGAGCCATCTACGGCAATACGAATAGCGCAGGCAGCAACGGTAGCGGTGGTTCTGCCGGCGCCGCTGCTGCCGCGAAGAGCGCGCCGGAGCATCCGTGAAGATTCACAGCGTCGCGGCCCACGCAGGGATACTGGTTGCCGCTGCATTGTGCCTGGGGGTTCCTCAGGTTCGCGCCCAAAGGCAATTGACTGTCGAAGATGCCGTAGCCGGAAAGGACGGCATCAAGCGCATCGTGATTCTGCGCGGCCTGGACAAAATTACGGCGCGCGCCAGCACGATTTACGCACCCATTGGGGTGCCTGTAAAATATGCGACCCTGACGATCACCGCTCGCTATTGCTATTCGACGCCGATTACCGAAACGCCGGAAACCACGGCGTTTCTCCAAATCGTCGATCACCGCCCGGATCAACCGGAACGCAAGCTGTTTTCCGGATGGATGTTGGCTTCCAGCCCGTCGCTCAATGGCATGGAGCATCCGCTCTATGATGTCTGGGTGATCAGCTGCAAAACGAACCAGCCCGGCCAGCAGGCCCCGACGGTTGCATCGACGACGCCGGTGAAGCCCAAATCACCCGACGCCGGGGCCAACGAAAAGCTGCCTGACTTGCCGGAGGGTGCCGGACAGTAAAAATTGGCGGTCTGGGCCAGCGCCAGATCCAGCCGGCTCAGGTACTCGTCTCGCGGTATGCTGGTTGCGCCGAATTGCGCGAGATGGGCAGTGAAGAACTGTGCATCGAGCAGCTGAAATCCGCCACGTTTCAAGCGGGCGACGAGATGAACAAGGGCTACTTTGCTCGCTTCGCGTTCGCGCGAAAACATGCTCTCGCCGAAAAAAGCGGCACCAATCTGCACGCCATAAAGGCCGCCCACGAGTTGACCGTTTCGCCGGCACTCTACGGAATGCGCGATCCCCCGCGTGTGCAGCTCGGCATAGAGGGAGACGATTTCGGAATTGATCCAGGATTCAGGATGGCCCGGCCTCGGTTCAGCGCATGCGGCAATGACCTCACGAAAGGCGGTATCGACCCGGACTTCAAATTGATCGGCGTTCACGACGCGCACGAGACGCTTCGGCACGTGAAAGCCGTCAAGCGGAATGACCCCGCGTTCCTCCGGCGATACCCAGAACAGGGACGGGGAATCACGGCGCTCGGCCATCGGGAAGAATCCGGCGGCGTAAGCCCTCAGCAACAGGTCCGCGGTGATTTCCGGCTCGATGTTCTTGGCTCCGCGGCTCATCGCGGCTAATTCTGCCTGTCTGGTTCCGTAGCTCAATGGATAGAGCATCTGCCTTCGAAGCAGAGGGTTGCAGGTTCGAGTCCTGCCGGGACCGCCAAATTTAAGACCGGCGCCCGCAGGACGCCGGTTTTTGATCCAAATTGCTTATTGGCCAGGCGGACCCTGATCGTCGGGCGGAGGGCCGCCATCACCCGGAGGCGGGGGCGGGGCGTAGCCGTGGCGGGCGTACCAGCGCGGACGGTGCGGCGGCCCGCCCGGCACGTGATTGCCGCGAGATGTCATACACGATGCATAGGCCATGTCGTACCGGCGCTGAATTGCTGCCTGGTCATAGCCAGTACCCGCTTGGGAGCCGATCAGCGCGCCTATTGCACCGCCAACAAGAGCCCCGCGGCCGGCGTTATGGGCCGCAGCTGCACCGATTCCGGCGCCGATGGCAGTTCCGACAGCGGTGCGCGCAACTTCACGGTTCTGGGCATTCTTCACTTTGCCCTCCACCACATCGCCTGCGTATTGCTCGCACGCGATTTCGTCGCGATTGAACGCTTCGGGCGATTTGTGCGCGCCCGGTGCGACCGGCACCATCGGGCCCGGAGGCGTGGTTGCGCAGGCGGCAAGTAGAAGCAGCGACGCACCAGCCATCGTCAAATTGCGAACTCGGCTCATGTCGAACAAATCCTCTTTGCAGGTTCCAACGCGCGTGACTCGGACTCGTGCCACCACGTCCTTTTCTCAGGAGAGACTGCCAACCGAGACCTGAACCATAGATGAACCGGCAAGTCTGGCGTCTTCCAGCGTTACCGATTCCTTTCCCGCCTCGTTCAAGCACAAGGGAATCTTTCGGCGAGGTCAGCTATGTGGCTTCATGGCCGCAAAACCCGCTTCCAGATCGGACTTCAGATCATCCAGGTCTTCCAAGCCGGCATGAATCCGAATCAGCGGGCCTACAGCGTTAAAGCGGCTCGCTGTGCGATGCAGCGTTGAAGGGACAATGAGGCTTTCATATCCGCCCCACGAGTAACCCATGCCGAAGAGTTTGAGCGAATCGAAGAAGGCGGCGAGGGCCTGATGGGGGATGGCCTTCAACACCACACCAAATAGGCCGGTGGCGCTCACGAAATCGCGTTTCCAGAGGGCATGGCCCGGATCATCTTCCAGCGCCGGATACAACACGTGCGATACTTCCGGGCGCGATTGCAACCACTTGGCCAGTGCCAGCGCCGTTTCGCCGTGGCGTTTCAACCGAACCGGAAGCGTACGGATGCCGCGAAGCGCGAGGAAACAATCATCGCCGCTCGCGTAGATGCCGAGGTGATCGTGTGTTTGCGCAAGCCGCTTTGCGTGGCTCTCGTTCGCGCACACATAGCCAAGCATTACATCGGCATGGCCACCGATGTATTTCGTTGCCGCCTGAACTGAGAGATCGGCGCCGTGCGCGAAGGCATCGAAGTAGAGCGGGGTCGCCCACGTATTGTCGAGAAGCACGGAAGCGCCGCAATCGTGCGCCACTGCGGCGACCGCGGGTACATCCTGAACTTCAAACGTGAGTGAGCCGGGGCTTTCGCAAAACACGGCTTTCGTATTGGCGCGAACGAGCGACTGAATTCCCGCGCCGATTGTCGGATCGTAATAGGTAGTTTCCACACCCAGCCGTTTGAGAGTTTTGTCGCAAAGCGTCCGGGTCGGGGCGTAGCAACTATCGACCATCAGCAGATGGTCGCCCGCGCTGCAAACCGACAGAATTGCGACCGCAATCGCATTCAGGCCGGATGAGCAGATGACCGTTCGTGCGCCGCCCTCCAGCGCCCTCACGACCTCTTCAAGGCTCCGGGACGACGGGGTACCCAGGCGGCCATAGATATACGGAATCTTTATCGCTTCGAGGGCTGCCAGGTCCGGGTAGAGAATTGTCGAGGCGCGGTACACAGGCGTGTTCACCGCGCCGAAATGCTCGCGACTCATTCGCCCCGCGTGCGCGGCGTGTGTTTCCTGTCTCAGGTCGTCCTTTTTACGCGCCACCCTGCCGGCAAGCTCCTACTCGGCCGGACTCGGATTAAGATGAGGCTCGGCCTGCGGCTCCGCCAGTTCCGGAATGCGCACCATGCGGGCTTCAAGAATCGGCTTGAGCGGGAAATTGAAGACCCACGTGACCACGCCAGCGGCGGCTGCGATCACTGCGCAAAGCTCGAAAAAGTGCTCCTTCGTCATCATGCTGAAGAATGTTCCGATATAGCCCTGCAACAAATTGCCGGTGAAACTGGTGATGAACCACAGCCCCATCATCGCCGACAGGATTTGCGGCGGAGCCACGCGGGCCACGAGCGCTAGGCCAATGGGTGAGAGATAGAGTTCGCCCATGGTGATCACGGCGAAAAAGACGAGCAGCCATAGCCAACTCGTCTGCTCATGCGGGCCGGTGATGTGCGCCGCGAACGCCATGATGAGGTAGGAAATCGCGACCATGAACAGGCCAAGCGCCATCTTCGTGACCGTAGATGGTTCGCGATTTCGTTTTGCCTGCCAGGCCCAGAACGCCACCACGCCTGGCGTGAACGCAAAGATCATGAAGGGGTTGAAGGCTTGAAACCAGGTGACGGGAATTTCCCAGTTGATCAGTCCATGGATCAAGTGGCGATCGGTGAAGTCCTGCGCCCACAAATTTATTGTATTGCCCTGCTGCTCGTAGGTCGCCCAGAAAAAAGTCACCGGAATGCACAGCAGGATAAGGGCGATCACCGCCTTCCAGTCTTGCCCTGTCAGCGGCAGCTTCTTGACCTCCGCGGACGATCGGACGCGGGCGATCCGATCGTGGGGCAGGGTGCGAAGCGCAAGCACATAGACGATCTGGCCGATCACCATGCCTATGCCGGCCGCGAAAAATCCCCATTGATAACCATTGCTCTCACCAAGCGTGCCGCAGACTAGGGGCGAGAAGAACGCCCCAACGTTGATGCCGACGTAAAAAATCGAGTAGGCGCGATCGATACGGGCATCGCCGGGCTGGTAAAGGTTGCCGACCTGCGTGGAGATGTTCGGCTTGAAAAACCCGTTGCCCACGATCAGGCAGAGGAGCCCGATAAACAGAGCCTGCGGGAACATCAGCACGAACTCGCCGATCGCCATGATGACACCGCCAATGATCACGCTGTGCCGCTGCCCGATCCAGCGATCGGCCATCATTCCGCCAAAGAAGGGTGTGAGATACACTAGCGCAGTGTAAGCGCCGTAAATCGCGGACGAGAGCGGCTGAACGGCGAGGGGATTACCGGCATTGAAAATCAGTTCCAGCAGCCGTTTTATCGCGGCATAACCGATAACGTCATCGACAGCGGGATGCAGAAGCAGGTAATTCGTCAGATACAGCACCAGGATGGCGCGCATGCCGTAATAGGAGAAACGCTCCCACATCTCTGTTGTGAAGAGGAATGTCAGCCCCCGAGGATGGCCAAACAGCTGTGGGGTCGAATCCTTGGTCAGGTCCGCGGTGGCCATGCGCAGGCTCTCCTAGAGCAGTACGAAGGCACTCTGCCTTGTCCGGCACCGGAAGGAAACCGGCCTTCCCGGACTTGTGAGGCTACCGCAGCTCGATGTACCGCTCTTCCCGCGAATAGGGCTGGAACCCGACCCGCTGGTAGAGGGGCAGGGCCCGCCTGTGATCCAGCGTGCAGGTGTTGACGGTAAAGCGATCGATCGCGCGCCCCCACGCCAGCTCCACCGTCTGGGCCAGGAAAAAGAAGCCCAGGCCACGTCCGATATATTCCGGCATCAGCCCGAAGTAGGCGAGGTTGCAGCTGCCTTCGTTCCGGAAATCGAGCTCAGCCATGCCAGCCGGGCACCCATCCGCATAAAGAACATACAACTCCACTCCGGGAGCCCCCAAAATTCCGGCAATTTGCTCATCCGATAGTTTCTTACGATCGACCCATTGGTAGTCCCGCCCAATCTCATCGTACAGATACCGGTAGAAATGCACGGGCGGATTTTCCGCACGGAGGAGCGCGATCTTTCCCTTGGGCAGCGGCGCAAGGAGCGACGGCCGCGCTTTCATCTCCAGGAAGGTGACCACCGTCGGGATGCGCTTGCCGCCGCCGCCGTCTGTCCGTTTGACGCTCATGTCCGTTCTTTGGGTGCATCTTTGCGGGCGCCCCATTCTGCCCACGACCCGTCGTAAAGTGCGACATCTTTCGCCCCCGCGACGGTCAACGCCAATAGATCGATTGCCGCGGTGATCCCAGAACCGCAGGTGGTGACAACAGGCCGCCTGAGATCGACGCCATGTGACGCAAAAATTCGTTCAAGCGCAGCTTGGGGTTTCAGCGTACCGTCGCGCGAGATCAACTCTGCATAGTGCACATTGCAGCTTCCGGGCATTTGCCCGGGTTCCACGCCCGGCCTTGGCTCTGCTTCTTCGCCTCGAAATCGCGGTGGCGAGCGCGCATCGACGACCTGGGCTATCTTGGACGTGAGGTTCTGCTGCATCTCTAGAAAGCTTCGCACCAGCGCGGCATTCGGCCGGGGCGTAAAATGACGCTGAGCCGGAATAGGGACAAGATCTTCGACCGGACGGCCCTCGCGCCGCCATTTCGGCAGTCCTCCGTCGAGCACCGCGACATGTTCATGTCCCATGGCACGAAGCATCCACCAGGCGCGAGGACTCGAATAGATGCCGGCTCCGTCATAAACGACGATCAGATTGCCATCGCCCAAGCCCAGCTTGCGCATGCGGCTGCCGAACTTCACGGGCGATGGCAGCATATGCGGCAGGTCGCTCTCTTCATCGGAGAGGTCTTCGATATCGAAGAACACTGCGCCTGGGATATGTGCCGAACGATATTCCGCTTTTGCGTCGCGTCCGGCCTGTGGCAAGTACCAGGACGCGTCTGCGATGCGGATGTCCGGCGCCTCTAGGTGCTCGGCGAGCCAATCCGTGGAGACTAGTACGCTCTCCGACATGCTTGAAACCATGCAGACAGGGACGCAGTTCTAAATCGCGGGACCGGACCAAGCACCAACCCAGCGCGGTGTGACCTTATCTCCTTTTCTCCGCGAGGCAACACGACCTTAAGCTGATCGATATGGCGGAGATCAGTCTGCTACGATGAGCCGGTATCCGGCGTCATATTCATCAGCAGCGAGCAATTCCGCGTACCGGCGTTCCCACGCTCCGGTTTCAAGATCCTGTCTGAGGCTTTGCAATCCCGCTTCGGCGTTGGAGATGGCCCAAAAGGATGAGCTGCCGGATCGGATGTAAGGATCGAGATATGCTGCAGGCCGGCGCCAGTAGGCATAAAGGAATCCGTCCCTGCAATCGTGCGGCACCAGAACCGGCGCGATTCGCACAGGGCCCAGCCACCGTTCATAGTCGGATATCGCCGGCATATGCCCTTCGTCCAGCGTGGCCAACTCGGGAAGGTAATCGGTCAGCCATGGCCGGTGCGCCGGATCGAAAATGAGCAAAACGATCGGTCCGCGGGTGACGCGGCGCATCTCGCGCAACCCTGCCGCCTGGTCCGGCCAGTGATGAACGGTCAGGATCGCCATGGAGGCATCAAAACTCACGTCGTCAAAAGGCAGCTCGCCGGCGTCGGCCTGAACCACAGCAGCCGCCTGCGGACCGCGCCTGCGGATCATTTCGCGCGAAGGCTCGATAGCGATCACGGATCGGTCAGCCGGTTCGTAGGAGCCGGTGCCTGCGCCCACGTTCAGGACGGTTTCGGCTGGCCCGAGCGCGCGCTCGATAATTTCGCCTATCCGCCGATCCGGCCGGCGCAGCTCCGCATAATTGAGCCCGATGCTGTCGTATTTCGAACGCATCGCCCGCTTCTCGGGTAGCGGCCTACCTCAGCCGATCTCTGCCCTTCAGGGTGAACATCAGATCGTCGGGCAAGCCAAAGCAATCTTCTAGCGTTCCCCAATTCGAGCATAGGCCCCAGCGTCCGCTGGGATTCTCCCACACAGCGCCTTTTCCAACGATCGGCATGCGAGCTTCCCACAACCACTGGCCAGTCGTCTGGTTTGCCACCACGGCCAACCAGTAGGTGCCGCTGTGAAGCATGATCTTGCATGGCTTCTTGATCGTGATCGCAAAGGAACCGCCTTTGTCTGTGCCCCGCAGTCCATCGCAGTCCGAGACGACCTTTCCCGGCACTCCCTTGTGGTCGGCGTAAATTGTGATGCGCTGCGAATCCGCCGCGCCCTCGGTATATCCGCCGATGACATCCACTTCCCTGATCATCCAGGCATGATGGGCGGGCACATTGAAATCGTCTGCCGCCTGATCATCATAGGGATCGAGATCGCTGCCGAAGTTCTGCGAAGAGATTGCCGCGCCCGAATCTCCAGTGCTCTGATCGTAGAGCACCACGCTGCCCGGCGAGGCGGAAACCACGCGATGCGCGAGGCGACCTGACACGGACGCAACGGGGTATTTGGCGGCCTGTCCGGCCTGAGCGATCGATGTAGCAAGCGCTGTGGCACAAATCAGAGTGACAGTGCAGAACGTTTTCATGGGCTCTATCCTCGATTGCCACCAGCCCGACTGGGCCGCTTCTGGACGCAATACCAAGACATTGAAAACGTTGGCTCCCCGGGCCGGACTCGAACCAGCGACCCAGCGGTTAACAGCCGCTTGCTCTACCGACTGAGCTACCGGGGAACAGGTGCGCTTTTTAGCCGGTTGAAAAAACGAATGCCACCCCAAAATGCTTAGGGCGCCGCCTGCAAAGAACGGATCAGTCAATTGCCGACAGACAGAACATGAAGGCCGAAAATCCTGCCGCCATTAAGTTCGGCAGCCGTCGCATCCCCCTGCCAAGTTCGCGTCCGGTGCGCATTGCCCTCGGAATCGGGCTTCTCGCCGGAGGCTGTATGTTTTTCCTGCCAATCCTGGGTCTGTGGATGTTTCCGCTTGGCCTGTTGGTTTTGTCGGCGGACCTGCCGCTTGCGCGCAGACTACGGCGTCGGCTGGAAGTTTGGTGGGGCCGCCGCAAAGCTGGCGGAAAATGAAAAAGGGGCCGGATGGTGGGTCCGGCCCCAAGGCGTTGGGTAATGGTGGGGTGTCTTCAAGGGAAGACGCCTCCAAGCTGTCACCATAGAGTTAACAACACCTTAATAGCCCTGGAAAAATTTCGGGTTGGCTGGAAGTTTTCGTTCAAGAATGGAGGCCACGCCCGGAATTGAACCGGGGTAAACGGTTTTGCAGACCGCTGCGTCACCACTCCGCCACGTGGCCAATGCCGGCGCTATAGCAGACGGTTCCTATGCCGCCAACCACAGCGTTGCTGTGTTTGTAAGTCCGGCAAAGCATCGGTTATAAGCCGCCGCCCGGGGTCAGCCGAATTATGCCGGACTACACGCAACAACGAATCAATATGGTGGAATCGCAGGTCCGGACGAATGACGTCACGGACGTGCGTATCCAGAACGCGATGCGCGCAATTCCTCGCGAGCTGTTCGTGCCCGAAGAAAAGCGCCCGCTGACCTATGCGGATACAGTTCTCCAACTCGAAAATGGACGCTTTCTGCTCGATCCACGGACGTTTTCGAAGCTGGCCGAATTGGCCCAGATCGCGCCTGGCGATCGCGTGCTGGATGTGGGATGCGCCACCGGATACTCGACCGCCGTACTGGGTCAGCTTGCGCCAAACGTCATTGGTCTTGAAATAAGTGGCGAGCTCGCTCGGGAAGCTTCGCGCGCACTTTCCCTGCTCAATATCCCCATCCATGTCGTTTCAGGATCGCTGAACGAAGGGCATGCCGCGGGCGCCCCTTATGACGTGATCTTCATCAATGGCGCGGTTGAAGTAGAACCGACGCTATTGCTGGAGCAGCTGGCGGACGATGGCCGACTGGTGGCAATCGTCCGCAATGGCGCGAGAAGCCGTGCACACGTCTACGTGCGGGAACATGGCACATTAAGTGCCCGGCCAGACTTCGACTCCTATGTCCCTGTTCTACCTGGCTTTACCCGGGCGAAGACGTTCGCATTCTGAGAGCCGCCGGCCGGCCGAAATCTTCGCCGCCGTTAACGCGACATTTCCTTTCCTTGGTTAACTATCGTAGGGTCTAGCGAGGATGGCGGAGTGCCGGAATGACACCTTCAAGCCCTCAACATGAACCAACGATGGAAGAGATTCTCGCTTCCATTCGGAAAATCATCGCCGAGGATTCGAGTGAGCCGCAGGCGCCCAAGGCCGATGCTGTAGCGGCGAATGGAAACGAAGGTCCGCGGGCCGAGACAAGTCCGGAGCCCACGCCATCCGAACCGGTTGCCGAGGAAGAGACTGCTGTACCTGTGCAAGTGAGTGAGGCTGTGGCCCCATCGGAGGCCGCTGAAGCCAGAGTCGAACCGCCGACCCAAGCCAACATCCAAACCGAAACCCTTATTTCTCACGTTGAGGAGATATCGATGAGCAATTCCGGGCAGGCCTCCCATGACGGCATTTTCTCCGACAAGGCGCGCCAGGCGATCGATGACGCATTTGCGGACTTGGATCGCGTAAGCGAGACCGACAAGGGATCCGCGCCGCGTGCGGTGTCGCTCCCGCCGGTCGACGGCAATTCCGTCGAAGCGGTGTTCGAACGGGCGGTGCGCGGCAGTGTCGATCCGGTTTTGCAACGCTGGATGGACGGACACCAGCAAGATCTCTTGAACGCGGCCAAACCGCTGATCCGTGAATGGATGGACGATCACTTCCCAGCACTGCTGGAAGGCGCCGTCCGCGAAGAGGTCGCCCGCGTCATCAGGGCACGCGGCGGCCGGTAGTCCATTTCACCTGGCCGGCGCGTGGATGCCGGCCTTCCGCCTCTGCGAAGACGCCGGTTGACGAACGACCGGCCCTCCCGCATGAGGCAGACATGCTCGACAAATCGTTCAATTTCAAAGACGTCGAACCGCGCATTTATGCGCAGTGGGAAGCAAGCGGCGCCTTTCGCGCCGGCCGCCGCCCGGACGCGGATCCGTTCTCCATTGTCATCCCGCCACCCAATGTGACCGGAAGGCTGCATGTCGGCCACGCGCTGAACAACACCCTGCAGGACGTGCTGGCGCGCTTTGAGCGCATGCGCGGCAAGGATGTTCTGTGGCAGCCGGGCATGGACCACGCTGGCATCGCGACCCAGCTGGTCGTCGAGCGGCAGCTGGCCGAGCGGCAGCAGAGCCGCGTGGCTATGGGGCGTGAGAAATTTCTCGAAGAGGTGTGGCGCTGGAAGGAGGAATCCGGCGGCGCGATCGGCCGGCAACTGCGCCGGCTGGGCGCATCGGCCGACTGGTCGCGCGAGCGATTCACCATGGATGAAGGCCTGTCGTGCGCGGTCCTTAAAGTGTTTGTCGAACTCTATCGCGAGGGGCTGATCTACAAGGACAAGCGGCTGGTCAATTGGGATCCGCGGCTGCAGACGGCGGTCTCCGACCTCGAAGTCGAAAACATCGAGATGAAGGGGCATCTCTGGTACATCCGCTATCCGATCGAAGGGAAAACCTTAGATCCGAACAATCCGTCTACCTTCATTACGGTCGCCACCACCCGTCCCGAAACGATGCTGGGCGACACGGCAGTGTCGGTTCATCCCTCGGATGAGCGCTACAAGGAGTTAGTCGGCAAGCGGGCGATCCTGCCGCTGGCGAAGAGGCCCATCCCGATCCTCGCCGACGAATACACCGACCCTGAAAAGGGCACCGGCGTAGTGAAGATCACGCCGGGTCATGACTTCAACGACTTTGAAGTCGGCAAGCGCCATAACCTGCCGCTGATCAACATCCTCAACAAGGATGGTACGCTGAATGACTCAGTGCCGTCGGACTATCGCGGCCTCGACCGCTTCGCAGCGCGCAAGCAGATCGTGGCGCAGCTGGAATCGCAGGAGCTGCTCGAAAAGATCGAATCTATCACCCATGCGGTACCGCACGACGAAAAGACCAAAACCGTAGTGCTCGAACCGTACATGACTGAGCAGTGGTATCTGAACGTAGCGCCATTGGCTGAGAAGGCAATGAAAGCGGTCAAGGATGGCCGCACGCGCATTGCTCCAGAGCAATGGGAGAATGTTTATTTCAGCTGGCTACGAAACATTCAGCCGTGGTGCATCTCCCGCCAGCTTTGGTGGGGTCACCAGATTCCAGTTTGGTACGATGAGCATGGAAAGGCATTTGTCGCTGAAAACTCGGAGGATGCAATTCGGCTCGCCACTGAGCAGAGCCCACCTGGGCCACCGTTCGTGGCTGATGACCCAGCCAAGGAGCTAATCAAGAAATTCGGCAACGACACGCAACGAGAAAAGTTTCGCCTTCTGACACGCGATCCAGATGTGCTCGATACGTGGTTTTCGTCCGCGCTGTGGCCGTTCTCCACGCTGGGCTGGCCCGACAAGACGCCAGAGTTAGAACGCTACTACCCAACTTCTGTTCTCGTCACGGGCTTCGACATCATCTTCTTCTGGGTCGCTCGTATGATGATGATGGGCCTCCACTTTATGCAGAAGGCGCGACCTGCGGAATCGCCTGATAGGTGGGTCCCGTTTCGCCAAGTCTTCATCCACACCCGCGTCCTCGATGAAAAGGGCGCGAAGATGTCGAAGACCAAGGGCAACGTGGTCGATCCGCTGGAGCTGATCGATGCCTATGGCGCGGATGCGCTGCGCTTCACCCTGGCGCTGGCGGCAGGGCAGGGGCGGGACATGCGCATCGGGGCGTCGCGCGTTGAGGTGAACCGCAACTTCGCCACCAAGCTTTGGAACGCGGCGCGCTTCTGCGAAATGAATGGCTGCGAAACGCGCGCCAGCTTCGACCCCGCGCAGGCGACTCATACGGTCAACAAATGGATCGTGGCGGAAACCGCACGTGCGTCATCGGAGGTCACGCGCCATCTCGAAGCCTTCCGCTTCAACGAAGCGGCCGGTGCCATCTACCATTTTGTGTGGGATGTGTTCTGCGACTGGTACCTGGAGTTCATAAAGCCGTTGCTGAATGGCACCGACGAAGGCGCCAAGGCAGAGGCTCGCATGACAGCCGCCTGGGCGCGCGACCAGATCTTCGCGCTGCTGCATCCGTTCATGCCGTTCATCACCGAAGAGTTGTGGGAGCGCACGTCCTCGCAACGCGATACGTTGTTAATCGAAGCGAAATGGCCACAACTGTCGCATCTGCCTCGCGACGAGGCTGCCGCAAACGAAATGTGCTGGGTGATCGATCTTGTTTCCGGCATTCGTTCGGTGCGGGCAGAAATGAATGTGCCTGCATCCGCAAAAATCGCGCTGGTCCTCAAGGATGCGAGCGCCCAGTCCGCGGCGCGACTGGACCGGCACCGCGATGTCGTGATGACGCTCGCCCGGCTCGCTTCCGCGCACACGGCCGATTCAATCCCACAAGGCTCGGCGCAGTTCGTGCTGCACGAGGCGACCGCCGCGATTCCTCTCGGAGCTGTTATCGACTTCGCCAAGGAGCGTGCACGACTGGAAAAGGAGTTGGCGAAAGCCCAATCCGAAATCGCCAAGATCGATGGCAAGCTGAACAATGCCGACTTCGTCGCGCGCGCGCCGGAAGAGATCATCGACGAGCAGAAGGAGCGCAGGGCCGAAGCCGCTGCTTTGGCGGAGCGCCTGAATCAGGCCCTAGGCATGCTTGGCTAGGGGAACGGCACTGTCCTTTCATGCATTTCCTCCGCGAAGGCCAAGCAAGGGAGGATATTTATGAGAAATCTAGCAAAGGCCATTGTGCTCATAGCGGCCGTGGCCTGCGTTACTGCGCCTGCGGCGGATGCGAGCTGCCAAGGCCGGAAGACAACCGGCACCGTTCTCGGCGCGGCGGGAGGCGGCGTTTTGGGCAACGTCATCACCCACGGCAGTGCAATCGGCACGGTGGCTGGCGTGGTCGGTGGCGGGCTGGTCGGACATGAAGTCGCCAAAGGCGGATGCTCCCGCCGTGTGGCGTACTATCACCATCGGCGCTACTGGATCGACCGCCACGGCCACCGGCATTACTACCGCGTCGCCAGGCGCTGACATTTTACGAGCGCCCTTTGCCGTCTTCATAGTCTGGGAGTAAAGTCCGGCCGAAACGTCGCAGTGGGGGAAACATGCGCGCGTTAGGCCATCCAGTTTCAAAAAAGGTCTCAATCATCGCGGCGACGGTCATGCTCAATATGGGGCAATTACCTTGGCGCGCGCACGCTGCGACCATTATTACTTTCGATGCGCCGGGCGGAAATTACACTGCACCAGTCGCTATCAATCGCTCCGGCGCGATCGCCGGCATTGTTGGCGACACCAACCCACCCCCCTGCTACCCTCAGAAGGGTTTCGTGCGCGATCCTGCTGGAACCATCACCGATTTCGTCCCCGGGAGCGGGGCCCAAGACGATGTCGTTACCGCATCTGTCAACGGTATGAACGATGCAGGGGAAATTGCGGGATCGTTTCTCGAAGTCCATCGGGAAGCCGACAATTCCTGCACGTTCGTTGCGACGCACGGGTTTGTCCGAAGCCCGGCTGGCATATTCACCGATTTCGACCCGCCCTCCGTGCCGCCGGGAACAATCCCCAACGTTGGAGGAATCAACAACACGGGGGCCGTGGTTGGATACTATATCGATGGCCAAGTTCACGGTTTCATGCGGGATGCGAGTGGACAGTGGACCGTTATCGACCCGCCGGCATCCACCCGGACCATCGCCTGCTGCATCAACGACAAGGGTACGATTGCCGGGTACTTCGACGACAATCAGACTGGCGCGACTCATGGCTTTATTCGGGATACACAAGGAAACTTTACGCAATTCGATATTCCCGGCGCGGTGAACCTAAATGTGACCGGGCTAAGCAAGAAGGGCGGGGTCACCGGCGCCTTCTATGACGGTACAACTACTCACGGTTACACCCGCCCGTCCGGCGGCCCTGTTACGATTTTTGACGCACCTGGGGCGCAAAGCACGAGCCCGTACGCAATTTTTGGTCAAACCATTGCGGGGTACTATTTCGATGGGGTTACCACCCGTGCATTCATTCGCAAGCGCAACGGAGGCTTCATGACCTTTAATGTGCCGGGCGCCGACGGAACCGCTGCATTGGGAATTACCAAAAAAGGGACTGTGACCGGCCAGTACTACGCCTCGGGCACCAGCCACGGCTTTGTGCGGACTCGTTAATCGGGATAGCTCAGCTCCTAAGTTTAGGACGCAAGTATCGGCTGGACCTTCTGGCCGGCTTCGAGGCGTTCCGCGCCGCGCACGATGACACGTTCGCCCGGCTTCAGTTGACCCCGGACTTCGACGAACGCGCCGTCCTGGCTGCCGGTCTGCACCGCCACGCGTGCCGCCACATTCTTGGCATCCACCTTGAACACATACGTGTTGTCCTCGCGCAGCACGAGAGCATCGCGAGGTACAGCCAGCACGTTACGGGGCGCCGCCGAAGGAACCATCACCTTGGCCGCATCGCCCACGAAAGCCTGGCCGGGTTTCAACGCGACACGGATTTCAATCGTACGGCTAAGCTCGTCGCCCACCGGCACAATAGCTCGCACCGCGGCAAGAATAGGCCGATGCGCGACTTCAACAGTGACCTGCATGCCTTCGCGCAGAAAGTGAGCGGAATCGATCGGCGACTGCGCCTTCACCTCGATCGAACCGATGTCGACCAACCGCAGGATTTCTTTGCCTGCGATGGCGTATTCGCCAGTGTTGATTAGCCGGGCTACAACGCGGCCGGGAAACGGCGCCCGGATTTCGCTGTGACTGAATTGGTATTGGCTCTTGCGCAGGGAAGCTTGAGCCTGGGCGAGAGCGCCTTCGTCCATTTGGCGCGTTGACGAGGCCTGATCCCGCGTCGCTTTCGCGATTGCCGCCTGCGAGAACAGCCGATCCATGCGTTCCGCCTGACTACGGTCGAAATTCAGTTGCGCGGAAAGGCGCGCCACATTGGCCTTGTCCGAGGCCAGCTGCATTCCGGCAACGCTCTTGTCGATACGCGCGATGATGTCCCCGGCCTTTACTACGGTGCCGACTTCCGCCACCCAGGCGACGCGGCCTTCGACTTCGGACGCGAGTTTGGAGTCGTTGCGAGCGACCACCGTTCCGGGCAGCACAACTTTCGGTGCCATCTTCACGGCCCGGGCTTGGACCACGCCAACCTTCGGCGGTGGCGCTGGCGCAGGCGCCTGTTGCGCGCTTGCAAGCGATGCCCAGGCCATGGCGCCAACAGAAGCAACAATGATCGCCCGCTTGAATACAACCATCATGCAGCTGCCCTTGCTGGGAATAGTGGTGTCTCAGGTGTCACAGGTGCTTCCCGCAGTGCCGAAGGTTTCTCGCCGAGCCGTAGCATCGCCGGGATCAGTATAAGCGTGAAGACGTGGCTGACCAGAATCCCGCCCACAATAACGGCACCCAGTCCACGGTAAATTTCCGCGCCGGGGCCGGGAATGATGACCAGCGGCAGCATGCCGAAAATCGCCGTAAGTGTGCTGGAAAAGATCGGGCGCAGTCGCGTCTCGAGGCTGGAGCGCACGGCGTCAACGCGTGTCATGCCTTCCGCCTCGGCCTGACGGGTGCGGGCGACCAAGAGGATTGTGTTGTTGACCACGAGCCCCAGTACGATGATGAAACCGATCATCGTCAACAGGTCGAGCGGCTGGAAGACGAAGAGGCCGAGGAAGCGCAGTGCCGCCATGCCGCCAACGGTGCCGAGCGGCAAGGCGATGGTGGCAATCGCCGAATCCTTCACCGACTTAAACAACGCCGCCATGATGAGAAAGAGCAACAGCACGGCGAGCCCGAAATTCTTGCCCATGCTCCACAAGGCGTTGTCGAGATGGTTGGCGGCCGCACCATACGTGACGGTCCCATCGGACGGCAGCAATTTCCGGATCTGCGGTTCGATCTCGTTGCGCACGATCTTCATGGTGTCTTCCAGCGCGACGCCGCGCGGCGGCTGGAGATTAAGCGCCACGGTGCGCCGGCGATCCAGGCGATAGATGCCGCTCGGCGCCAGGGTCTCCTGCATCGAGATGAGATGGCCGAATGGCACGATGCCGCCTTTGGGTGTAGCCACCGGCGCGCCGCTGACAGCGTCCGGCGAAGCGAGTTGGCGGGCTTTCAGGATAAGGAATAGCCGGCGTTCGCCATCGTAGCGCTGGCCGACATACAGACCTTCGCCGAACGCCTGCACGAGATTGCCGACATCTGGCCGGCCCCACCCGACTTCCACGATTGAACGGTCATCCGGCAACAGCTTGAGTTGGGGTTGATCGTACTCCAGCGACGGGTTGGAATTCACGACGCCTTCTGCAAACCGCTTCGCGAGCAGATCGAAGCCCTTCTTTGCCGCCATGCGCATGGCTTCGGGGTCGTTCGACTGTATGTTGATCGAAATTCCACCGCCTTCGCCAAAACCGCCGAACAGACTGCCCATCTGCGCGAAAGCCTGTGCATCCGGCAGATCTTTTATCACCTCGGAACGGACGATCTTTTCCAGTTCCGGGAAGTCGCGATCGTTCGGAACGCGCACCGCCATGTCCATGAAGCCGGCGCCGTTCATTTGAACATAGTAGTTGAGGAGCTTCGGCTGCTTGTCTCCGCGCAAATACGGCTGCAGCCTGTCGATGATTGGCCGTGCAATGTTCTTGTCTGCAAACTCAACCGTGGCGCCGGCGGGAAACTGAATGAAACCGTCAATCGCGGCGCGTTTCACCTGCGGAAGGTACTGAAGGCTGGGCAAGAGAAGCCAGGTGCCTGCAAGTGAGCCGACAATCAGACCACCGATCCAAAGCTGCCGCTTCCGCGGCGTATTCGTGACGTTCATGCAGATGTCGGTAATTCGGCGCCATACGTTGGTCAGTTCGGAAATCTTTGGCCGCGTTTTCAGAAACAAGATCGACGCGACAGGCACTACCGTGATGGCAACGATCAGCGATATGAATACAGCAAAGGCGATTGTCAGCGAGAGGTCAGCAAACAGCTGACCCTCGACATCCTTGAGGAAAATCACCGGCACGAAAATGGCGACATTCGTCGCCGTCGAGGCAAGGAGCGCGCCCCAAACCTGATCGGTTCCCTTTTGCGAAGCTTCCCCCGCAGGCATGCCGCGCTCGCGCAAGCGCAGGATGTTTTCGAAGCAGACTATTGCAGCGTCGAGGACCATGCCCGTCGCAAAGGCGAGGCCGGCGAGTGAGACGACGTTGAGCGTGCGGCCCGCAAGGTTGAGCAGGATCACGACAGCGAACAGGCAGATCGGAATGGCGCACGAGATGATCAGCGTGCCGCGCCACTCGCGCATGAAAAACCACAACACACCGACGGCCAGCAGAATGCCGAGGAACAGATCGGTCGTGACCATGCCGAGGGCCTGGTTGATGAAATGCGATGGGTCGAAGGAGTATTGCAGTTTGACATGCTGCTCCTTCGCCGCTCCGTCATTCAGCTTCTCCAGCTCGGCCTTGACCGCGTTGACTGTGGCGAGCACGTTCGCTCCCGAGGCGCGGAATATCCGCATGCCGAGGGCCGGATTGCCGTTCTGGTAGGCGAAGCCCTGCGCCTTGCTGCGGCCCACATGCACATCGGCAATATCGCCCAGATGCACCGGCTTGCCGTCGCGCCATTCGAGGATAAGGTCCTTGAGATCGGCCACCGAATAGCGACCGCGGAAAGAGAGTCCGTATTGCCGCCGGCCGACATCGATCGTACCGCCGGATACGTCTTCGGAGCCGCTGATCTGCTGCGCCATTTTGGGTATCTGAATTCCCAGCTGCGCCGCGCGAACGGGATCGAATACGATGTCTAGTTCCTCGGTCCCGCCTTGTTCGTTGATCTCAACGCCTCCAACGCCTGGCACAGCCTCAAGGCGCGGAATTACGATGTCTCTCAGGAATTGTTTGTAACCGGCGACGTTGCGGTTGTTCCCGGGCAGCTTCTGCATGAAGACCCAGAGCAAGGTGGCATTCGCGTCTTGAGTGCTGGCCAGCTGCACGAAGGGCTTTTCAGCATCGAGCGGCAGCGGCGGCAGCCGATTGAGTCGGCCAATGACGTCGACCAGCGTGCTTTTCATGTCCGTGCCGAGGGCAAAGGTCAGCTGGACGTAGGCGCCACCGGCATTGGAAAACCCGTCCATCTCCTGCAGGCCGGGCAGGCCCTGGAGCACCTCCTCCTCGGGCTGGAGAATTTGTGCCTCGATCTCACGGGGGGTCTCAGCGCGCCATTGCGTGCCGATGCCGATTTGGGGCCGGTCGATGTCCGGAAACAGCTGAATGGGCAGGGCGTTCAGTGCGAAGACACCGAACAAGATGGTAATGGCCACTCCGACTGCTACCGCAGCCGGACTTCGGATGCTGGCTTGGGTTAGTGCCCGCATCGGCTCCCTCGATGGCATGCGCTGCGAGTGGCATTATTGCCCGCAATGTGGAGAGGATGTGGCGTCAAGCTTGCGTGAAACCAACGGCTGGAGCCATGCACGGAGCGAGGGGCCAACCGGCGTCGCTTCCTGATCCACAAACTAGCGCATTACAAACTTGCAATGTTGGTCGCTATTTGCCGATTGCGTAGAGGTGGGCGTCGTTGATCGAATAGACTTGCCCGTCCGGTCCGATGAGGGTCGGGGTGTAGGCCTCGTAGGTCGGAGCATTCAGATTGACGGCAGGCTTCAATTTGTTCGTCTTCAGATCCCAACGGTAGGTATAGCCGTCCTCGCTGTTGGCGATGACGGACTTGTTTGCCGCATCCACCACGGCCGAATTGATGCACCACTCATAAACCGCGCCTTCCGGCAGACCCGGTTGCTGAGTTGGGCCAAGTACGGTCAGAACCTCCTTCATGACCTGCACAGAGGGGAGGACGGGATCGGCTTGCGCAGTGGTCGGGTCCAGGATGGCGATCTTGTTGTGTCCGTCGCCACTGCCGATGCCGTAGTAGTTGTTGTATTTCGACATGAGCAGATAAGCGGAGCTGCCGTGGTAGGACGGTACCGCGGCGCTCGGCACGATCGACGCGGTATCATCCCATCCGAACGATCCAGGGATTTTGGTCTCCTTCAGCTTTGCATCGAAGTGCAGCATCCAGCCGCGATCGTTGTGCGTGGCACCGTCCGACTCGACAACGCCGAAGTAGACGTCCCCATCCGGTCCAACGGTCGGCGAGGCCGACGAATCGCTGAAGACAAATGCGGGCTGATGGAAATACGGGTCGGTGAGTGGCGTGCTGTACGTCGTTTTCAATGTCTTGCTGTTCAGTCCAAGGAGGATGCCCCGGCCGGTATCCGCGTCGTGCACCGCGACATAGACTGTCTTGCCGTCGCGAGAAATTGCCGGCGCACTGTTGGTTGGAATCTTGTCTATGGCCGCATCGCCTGCTGCATCTCGGGCACCGACCCAGCTTCCCTTGCCGTCCGCACCGATCCGCGCGATGCCGCTTACAAGACCGATTGGATTTGACCCCGTGACGGTGAATCCGAAAAAGACATTGCCCTCGGCGTCCGCCGTGATAGGCGTGCTGACCATCACGTTGGCATCATAGATGCTCTGGTCCTTGCGATAGTTTTTCTTGCCGTAGAAAACGAGCAGGCCTTCATTGCCGGAATCGGAATCCGGCGTGTCGCGGAAGCGCAGCGTCCCGCCGGGGCCCGCGAAAAACAGGCGGTTCTGCTCGCTCAGATGCGCGGGAATGCTCGGGATCCAGTCGTATGGCGGAAAACGATAGCTGACCGTCTCTTTCCAGATCAGCGACCCGTCTGTCGCGGAATGTGCTTCCACCTGATACGTCCCGACCGAGTTCACTTTCACCGGGAGCAAAACCGTGTTGGCCGCCGTGATCATCGGCTCGGCATAGTGGACACCGAGAAAGTCGGGAGGTGCGAGATCAACAGGAATGGACCAGTGAACCTTCCCCAATTTCTGGCCAGCTGCCGGTGCTTGCGCACTGTGCTGCGCGTCTCCGCCGTAGCCGTGCCAGGGCACGTCTTGCGCGAAAGCAGCACCTGAAAACGCAGCCAAGGCGACAGCGGACAGCGGGACGTGCTTCATGACCATCTTCCCTTCATGCTCACCCGGCGGCGCACCCTTAAAGGAAGGCGTGGATTCTGTCACGGCGCGATGGCATGGCGGATGGGGTGGGATTCGAACCCACGAGACCCTTGCGGGCCTGCCGGTTTTCAAGACCGGTGCCTTCAACCGCTCGGCCACCCATCCAGGAATTCTCAGATAGCGACGCTGGGTAGGCCCGGCAAGCATACCTGTGCGGTAAGGGCAGAGGCGGCTTCAGGCACACCAAAGGCCCGCTCGTGCGTTGACAGCTGGATCGTGCGAGGATCGGGCATGCGCCGTCTTGTTTCCTTCCTGCTTGCTTTGGGTATCGGCCTCTCTCTTTCGGGCTGCGTGGTCTATCGCGACGATCCGTGGTGCGCACGTCACCCGCAGAAATGCGGCCGCTGAAGAGCGAATTAACGTTTTGGTAACCACGTCCGCCGCTAACAATCCCATTGGCGGGGCTGGCCAGCGGCGCTGCCACGGCATTCAGGCAGAGCGGAACGCTGGGGATGTCTCGAACGAAAGCGCGCGCATTTGCGATCTTGGGCCTCGCCGGCTCCATTGCGGGCTGCGCAACCTCGCCGCCACCAGGAGGGACGGGCCACCCGGCCCGTTACAAGGTCGGCATTCCCTATCAAATCGGCGATACCTGGTATTATCCACAGGAGCAGCCCGATTACGATGAAACCGGGGTTGCGTCTTGGTATGGTCCGACCTTTTACGGCAAGCCGACGGCCAGCGGTGAGATCTATGATGGCGAAGCGCTTACGGCGGCGCATCGCACGTTGCCAATGCCGGTCAGGGTCCGGGTCATCAATCTGGAGAACGGGAAGTCTCTTGTCCTGCGAGTGAATGACCGAGGACCCTTTGCGCAAGGCCGTATCATCGATGTTTCCAAGCATGCCGCGGAGATACTGGGCTTTTATGCCAAGGGCACGGCGCGGGTTCGGGTGACTTACCTCGGCCGGGCCGACATTCCGGCCCTTGAAGGGCCGCGCCCGGCTATTCCTCAAGATTCTTCGACTGAGATTGCACGCGCAATTCCCGCCGCGCCTGTTCGCGGGGTGCAAACCGCTTCGCTTGCATCGCCTCGAGCCGACGTGCAGGTCGCTTCTCTCCAGCCCCCGCCGATGCGGTGCAGCGCAATGATTCAAATCCGGGGCGAACGCCTCCCATCGGGGTAAAAAGAGATTCAAAAGATGAGGCAGATAACGCCCCTTTCAGGTCATCTCATCTCTACATTCAGGTGAGTGCTTTTAGTTCCCGGGACAACGCGGAACGCCTGAAGGCCCGGCTGACGGACGAGGGCTTGCCGGCTCTCTCGACGCAGGATGATGCAGGGAGGTTGCACCGGGTGCGGCTGGGCCCCTATGACGATCTCGAATCCGCAAATGCCGTGTTGGCCAAGTTGGGCGAGCTTGGTAATAACGGCGCGCAAATCATCGTCGATCGCTAGGATCGACGAACGTTGGAGTATTGCGTTCATGCGGCATTTCTGCCTTGCGGCTGTATTCTTGTTGCTCCCTTTCCTGAATGCGGCGCCGGCTGGCGCTGAAGCTGTCCAGACAACCGCGGAGCACGCGGTGATCATGGATGCGGACAACGGCCAGGTACTGTGGGCGAAGGATGCTTACGCGTCTGTCCCGCCTGCCTCGATGAGCAAGTTGATGACGCTTGAACTGCTGTTCCAGCGGTTGAAGGACCATCGCGTCAAACTGACGGATGCTTTTCCCGTCTCCGAGCGCGCCTGGCGTGAGCGGGCGGGCTCCGAGTGTTTCGTGAATGTCGGGGATAAGATCGCGGTCGAGAACCTCATCCGCTGCGTGATCATAATGTCCGGCAACGACTCCTGCATCGTGATTGCCGAGGCGCTTGGCGGCACGGTCGAAAACTTCGTCGCGATGATGAATGAACGGGCGAAGCATATCGGCCTCAGGCAGTCGCATTTCGTAAATCCCAATGGCCTCGATCAGCCGCCAGGCCAGCTGATGTCGGCCATGGATCTCGCGACCCTGGCCCGGCATCTCATCAAGGACTATCCGGAGCTCTACCATTATTTCGGCGAGCGCGATTTCGTGTGGAGCAATATCCATCAGCACAACCGCAACCTGGTGCTGGAGAAGTTCCCCGGCGCTGATGGATTGAAAACCGGACATCTCGACTCATCCGGCTACGGCATCACCGTCTCTGCGGTTCAGAACGGTCGCCGCCTCATTCTCGTGCTCAACGGGCTCCGATATCCAGACCTCTCGGCGCGTGGCGGAAAGGCACAAGACTGGTTCGCCGAGCAGCGCCGCGCCGATGAGGCCGCTCGCCTGCTGGGCGTCGCATTCCGCGAGTTCCGTCAATACAAGCTGCTGTCGCCTTCCGATATCGTTACCGAGGCGCCGGTGTGGCAGGGCAATCGCGCGACGGTGCCTCTAACCGTCGGCAAGCCGTTCGCTGTAACTTTGACTCCGGAGGCACGCGCGGGACTGAAAGTCGCCGCGACTTACGACGGCCCCGTCAAAGCGCCTATCAGCAAAGGCCAGCGCATCGGCAATTTGATGGTCACGGCGCCGAACGCGCCGTCACAGCACGTTCCACTTTATGCAATGCAGGACGTTGGCGCGGCGGGTTTTGTCAGCCGCATCTTCACGGGGTTGCATGCGCTAATTGCCGGCCGTTCGGACAAATGACGGATGTAATTCCGGCGCGATTCATCACAATTGAGGGCGGCGAGGGTACGGGCAAATCGACGCAAGCCGGGCGACTGTCGCAAACGCTATCGGAACGCGGCATCCGCAATATCGTGACGCGCGAGCCCGGCGGTTCTGATGGCGCCGAACTCATTCGCAAGCTGCTCGTCGAAGGTGAGCCGAACCGCTGGGATCCTCTGGTGGAAACGCTTCTGATTTTCGCCGCGCGCGCGGATCATGTGGCCCGAACCATTCGTCCTGCATTGGCTGCGGGTCAATGGGTGATCTGCGACCGGTTTACGGATTCGACTTTCGCATATCAGGGCGCCGGCCGCGGGCTTGATCCGCGCCTGATCCGGACCGTCGAGGACGTCTCGATTGGCGGGTTTTGGCCGGAGTTCACCATTATTCTTGATGTGGCTGTCAAGGACGCATTAGACCGCATTGGTTCGCGCGACCATGCGGAAAATCGCTTCGAGAAATTCGATCCCGAATTTCATGAACGCCTGCGCACTTATTTCCGCGACCTCGCAAGAACCGAAGCGCAGCGATGTGTCCTGATCGACTCCAATGTGCCCATCGATCAGGTGGCGCAACGCATCTGGAGCGCAGTGGCGGAGCGGTTTAAGCTTTAGCCATGGCGAAGCGCGTGCGCATTGAGGACATTGAGGAAACCAATCGCGTCGAGGGTTTTCCGCATCCCCGAGAGACTTTTCGCCTTGTGGGACAGGAAGAGGCGCTGGCACGGGCAGCACGCGCGATTCGTTCGGGGCGGCCGCCTCAGGCCTGGCTGATCTCGGGCCCGAAGGGTACGGGCAAAGCCACATTGGCATATCGCCTCGCTCGATATCTGCTGCGCTATGGCGCCACGGATACGGGGCCGGAAGATCTGTCGGTCGCTGCTGACGATCCGGTGTCCCGTCGCGTTGTGGCACAGGCGGAACCCGGCCTCGCGGTTGTAAAGCGTGGCATCGATCCCAGGACCCGCAAATTAACGACTGTCATCACTGTCGACTCAGTCCGCGAGCTTGCGGAATTCTTTGGCTACACGGCGGCAGGTGCCGGGTGGCGCGTGGCCATCATCGACACGGCCGACGACATGAATCCCAATGCGGCGAACGCGCTGCTCAAAGTACTGGAAGAGCCTCCGGCCGACTCGATGTTCATGCTATTGTCGAACGCTCCCGGCAAACTGCTGCCAACGATCCGTTCGCGTTGCCAGCGGCTCGATCTGCGACCACTGGACACCGATACGCTGGCCTTCGAACTGGTGACCCATCTTCCTAAGATGAGCCCCGCGGATCGTATCTCTCTCGCAAAACTTTCCGGGGGCTCGATCGGTGCCGCACTGATGCTCGCGGATGAAGACACGCTGGCGCTCGCGCGAGACGCCGCTCGCGCGGTGAGCGAGGCCCTCGCACCCGATATTCCTGCGCTGTTTGCGTTGGCAGATCGCGTTGGACGTGTAACCGGCGGTTTGCCGGCGTTCGGCACTTATCTGATCCAGGCGCTGGAGGATTGCATTCGCGCGCGCGCAAAAAGAGAAGGCGCTTCAGGCTCATCGCGATGGATACAGGCCTGGGAGAAGGTCCGGGCCAACATCGATCGCGCTACCGCATTGCATCTGGAGCCGCGGCAGACCATCGTCTCCTCTGTCCGAGCCATCCAGTACGCCAGCCGCAACGTACGTTAGAATACCCTCATGCTCGTCGATAGTCACTGCCACCTCGACTTTCCTGAATTCGCGCCGGAGCTGGATGTCGTGATAGCGCGCGCCCTGAAGGCAGATGTTCGGGTATGCGTTACCATCGGAACCACACTTGCCAAATTTCCAGATGTGCTGGCGGTCGCGGAACGTTTCGACAATGTGTACTGTTCGGTCGGGATTCATCCGCACGAAGCGAAGGTTGAACCGCTCAGCAATGCCACGCCGCTGATTGAGCGGGCGGAGAATCCAAAAGTGATCGGCGTTGGAGAGACCGGCTTGGATTATTATTACGGCCATAGCCCGCGCGATCTCCAGATCGCCAACTTCCGAGCCCATATTGCCGCGGCCCGCGAATTGAAGTTGCCTTTGATCGTTCACACCCGCGACGCCGAAGACGATACCATTGCCATTTTGGGCGAGGAAATGGGGCGTGGCGCATTCACCGGTGTGATCCATTGCTTCACCGGCACGCAACGCCTTGCCGAGGAAGCGCTGGCGCTTGGCTTTTGCATTTCCGCGTCGGGCATCGCGACGTTCAAGAAGTCGGATGAATTGCGCGCTGTGCTAAAAACCGTACCACTGGATCGGCTCTTGGTGGAAACCGATGCGCCTTATCTCGCGCCGCAGCCCTTTCGCGGCAAGCGCAACGAGCCCGCTTTTGTGAAACACACCGCACAGGCGATGACCGAGCTGAAAGGGGTAAGCTTCGACGAACTCGCTGATGCCACGACGAGCAATTTCTTCCGGCTGTTCAGCCGGGCGAAGCGTTCATGAGCGCTATACTGGACGTTATTATCCTGGGCTGCGGCTCATCCACCGGCGTCCCGCGGATTGGTGGACCGGATGGAGGGGGCGATTGGGGCGCCTGCGATTCTGCAAATCCGAAGAATCGACGCCGCCGCTGTTCCATTCTTGTGCGCCGGCACGAAGGTGAAAGCGTCACGACTGTGCTAGTGGATACGTCGCCCGACTTGCGCGAGCAGCTTCTGGACGCACATTGCGCGCATCTCGACGGAGTGCTCATCACGCACGACCACGCTGACCAGACGCACGGTCTCGACGATCTGCGCGCGGTTGCCTACGGCATGCACAAGCGTGTGGCGCTCTATTCCGACAGCACCTGCCTGAATATTCTGAAGCAGAAATTCGGTTACACTTTCGAGACGCCGCCGGGGAGCGAATATCCCCCAATCCTGAAGGCGCACGAGATTGCAGCTGGTCAAGCGTTTGAGATAGCGAGTGAAGGTGGCGGCGTCCGGGTGCTGCCGTTCGCGCAAATCCACGGCCGCATCCAGTCGCTGGGCTTTCGCTTTGGACCACTGGCCTATTCCTCCGATGTTAGCGCGCTTTCGGAGGAAACTTTTGCCATGCTGGAGGGCATCGAGTGCTGGATTCTCGACGCGTTGCGCTACGCGCCCCATCCGACACACGCCAACGTGGCGACGGCCCTTGAATGGATCGCGCGGGTGAATCCGCGGCGGGCGATTCTCACCAATCTACATATGGATTTGGATTATGAAGCGCTGAAGCGCGATCTGCCCGCAGGGGTCGAGCCGGCCTACGATGGAATGACGATATCGCTTCCGCTTGAATAGACCAGTGAAGGCTAACGTCGGGGATTTCGAGAGGTAACGAGATGTGGCGAGGCGTTCTTGTAGGTTTGCTTATCCTTCAACTGTTTGGATGCGCTGATTTTGCCGCTAGCACGGCGCTCAACGATGCAAAGGCCAGGTGCGTAAGGGAGGGAAAGCGGTTCGTCCAGGAGAACGTGGAAAAGACGGAATTGCTTGTCGTGTCCTCCGCGAGAGTATCAGGCCATTGCGCCGGCCCGGGCGAACCCGGCTACGTTTCCACAAAGTAGTCAAAGTCCGGCGGCACTCTTTGCTTTGCTGACGATGGCCTCGAACATTGGCGCGGTGAGAACGCCCGTATTGGTGTTCAGGCGCGAGCAATGGTAGCTCGATAGCAGCGCGATGCGTTCAAACGTATGCGTGGCGCCGTGACCGAATACGTGATCTTTTTTCGGCACGGACAGGGCCGTGCAGATGCTGTCATGAGCGATTTTCCCTAACGCCAGAATTGCGCCAAGATTTGGCACGGCTCGAATTGTAGCCGTTAGAAATTGTCGGCATGTCGTGACTTCAGAGGGCAGGGGTTTGTTGCCGGGCGGCACACAGCGGACCGCGTTGGCAATGGCACAGCCGATCAGCTCAAGGCCGTCGTCGGAGCGCTCGTGATATGTTCCCCGCGCGAGGCCCAGCTTTTTCAGTGTGCCGTAGAGTAGCAGGCCGGCATGATCGCCAGTAAACGGGCGGCCTGTGCGATTTGCCCCATGTAACCCGGGAGCCAAGCCCACAATCAGCAGCCGCGCATCATTCCGGCCAAAGAAGGGAACGGGATCGTTGAAGTAGGTCGGATAGCGGGTTCGATTCTCGTGTCGAAACGTGTGCAGGCGAGGACACAGGGGACAGTCGGACGGGGGCTCGTGCGGAGTTGGGCTGCCCGGACTACCGGTTTGCGCGCCGATCGGAGCTGCCCGATCAGGCGTATTGCGGCTGGTTCGGCGCGGCATGAGCTTGTGGGCTGACCGAGCGGGGCCCGCCTTCGCGCACAATGGCGGATTTCAAATCCTCCAATTCAATAAAGTTGTCCGCCTGCCGCCGCAACTCGTCGGCGACCATCGGGGGTTGCGTGCGAATCGTGGAAACGACACTGACACGGCGGCCCTTTTTCTGGACGGCCTCGACCAGCCTGCGGAAATCGCCGTCACCCGAAAATATGACGATGTGATCTACCGTTTCGGCCAGTTCCATGACATCAATCGCCAGTTCAATGTCCATATTTCCCTTGACGCGCCGGCGGCCCTGCGCGTCTGTAAATTCCTTCAGCGGCTTCGTGACCACGGTGAAGCCATTGTAATCGAGCCAATCCACCAGCGGGCGCAGCGGTGAGAACTCCTGGTCTTCGGCGACGGCCGTGTAATAAAAGGCACGCACGAGCAGGCCCTTGCGCGCAAAAAGCTCCAAAAGCCGCTTATAATCGATGTCGAAGCCCAAGCCCTTCGCGGCGCCGTAAAGATTGGCGCCGTCGATGAACAAGGCGAGCTTCTCCTGGGGATAAAACAGCATGGCAATTCTCCAAATTCCGATTCAACATCAAAGGTCCGCCGACAACACCGTCCCGACGGCCGATCATGGTTCTAGGGGAATTGGAATTCGAAGCAAACTCTTGCGATAAATTTGGTGTGCCTCTTCTCATGATTTTGATCGGGCTCGGTGCCAATTTGCCTTCGCCGGCCGGGCCGCCAGCGGCCACGATAAACGCAGCGCTATCGACGTTAGGGAAACGTGGGATCGAGATCGCTGCACTATCGCGGCTATATGGGAGCCTGGCCTGGCCAAACCCAGCGGATCCTCCTTTCGTCAATGCCGTCGCATGGATTCGCACCGGTCTTGCGCCAGAATCCTTGCTTGTGGAGCTTCACAGCATTGAACAGGCCTGCGGCCGCTTGCCCGGCGCACGCAACGCCCCACGTCCGCTCGATTTGGATATCCTGGATTATGATGGGCGGGTTGAGCCCGGCCCCCCTAGGTTGCCCCATCCACGTATGCAGGACCGCGCCTTCGTGTTGGTCCCGCTGGCCGAAATCGCGCCAAACTGGCGGCATCCTCTGTCCGATCGATCTGCTGCTGAGTTGGTCGCGAATCTTCCCGATCACGGATGTGGCGTCTATCGGCTCTGAGCGGTTGCTTCGGTTGAAAATCAGGCGATAGTTTTGGAATCATGCCGGACCTTGCAGGAGTTAAGACCGCTTATTTCGGCTTCACTGGCGGCATCGATTCCAGCGGCGTCACCCGCATTGCTGCGGCGCTGAATGCCGCTGTCAACAACGGTTCTGATGAGGTTCATCTGTGTTTCAGCTCGCTGGGCGGTTACGTCGCTGACGGAATTTATCTCTACAATCACATGCGTGGGCTTCCGGTGAAGGTGGTTGCGCACAATGTCGGCAGCGTATCGTCGATTGCGGTCGCGGTCTTTTTGGCCGCGCACGAGCGTTACTGCTCATCGCATGCAATGTTTATGATCCATCCGACCGTTATTCCGTCCCAAGAAGGTATGGGCGCGGAGCGGCTGCAGAGCGCGCTAGACGCCGCCTTGGCGGACGACACGCGCACGGAAAACATCCTGCGCGAGCGTGCTCGCATCCCCGAACGCCTGCTGACTGAACGACGTACGCGCGATATTCATATCAACCCCGAAAAGGCTGCGGAGTATGGGATCGTGCAAGGGGTGCGGGAATTTGTGCTCCCACGCGGGCATCAAATCATCCAGGTGTAAACAAACAGATGAGCCTGCGATCTCCACTGCCATAGGCGCTAAACGCGCGAACACGGAAAAAGTCTCAGGATGGGATGAGTCCATCAAAAGTGTTGCGGTGACGCCAATTTGCCGGAACACCGCCGCCATTGCGCCGTTATCCATCGGTCACTCTGAAGGAGAGAAACATGAATCAGCAGAATCAGGGCGGGTCACAAGGCTCGCAGTCAGGTCAGCAGGGCGGCCAATCAGGCCAGCAAGGCGGACAGGGCGGACAACAGTCAGGCAAAGGCGGAAGCGGCGGAAGCACGGGCGGTGGAAGCACCGGCGGATCGTCAGACGGCAACACTGGCGGTTCCTCAGGTGGCGGCAGCTCTGGCAGCGGCGGATCGAGCACGCAGCGTTAAGCTTCTCCCCTGAACTTACCAAAGGGCGGCTCACCAGCCGCCCTTTTTTTAGTCAATAAACTGTTCGGCGAGGATACGCTCGTCGAGACTATGTCCCGCATCGAAAAGCATGGTCATTGAAACCGACCGATCCTCTGCTACATCCACCCATTTGACGTTTCTTATTTCAAAATCATCGGCTACCGCGCTGACGGGCCTTTTCTCCGCCTCGATGATTTCGAAGCGCACGCGCGCGCGATGCGGCAGCAGCGCGCCCCGCCAGCGACGGGGACGGAACGCGCTGATTGGCGTCAGTGCCAGCAGCGCTGCATCTATGGGCAGGATCGGGCCATGCGCCGAAAGGTTGTAAGCGGTGCTGCCGGCCGGCGTGCAAATCAGCACGCCATCGCAAATCAATTCCTTGATACGAATTTTTTCGTCCACGAGAATTCGAATTTTGGCAGCCTGGCGGGTCTGGCGCAGCAACGATACTTCGTTGAACGCAAGCGCTTCGGTAACCCCGGTATCGTCGCTCGCCCGCATTCGCAGCGGATGCACTTGAGCCGGTTCCGCCTTTTCGAGTCGCTGTTCCAATCCCGACTCCCGGTACTCATTCATCAGAAATCCGACGGAGCCCTGATGCATGCCATAGATCGCTTTGTTCTTTCCCAAAAAGGCATGCAGCGTCTGCAACATGAAACCGTCGCCCCCCAGCGCCACCACGATCTTGGCTTCTTCGGGACCCGCATCGCTGTAAAGAGAGCGCAGTTGGAATAGGGCAGCCTGGGCATCAGCAGTATCGGCTGCGACGAAATGGAACGACCGCGACATACAATCTGCTCCTAAAGCGGGGCGGTCCCCCCGCCTGATACATTCGAAGCGATCCGTTTGAAGGATGAAGGGATTTCCCGTCCGCAGCGATCGCGCATAGTCTGTTATAGCAGCACGCCACGGAGTTTCACATGGCGCCTGGCCCGCCGTACTTGCTTACTATCGACCAGGGAACGACCTCAACGCGCGCTATTCTATTCGATGGCGCCGCCAGACCGATGGCTTTGCATGCCGTTGAATTGCGCCAGATCTATCCTGACAGCGGCTGGGTAGAGCACGATCCCGAAGAAATCTGGCGCGGCGCACTCGCATGTTGCGGGGTGGTCCTTCGTGGCATCAGCCCGAAGGAGGTGGCTGCCATCGGGATAGCCAATCAGCGCGAAACAACAATCCTTTGGGAGCGAGATACCGGCGCGGCGCTGCATAATGCGATCGTCTGGCAGGATCGCCGTACTTCCGCTCGATGTGACCAACTGAAAGGGCTGGGGCTGGAACCGGAAATTGCAGATCGAACGGGACTTTTGCTCGACCCCTATTTTTCGGCGACCAAACTGGAATGGCTGCTTGATCACGTCCCGGGCTCACGCACCCGGGCTGAACGAGGTGAACTCGCCTTCGGCACCATAGACAGCTGGCTGACTTACAGGCTGACGCGCGGTCGAGTTCATGCGATCGACGTGACGAACGCCTCGCGCACCATGTTGCTCGATCTGAAAATGCTGGCGTGGTCTGCCGAGATGCTGAAGGCATTCAATATCCCACAGGCGCTTCTGCCTGAGATTCGCGATTGCGCGGACGACTATGGTGCGACGGCAGCGGACCTCTTCGGCGCCCCAATTCCCATTCGGGGGGTAGCGGGCGACCAGCAAGCTGCGCTAGTGGGTCAAGCGTGCTTTTCGCCGGGCGACGTGAAATCCACTTACGGCACGGGGTGCTTCGCTTTGGTGAATACGGGTTCCCGAGCCCCATCCTCAAGAAACCGTTTGCTGGCAACCTGCGGATTTCGGGCCAATGGGGAAACTGTCTATGCCATTGAAGGAAGCATCTTTGCGGCGGGGGCGGTGGTGCAGTGGCTGCGCGACGCGCTTGGCTGTATCGGCAATGCTGGCGAGGTTGAGGCGCTTGCACGAACCGCGAAGCCGACCGATGACCTCTACTTCGTTCCAGCTTTCACCGGATTGGGCGCGCCATACTGGAACGCGGGCGCGCGCGGCGCCATAACAGGACTAACGCGAGATGCGGGGGCCGCGGAAATCGCCCGCGCTGCCTTGGATGCCGTCTGCTATCAGACCCGCGATCTGCTGGAAGCAATGGCGAACGACATGACGGCATGTGCTATGGATGCGGCGCGCTTGCTTAAGGTTGATGGAGGCATGGTGCGAAACAATTGGTTCTGTCAGCGATTGGCCGATCTTACGGGGCTTGTTGTCGAACGGCCGACAGTTACCGAGACAACCGCCTTGGGTGCCGCTTACCTTGCCGGTCTCGGCGCTGGATTGTTCTCTGGTTTTTCAGCCATTACCAATGCGTGGACGCTGGATCGGCGATTTGAACCCGGAATCAGTGCCATGTCGCGCGATACGCTCTATGAGGGTTGGCGGAAGGCCGCGGCGCGGGTGCTGTAATGCCTTGATTTGGCGGAGCGTGAACAGCGGATTATCATTATCTCGCATCCTCGGGAGTTAGTCATGTTGGATTTTGCGGAAAAAATCAGACCGCTTAGGGCACCTTCAACGCATGAAATCCGCTCTCTCGAAGGCCAGGTCGGTCCCGATGAGTGGCAGCTGCGAGTGGACCTGGCTGCGCTTTACCGGCTTGTCGCCTTCTACGGCTGGGACGATCTGATTTTCACGCACATTTCCGCCCGGGTACCCGGTGCCGACCACCATTTTCTGATCAACCCGTATGGCATGTTGTTCGACGAGATCACCGCATCCAGTCTTGTGAAGATCGATACCGAGGGCAACAAGGTTGCGGACTCACCGTATCCCGTGAATCCGGCAGGGTTCACCATTCATAGCGCGCTGCACATGAACCGCGAAGATGCCCACTGCATCATGCATCTGCATACCGAAGACGGCGTGGCGGTGGCTTCGCAAGAATGCGGACTTCTTCCGATCACGCAGCATGCGCAATCCGTGTGGGGCGATCTGGCATATCATGACTACGAAGGCATCGCGCTGGAGTTGGGAGAGCGGGAGCGGATCGTCTCGGACATCGGCGACAAGCATGTCGTTCTGCTGCGCAACCATGGCACGCTGACCATCGGCCGAACCTGTGCGGATGCTTTCATGCGCATGTATTTCCTGGAGAAGGCATGCTCGATGCAGGTGCGTGCCTTGGCGGGGGGCGCCAAACCCTACGCGGTAAATCAAGGCGTTGCGGAGAAAAACGCGGCGATCACGAAGGAAGGGTTCGAGGGACCGCTTAGCGCGCTGGCCTGGCCGGCAGTGATCCGCAAGCTCGATCGGATCGATCCAAGTTACCGGCACTGAGTTCGAGCGAGTTGGCGGCATCAGGGCCGCCGGACTAGACCAATGCAGGCTACGTGCGGGGCAGGGGAGCAATGTTTGCGCGGCTGATCGGTAAGCTCCTGGCGTATGCGGCGATGCTCCTGCTGCTGCTCTTGGGCATCGCCTTCATCGGCTTTTTCGTCGAATGCGCGTCGTGGGGCCAATGTCCGCGTTTGGGCGGTGGCAGTCCTGCTCAACATCAGGCCAGCGGTGGTGGCGGTTAGGCTTGCTCCTAACCGCCACAGCATGCGTCAACTCGTCAATCCGAACACTGTCACGGTCTTGTAGGCCGGTACATAAACCCGTCCATTGGCGACCAGCGGCGTAAGGTAGGACCGGCTGCCGTTGGACCAATTGCCGGCATTGGCCGCGAATAGTGGCGTCCCCAGAGCGACTGCGTCGTAGGCCCTGAGCTGCTCGGTCGGATTGCCGCGCTCGATAGCCCAGACGACAGCGGTATTGGCCGTCGTGCCGTTCGACGAGACCACCGGGAAGGACCCTCCGAAGCCGGCATTGTCGCTGCTTGTGTTTCCAGGGTTAAGCTTGCCGTTCACGGTGTCAACGTTATAGCTGCGCAGCTTGTCGCCCGACGTTTGGAGATAAACGATACCGCTGTTGACGCCATAATAAGCTGCCCCGCACCAGCAGCCGCTGAGCTGGATTTTCTGCAGCGCCTGATAGCCGCCTTGTCCTTCGAGACCCTTCAGATGGCTCGAATCCAGCAGGTAGACCGTTCCGGCCTTGCCGGCGCCCAAAAGTAGCGGCGGCGCGCTCTGACCTGTGACGACAGGGACAAGCATCGCCCCGCCCGAACCAAAATCCGTGTCGCCGTTGTTCAGCGATTGCCAGTTGCTGGGCGTAAACGTTCCGATCGGTTTTTCTTTTAGATCAGGCGACAGGGCGACTACGCTTTCGCCATACCCTTTCATTCCCTTGCCGAGATTGTAGTTGCCGTTTCCGGTAATGGCATAGACATTTCCATTGGGATCGATGGCGGGCGAATAGCCGCTCATCCAGATGCTGGAAAGCTCGTAACCTGCAGCTGCGTCGATTGTGTTGAACTTACCAGTGGGCTGCAGCGTGCCGGCGTCGTAGCGCAACTCCCATCCCGAAATGTCACCGGCGTTGTTGTCACAATGCGAGCCAATGCTGACGTAAATCGAGCCGTTGTTGTAGGCGAGACTTGACCGGCTCCATTGATTCTGCGGATCGAAGTGCATCTTGCCGCCAGTGGCGAGCTTTGCTTGCGGATTGATTTCGCGCGCTTTGGCAATGTCCTGACCGGTGCCGGCATCGAGAGCATGGAGTTTGGTGTGGAAGGAAAAGCTCGCAGGCTCGCTGGCGGCGACCAGGTAAATCGTGGCGGAGGCGCCGTTGCGAACGATCACCGGCGTACTGGAGATGCCGTATTCGGGCTGGATATCCCCACAGCCAACATCATTGGTGGTTTGGGCGGCGCCGAGGTTGCGCTGCCAGAGAATCTGGTAAGTCTGATCGTCGTAGGCGTAGACAGTATTGTGGCCTGTGGCGACGATCAGAAGATTATGCGTGGAGTTGTCCGGCATCTTGTAATTCGACAGCATTAGCGGTTGAGCAATGACGTTGCTGTCTACATTCAGTGTCGTCAGCTGACCGAAATTTGCCGATTTCACCGACGTCGGCGTGAGGTCGGTTTCGCTCTGGTTCCAGCCGGTTGGATAGTTGTCGTTGTGGTACCGCAGAACATCAGTCGGCGTGCTAGAATAATGCCGCTTCAAGCCGTTAGCCGCCTGAGGGTGCAGGCCCCGGTCGGGAAGTACCGGCAGATCGATTTGCTGGGCCGGAGTACGGGTGTGAGAGATCCTGTGCTGAGGCGCGCCGTTTCGGGCAAGGCTGTCCTCAGGCAGTGGCCAGTGCAGCGGCCCAGCCAGAGCTCCAATTGGCAATGCGACAGCTAGCGGCAACACGAAACCCAGCGAACGTTTCCCCATAATTTTCTCCTCTGCGGCATAACCCGTTGGGGCATCCTATGGCGTGCTTTCAAAATGGGAAAGCGCGGTAGCCAAGGCTAACACGACCGCGAGTACTCAGATGCGGCGATCTGCCCACAGCGGAAGAGCAACGCAATTTGAAATGATGCAGAAAGCTTTTCTCAAACACAGTATGGTAATTACGGCTGGATTCGGGTCGAAGGAGCAATATTATGTCGCGCTTTGCGTGCATGCTTGCGGCGGTCTTGGCTGCGGCGATTGTCTGGCCCGCCTCAGCAGAACCCACGATGAACGCTTTCGGAATTCCGGTTGCTCCGAATGGTGGAAGCACGAGCATTCACCAGTGGGGCGGGATCGATGATGTCTTTGCCGTTGATCCGGATGGCGGTGAGGCGCAGTCGCATGCGTCGCATAAATCCGCATCACCTCTGGCGAAGGATCAGCAGGATTCGGACAGCGGCGACTCCGACGAGCCGGATGCCGATCACATCGGAGAAATTCTGCCCATCTGAATCTGCCGCGGACCCGTGCGCCATCGAAATGTGGACGGGCCGACGAAATCGACCATCATGTCAACGGGGCGATGAGGCGTCGCTCACCACCAGCGAACCCGCCGGCTGTTGCGTTTGAGGGGACGTTATCCCCGGCAACGGAATTAGATGGATGGGAGCCGGTTGCACCGATGGCTTGATCGTGGGTGGAAGTGCCGCCGGCTGCGCCGTGGACGCGGTTGAGGCAGGCTGCATTGTGGCTGTCGCCCGGTACGCATAGCTCGCATCGTAGCGCGGCCAGTAGCCGCGGGCGGTATCGTCAAGCGTCTTTGACGCTTTCCCGGCAATACGATTGTACATCCAGTAGTAGGTCATCACCCGTTTTACGTAGGAACGGGTTTCCTGTGCGGGCATAGTTTCGATGAACATCAGCGGATCGTTTTTGCCGTTGATCCAGCGCATCACATTCCCCGGCCCGGCGTTGTACGCAGCAGCCAGTTGCAATACGCCGCCGCCAGCCATCGCCAACAGCTCCTCAATGTACTTCTGGCCGAGATGCATGTTGTAGGACGGATCGCACAACTGCGACTGACTGGGTTGCCCACCAGCCATTTGCGCCGCTGTCGCCGGCATCAGCTGCATCAATCCACGTGCACCAACAGGCGAGAGCGCTGCCGGCTGGAACTTGCTTTCAGTGCGCGTGACGGCAAGCAGGAGAGACTGATCGACACGATATCCGTCGGCGGGCTTGTACCCCGGCACGGGAAACAGCCCGGTGAGATAGGTGCCCCGTGCGGCCAGCATTTCACTGACGCGGAGTTCTAGGTCGGAAAAACTCATTTGCCGGGCCACGGCGGCGTAGGTTTGGCCGTTGCGCAAATCCAGATGCCCGAGCGCCCGCACCATCTCATCGTGAACGAATTCGCCTTGGCCGACTTGCCAGAGCGCCACCGCGCGATGTGCAGCGGCATCCTGCATTAGCGCCGTCGTGCTCGTGGAATCGGCGACCGGGTCGGCGAAATTGCTTGTGCTTTGCTGGCCGAGAAGCTTTTCAGCAAGCAAACCGTAGAAGGTCGGCTGTTGCCGTGCAGCGTAATTGAGAAGCGTCAGCACCCGCGCGGGATTCCCGTTCTGCGTATAGGCGCGTGCCGCCCAGAAGGCAGCTCCACCCCGCACCCAGTTGGGTATGCCGGATACCTGGGCCAGCGTTTCGAAGCGGCTTGCCGCCACATCGAATTTGCCCATGCGATAGGCAGCGAGGCCCGCCCACCAATCGAGCATCGGTGCCGCCGCTCTATCGAGACCGGAGGGCCGTAACGCGACATCGAACGCTTGATAATCCTGGCCAACAGCCATGTAAGCGCCCGCAAGCCGCTGGTATAACCGCGCGATGTCCCGCGCTGGAGTGGTTCCTGTAGTAGCCAGAGCCTGGACAATGGCATCGCCCTGTTGGGGCTGTCCGGCTCGAATTGCAGTCGTTATCTGTAAGGCGGCAGACCGTGCCGCTTCCGTGGAAAGACTCTGATCCGGCAGGTCAGGGTCTTCGTAACCGCCCCCACGGGACCGTGGAGATCCAGTCGGAGTCGGGATGCTCGCGGTCAGCTTCACCGCTACCACCTTGTGGTGCCGCCGCACGGTCACCGTCGCGCGCTCTACTGCCAACTTGTATATGCGGTCGGCAATCGGCAGATCGCGGTACTCCTGCAACCAGGCAACGAGCTGGTCGACGGTCGCTGTCGAATAGGGGGAAAGATAATGCTGGGCTTGGGCGTAGCCGACCAGCGAACGGTCGCTCAGTTGGGCCGTCTGGGCCAGAGCGTCCGCGAAATTGCCCGCGCGCTCGTCGGCGAAAATTTGGCGGTAGCGCTGAATGTCGGGAGCAGAGAGAACTGTAACTGGATTGGAACTTTGCGCGAGGCCGGGGGTTATCACGGATGCGGCTACAGCCGCGAGCAAGTACGTACGCCAACAGGTCACCCCAGGCCTCCTTTCGACTTTGTGTCCGAAAAGAGGCTACCTGATCGGGGTTGACTACGCAAGCTCGTGATTTTGTTGAAGTTTATGGTTTATCGCCAGTAAATCCCTCCACGCGAGTTTTTTGTGGGTCGGCTGCCGGAGAAGATAGGCCGGATGCAGGGTCGGCATCACCGGGACCATTCGCCCCGCCGCATGATAGTGGAGCCACTTCCCCCGGCTATGCAGGATACCTTCGGCATTACCGAGCACGTGCCTCAGGGGGGAGCCACCCAGTAATACGATCATTCGCGGACTCTGAAGCTCGATATGCCGCCGTAGGAAGGGTAGGCATTTGGCGACCTCCGCAGGGTCGGGATTACGGTTGTCGGGCGGCCGCCAGGGCAACACGTTGATGATGTAGGTGGTGGTGCGGTCAAGGCCGATCGCCATCAGCATCTTGTCCAGCATTTTGCCCGCGCGGCCGACAAAGGGGAGGCCGGTCTTGTCTTCCTCGAACCCTGGCGCCTCACCGATAAACATTATGCGCCCGGCGGGATTGCCGTCGGCGAATACGGTCGTGTGTGCGAACTGTTTGAGTGCGCAGCCCTCGAAGGCCTCCACCGCTGCCTTCAGCTCCGCGAGCGTGTTGCAGGCATTGGCAATCTCCAGCGCGTGCCCGATGTAATCGTTGTCATGCGCATGCGGATTGAGCACGGCCGTGGGGCGCACGATGCCGCGCGGCGCTTGCCTAAGACCTGCGCCGTGGGCGAACGGCGAAATCTGCGAAGCAGAAGGGGGATCGTTCATCTGCGCGAGCGGAGCTGCCATCTTCGCCTGGAATCGGTTGACTGGGGCAACCTGAGCCGCCTCGTCTGCTCCGGCATCCACTAGCCAGCATAGGGCCCCTAACTCATCCATTTGGTCAGACATTCGGGTAGATTAACATATCTGGCGTCGTTGCGGGGCGCGTTGACCATGATTTGCCACACCCCCATAACCGAGCGCGAATAAGAGAGTCTCGCAGGATGCCAGAGGACGTCGAGCGCGAGAGTATGGAGTACGACGTCGTCATCGTCGGCGCCGGGCCGGCCGGCCTGGCGGCGGCAATTCGGCTCAAGCAGCTTGCCGCAGAATCCGGGCGCGAAATCAGCGTCTGCCTGCTGGAGAAGGGATCGGAAGTCGGTGCGCATATCCTGTCCGGCGCCGTGATCGATCCTGTTGGCATCGATCACCTCATCCCCGACTGGCGCGAAAAGGGCGCGCCGATTGAGACGCGCGTGACCGAGGACCATTTCTATTTGCTGGGCCCGGCTGGCGGGCTGCGTATTCCCAACTTTCTGATGCCGCCGCTGATGAGCAATCATGGCAACTACATCATCAGTTTAAGCGATCTTTGTAAGTGGCTTGCGCAGCAGGCAGAATCCATCGGTGTGGAAATCTACCCGGGCTTCCCCGCGACGGACATTGTGTACGGCAGCAATGGTGAAGTCCGCGGCGTTGTGACCGGTGATCTTGGGGTGGCACGTGACGGCCGGCACAAGGACTCCTTCACGCCGGGAATGCGATTGCTCGGCAAATACACACTATTTGCGGAAGGCGCGCGGGGTTCGCTCTCCAAAATTCTGATCGGCCAACTCGGCCTGCATCGGAACCGGGAACCGCAGAAATATGGCATCGGCATCAAAGAGCTTTGGGAGCTGAGGCCAGAGAAACACCGTTCCGGACTTGTGATGCATACCATGGGCTGGCCTCTCGACAATCGAACGGGCGGCGGCCTCTTTATGTATCATTTTGGCAATAATCTCTGTGCGTTAGGTTTTGTTGTTCATCTCAACTATGAGAATCCATACCTGTCACCCTTTGACGAATTCCAGCGAGTAAAGACTCACCGGCGAATCCGGCCATTTCTCGAAGGGGGCAAGCGGATTGGCTATGGCGCACGCGTCATCACGGAAGGTGGTTTTCAGTCGGTACCGGGGTTGGCCTTTCCGGGCGGTGCATTGATCGGTTGCGCGGCAGGATTCGTGAATGTTCCCCGCATAAAGGGCAGCCACAACGCCATACTCACGGGCACGATGGCGGCCGATGCCGCCTTTGCGGCTATTGCCTCGGGTCGATCCAACGACGAACTCCGCGAATACCAGTCCGCTTACGAAAGCTCCGCAGTCTATCGCGATCTGAAGCGGGTGCGGAACGTCAAGCCTCTTTGGTCGAAGTTGGGGACGATTGCCGGCGTTGTAGCGGGGGGCTTCGACATGTGGTGCAATCAGCTCCTCGGCTTCAGCCCGTTTGGCACGCTAAGACACGGCAAACCCGACTACGCCACCTTAAAGCTGGCGTCGCAGTGCAAGCCCATTCGCTACTTGAAGCCGGATGGAGTCCTGACCTTCGACAAACCATCGTCGGTATTCCTCTCCAACACGAACCACGAGGAAGATCAGCCAGTTCATCTGAAACTGAAGGACCCGTCGATTCCCATCCGCGTCAATCTGCCAAAATACGCGGAACCCGCGCAGCGCTATTGTCCGGCGTTGGTGTATGAAGTGGTAGAGGAGGCCTCGGGCCCGCGCTTCCAGATCAACGCGCAAAACTGCGTCCATTGCAAAACCTGCGATATCAAGGATCCAGAGCAGAACATTGTATGGGTGCCGCCCGAAGGTGGGGGCGGTCCCAACTACCTGAGTATGTGAGGCCTCATGCGTGCAATCTCGTTGAAAGCGTTCGTTCCCGCGGTTGGCGTTATGCTGATGCTCTGTGCCTGCGCCGATGTTGGTGCCGGGCCCGCGCCAACGGCATCAACCGAGGCGGATGCGTATGGCAACTATCTCGCTGGCCGTCTTGCGGCCAACGAGCACGACATGCCCGAGGCTGCCCGCCGCTATCGTGAAAGCTTGGCCCAAGACCCGGGCAATCCCGATCTTCTCGGCCGCGCACTCCTTTACACCGCAGGCGCAGGCAACATCGATGAGGCAGCCAGGCTTGCCGGCCGCGTCGTTGTCGCCACGCCAGATGATCGGATCGCCCGATTGGCGCTCGCGGTTGCCGCTATCCGGCACGGTGATTTCGCCGAAGCGCGCGAGCATATCGAAAGGTCGGCGAAAGGGCAGTTCGCGGCACTCACGCTATCTCTGTTGGATGCTTGGGCGGCGCAGGGCGCGGGCAAAACCGACGTGGCGCTCGCCGCATTGAAGGAAGTGACCGCCGAAGGTGGGACGTCAGCTCTCAGCACCTACCATCGGGCGCTGATTCTCGACCTTGCCGGCCGGATGGCGGACGCCGATACAGCCTATCGCGAGGCGCTCGCACTGGCGCCGAATAGTCCTCGTATGGTTGAGAGCTACGGACGATTCCTGGAACGTAGCCATCGTGTTGAGGAAGCGCGGCGGTTCTACGCCAAATTCGCGGATGATTCCGGCCTCCAGCCCATGGTTGAAACCGCTGTGGCGCGCCTTGCCGCTGGCCGGCTTCCGGCGCGACTGGTGCCCAATGCCCAGGCTGGGGCGGCGGAGTCGTTGTTTGGGATTGCCGCCTCGCTCGGCGACAATGCCACCGCGGACGTCGCCATATTGTATCTCCGCTTTGCTTTGTACCTCGCGCCTGATCTCGATCTCGCAAAAATCGTTCTGGCGGATCGTTTCGAGGCATTGCGGAAGTATGAGGCGGCGATCGAAGTCTACCGTAGCGTCGGTTCGGATTCCCCCTACCACTTCGCTGCCGCTGTGCAGATTGCGGTGGATGACAGCAGGTTGCAGCGAAACGACCAGGCTGTCGCCGCGTTGAGCGCCCTTACGGCCGAGCGGCCAAACGACATCACGGCATGGACCGCGCTTGGTGATGCGTATCGTGCCACCGAGAAGTATGAGAAGGCGGCGCAAGCATACGATCAGGCTGTGAAACTAATCGGCCCGGTCACAGCGAAGGACTGGCCCCTATATTATGCGCGGGGCGTGGCGGAAGAGCGCTCACATCGCTGGGCCGACGCCGAACGCGATCTGCAGCAGGCTCTGAAGCTGAGTCCGGACCAGCCCCAGGTGTTGAACTATCTCGGCTACAGCTGGGTGGATCAGGGCCGCAATCTGGTCGAGGCTGTCGCTATGTTGGAGAAAGCGCGCTCGCTGGATCCGAACGACGGTTATGTGGTGGATAGCGTCGGCTGGGCGTATTTTCGTCTAGGCCGCTATCAGGACGCAGCCAAGACTCTGGAACAAGCCATCCTCCTTGCCCCCGGCGATCCCACAATCAACGAACATCTCGGCGATGCTTACTGGATGACAGGACGGAAGCGTGAAGCACACTTTCAGTGGGATCATGCGTTGGCGTTTGGGTCTGACGAGAAGCAGAAGCAGACGATTGAAAAGAAGCTTCGGTCGGGATTGACCGCGGCGACAACGTCGGGTGGCTAGACGGGAATGATTCGGGAACTCGCGCCCGCCAAGGTCAATCTCTTTCTGCACGTCGGAAACAGGCGCGCGGACGGCTACCACGAGCTCGAAAGTCTGGTGGTGTTCGCGAGCGTGGGCGACGAGATCACGCTTGAGGAAGCTGGCGAGTTGTCATTCGCAGTTGAAGGGCCGTTTGCCTCAAGACTTACCGCCGACACGGACAACCTAGTGCTTCAGGCTGTGCGCAAATTCTGCGAGCTCACCGAAACCCAGCAGCATGTTCGCATCACACTGACGAAGAACTTACCCGTTGCGTCCGGGATCGGCGGCGGATCAAGCGATACCGCGGCAACTTTGCGCGGCCTTTCTCGGTTGTGGCCAGAGCGGGCCAATCTTCAGGCGCTGTGGAATCTCGGCGGCGAGATCGGTTCCGATGTTGCCGTCTGCGTGCTGCCGGGGTGCTGGTGGATGACGGGGCGCGGCGAGCGCTTCGCCACGATCAACGTGCTCGGCACCTTCGATGCACTGCTTGTGAATGCAGGCGTACCGGTGGCTACCGGCATTGTCTATGATGCTTTGCGCGAACGTACTGGCGTTGGCTCCGCGGCAAGACCGCAACAGTTTTCAAACGTGAGTGCGCTTGCCGACTATTTGCGCGCGGTTCGCAATGACCTTGAAGTGCCGGCACGCCAGCTTTTCCCTGTCATTGGAGAAACGATTGATGCCATTATGGGAACAAACGCGCTGCTGGCGCGAATGTCCGGCAGCGGAGCGACCTGCTTTGGCATCTATCCCGATGCCGTGAGCACCCAGGCTGCCGCGGAAGCAATTTTGAAACAGCATCCAAATTGGTGGGTTGCGCCCACAAAGCTGAACTACGGTCGCAAGTGGGAATTCAATAGCAGCGGCTGACGCAAAACTCGGCGACATCCTGCAGCGTTTTGCGGAGCTGGTGTGGTGGAAGCCGGTCCAGTGCCGTCATGGCGGCGTCCATATGAAAACGGGCCAAAGCCTGCGTTTCCTCAATAGCGCCCGATTCATCAACATAGGCGATGGCCCTTTTCAGATCGCCTTCGTGCTGGGCACCGTCCTCTATGGTCCGGCGCCAGAATTCTCTTCCGGTTTCGTTTGCGCGCTCATGGGCCACTATCACCGGCAGCGTGACTTTCGCCTCGCGAAAGTCATCGCCGATGGATTTGCCCATCTGCGCCTGTCGCCCGGAATAGTCTAGCGCATCGTCAATCAACTGAAACACGATGCCGAGATGGTGACCGTAAGCGCGCAGCGCTTCGATAGTCTCTGCCGGAGCGGATGCTATCATGGCGCCAGACTTCGCCGCGGCGGCAAAAAGAGCCGCGGTTTTGGCGGAAATTACGCGCAGATATTCGTCCCGGGTGGTGGCGAGGTTATGGGTCGTGCGCAGCTGCAGAACTTCGCCCTCCGCGATCACTGCCGATGCCTGTGCCAGCACGCTCAGCACGGAAATATCGCCAGCTTCCACCATCAATTGAAAGGAGCGGCTGAAGAGGTAATCGCCGACTAGCACGCTCGACTTGTTGCCCCAGACCACATTCGCGGCGATCTTGCCCCGCCGCAGCGTGCTCACATCCACGACATCGTCGTGGAGCAGTGTCGCCGTATGGATGAACTCCACCGCCGCGGCCAATCGAATATGGGCTGTGCCGCGGTAAGCGTTGAGCCGAGCGGCTGCGAGCGTCAGCAGTGGCCGCAGGCGCTTTCCACCAGCGTCGACAAGATGCCGGGCAAGGTCGGGAATGAGAGGCACTGCACTGCCGATGCGTTCGTGCACAAGCCGATCAACCGCCGCCATCTCCGGCGCCAGCATGGCGTGGAGGGCGTCGATTGGCGACCGCCGGTCGAGAATACGTGCTTCGGCGCTTTGCATGGTCCCGCTTGCCGGAGAGCCGGCCTCTTTGCGACATTAGTGAGCGAAAAGGCCGGGTCAAGGATGCTTCGTCTAACCCGGACACGCTCCGCCTCCAAATGGAAGACATGCGCGAAATCCTTAAGACAAACAACGCTGTGGAACTCAATTTCGCGGAGGCCGTGTTAAAGAATGCAGGCATCCGTTCCGTGGTACTGGACACGCATATGAGCATTCTCGACGGCAGCATGGTCATTATTCCGCGCCGGCTGATGGTAGCCGATGACGATGAAGCCCGTGCTCGTGAGCTTCTGAGTGAGGCGCTTGCCTCGCCGGCCGAGTGGACATGACAGAAATTACGGAAGATGGATTTCTTGACGGCCGGGTGCGGTTACGTCAGTTCAGTCGCGGTTTCCGCTCGGGTCTCGATGCTATGATGCTCGCGGCTTCGGTCCCGGCGGGGGAGCGCGAGACCGTGCTGGAACTGGGCAGCGGTGCGGGCGCCGCAAGCCTTTGCGTCGCCACACGGGTGCCGGACTGCATGATCACCGGCGTGGACATCCATCGCGAGTTGGTTGCGCTCGCAAACGAAAATGCGTGCGCTAACGGAATGGGCTCGCGCGCACGCTTTGTGCAGGCGGATGTGTTGAACTTGCCGACCAAGCTTCGCACTCCCTTCGATCACGTGCTCTGCAATCCTCCCTTTCATGATTCCTTGGGCGAAACTTCGCCCGATGAAGCGCGCGCACAAGCGCTTCAGGATTTTGGTGACTTGCCAGGCTGGTTGGAAACCGGTGTGAAGCGCACTGCGTCGGGCGGCACGCTCACTGTCATTCTTCGCGCGGATCGCCTCACGGAGGCGCTGGATGGTTTACCGAACCACGGCGTGAGCGTTTTCCCGCTTTGGCCCAAACGCGATGTGCCCGCCAAACGTGTGCTTATCCAGTTGCGTCGCGGCAAGCGCGCGCCGCTCGCGCTGCTCTCCGGCCTGGTACTGCACGAAAATGACGGACGTTACACGCCGGAGGCCGATGCGATCCTGCGCAGCGGCGCGCCGCTTCCTTTTGGGACGCCTTAGGCCGAATGTCCTGCCACATGGTGGAGAAAGCGTACGTAGGCGAGAGCCGCGTCATCCATTCCGAACAGGGCAGGGTTCGTGCTCTCGACCAGCATGAATTCGTCAGGCGCATGCGCGCCCGTGCCATAGCCCATGCCGAAGTGCCCGGCCGGCAGGCTGAGCGGCGGTCCGGTGAATACCACGCCCGGCCAGGAACCGGCGCCGCGCGGAATCATGGCAGGCGGGTAGCCGAGCGCCTTGTAGGTCGCCACTTCCGCCTGGATGATTGCGCTGCCTTCATCGGTTTCAGTGGGATCGTAGCCGCCGGTGACGTTCACCTCGATATCGCCGAAGCCTTTCTTCTGAAGGTACTGCTTTAGCTTGGCCGTGGCTTCGGCGCGGGTCTGGTTCGGCACCAGGCGGCAATCGAGCTTGGCAACGGCACGCCCGGGCAGAATCGTCTTTCCGCCGGGTCCCGTATAGCCCGCCACCAATCCTTCGATGTTGACCGTTGGCTGCGACGCCAGCCGCTGCATGGCCTTCTCATATGGGAGATCGTCGATCCAGTGACTGATGTGCAGCTCCTTCATCCGCTCGGCTTCCGGATTCGCGCGCACGAATGCCGCGATCAGATCCTTCTGGTGTTGCGTCAGTGGCTGGACATTTTCGTACCAGTGGTCCACTGCCACCCTATTGCCATCGGGCGAGACCAGCGTTTGCAACGCCTCCACCAGATGCCAGGCGGGACTGTCGACTGCCGCTTTCAGGCTTGAGTGGATGTCCTGCGCAGGTCCACGGCCCCAGTTCTTTCCAGACGAAACCAGCTCCAGTTCGATGATGCCTTTGGCGCCAAGCGTGATCTCGACACTGCCGCTCGGGCCTTGGCTGTGCGACGGCATGAACACGCCGACGCTTTTCTTCAGTGCGGCCAGAATGTCCGGACGGTGCACGATTTCGGCGAAATGCGGAGAGCCGATCTCCTCTTCGCCCTCTGCCACCAGCACCAGATTGACCGGCAGTTTGCGGCCGGCCGCGCGCATGGCGTGGAGCGCCGCAAGGAAGGTTGCTTCCGGACCCTTCTGATTGGTGGCGCCGCGACCGACCATAATGGTGCCCATGCCAGCCTTGGAGACGAGCCGTCCTCCCAGTGGCGTCGATGACCATTCCTTCGGATCGAATTGCTTCACGTCGTACATGAAGTAGAGGCCGAGGGTTGTTGGTGCACCGGCGTCCAAGGTGGCAAACACGCCGGGTACGCCGCTGGTCGGAACCACTTCGACGTGTTGGAAGCCCGCGTCCTTGGCGAGCTCTGCCATGTAGCGGGCTCCCTCCTGGGCGTTGCGTCCCTCGGCGGCGATGGAGGGCAGGGCGATCCAGTCCTGTAGCCGTTTGATTGACATCGCATGTTGTGAGGCGATGGCTTTGCGCACACTCGTCGTGTCGTCTGCCGCCGATGCCAGACCGCCACTTACCAGCAACGCGGCGGTGGCCGCCGCTCCCATCATCACTCTACGCCGGTCCGTCCCGAACTCCAGATCACTCACCTGCATTCTCCCGCTTGGCCGCCGCTCGATTAGGGCTGGCTGGACGCGTGTTGGCAAGGCATTCGGCCATCTCCGAGCAGAATTGTTGTTTGCGGCCGGACCCCCTATAGCTCGCGCGCAAATCTACCGATTGAATCGCCGTCCGTGGACAAGCCGCAGACCTTTCAGGATCTGATCCTCACGCTGCAGAATTTCTGGGCGAAGCAGGGTTGCCTCATCTTGCAGCCTTACGATGTGGAAATGGGCGCCGGCACCTTTCATCCCGCCACCACCTTGCGTTCGTTGGGGCCGCGGCCATGGCGCGCAGCGTATGTGCAACCGTCGCGGCGGCCGAAGGATGGCCGCTACGGCGAGAACCCCAACCGGCTGCAGCACTATTACCAATTCCAGGCGATCCTGAAGCCTGCCCCCGCCAATGTGCAGGACATGTATCTCGAAAGCCTGCGCGCTATCGGCCTCGATCCGAAGCTGCACGACATTCGTTTCGTTGAGGACGATTGGGAAAGCCCGACGCTTGGTGCCTGGGGGCTGGGCTGGGAAGTGTGGTGCGACGGGATGGAGATTACCCAGTTCACCTATTTCCAGCAGGTCGGCGGCATCGATTGCGATCCGGTGAGCGCCGAGATCACTTACGGACTTGAGCGCCTGGCCATGTATGTGCAGGGCGTGGAGTTCGTGTACGACCTAAAATTCAATGATCAGTTCCGCTACGGCGAAGTGTTTCATCAGAATGAGATCGAGCAGTCCGGCTACAATTTCGAGCGCGCGGACACCGAGATTCTGTCCCGGCATTTCAAGGACGCCGAGCAGCAGTGCCAGGAATTGCTGAACGGCGCCAAGCTGGCGCTGCCGGCTTACGACCAGTGCATTAAGGCGAGCCATTGCTTCAATTTGCTGGATGCGCGCGGCGTGATTTCCGTAACGGAGCGCGCGGCCTACATCGCTCGGGTGCGCGCGCTGGCCAAAGCGTGTTGCGAAGCCTGGCTTGAATCGCCGATGGGCGCCTATCAGCCGAGGTTCGGGTGATGCCTGACCTGCTGCTTGAATTGTTCAGCGAGGAAATTCCTGCACGGATGCAGGCGCAAGCCGGCAAGGATCTGGAGCGGCTGGTGGTCGGCGCGCTGTCCGATCGCGGGCTGCTGTTCGAGGCAGCGAAATCGTTTGCGGGCCCACGGCGGCTGACCTTGGCGATTGCCGGACTGCCGGCAAAGCAGCCAGATGTGAGCGAAGAACTAAAAGGCCCGAAGGTCGACGCACCGCAGGCCGCGCTGGATGGCTTCCTGCGCAAAACGGGCCTCACGAAAGAACAGCTCAAAATCGAGAAGACGCCGAAGGGCGACGTTTACATCGGTGTCATTGAGCGCGCGGGCAGGGCGACGGCCGAGGTGCTGGCAGAAATTCTCCCCGAGTCATTTGCCAAGCTGCCGTGGCCGAAATCGATGCGCTTCCCGGGCAGCGCCGTGCGCTGGGTGCGGCCGCTGCACGGCATCGTCTGCACCTTCGATGGCGAGGTGGTGCCGTTCGAATTCGCCGGCATAACCAGCGGCAACATTACCTGTGGTCACCGGTTTCTTTCACAAGGGCCGATCGAAGTCCGCCGCTTCGAAGATTACGCGGAAAAATTGCGCAAGGCGCACGTTATTCTCGATCCGGCGGAGCGCAAGGAAATCATCCTGCACGACGCCCGAAACCGCGCCTTCGCGCAGAAGCTGGCGCTGGTGGAAGATGCCGGCCTGCTGGACGAGGTTGTCGGGCTGGCGGAATGGCCGGTGGTGTTGATTGGCAGCATCGAAGACGAATTCATGGAGCTGCCGCCGGAAATCCTGCAGACCTCCATGCGCACGCATCAGAAGTATTTCGCACTGAAGGAACTGCGCGGCGACAAGCTGGCCAATCGCTTTGCGCTTGTGGCGAACATGATCGCGGAGGATGGCGGCAAAGAGATCGTCGCCGGCAACGAGCGGGTGCTCCGCGCACGCCTATCCGACGCGAAGTTCTTCTGGGGTCAGGATCGCAAGCGCACCCTGGAATCGCGTGTCGATGACCTGAAGAACATCGTCTTCCACGCCAAGCTCGGCACGCAGTACGAACGGGTCGAGCGGATCGAAGCATTGGCTGGCGAGGTTGCCGAGAGGATCGGTGCTGATGTGGAGAAGGCGAGACGGGCTGCGCGGCTGTGCAAGGCCGATCTGACAACCGGCGTGGTCGGCGAGTTCCCCGAGCTGCAAGGGGTGATGGGCCGCTACTACGCGCTGCATGATGGCGAAGATGCCGATGTCGCCGATGCCATCCGCGATCACTACAAGCCGCTCGGCCCCAACGACGCTGTTCCGACCAACAAGGTCTCAATCGCCGTCGCCCTGACGGACAAGCTGGATCAGCTTTTGGGCTTTTTTTCCATCGATGAAAGCCCAACTGGGTCGAGTGATCCTTTTGCCCTTAGGCGTGCAGCGTTAGGTTCGATACGGTGCATTTTGGACAACGCGCTTCCACTTCAGCTGTACGAAACTTTGTCGGTAGGAAACGCACGCTGGCTGAACGGTCCCAACTTCGTCAAATTTGCGAAGGAGTATACAGGCGGGAAGGCGGGAAACGGAGTGGGCATTCTGATCGCGCCCAGAACTGAAGAGCAACCAGAATGGTTGAACAAATGGGACGTGAACCCGCGCGAAGTCCTGACCTTTTTAGCAGACCGTCTCAAAGTCGCGCTGCGGGAGAAGGGGACGCGGCACGATCTGATCGATGCGGTGTTCAGCCTCGGCAACGAAGACGATCTGGTGCGGCTGGTGGCGCGGGTGGAGGCGCTGCAGGCCTTCCTGAAAACCGATGACGGCGCCAATCTGCTCGTCGCCTATCGCCGCGCGGCAAACATCCTTCGTGACGAAGAGAAGCGCGACAAAATCAGCTACGACGGCGAGCCGGACCGCGAATTGCTATCGGCGCCGGAAGAGAAATCGCTGTTAGTGGAGCTCAGTACCGCTTCCGAATTCATCCGCGCGGAAGTCGAGCGCGAGCGTTTTGCCGAAGCGATGGGTGTCATGGCGCGGCTGCGCAAGCCGGTGGATGCCTTCTTTGACAAGGTGACGGTGAACGACAAGAATCCGGAGTTGCGCAAGAACCGCCTGCTGCTGCTCTCGCGCCTCCGCGCCACGCTGCACCTGGTGGCCGATTTCTCGAAAATCGAGGGCTAACCCGTCCGCTCTGTCGTCGGGTCGATCATCCGTTTCACTTCGCTGATCTTCGTCGCCGGAAAACCGCTGATCTGGGCATGCCGTTGAATGGTTGCCTCATCCTTGGCGAGATAAACGCAGAACGTCTTGTCGTTCGCCACGAAGCTTTCCTGCCATTGAATGTCCGGCCCGATCTCGCGCAGCGCCTCATTGGATTTTGCCGCGGCCCCTTTCATCTGCTCCCGTTCAAGCGTGCCAACGGCCGGAATATCGCGTTCGATGATAAATTTGCGTAATGCCATGATGGTTCTCCAAAGGTGAGGGCCACACCTAAGGCCAGCTTATCGCCTAACAAGGGGCGAAACTATTCCATCGGACCAGCCCTGCCGGAAACGCAGGTCGCATCGGTCGAAAGCTGTCCGGCGCCGGTTGAAGCAGGGGAACGAAGCAGGTAAACGGCGGCCCTGCCGGTTTCGGGGCGTAGCGCAGTCTGGTAGCGCATCTGCTTTGGGAGCAGAGGGTCGCGTGTTCAAATCACGCCGCCCCGACCATCCGGCGAACGGAGAGAAACGGCATGCGCGCGCGTATTTACAAACCGGCAAAGAACGCCATGCAGTCCGGCAAAGGCAATACCCGACAATGGGTGCTGGAATACGAGTTAACGGCGCCGCGTCACCCTGATCCGCTGATGGGGTGGGCAAGCACTGAAGATACCTTGTCGCAAGTGCAGCTCGGCTTCGAGACGAAGGAGCAGGCGGTTGCCTATGCTGAAAAGCAGGGCATCGATTACCAGTTGTTCGAGCCGGCGCCGGCGGCGCAAAAGCCAAAAGCGTACGCGGACAATTTCCGGTACGACCGCAAAGTGCCTTGGACGCATTAGGCCCCGTAGCTCAATGGATAGAGCACCAGCCTTCTAAGCTGCGATATGGAGGTTCGATTCCTCCCGGGGCCGCCAACATCTCGCGTTTTTTCCAATCAGGGGCGAGGCGATGCCTGTCACCGGCTGCCGCGTGCCGCCAGCACGCGGGGGACGGTCAGCAGCAATATCTTGAGGTCGAGCATGGCGGACCATCGCGCCGCATATTCCGCATCGAGTTGGACGCGCTGTTCGTAGGTTGTGTCGCTGCGGCCGCTCACCTGCCAAAGACCGGTGATGCCGGGCAGACAACCGAGATAATCTGGCAAGTGGCGTCCGTATTTGGGCAATTCCGCAGGCGTAACGGGGCGTGGTCCGACCCAGCTCATTTCGCCCCTTAGGATATTCCACATCTGCGGAAGTTCATCGAGGCTTGTCTTGCGCAGAAAACGGCCAAGCCGGGTGACGCGAGGATCCTTGCGCAATTTGAAGTGGTCATTCCACTCGTCTCGCAAGACCGGACTCCTCTCCAAAAGCCTTTCCAGCGATTCTTCGGCGCCGCGATGCATCGTGCGAAATTTGTAGCACTGGAATATCCGGCCGCCGCGTCCAACGCGAACATGCCGGTAGATAGGGTTGCCGCCGTCCAGCGCGATGGCAGCGGCGATAACGGGGGCAGAGATCATGGCGGCAGGAAGCAGCGCCAATGTCACGACGAGATCGAAGCACCTTTTGTATACCAAGGCTGATCGAGCGCGGACCCTGGACCGGACAAAATCGGCGGCAAGTGTCTCGTCGCCTCCCTCGCGATCGACAACGGTAATGGGAGAATCAAAGTTCATGCCCGCCCTCCGATCGCGCCGCAAAGCTCGTTCGGTGGCCGATGCGTCTGCTTCTGAGATCGGCACATTCGAGCGTAGTCCGACGCCATGCCGTCCAGCATGCCGAGCGTATCCTGCATGCGGGGAGCATTCGGAAACACTGGTGTAGATCGCGCCGGCAGATTGGCGATGGCTGAAGGCAATGCGTGGACATCGCAGACGCTTGCCTGCTGCGACTCGATAAGATCACCGAAGGGTCCGGTTGCGTCGGCGCCGAGGAAGAGCGCTGGCACGCCGGCAGCGACGGCTTCCGCCGTCACGCCGGAACAGAATGAAACGACCGCGCTCATACGCGGAAGAAGAACCCAAAGGGGCAGCCTGGATGCTTCCTCGATGCGGATGTTCGGCCGCCGCAACGCCAAAAGCTCGGCATACATTTGATCGTCCGCCTCGCGTGCCGCGGGATGGCGCCGGATCCACCAGCGCCAGGAGGGCGGGCTGTCTGCGATCTCCTCCGCGAGCTGGCGCCAAACGTCTTGTGTGCCTTGCACCGTCTGCAGTGCGACCAGAATGTCGCGATCATAGCAACCGCCAACACCCGATTGCGCAAAACGCTCATCCCAGTCCGCAACGCTCGGCCCGTTATTGTGGGATCGCGCCGCGAGCCGTGGGTGTCCACCATGAACGGCGCGATGCCATCGGCTGGAGCGCGCCCAGGATTGAGTGTGAGCAGCCTCTTCGGCCGTCCAAGTCCAGAAAATCGCGGGGAGGCACTTGTAGCCGGTCTGGGGCAGCGCGCGCCACGTATATGCCTTGTGCCGTCCGCCTTGTGGGCAATGTTGGAGATCCACGGAGAGAATCCCGCGCCGGCGGCAGGCGAGAAGGAAAGCTGGTGCCAGTCCGGCGTACCATGTGGTGACGAACGCTGTCCGCGGCTGCACCTTGTCCAGCACGCGCTCGAAGACAGTGGCGGTCGCGCGAACGATATTGGCGCGCCACGAAAGCCTGGACTGAGAAAAAGAGGGTGCTGCGATGCCATTCCGGTCGAGAAACGCTTGCACTTCTGGCAGGGCCTGAACTGCTATTGAACGGCCGCAAAATGGCGCAAGCGCGTGCCCCACAGCATCCACCGTGTTGGCGGGAAAGGTGTCGCGGTGCCACGGCATGTGGCGCAGGTCGCCGGGTTGCATGAGAAAACATGGGCGGCCCTTTTTCTCAATCGTCGCGATCAACGGCTCGCTGTAGCGGTCCTGCCACGCACCGTCGATGCAATCGAGCGAGACACCGTCGCCCAGGAAGATCGCATCGGCTTTCCTGGGCCACTGCCTGTGATGCCGAAGATCGTTGCGGCGTCTCCAGATATTCGTCGCTGGAACACACGCATGCTGCAGCGCCCTGCGCACACGGCCGATAGCCAGAGCGGTCGTGCCGGCATTCTGCCAATACATGTCGAGGTAGAGATCCATGCGGGCGATCGGCCAGATTTCGAGATCGCCGCAGCGCCAATCCGCGACCGGAAAACGCTGCTCGATTTCCTCGACGCAAGCGAGATAATGCTGGTGGAAGCCGACTTTCATCTCTCAGCGATCGCCTCCATGCGCACCTTCCATGCGGCTTCGATGCGAAGTCGCATGTCATCCCAAAGGCTGTGGGATTCCAGCGTCGAGCGCGTCCAGGCACCCTTCAGGCGGCCGGTATTGTTGAAGCGGTGAATCTTGCGGCGTGCCTCGAACGATTCGATGGAGCGTCCCAACGGCGAGTCCAGAACCCCCTCGGCCAACCGCTTCAAACCGGGAGCGAAAGGCACGCACGCATCGGTGTTTTCTGGCGCCCCCTCCGCGTTGGGCAGATGGATGTTCGTCCAGGCGTTCATTCGCCGCACGGCCTCGTATTGCGCCAGGCCGTAGAGCGGAATCATCTGACACAACTCTTGCGCATCGTAGAGCGATTGACGATTCAGCTTTCCTTGCGCGGCGGACAAGAACATGTTCGGGCAAAACAGCCCGTTGCCGAAATTTTTGTTTGCGAGCGCGAAAACGCGGCAAAGTGCTCGCGTTCTCCACATCGTTCCGGCATCCGTAAGCAGGAGGAAATCGATGTCGGCGCCGGCTGAAAAATTACCGGCTGCGAGCGAGCCCGTCAGCGCCACCATGCGAACATTGGGAAGGTTAGCGAGAAACCGAGCCATTCGCAGCGCGGTTGGCCGTTGCTGGGCCGACATCTTGGTTCGTGCATGCCGGATGGGGAAAAGATCGCCCCGGCCGCGCAACGCGAAGTACAAGCCATCGGAATCGAGGTAGTTCCTGCGCAAAAGTCCGGTGGCAATTCGGACCGCAACTTCGTCTTGAGAGGCGGTGCGTCCGTGGAGATACCGGTGAATCTCCGAGGCGGTGAGCGGAAATTGGAATATATCGCGATATGCAAGCGTCGAGTAAATTGCACGCTCCAGGGAGTGGAGCGTTGACGCGCGGCCGTGGCCGACTGATGGGGAGCGAACCGGTTCGAACGATGCTACCGTTTGATCGGTGCAGTGGGCCAGAACCGGACGAACAGGAGCCATGGTGCTAACCCGTCACAAGGTCGTATTGTACAACCCTGCAGCGGTATTTCACACGATGCCGCTCGGGTTGCTGGCGATCGGCTCCAATCTCGACCGCAATCGCTTCGAAGTTCGCATCGTCGATGCGCGCATCGAACCCGATCCGCTTGCGGCCACACTGGCTGCGTGCGAGGGCGCGATATGCTTTGGCGTCACGCTGCTTACCGGTCGGCCGCTTGGCGACGGCCTGAATGTTCTTCGCGCGGTGAAGAAAACCTATCCCGACATTGTAACGATCGTGGGCGGTTGGCACCCCTCGCTGTTTCCAGCAGAAATGCTGGACGAAGCCAGCATCGACATCGCGGTGTTCGGGCAGGGAGAGCGCGGCTTCGCGGAAATCGTCGAATGCATCTCCGGCGGCAATTCGCCCGAGGATATTCCCGGGACTGTTTGGCGCGGGGAAGGCAGCGTCATAAAAGGCACGCCGCGTCGGCTTGAGAGCCTGGACGCGTTTGCGCCGCCCGATTTCGATCTCATCCCGGTCGAACGTTATTTCGAACTGAAGGGGCGGCGGCAACTGGACTACATCACCTCGATAGGGTGCAACTTCCGCTGCGCCTTCTGCGCCGATCCTTTTGTGTACGGCCGCGACTGGAAATCCGTATCGACCGAGCGGCTTGGCAGTGAAATCGACATGCTGTGGCGGCGGCACAGATTCACTGATCTGAACTTCCAGGATGAAACCTACTTCACGCATCGCCACCGTGTGGCAGACATCTGCGAGGAGTTCCTGCGGCGCGGACTTGTTTTCACCTGGGCGGGAACCTTGCGGGCCGACCAGGGTGTGCGCCTGCCGGACAAGATCTGGAAGCTGTGTGTGCGTTCCGGTTTGCGCCGCGTGCTCGTTGGCGTGGAGACCGGATCGCATCGCATGATGAAGCGCATCCTCAAGGACACGACCATCGACGCGGTTTTGGAGACAGCGGCGAAATGCCGGCAGTTCAATGTCGCAGCGATCTTCTCGTTTATTGTCGGGTTTCCCGACGAGACTCCAGACGAGCTGGAATCGACCCTCGGGCTTATCAAGACGCTTAGGGCGATGAGCCCAAGTTTCGAGACCCCGGTATTCTACTACAAGCCCTATCCGGGCTCCGCGCTGGCGGCGAGCGTTGGCGAAGCAGCACCGAAAACGCTTGAAGACTGGGCGATGTTTGACTACGTGGGCGGCGCCGCCGGCAGCTGGGTGTCGTCGGCAGTCTATCGCCGCTTGGAGCGGTTCAAATTCTACAACCGCTACGCGTTCTCTCCGGGCCGGAGATTGTCGCAGCCCCTTCGGCGCATTTCGCGTTGGCGGATCGACAACGATATCTACGCCATGCCGGTGGAGAAGTTTGTCGTCGAACGGTTGCATCCTTCTCCTGCTCTGTCGTGACATCAACCTGCCGCGCGCCGGAGCAGCGCTCCCGGCGCTCGTGCGGAGCGTACAGCCACTGGCGTCATGATGTCGTTCCAGCAGCGGGCAAAACGTTCGGGCGACATTTCCCGGCGAATGAACTCCTGACCGCGGTGTGCCGCTTCCGACCACACACCGGCATGAGCCGCGGGCTGCAGCAGGAAAGGACTCCATGCTGTCTCTGGTAGGATCAAAGGATAGTCGCGAACGGGAAACCCTTCGAATGCCGCATCATTGCCAAGCACCGGGCAGCCCCAGGCCCACGCTTCGGCCACCTTTGTCTTGATCCCACCTCTGACCAAGGCCGGTACCAACGCGATGCTGCCGGGACAATAGATGGCGGCGGCATTTTCCACAAAGCCGTGCCAGTGCACGCCAGGCACCTCCGGAGGTCGGCGACGCTGCCGCCCGTAGATGTGCAATGGGGTCTGCGGCCGCGATGTGCGCCAGAGTAGGATAAGATGATCGATGGCCATTCGATTTTGCAGAAGGTCGTCACCGCCGACGAAAACGAAGCGCAATGGCGAGGACGATTTCCACGGTTCCGCCTGCACTGCGAATGCGGGCAGGATGGCGTGCACTTTCACACCGCTTGCCGTGGGCAAACGTCCGCGCATCTCTACGGCTTCAATAGCGGAAAGCATGATCGTGGCCGACGACCGAGCGACGACATCTGCTTCGATGCGAGGCAGCGCCGCTGCCTCATGCGCGGTGACGAGGCGGGCAAACGGGCCTTCTGCCAGAAGCCGAAGCAGGCGGGGGAGGGAGTTGCCGATGTGTCCCGCCAAAAGCGGAAGCCGGTTCCGCGTGAGAAAACTTGCGCGGCGCGACATTAGATCGTCGAAGTCCGTTACGATATGGAGATGCGGCAGCTTTTGTCGCAGCAATGCAAGCAGCGCGTGGCACCGGACAGTGTCGAGATAGACCGCATCGAAGGCACCTTCGGAAATTTCCTTCGCGAGGCGCTGACATTCCCTGGATGAGGAATATAGAGCGCATTGTAGCGGCAGTGGCCGTCGGCGAACTGCGCTTATCAGCCACTTTCCAAATATGGCGCAAATGCCGCGAGCGGCGCCAAGTTCGACGGCCGAACGCATACGAAAGACGGTGACATCGCTCGTCTGTCCGAGCGCACGAAGAATGCTCGCAAAAATCGCAGGCCTGCCGGCAGCCCGCGCAAAGCTGCGCGTGGAAACCACGGCAATTCGCGACCTAAAAAAAGCATCCATGCTGACCAAAAGCCCCTTGTCTGAACTCTACATCTGTCTGGCGGAAGCAAAATGCCTTCGTAACTTGCGCTGAGAGCCCCTGGCTTCGATAGGACGTGGTGATAGCCGCATCTATTCCGTTCTCGGCTCGATTGATGCGCATCGCGGGGTTGTTCGCAAGCTCGCGTTCATCGCAAAGCATAGCGCGATCGGAATCCACAGCACCGGATCGGCGAGCGAATCCTGATTGAGAAACGCAAAACCGAGTGCCAGGAGGGTTGAGAGGCGGAAATAGCGATGGAAGTCGTCATCCGTTTTTCCTGCGAAAATCTGCTTTACGATGAAAAGGAAAAACAGAAAAAATCCCACCAGCCCGGTCTCTGACAGCAATCGCAAAACCAGATTTTTCGCGTTGCCTTTTTCCGGGGAAAATGTGTCCAGCCAGCCGATCCCCTCGCGTGCCCCCTGGGTGAACAATTGGGTCTGGAAGGCCCAGTCTGGCGCATATTTTCCGAAGTAGCGGTAGCTGTTACCGAGTGAGAGACCGAACAGCGGGTTGTCGCGCCACATGCCTAGGGCCGCCTGTGCCGCTGAAATGCGGCCGCCCAAGGCCAGCGCGTCGGCTACATCAGTCGCCATTTCTGATTGGTCACGCGGTAACTCGGCGGATTGGGTTAGATATATCACCGGCCCAAGAACGTATGTGGCACCGGCGCCGGCACGAAATGTGCTCATGGCAAGCAAAGCGCCAACGCCGACCAGCAAAACCAGCAGGAATGCACCCAAGGCGATAACGCGCCCGCGCCACAACGCAAGGAAGCCACTGATCACGAGCATCGCGGCAGCGCAGCCGAGACCAAAACGCGATCCGGAACTCAGTAGCCCTGCCAGTGCAACCGCAAATCCGGCGAACAGCAGAAGCCATGTGGCCGTTCTGGAACGGGCGTTGAAAAGAGCTTGGCCCGAAAGGCTGGCAGCTAGGAGCGCGGGAAGCAGCAGGACAATGATCTGCGTGGCGAGCCACGAAGGTTCAAATGTCATGCCCTGAGCCCGTGATACCAGGCCGTCATAGTGAACAGCGAAGATATCGGTGATCGCCTGCACGTCTCGCAACATTTGTCCATGTTGCGTCATCGCGAACACCTGAACGACCGCGAGCGCGATCGATGCGGTCATGCCAATGAAGAGGTAGCGAAGCGCGGCCTTTGCATCGGCCGGCGTCCGCAACTGCAAGCGCGCGACGGTGTAAAATACAATACCGACGTCAAGCGTGGCCACCGCGCGCAGGAAGCTGCCGAGCGGTGTTTGCCCCTTGAATGCGCGGTCGGGCAGGAAAGCGATTTCCGCCAATCCGGAAAACAGAACATAGAAGCCAAACAGGCAGAGCAGCAGAAATCCTCCCCTTTTGAGGGCGGGCATCTGCCCTAGAACCACGATCCGCAGCGCAGCCATCAAAACCAGCAATACAGCTGGAACAACCGCCAGCGGCCGGACGAGCGTACCTTGGCCGAACGGCAAAAGCGGCGAGCTCGAAATTGGGACCAGCAGGAGCAAAGCTATCCACAGCGCCCTCTCTATTGCATCGAGACCGCCGGTGTATTTCGCCTGTGCACCCTCGGCGCTGGTGTCAGTCATGAGGCGACCGCCAGTTTGGTAGACGCGCACGGTGTTACTCTGCGAAGCTCTCGGACGTAGTGCACGCCGACCGCGGCCCGCAGCAGGCCGGCACATAAAGCACCTGTACAGGCGCCGGAAACGCCGTATCGCCAGGTCAGCCAGGTGCCGCCGACAACGCCGAACAGCGCCGGGTAGAGTTGCATTCGAAATATACCTTCGCGCGCGCCATAGCCGCGAAGAGCCGCGCCCAGAATCGCCGAAACGAGGTAGGTTGCATACGCCCAGGCCAGAATCTGCAAGTCAATGGGATGCGAAACATAGGGCGACGAACGGCCGTAAAACCCCTGCAGGACCTGCAGCGGAAACGCCATCAGGACAAGAATCAGAGGCGCCGCCAAAAGCAGACATACACCTCCGCGGCGCCATAGAAGCACGCACAAATCGGCAAAGGTCAATTTGTCCCGGGACCGCGCGATCTCAGGGACAATTACGTTTTCAGCGCCGAAAATGAGTGGGCTCGCAATGGCCGCGACAGTTGCCAGCGCTGCCAGCAACGCCGCCGCCGCCGGGCCCTTTATCCAGGCAAGCAGCCACAAAAGCCATTGCGTGGAAAAGGCGAGCAACAGATTGGCCAGAAATACAGGCGTGCCCAATTCGCGATGGATTGCGATCTCCCGCGACAGACCAGCGCGCGCCGCCGCAAAGCGAAAACGCAGCACGGGAGCAGCTGCGACGATCGACACGAAGGATGCCGCGGTCAGGACCAGAAATACATCGGAAATTGTTACCCAACTCGCGATTGCGACGACGGCTCCGAGCGCTCCAAGGTACCGCAACGTGTCAATGGCAATTGTCCAGCGATAGCGGGTCCGCGCGAGCATTCCGCGCCGAATGACTTCCTGAAGCTGCCACATCACCAACGCAAAGGAGGCGAGCGGCAACAGATCAAGGCGTCCCACGCTCAACAACGCCGCTCCCAGAACTGGCAGTACCGCCAATGCAAAAATCGGGGTCAACAATATTGCGAGGGTAAGCAGGTACTGGAACCGGCAAGTATCGGCAGAAGCGCCGCGCACCGACAGCGGATAGGTAATGAAGGCCTGATGCAGCAGGTTCAGAAACAGGATGAAGGACAACGCCACCGAAAACACACCGTAGTCCTGGCGGGACAGTTGGTGCGCCAGGACCAGACTCAGGGCGAAATTTCCGAAGCTCACGACCGCCTGGTCGGTCAACCCACCAAACAGGTGGGATCGAAATGGATTGGGCAGCTTCAATTTGGCCTCCGCCCCCCCGCGATTCCTCGCCTCCGAAAAGTCAGTTTTGCCGAGACCGACTTATTTGTGAATGGCTAGCGCCGGAGTTAAAATGTTTTTCGCCGCGGAATAGAATTGCTGGTAAAATCGTCCCTCCGCTAGGCGGACTGCAGAGGGCTGGGAGAGTTGGGGACACGGGAGCGTCCAGGCATAGGTACGGACGGCTCGGTTTGGACCGAACCTGCCGCACACAGCGGTTTGTCGCAGCTGGTTACACGAGTTAGGGGTCACTGGCTCGTCGCTTTCCTCTCAGTTCTCTTGTGCGTCTCTGTTGCTGGTGTCCTCTGTTTGGTTCTTCCTTCCTATTGGCGGGTCGAGATCGTCGCGATGCCGGTTGTGCATGAGACCGGAAGCAACGCCATGCTTGGCGGGTTCGGCGGCATTGCAGCTCTGCTTGCCCGGCAAAGTTCAAATCAGGACGAAGCCGTGGCCGTTCTGGGGTCGCGCGAATTGTTCGACACCTACGCGAGGCAAGCGGATCTTCTGCCGATCCTCTTCAGCAATCGATGGGATCCGACCAACAAGCGCTGGGACGTTCCGGACTGGCGCATACCCACGCTGCGGGAAGGATACAAGCTGTTCGACAATCACATACGGGACATCGATCTCGATCGTCGCACCGGCATTGTCACCATGGCGATCACCTGGAAGGATCGGGCACTTGCTGCAAAATGGGCAAGAGATCTGATCGATCTCGCCAATCGGCAATTGCGCGATCGAGCGATTCGGGAAGCCCAGCAGAACATGCGTTATTTGGCTACGCAGATGCGCAGCGGCGAGGGTGCCGACGCGAACAATGCACTCAATGCGGCGCTGGCCTCGGCGTACGAACGCCAGCTGCAGAACTTCATGTTTGCCAAGGGACAGCCGGAATTCGCGTTTCGGGTGATCGATCCGCCGACCATTCCCGACGACCGCGAGCGCGTTTTCCCGCAGCGCATTCTGGTTCTTATTCTTGGGCTGATGGCGGGCTGCGTGCTGGCGGCACCAGCCGTCATGCTGCGCGAAAGAATGGCCACGCGCCGCCGCGTAAAGTCGATGCCGCTCCCAGCGATGGCTGGCGCGAAATGATCGGTGGGAACACCAAAACGCTGGTTATGGATCTGGATGGCACCCTGACCGTCGATGGTAGCGCGGCACGGTATGAGCACATTCTGCCCAACCCAAAGGTCGCCGAACAGGTCCGGCGCTATGCCGCCCAAGGTTTCCGCGTCGCGATCGTCACATCGCGCAACATGCAAAGCTTTGCGAACTCGATCGGACGCATCAATGCGGAAACGCTGCCGGTGATCGTCGATTGGCTGAGGCGGCACGATATTCCATTCGACGAAGTCCATGTCGGTAAGCCCTGGTGCGGCAAGGGCGGGTTCTATGTGGACGATCGAACGATCCGTCCATCGGAATTCCTTTCGCTGGAACTGCCTGCAATTTCTGCTCTTCTCGACCGGGAGCGCAGCGGATGAGCGTCGGCATTATCGCGTCCGCGGCCTATGTGAATCCGGAAATGGCGGTTGAGTTTGGACGGTTGCCGCCGTCGTTTTTGCCGGCGGGCAACGCCCGGCTATTTGTGCGGCAGGTTCAGCTGCTGCAGCGATTGGCAGGGCGGGTGGTGCTCACACTGCCGGAAGGCTTCAGCATTGCAGCCCATGATGCGCGGCTCCTGCGGAATCTGTCGGTCGAGGTCGTTCGAATTGCCGAGGGAGTCAGCCTCGCTGAATCCTTGATGCTGGCGCTCATACAGAGCGTGGAAGGCGACGAGGCCGCGGTCCTTCTGCACGGCGATACGCTGTTCATCGGCATGGAGTCGTTTCCCTGGGACGCTTTTTCCGTCCATGCCGAAAACCATCCATATCCCTGGGCGGTGGTAGAAAGCCGCGCCCCCGTCAAAGTTCGCTCGGTCGAAGACGGATTGTGCGCGGAACAGCCTATCGTCAGCGGCCTTTTCAGCTTTTCGCGAGGCGTGGATTTTCTTCGCAGCCTTGCGCGGACGCGCGACTTCCTTGCAGCGCTGAACGACTACGCCGCCTGCGTTCCGGATTTCCACCCCGTGGAAAATTGCGGATTGTGGCTCGACCTTGGACACCTCAACACCTATTACGAAACACGCCGCACATTAACGACCGAGCGCACGTTCAATACGCTCGCGATCTCGCGCAATATCGTGTGCAAAACGAGCACGCAGTGTGAGAAGATGGAAGCGGAGGCGTCTTGGTACGAAGCCCTTCCGTCGAAGCTGAAGCCGTATGTTCCGGTCTATCTCGGCCGATTGAATTCTCCGCTGACCAGCCATGGCTATAGCCTGAGCTATGAATATTTATGTCCGCTCAGTGATCTTTATGTGTTCGGCGCGCTGCCTGCGCCCGTATGGCAGCGTATTTTTGCCAGCTGCCGTGATGTGCTGTCGCTGCTTCGCACCGCAAAGCCGAACAGCGTGCGGGAGGCCTGGTTTACGCACCTCTACAACGGCAAGGCCGTAGCACGCTTCGAGGCGTTCGCTCGGTCAGCAGGGATAGAAACGGGTCGTGCCTGGAGCATCAACGGAGAGGTGCTTCCGCCCCCCACCGATATCATTGAACGGATGGCGGAAATCATTGGGCCGCCCGTCATGGAGGATGCCGGAATTCTCCACGGCGATTTTTGCTTGAGCAATATCCTATTCGACTTTCGGCAAGGCTCGGTGAAGCTCGTGGATCCGCGCGGCTACACGGAGCCCGGCACTCCGGAATTGTTCGGGGACACGCGTTACGATTTGGGGAAGCTGCACCATTCGGTGGTTGGCGGCTATGACATGATCGTGGCCGGCTACTACGATCTGCGGCAGGACGCCCCGTACACGCTAACGTTTGAGATCGGCACAATCCCTGAACGGCATCGGCTTGAGAAACTGTTCATCGATATCGTCTGCGAGGGCGACGAAAAGCGTGTCCGAGTGGCCGCCGCGATTTCCGTTTTGCTTTTCTTTTCGATGCTGCCCTTGCACGGAGATAATCAGCAACGCCAGTGGGCTTTCCTGGCGAATGGCTATCGTTTGTACCGGTCCTGTTTCGGCAGAGCCGCATGATCTTCGTATTCCCCATGGCCGGCGAAGGCCGGCGTTTCCGGGAGGCCGGCTTCACCGTGCCGAAATACCGGCTACCTTTGAACGGTGCCACGGTTTTTGATCATGTCGTGGGAAGTTTCGCTGCGTATTTTCGCGACGATGTTTTTCTGTTCATTGCCCCCCACGAGGAAGCGGGTTTCGTCGAGGCGCGCCGTCGCGCCTTGAACATTGACCGTGCGCACGTCGTTACCCTGGGGCAGCGGACGGGAGGTCAGGCAGATACTGTCTTAAGTGGCCTGGATTTGCGGGGTGTCGCCGGCGGTGAGCCCGTCGGGATCTTCAACATCGATACGATCCGGCGCGGGTATGCAAAGCCGCGCCCGATGATGGATCCGCGTTGCGATGGCTATCTGGAGGTCTTTCGCGGGGAGGGAGTTCATTGGTCGTTCGTGGAGCCGGAGGCCGGCCGGCCCGGCATGGTGGCAAGCGTTGTCGAAAAGCGCCCGATCTCGGAATTCTGCTGCACCGGCTTCTATTACTTCCGAACTGCGGAAGACTTCCGATGGGCTTACGCCAATCCCGCACCGCCAAGAAGCGACAGCGAGAGGCGCGAACGCTACGTGGCGCCGCTCTACAATGCCTTGATCGCCCGCGGGCGGCAAATTGCTTTTGACCTGATCGAATCCCGGGATGTCCTATTCTGCGGCACGCCCGACGAGTACAGACAGGCGCAAGCATTCTACGCGCCCGAAGATCGGGTGTGTCCATGACCGGTGTGTCTTCGAATGCGCGGGTGGGCAAGATCGCCATCCTAATTCCGGTCTTCAACGCCGGCCCACTGTTGCGCGAGACGATGCTATCGGCTTCCAAAGCCAATTTACCGGGGGAGAGTTATGAGATCGTGATTTCGGACAATGCTTCCTCGGATGGCAGCACCTCCGGCATCCCGAACGCAGATCCGCAGGGTGCGCCGATTACGGTCCATCGCAACTCGGCCAATCTCGGGCGGGTCGAGAACTGGAACTGCGCGCTCGAGTATGCGGAGCAAATGGGCTTCTCCTACGCGATGGTTCTGATGGCGGGCGACGTGCTTACGGACACAACAGTCATTGCGTTGCGCGACCGCATGGCGGAGCTTGGGGCTGTCCTTGGGATGGCAAGTTACCAGGTTGTCGACGAAACGCTGCGGCCGTTGCGGATTGCAAGGCGCATTCGTTGCCGGAACGGCTTGGATTTCACCGTCGCTCCGGCGCGGTTTCTTGCACAGTTCCTTGCAACCGGGGCGATGCTGTACGGCCCTCTGGGCGCCAACCTTTACCGCATCGACGGGTCGGCGCGCTTACGCTTTAACCCCGCCGATCCGACGCATACCGATCAACTTGCAACCGCACTCTTCGCCCAGGCAGCCAACCGGCCGATCGTCTATCTGGACCGGCCAATCTCCTGTTGGCGGGAACGTCCGCAGCGGTTTCACAGCACAATGACCTCATCGCAGCGGTTAAATGACGATTTCCGCGTGATCGAGCACGCGTGTTCTGCAGCCGGTGTGCGACCTGACTACGGAAGGATCCGCGCGACTTTGCTCTTGCGCACCTTGGTTGGGTCGCGGGGCAATCTGCATCGCGCGCTGCATCAGGTTAGAGAAGCGACTGGCGGTCGCCTGCTTTCGCTGTCCTGGTTGACGCGGTTGGCGCTCCGTCAATTCCAGCACCACACGCCGTGGCTTGCGGAGACGTGAGATGAAGAAAACGTCTGCACTCTCGCGTTTGGTAGCCATTGGTGTGATTTGGTGTGCCGCAACGGTGCCTTCCATCGCCCAAAACAGCCCGCAATCCGGAGGCAGCGACGATCCCGTCGTCAATCAGGTACTCCGGGCGCTGCAGCAACGAAGCGGAGCAGAGCAAACTGTTTCGCCGATGGTCCAGCCGGACGTCCGTCTGCAATCACCACCGGCATATCCCCTGACCAGTGGCGTTGAACCGCCTGTCCGGCACTCCACCGATCATGTTGGACCTTCGGCGGTGTCTTCGCTCGAACGTTTGATGAGCCGACGGGCGGGACAGCGTCTCCGGCAATTTGGCTATGACGTATTTGGAAGCAGCGGCCCGGTGCTCGCGCGCCAAAGCGGCGCCCTCCAGGACAACTATGTTCTCGGAACCGGCGACGAGATCGTCGTCACGCTTCGCGGGCAGCAGAATTCCGCATACCGCACCCGGGTCGACAGGGACGGTCGCGTCGTCCTCCCGGGCTTGGTACCCCTCGCGGCTGGCGGCCGGCGCTTCGGCGATTTCCGTGACGACTTCCAGGCAGCGGTGAAGCGAGCGTTTGCCGGCACTATTGGACTTGTCTCGGTTGGGGCCGTGCGCCAAATCTCTGTCAACGTTGTGGGCGAGGTCGTCACACCCGGGGTCTACAGCCTTACCGGCCTTTCCACAGCGATGGACGCGCTGAACCTCGCGGGCGGAATCAACAAGAGCGGATCGTTGCGAAACGTTCAGCTTGTGCGCGGCAGAAGGACCGTCCGGCTCGATCTTTACGCCCTGCTCGCGGGCGTTCCGTCGGCTACGGACACAACACTTACCGACGGCGACCGCATTGTAGTGCCACTGCAGTCCGGTGCGGCAGGTGTAGCCGGGCAAGTTAAGCGTTCGGCGATCTACGAGTTGCCACCGCACCGGAGTTCCATGACGGCATCCGCCCTGCTGGCCTTGGCCGGTGGCCCCGAAGTGCGCGGCGCCTATCGGCTGTCCATTCTTCGTACCCGGGCCGATGGCCGCCGGGAAATGGTTCGTGTCGGCAAAGGTTCCAACGCAGCCGTCGGCGACGGCGAAATTCTCTTTGTGCACTCAGTGGCGGACATATCCGTCGGCAAGGTGGATCTCATCGGCGCTGGCGCGCTGGACGGCTACTACGCGCTTGGCGAAACGAGGTCGCTGCGCGGCTTGCTGAAGTCAGCGGACATGTTTTCGCCCGCTGCGGGCAAACCGTTGCCCTATCTGTTGCTGGGGGCCGTAATTCGGCTCAACTCAGTCACCCTGCAGCGCGTGGTTGAGCCGTTCTCGCCCGCAGACGTTATCGGCGGCCGCACGGACGTACCGCTGCAATCCAACGACGTGGTGTACATTCTGAATGTCGCGGAGATGCGGTACATTGCCGACCGGGCATCCCGCGCCGCGCAGCAGGGCTCGGACCGCATCATAGATGAACGCACGGGGCGCATTCTGTCCGGCGGAGAAGATGCGGCCGCTGAAATTGGACGGTTGCAGACGTCGCCGCTTCGCAATCCGGCGTCTGGCCCCAGTCGTCCAATCGCGGGCATCGCTTCAGCCGGGGTCTTGGTGCCGCCGGACCCAATCGTCGGCGCGGTTGCTTCTCAGTCTTCATCCAACTCGCTCGGCCAATCAGGTTCGATTGGCTTACAGGATCGGGCAGCAATCCTTGCTGAGCAATCGCGCGGCCTTTCCGTCACTGAGACAACGCCTGCAAATCCAGATACGTCGGACACCGAAAGGTCGCAATCAGAGAACGTACTGTTGAATCCGGGTGTCGTGCCCCGGGGACAAAATGAGGACGGCGATGCCGTCAGAATTCCAGACTTGAATGCAATGCCGCAGGCCATCTTTGTCGGGCTGGATGCGGACGCACGCCAATTGTTGGTGAGCACGCTGGGGAACTACTACGTGACCGTGGCCGGCGAAGTGAACCGTTCCGGAAATTTCCTGATGATGCCGGGCACCACGCTTGACAGGGTCGTCGAAGCCGCAGGCGGGCTTACGCCAAAGGTGGATTTGCATGCGTTCGAAATCACCTCGGCCAGAATCGACAATGTCTCCGGTGTGTCCCAGACAGTGCGACGGACCTACAGCCTGGCCGCAGGTGAATTTTCGCGGCTGACGTTACAACCGTTTGATCGTGTCCGGTTCAATGCCGTGTATTCGGACCGGGACTCGGGAGAAATATCGCTGTTCGGCCAGGTCAAGTATCCCGGCGCCTACGAAATTCTACGCGGGGAGCATCTATCGTCGTTGCTGAAGCGCGCCGGCGGATTCACGGACGCGGCCTATCCCGCGGGTGCCATATTCCTGCGCCGCTCGGTTGCCGAGCAGGAACGCGGCGTGTTGCAGCGAGAGGCCGACTCTCTGGAGCGGCAGCTTGCGGTGCTGGTCGGCTCCCATGCAACCCGGGAAAAGATTTCCGACAGCGAGATCAATTACGTCAATCAACTTGTCCAGCGCCTGCGCCAGACCGGCATGCAGGGCGGCCGCATCGCCGTGCAGATCGATCCTCGTGAAGTCGCAGCCCATCCGGAACTCGATCTTGTGCTCGAGCCAGGCGACCAAATCTTCGTGCCGCGGAAACCAAGCTCCGTGGTGGTGGCGGGCGAGGTGATGTCCTCGGGCGGCATTCAGTACCGGGCCGGCCGGTCCGTAGCGGATTATGTGGCGCTGGCCGGCGGCACCACCGAGATCGCCGACGACGACCATATTTTTGTCATTCGCCCAGACGGGTCCGCCGTGCAGGTGAATAGGGGATGGTGGACCGCAAACTCCGTTTCGCTGGCACCCGGTTCGGTGATTGTCGTGCCGCGGACGCTGAACTACTTTACTTGGGACGCACTGCTCCAGAGCGTGACGCAAGTCACCAGCCAACTCGCAATCACGGCCGCATCCATCGCCGTGATCTTCAGATGAGCGATTGAGATGGCGCGTATCCTCATCGGCAGTATCTACTTTCTTCGTCTTGATCCCGCGCGCTGGCGGGAACATCAGCCGTTTCCGCCGCTGGGGACGCTTTACGCCGCTGCAGTGCTGCGACGCAGCGGGCATGAGGTTCACCTCTTCGATGCCATGATCGCGAAGTCGGTTTCAGACTGGGATACAGCGCTGAAACGCACACGGCCGGATGTTGCCGTTCTCTTCGACGATAACTTCAACTACCTCTCGAAGATGTGCCTCTCCGCGATGCGCAACGCGGCCTTCGCGATGATCGCAGCCGCAAAAGCCTCAGCCGCACGGGTGGCGGTCTGCAGCGCAGATGCTTCCGATCATCCCGCTACCTATCTCGATGCCGGCGCGGATGCCGTGGCGGTCGGCGAAGGCGAAATGACAATTGAAGAATTGGTGTGTTGCCCGGATTGGAAGGACGCAGGGCCCTCGGCGATCAAGGGAATAGTGTATCGAGACGCGATTGGAGAAATATCGCGCACGCCTCCGCGCGAGTTGCAGCGCGATCTGGATTCGCTTCCCTTGCCGGCATGGGATCTCGTCGATATTTCCGCGTATCGCAATACCTGGATGAGACACCACGGATTTTTCGCCTTGAATCTTGTGACGTCTCGCGGCTGTCCCTACCGTTGTAATTGGTGCGCCAAACCGATCTGGGGCCGCGGATACGCGGCGAGAAGTCCAGCCTCGGTAGTCGCCGAGCTTTCGCAGCTGATGAAAATGGCGGCGCCGGACTATATCTGGTTCATGGACGACATCATGGGGCTTAGGCCTGGATGGTGGCGAACATTCGCCGATGCGCTGGCGCGGGCAGGCCTCCATATTCCCTTTAAATGCCTTAGCCGCGCCGATCTCCTTCTGCGCGACGGAACGATCGGTGAGATCAAACGGGCCGGCTGCGACATCGTTTGGATGGGGGCGGAATCTGGAAGTCAGGCGGTACTCGATGCCATGGACAAGGAGCAGACCGTTCGCGAGATCGTGGAAGCGACCGGGCAACTCAAGCGGGCCGGAATTCGGGTCGGGCACTTTATCCAGTTCGGCTATCCAGGCGAGGGAATGAAGGATATTGGCCGTACCCTTTCGATGCTGCGCTCGGCAAAACCAGATGAGATTGGTATTTCCGTGTCTTATCCGCTGGCGGGTACTGCCTTTCATGCGCGTGTTGAGCGGGAATTGCGCAACGAGCGCCATTGGGCAGTGTCATCCGACATGGCAATGCTTTATCGCGGTCCCTTCACCACGGCGTTCTACCGCCAGCTGCACACCTATGTGCATCGCGATTTCCGCATGCGTCGCGCGGTGCAAAAGGTGAAAGGTGCCTTCAACAACCGCAAACTTAGAAATGTACCGGTGCTGCGGGCAGCGCTCTTTGTCCTTGTCTGGACGGCGGGCTTTCCAGTTTCCTGGCTGAAGCTGCAGTTGTTGCGCCTGATGCCGCACTCCGCGTTGCCGAACGTCCGTGAGGCGGCATGAGCGATATTCTCCTGACGCACGCGTATTTTATCGGCGAGGACGAAGCCGAGCGGAAGGTTATGAAACCGTACCCGCCGCTTGGGCTGCTCTACATTTCTTCGCACCTGAAGCGCTGCGGCTTTTCCGTCGAGGTTCTTGACACAACTTTCCAGTATCCGTCATCGACCTGTGAAGCGATTGCCCGGTCCAACGCGCGTATTATAGGCCTGTATGTCAATCTCATTACGCGTAGATATGCGCTGAAGCTGATCGCAGCCTGCAAGGCACACGGCAGGATCGTCATCCTGGGGGGACCCGAGCCGGTCAACTACGCCGAAGAATACCTGGACCACGGTGCCGATATCATCGTATCCGGCGAAGGCGAATTAACGCTCGCCGAACTTATTCCGCATCTCCAACGCCATGGTCTGTCACGCCTCGATGAAATCAATGGAATTGCCTTCCGCAGTAAGAATGGCGAAGTCAGTAGAACCGCGCCACGGGCACAGATCCGCGACCTGGATGCACAGCCGTTCCCGGACCGCGGTGCCATCGATCTGGAAAGCTATCTCACAACTTGGCAGCGGCATCACGGGGTGCGCTCCGTGTCGCTTATCACCGCGCGCGGCTGCCCGTATGCCTGCAATTGGTGCAGCCATTCCGTGTACGGCCGGAGCCATCGCCGCCGCTCACCTGCAAACGTGGTGGACGAGATCGAAGCCATTCGCGGTGCCTATGCGCCGGACCAGCTTTGGTTTGCCGATGATGTTTTCACGATCAACCACCGGTGGCTGACGGAATTTGCCGGCGAAATGAAGCGCCGCGGCTTGCGATACCCGTTCGAAACGATCACGCGCGAAGATCGTCTCAATGAAGACGTCGCTGAGATACTTGCCGAGCTTGGCTGCTATCGCATCTGGATTGGCGCGGAAAGCGGATCGCAACGCATTCTCGATGCCATGACGCGGCGCACGAACGCCGCGCGCACGCGGGAAATGATCGGGCTGGTGCAGCGCAAGGGCATCCGCGCCGGAACGTTCATTATGCTCGGTTACGATGGAGAGACGTGGAGCGACATCGACGAGACCGCGCGTCACCTGCGTAACTCCGTGCCCGATGATATGCTGACGACCCTCAGCTATCCGATCAAGGGGACGCCGTATTACGACCGCGTGGCCAGCCGTATTTCAAGCCGTGAGCCCTGGGCGGAAAGTACCGATCGCACGCTCGTTATTTCGGGGCGCAATTCGCGGCGCTTCTACCGGCATGCGCAGCGATGGCTGGCGGCGGAAACAAGCCTCGCCGGCATGACCGCGCGCCGCGAACGCGATGTTGTGCGTTACGCCAAGACAAAAGCGGCCTCAGCCCTGAACCGGCTTGGAATGTACGCCACCCGCCACGAGGTGGACCGTGGTTGATCTGTCTCTCGCCGGCGTGCCGGCAAACGCCTTCGACCCTGGGGCAACCCAATATGACGCCACGTTTTCCCACCGCTCGGTCGGGAGGCTGCTGCGGGAGGAGGTCTGGCAGACCATCGCACCGTTTGTAAGTCCCGGTATGCGCGTTCTCGATCTTGGCTGCGGAACCGGAGAGGATGCGCTGTGGCTTGCAGAGCGGGGCTGCATCGTCAGCGCCCGCGATGGCTCCTGTGCCATGCTTGAACAGGTTCGCGCCAAGGCGGAGCGAGCGGGCGCAATCGCGGCGATCGAGACGGAAATCATTGATTTGAATGCGCCGGGCTGCAATGGCGGCCCATACGACCTCGTGCTTGCCAATTTCGGAGCACTCAATTGCGTTGCAAATTTGCAAACGATTGCGCAATCGCTCGCTCCGGCGGTGCGCGCGGACGGCGTCGTGATCCTGGTGACGATGGGCAGGTTCTGCGTCTGGGAAACACTGTGGTATGGCTTGCGCCTCGACCGTCGATCGTTTCGACGGTGGAACGGGCGTGCAACTGCTACTATCGCCAATCGAGCGCTTCCCATCCGTTATTGGAGCGCGCGAGAGATTGAACGGGCGTTTCGGGGAGCCTTTTGCATTCAATCCGTGCGCGGCATTGGCGTGTTTCTGCCGCCCTCCTATATGTTTTCGTTTGTCGAGCGGCACCCGCGGTTGCTGCAAACCCTCATCCGTCTGGAAAAGAAGTTCGCGAGGAGCCGAACATTGGCAGGCATGGCGGATCATCAGCTCACGATTCTCCGCCGGAACGCTGAGCCAGCGCCGCCATGATCGTTCTCTACAACCCCGTCAGTTCGGCGTCCAAAAAGCCGGTACTTCCCATGTCCCTGCTGGCGATTGGGGCGACGCTTGAGGGTGTCGAGCAATATCGGATCGTCGACGGAAATCTCGTCGAAGAGGGATTTGCGGCCTTGCGCGGGGCTATTCACGACAGCGGAGCAGACATCCTCTGCATGACAGTCATGCCTGGTCCCCAACTCTGCAACGCCGTGCCGATCTGCAAAGTATTGAAAGAGGAATATCCCGGACTGTTGATCGTTTGGGGTGGCTATTTCCCGACCCTGCACGCGCAGACCGTGATGAAGGAATCCTATGTCGATTTTGTCTTTCGTGGCCATTGCGAATTGCAATTCGCGGACTTCATCCGCCGCATTCGCAGCGGTGATGACGTAACGCAAATTGCGGGCCTGGCCTGGCGGGACGCTGACGGCGGCGCTCATCTGAATCCAAAGCCACCCGTCCCGGATATTAATGAGTTGCCGGATTTCCCCTACCACGCCGTCGACATGGAACGCTACGTGCGCTCTTCCTTCCTCGGCAGCCGCACCATTGCTCACCACTCAAGCTATGGCTGCCCGTTCAAATGCAATTTCTGCGCGGTGGTCAACAAGGTGAACGGCCGATATTCGGCGCAGACGGCCGAGCGCACGGCTTCCGTGGTTCGAAAGCTGGTGCAGGACTATCGCGCCACGGCTATTGAATTTTACGACAGCAATTTCTTCGTGCAGGAGAGCCGTATCGCGGAATTCAGCGAGCGCATCATGCCGCTTGAGATCGGCTGGTGGGGCTTCGGCCGGGCCGACACGATGCTGAAGTTCAGCGATGCAACATGGGCCGCCATGCGCAAGAGCGGCCTGAAGATGGCGTTCATGGGCGCGGAATCGGCCGACGGTGAAACACTCCGGCGCATGAACAAGGGCGGAAAACAGGACCAAAACACGATTCTTGCCGTGGCCGAGAAGATGCGGCGATTCGGCGTGGTGCCGGAAATGTCGTTCATCATCGGTAATCCGCCGGACCCGGAAGCCGATGCCGAAAACACCATTCGATTCATCCGGAGGCTCAAGCGCGTGAACCCGGATGTCGAGATCGTGTTCTACATATACAGTCCTGTGCCGGTCGACGGAGCAATGCAAACAAACGCGCAAACAGCGGGTTTTGAATATCCGCAGGATATAGAGACCTGGACACATGCGCGGTGGGAGCAGTTTGCCCAGCATCTCTCTTCCGACCTTCCGTGGATGAACGATCGCATCCGGAAAAAGATCGGGAATTTTCAGAAAGTGCTGCACGCCGCCTATCCCACGATCACGGATACGCGGCTAAGCAACGGGGGCCGTTTCGCTCTACGGAGCCTGGCCGCTTGGCGCTACGCGATGCAGTTCTACAATTTTCCTATCGAGCTTCGGCTGATCAATCGTTTGTTTCCTTATCAGCGGCCGGAAATCCAAGGGTTCTGATTTGTTGGCACGCCTGCCGCGGACCGCGCCGCCGCCGCCCCGGGTCTCGGCACCGGTGCGATGGCTGTGCACGCCGGCCATGGCGGTCAAACGCGCCATACTCCGTCGCCGCCTGGACCGGTCCGTTTTCGAGCATGTGCTCGGACGCCGTTTTGCGATCTGGCCCGGCGTGTTCAATCCTGTCGTGTTCCGGAGTGGCCGCTACATTGCCGAGTTCGTGGCGCAGACCCCGTTGCTCAGCAGTCCGAACGCCGGAGCGACCGCGCTCGACATGGGAACGGGTTGTGGAATTCTTGCGGTCTTCGCCGCTTTGCGCGGATTCCAGGTGACCGCTGTCGACGCAATTCCAGAGGCCGTGTCGTGCGCACGCGCCAACGCGATCCTCAATCATGTCCAGGATCGTATTGAAGTGATCTCAGGCGATTTGTTCGAGCCGGTGGCCGGCCGCACGTTCGACCTGGTGGTGACGTCGCTGCCGAAGTTTCGCGGCCCGCCGCAGACGCCGTTCGAGCGGACCTGGCGCAGCCCCGACGTTATTGATCGCTTTGCGGCCGGATTGCCAGCGGTGATGAAGCCCGGTGGTGTGGCGTTGGTCGTTCTGACAAGTCATGGCGACTACGACGGGATGTTATCGGGACTTGCGAAAGCGGGACTGGCCGTCGAGCGGCTGACCTGGCGCCACTTCGGCGTGGAGACCATGGCAATTTACGGCGCCCGTCTTCCGCAGGGTCAAAGTGCGCCAGTGCAAAACCGCTCGAGCAACGCGTCGCAGTCGAAATCAGGTGCAGCGCTCCTCACTGCCTCAAGCATGGCATTCAGCGGCATTTTCACATATTTGCACGTACCTTCGCATGTCACGGCTTCGAAGCCGGGAAGCATAATCTCCTCGACCAGGCGTGAATCAATCAGCGCGGGCGATCCATCGTGGACGACCAGCAAAATATCCGATGGCGTGATGGCGTAGAATGAATCCCAGGCAGAAGCGGCGCGCCGTCGTGCGATCACGAAATTGTCGGCCGCGCGAGAGTCCGGAAGTCCCCAAAAATGGGCTGCCTCGGCCGTGAGAGATGAAAGCAAAGCCTCGCCACTGAAATAGGCGCGCGCGGTACGGATATGGTCCCAGATCGTCCCTGGCGCGGATAATGGCGAGTCCGTGCCGAACAGCACACGGGTATGCGCAGCCGCCTGCGCAATGTCCGCTGTGCGCCCGAACAAGAAAAAATTCGATGCGGGGCACCAGACGAGGGCCGCCAGTTTCGCGAAGTCAGCGTCACGCAGGCTGACGCAGTGTACGCCGACGACCGGCCGGCTAGCGACGTTCCAGCGCAACAGGGCGAGCGCGCGTTCCCGGCTTGCATCGTCCACGCCCTCCGCGAGATGGGCGACGATCGTGCTGCCGCCAAAACGCAGCTTGAGAGAGGCCCACTTTTCCAGTTCCGGTGAATGAAGTGTGCAGTGCCGCATGATAGCGATCGGCAGGCTGAGGCAGTTTTGGCGGCCACCGTGATCAGCAATTACGGTAACACCCCATAGCAGGTTCTTGAGCACGCCGAACTGCACGCGCACCGCATAGGGAATGCGCTCAATTCGTTCGATCATCTCGCTCTTGGCCTGAACATCGCGGCTCCATGCCAGGAAATCGAGATAAGGCGGCGAGCCCGTCGGCGAATAGCAACTGAATGCCAGATGATCATGCGAATTGATGAGCCCGGGAAAAGCAATGGCATCCCCGAGTGTCGATTCTTCCGCGCTCACAAAGTCGCGAAGGGCCGGCGGCGGTTCAAGGTTCGGCGTCAGCCATTCCACGCTGGAAAAGCGCGCCGAGTCAGAAAGCATCTGCGTTTGCACGATCTAGATCGCCTTGCCTGAGGCACGATATGCCATCAGTCCAAGCCATTCGTGTGCCGCGAGGTCGAGGTGGTTCAGATTGCTGCTGAAGGAGAGATGAGCCTCGAGACCTTCCCGAGTTGTAAGATAGTTCGACGGCCACGGCACCATTGCCCAACCAACCTTTCGTGCCACCGCCAAAGCGCGCGGCATATGTGCCGCCGAAGCAACCAGAACCCACACTTGCCTGGAAGTTGGATTCGCGAGTGCGCGGGAGAAGACCAAGTTCTCCCATGTGCTGCGTGATTTTCCCTCCAGCAGAAGGCGGCTATGAGCCAATCCGTTCTCGCTGAAAGTCTTTGCTGCGACGGCCGCTTCGGTCTGACCCTCCGGATTGAGATCGCCGGCGCCTCCGGAAAACACGACCCGCGCAGCCGGAAAGCGCCGCGCCAGCGCCATGGCCGCGACGAGGCTCGCAGCCCCATGCTCCAAACCAGGCGTCCGGCGCGAGTGCAGTATGTCACCGTTAAGGCCTTCGCCGAGAACCAGGATGCCATCGACGCGACCGGGAAGGAGCGGGCGAGGCACACTGTTTTCTAGCGGCCGCAGCACCCAATTGCCTATTGGAAGGATCAGCAGGAGCAGGCAAAACAATGCACAGGCGCTGCAAATAATCGCTCCTGTACGACGCCCGAGCAGGGCCAACATGCTGCCGACGACCAATCCCCAAATCAGCAGATGACTGGGCTCCACGGCATACCAAACGACCTTTCCGATGTGAAAAAAACTCACAAAGGCATCCCGGATCGGCAGCTGACTTTCAGAGATTTGATTTCACGCAAATCCGCCCTCATCCTGCGTTCCCATGTTGAGGAACATTCTGCACCGCACCTTGCCACATTGGGGGGGGAAATGGCGCACTTCCGCCTCGCTCTTTCAACCATTCAACCATACGGCACCGGAGCGCTATCCTTGGCTCTTCAGGTTTGTGCGCGATGAGACAGGTGACGGACCAGAGCATCGCTTGCTGTCGTTCGGCTGCTCCATTGGCGACGAAATCCTGGCGCTTCGAAGATATTTCCCTCAAGCCGCCGTCAAGGGGATCGATATCAATCCGGCCAACGTCGCGGTTTGCCGTTACAGGACGCGCCGGCTCTCCGGCGTTGTCATCGAAACAGCCGGGTCTGCGGCGCAGGAGCCCGCGAACCGTTACGATGCCATCTTCTGTCTGGCAGTCCTTTGCAACGGAACTCTCACGGCGATGGCCAAGGAGCGCTGCGATCCCGTGCTGTATTTCGACGCCTTTGCGCGCGCGGTGGCCGACATGGCCCGCTGCGTGAAACCGGGCGGGTTGTTGTGCCTCACCTCTACCAATTTTCGCTTCTGCGATACGACGGTTGCGTCCGGGTTCGATGTCATCTACCGCGCAAACGAAGAGCATATTTCGCCGGATCTGCTTTACGACCGGAACAACCGGCTCATGAAAGGCGCGCGTTACGCCGAGGTCGTCTTTCGGAAGCGGTGATGGAGCCGCCCTGCTCCACATCAAAGTGTGTATTGCACGAAAAGCCCGACGGTGTGGGCGGAAAAGCTCTCCGGCCTGACTCCAAGGTAGACATTATTGCTGATGACGCTGGTAAGCCCGTTGTAGTGAAAGTCGTCGATGTCCTCGAAGGCGAACTGATAAAACAGGCGATAAGTCAACCTGGGTGAGTATTGCCAGAGAGCATTGGCTTTCAGGGCATGCGCATCAAAGGTGATGTCGGGAAACGCATGTCCCGCCTGCTCGGCCGTGAGAAGATCGAAGAATGCGCCGGTGCTCGCATACGAATAGCGGATCGCGCTATTGCTGTGCACAAAGGTGTAGTTCAGATCGAGGGTGACGTCCCGCAAGCGGTGGCGGGCATTCAGCCCAACCGTATAGTTGTTGGAATTGAGCGTCTCGTCCCACGCATTGGCCAAAGGATATCCGGCGCTACCTGGGTCGCCGCTCGTGCCCTGGCCGGTGGGGTTGATGTTCGCGGCGGCGCGGTTCTGGTTCTGATAGCTCGCGAAACCCGTGAATACGGTATCGAGCGACATCTGATAGTTGAACGCCACGTTCACGTCGTAGGACGCGGTGGAGCGCAATCCGTAACTCGCATCATAGTCGTCGAGTTTGAAATCGGACGTAAGCTGCAGATCTGCCTTCGGCGTTACGATGTAGTTGGCTTGGCCGTGGAAGGTTTGCTCCGTGCGGTCGGCGACATCGAACTTCCGCAGAGCGGAGAGCGCGAAAGCCGGATCGCCTTGCGGGGTTAGCGGAATGTAGCCCGGCAAGGCGGAGGTGTAGTAAGCCATATAGGGGTTGGACTGATAGTCGCTGCCTTGCCGTTTTGCGAAAGCGTATGACAAGCGCACGCTTCCCCATTCGTAGCCGGTAAGATCGAACTGAATCCGGCCGGTATGATCGTCCGAGTCGGGGACTTCCCGGATGCTGTGCGCGACGGCATCGTGCGTGTAGGATATCTCGAGTTTTGAATGCGTTCCCAGGCGGTAATCCGCTTTCGCTGATTCATTAAGGTCGTCGTTGGCGAATGGCATGTTGCGGATCTGCACAAGGCTGCCCGGAATCATCGGTTCATAGACTCCGCTCAGCGACGGAATGAACGGCGCAAGCCCGCCATCGATCGCAATGTAGCCGTACTGGCCTGTGAGAGGATTGAAGGCCATGTAGTTGGTCGAATTGTTTTCATTGCGGTCGCGCAACTCGAAAAGGAATGTCAAATCCGGGGAATAGGTGTATTGGAGTTGCGCGAACGCGTTGAAAGCCTCGACCTTTGCCCCTGCGCGGACCTGGCTCAACGCAGCGGTCGTGTTCCACTGGCTCAGATCGATGGTGGTACCGACGCCGTGGATCACGCCTTCATCGACTGTCGGCGCGAGCAGGCGCTCGTTCTGTTCCATCAGGCCGTACGAAACGCTGCCATTGAAGCGGACATCCGGCGACAGCAGCGCTGTCGCGTCGGCCTTGATGGAATTGTAGTCGTTGCTCGGCGGCAGGCTGAGCCGGCCTCGCAATGGAATGTATGCGTTCGGATCGGTGTTCGACGTCAGCCCCGGATTTTCCCATGTCAGCGACGACGTCCGATTGTGGAAAAACGAGCCTGTGTAGGTCAGGTTCGCCTGAAAGTCATCGTCCCTGTAGCGCAGGGCGGCCGAGACATCGAATGTGCGGTAATGAATTGGCTGGATGATCTGGGTCGCGCCGTTCTGGAAGGGATAGCCGAATGTGGCGCTGATGGGCTGCGTGCCGTCGCGCCATTCGTTGGATAGCTGAAGGAAGAGCTGCCACTCTTCGTATGGCGTGTAACTCAACGAGACGCCGGCCTTTTCGCGTGTAACCTGAAGACTCGTCGGCGCGACTGCGGCGGCCACGGCGCTGATCTGCGCCGCGGTCGAACCGGCTGCTGTGAGACCGTCTTTTAGCGTCAGGTTTCCGGTGCCGGCGCCGTTCCAGATGGAACGTGCCTCGGTTGAATAGAGATGCGGAACGGAATCGAAAAATGCGGTCACATTGAACTCACCGTAGCGCCCGACTCTCAGTTGATAATACTGGTCGCTGCGGCCGAAATTCTGCGCGAGCCCCTCGACGTATAATGCCGTCTTCCGGTTCTCCGCGTAGTAGCCAAGATTGGTGGCGATAAAGCCGTTACTCCAATCCGCATATTTTTCGAACTCGGCCGAGCGCGGACGATCGAAAGTCCCAAGAACGCCTGTCTCGATCCAACCCAAACTCCACCAGTCCGGGTCGGATTTGCTCTGTGTCAGATCTGGATAGAGGAAAGGCAGCGGATAGAGCAGACCCGTGGGCGTGCGCGTTATGTCGTCAAGCTGCGAGAGTCCGTCGGGATCGCGCGACAGGCTGAACGGCAACCCTGTCGGATTGAGTGCATTGCCAGGCGTGCCATAGCCCGTCACCGCTGTATCCGCGTGAACATTTTCCCGAAGAGCTGACGCAATCGACACTGCGGCGAAAACAGCGATCAAAACACGCCGCAGCGACACATGCGCTGGTCGCAGCGCGGCAGTCATCGTTCAAACCTCGATCCGGATGGATGGTTTGAGCCATGGATGTTCACGTGGCAGGTCTGACAACTCGTGGCGATCAGCCGTGGGTCGGGCATCGGGCCGCCCGGCAGATTGCCCCTTGTCATAAGCTGCGCCGGATGCCCGCTCTGCGAATGGCACTGCTGGCAGAGAAGGGGCCTCGGCGCCGTCAGCAATGCCTCAAAATTCGAACCGTGGGGATTGTGACAGTTGAGACAGTTCTCGCGAACCGGCGCGTGCTCAAACAGAAACGGTCCGCGTTTCTCCGCATGACAGGAATAGCAAAGCTCGTTCGTGCTGTCGGCTTTGAGAAGCGGTCGCGTCGTCGACCCGTGCGGATTGTGGCAGTCCACGCAGCTCAGCTTACCCTCGAGCAAGGGCATGTGGGACCGCTGGTTGAATTGAGCGCGCTGCACCTTATGGCATTGAAAACAGGTATCGTTGATGGATTCACGGGCCGTCAGTCCGTGGGCGGAGAAGTTGGTCATGGGATTGTGACAGTCGCTGCAGCCCACATTGTTCGTCTGGTGGGTCGAGGCATGCCAGAAGATCCGCTGGCCGCCCTGATGGCATGAAAGACATTGTGCGTTCTGCCGGGCTACGGGGGTTTTGCTTTTGTGCGAAAAGCTGATGATCTTGGAGAAATCGGCGGGGTTCTTCAGATGCTCCGAGCCTGGGCCGTGGCAGGCCTCGCAACCTTGCGCCTCCGTGCTGTTGCGCGGATTGAGGCCGAATATCTTGGCGTGGATCGTATGGGCCCATTTTCCTGCTTCCTGCTGATGACAGGTTTCGCAAGTCTTCTGCCCGACATATGTCCGGTTGTCCGCAGCAGCATCATCGGATGGCGGGACGGATGCCGATCCTGAATTTTCCGCGAGGTACACCGGCGTCGAGGCTGTGCCCGCATCGGTGGATTCGGTTTTCTGAAGGAACGCGGAAATGGCATCCGGAAGTGCCGTTGAGGCGCCCATAACCGAATCGGAAATCTGCAAACTCGCCGTCTGAAAATGTCCGCCTTCTCCGTCGTTGCGGCGCGACATTGCATGTTCGTGAATCGCCAGCATCGCCGCGACGATTCGATTCATAGTCGCCTTGTCCACCTTGCCGCCATGGATACGCTCCATGTCGCGACGGATGGCATCCGAACGGCCGGCGAGAACGGTGTGCGCGGATTTCGCCCCCGCAATATGGTGGCGCTCGCAGGCGTTGAGGCAGGGTAGGCCCGAGGCGATCCACGCGGCGAATGCGGAGACAGTAACGACGCCGAGTATCGCACCGATGGTCTTGCCGGTGCGTCCGGTGACGACGCGAAACGAAGCCCCCATGTTCGTCCCCTAGCGCATCGAACTATAGCACGCGCGGTTGGAAGGCCCTAGTCATTGCCGCGCTGTGCCGCCAGTTTCGGCTACGGCTTGTCCCCCAGCGATTTCAGATACGCGACGACATCCTCACGCTGCTGCTCGTCCGCCAGGGAAAATGGCATCTTGTTACGGATGCCCGGATCGCCGTCGAAATCGCCAAGAAATTTGTGTGGGTTCTGGAGATATTTGACGATGTTTTCGGCGGTCCAGACCAACCCTTTCTTGGCTGCCTCTTGGACGGCTGGGGAATAATCGTAGCCGGCTATGCTGCCCGCGGGCCTGCCGACCACGTGATACAGGCTCGGTCCGATTCGATTGGCGCCTTTGTCGGCCGAATGGCACGCTTGGCACTGCCCAAAAACAGTGGCACCCTTTGCCGGGTCCCCAGCGGCCGCCGCAGGTTGCGGCAGCGTGATGCCGAATGTGCAGAGAGCACCGGCGGCAACCGCCGAGCGTGCGGGAAGACGTGACAAATAACCCCTCAAAGCTGTGTGCTCCGACACTCCTTACATGGACGGATTAATTGCAAACTTATTCCCTGGCGGGGGAGAAAACAAAGAGGGAAAGCGGCTCCTTTGCCGCGGCGTGTGGATATCCGGCTAAGCCCTAGACGGCCCCCAAAGGCGCTCTCTTGATCGCCACTTTGTCGTGACTTGCGGAGCTGCATCGTGTTCGCGAGAGTGCGCGGCCTGCTAGGTGGGGCTTCAAGTGACTGTTGTTGACAATACCGCGGGGGCCAGCGCCCGCAATCCGCGCGACACGGCCTTCATCGGACACCCGATCGGCCTTGGCTGGCTCGCCGCTTCTGAGTTCTGGGAGCGCTTTGCCTATTACGGCATGCAGACGCTGCTGGTCCTCTACATGACGCACTGGCTGTTCACGCCGGGACATGTGGAACATGTGTGGGGCTTCCCAGCGCTTCGCGGGTTTTTCGAGTGGCTTTACGGGAAATCGCTTTCGCCGCTTGCACTGGCCTCGAACATCAACGGTCTCTACGCCGGGCTTGTGTATGTCACACCCTTGGGCGGCGGATTTCTGGCCGACCGCGTAATCGGGCGCACCAACGCCGTAACAGTGGGCGCGCTGCTGATGGTAGCCGGTGGCTTTCTGATGGCGTTGGACGCCACTTTCATCGTGGCCTTGTTGTGCCTGTTGATCGGCGTGGGTTGCTTCAAGGGCAACATCGCGAGCCAGGTCGGTGATCTTTACGCGATCAACGACAAACGCCGCGCGGACGGCTTCCAGATTTACTTTCTCGGTATCCAGCTCGCGGTGATCATTTCGCCGCTGATCTGCGGCTACCTCAGCCAGCGTGTGGAATGGCATCTTGGGTTTGTGGCCGCAGGCGCGGGAATGTCGCTAGGCCTCCTGATTTATCTCATGGGACGCCGCACCTTCCCGCCGGAGCCTCTGCGCCGCAAAGGCGATCATGTCGAGCGGCCCCCGCTCACCGCGCACGACTGGAAGGTTGTCATTCTCCTGGTGGCGCTGCTTCCGGTGCTCGCCGTATCGATCATCGGCAATCAGGAAATCTTCAACGCGTACCTGGTCTGGGGGGAAAAGAATTTTCAGACCGTCATTTTCGGCTTCAACATGCCGATCACCTGGATCGTATCTGTCGATGCTTTCGTCAGCGCCATTACGATGGTGGGGGTCATCGCCTTCTGGCGCTGGTTCGGCCGGCATTGGAAGGAGCCCGACGAGATCACGAAGATTGTAATCGGCGTCGCGATCAGCGCGCTGGGGCCTCTTGTGCTCGCCGGATGCGCCGCCGTTGCGACGCAGACCCATCATCCGGTGCCGCTTTACTGGGCGCTGGGCTTTCACATTCTGAACGACATCGGCTTTTCCAATGTGCTGCCGGTCGGGCTTGCACTCTATTCCCGCGCGGCGCCGAAAGGCTTGGGCGGCATGATGATCGCCGTCTATTATGTGCATCTCTTCATCGGCAATACGCTGATCGGCTACCTTGGAGGGCTGCTGGGAACGATGCCGGATACGGCCTTCTGGCTCATGCATGTCGTGCTGATGGCCATCTCTGCAGCCGTATTGCTGGCGGCACGCTTCGCCTTTGCAAGCTGGCTCGCGCCTGCCGCTGAGGAGGCGCAACTTGCGACTAGCTAACGGACGGCCGGACGCTCGAGCGAATCGATATCGGCGGTTATCGTCTTGCCGAACTTCGCGATCACCCGGCGGAGGCCGGGCTCGCTGACACGGCCCAGCGCCTCATCGACCGAACACCAGCGTGTTTCCCGTTCGGCCTTTTCGGGCCAGCTGCGCCGTTGACGCGCGACTTCCATGGCAAACACTTCAACGCGACACGTTATGTTGCCGCCGGAGCGCCGTTGCTTCTCATAGCGAAACGACCCAAGCGAACTGGAAGCCACATGTCCCATCACCCCGGCTTCCTCGGCTGCTTCATGGGCGGCGCAATCGCTGGAAGACAAGCCGGGAATCGGCCAGCCTTTCGGCACGATCCAACGTTTCGTCGTCCGTGTCGTGATCAGAAGAATCTCCAGCTTGCCAAGGCGTTTTCGCCAGGGAAGGGCCGCATACTGGACCGCGTCATCAGCCGGGCCGCCGACGACACTCACAAAGGAACTCCACGCCGGGGATTTGGCCGCATGGCCCGCGAATCGCCCTGAAGATCATTACTGGCGTTAATGTGATCGCCGTATCGTTAATGATGCGTTAGCAGTTGCCTGCTGGAGGTGCGGTTGACGCGTGAATTGCCGAAACCTACGGTCCGGCGTTCGCGGGGAGAGCATTCGACAGGAGAGTGCGCCGCTTATGTTCACCATCCGATCCGGCAAAACCGCGCCGCGATTCCTCGCGCGGGCTCTGAGGATTGCCGGCTTCTTTGGTCCAATGGTCTTTGGGCTGTTGGCCACAGCCCAGTCTGCCGTCGCCCAGAACATCGACATCATCAGGGATGCCGAAATCGAGCGGGTGATGCGCCAATACGAGGATCCGCTTCTGAAGGCGGCAGGTCTCGATCCCCACAGCGTCAAGCTCTATCTGGTGAACGATCCGGAAATAAACGCCTTCGCCACCCAGAGCCCGGTGCCTGGTGAATCGGAGAGCATTTTCGTCAACACCGGTACATTTCTCCAGCTCAAGACCCCCAATCAGCTGATTGGCATTCTGGCCCATGAAACGGGTCATATTGCGGGCGGTCATATCGTTCGGGATGCGTCGGCCATCAGGAAATCGGCGGTTCCGATGCTGCTTGGAATCGCCTTGGGTGTGGCGGCGATCGCCATGGGCGCGGGAGAAGCCGCCATGGGAGCCATCGCTCTCGGCGGTCAAGCGGCGCAGGCGCAGTTCTTTCAGTTCAGCCGGGCGCAGGAAGCGACCGCCGACCAGATGGGACAACGCTATCTGAAAGCGACCCACCAATCCGGACGGGGCATGCTCGAGGTGTTCAACAAGTTCGCGGGTATGGAAGCCGAGATCACCTATGGCCGCAACACACCGCTGATCACCGACCACCCGCTATCGCGCGAGCGTATCGATCTGCTGCAACAGCTCGTCGAGGCTTCTCCCTACAAGGAGACGAAGGACAGTCCCGCGGCGCTTCATGAATTCCAACTGATTCAAGCCAAGCTTGCGGGGTTCCTCAACCGCGTCGATACGGTGCTAACGCGATATCCGCCATCGGATCAAAGCGCGGAGGGCCATTACGCGCGGGCCGTCGCCTATTTTCGGAAGCCCGACATGAAAAAGGCGATCGAGGAAGCCAACACCCTGGTTAAACTGGAGCCGAACAATCCCTTCTATTGGGAAATTCTTGGCCAGATTTATGTCGAGATGAGCCAGCCGCAGAACGGCATCTTGCCGTATCAGAAGTCTGTGGACCTTGCACCCGACGAACCGCTCCTGCGGCTGAGTCTGGCAGCGGCCCAAATTGCCACGGGCAAGGCACAATTCGCGAAACCGGCACTCGATAACCTCAAGATTGTGCTGCACCAGGAAAACAACAACAGCTTCGCGTGGTATGAGGCCGCGCAGGCATACAGCGATGCCGGTAACGAGGGCATGGCGAATCTATCGACCGCCGAATTGAAATATAATGTGGGCAATTTCAAAGAAGCCGTTCACTTCGCCACCATCGCACAGCACAAGTTGGCAGCCGGCTCGACGGACTGGCAGCGGGCCCAGGATATCCTGGCGATTTCCAAGGCAAATGCGGATTCACGCCGGTGAACGGAAAACTGAGGACATGCTGAAATCACATGCCGGTACGGCTGTGGGCGGCGCATTGGCCGGTGCCGTGCTTGCCGTGGGTACGGTGTTTGCGGCCGCTTCGTTCGGCATTTTTCCGGACCGCCCTGACGATCATATCCGCGCCTATCTCCTGGCGCATCCGCAAATCCTTGCCGAGATGAGCAGCAAGCTGCAGACGCAACAGGAAGCGGGCGATGATGCTGCGAGAGAGAAAGCCGTACGCAAGCTTGGGCTGAAGCCGTTTTTCAATCCGCGCCTGGCCTTCGTCACCGGGCCCGCGTCGGCACGGACCACCTTTGTCGAATTCTTCGACTACAATTGTCCCTATTGCCGCGCCTCGATTCCCGCCGTGAAAAAGTTTATGGCGGCGCACAAGAACGACACCCGCTTTGCTTTTATCGAATTTCCCATCAAGGGGCCGCGATCCACCATCGCTTCCCGCGCGGCGATAGCAGCGCGCAAGCAGCCGGGCAAATATCTAGCCTTTCACTTCCTGCTGATGGACGAGAAGGAGCTGGTGACCAAGGAAGTAATTCTGGCCGACGCACAGAAGGCGGGACTGGACGTCGGCAAGCTCCTGACCGACATGCGGGACCATTCGGTCGATACCGCAATCGCCGGGGCCCACAATCTTGCTGCCGCGGCGAATATCGATGGAACGCCGGCATTCATCGTGAATGGCCGCATTCGCGAAGGCGCGCTCGACGACGACTCTCTGCGCGAAATGTTGAGAATGCCCGGCTAGATCAAGCCGGCAAGCGGACTGGACGGATCGGCGTAGCGCTTCTTGGCCATGCGCCCGGCTAGATAAGCAAGGCGTCCTGCCTCGACTGCGTGCCGCATCGCTGCGGCCATCAACACCGGTTCTTTTGCTTCGGCGATCCCGGTGTTCGAAATAACGGCATCGCATCCCAGTTCCATGGCGACGGCCGCGTCGGACGCGGTGCCGATACCGGCATCCACAATGACGGGGACTTTTGCATCCTCGATGATCAGCCGGATGTTGATGGGGCTCTGTATCCCCAGGCCGGAGCCGATTGGAGAGGCGAGGGGCATGATGGCGGCAGCCCCAAGGTTCTCGAGTCGCTTCGCCATCATGGGGTCGTCGTTGCAATAGACCATGACCTGGAAGCCGTCATCGATCAGCATTTCTGCCGCGCGCAAGGTCTCAAGCATGTCCGGGTAAAGCGTCTTCCGGTCCCCGAGCACCTCAAGCTTGACGAGGTTCCAGCCGCCGGCTTCGCGGGCGAGACGCAAGGTGCGTACTGCGTCCTCTCCCGTGAAGCATCCCGCGGTGTTCGGTAAATATGTGACCTTCTTTGGATCGATGAAGTCGACCAGCCTTGGCTGACTGGGATCGCTGAGATTAACACGGCGCACTGCGACGGTGACGATCTCGGCGCCGCTTGCCTCAAGCGCTCGCGCGTTCTGCTCGTAGGACGGGTACTTGCCGGTGCCGATGATCAGCCGGGAGCGGTACGTTTTCCCGGCAATGACCAGGGGCTTTGGATCGGGCGAGACATTGCTCACATGCCACCGCCGATGAACTGCACGATTTCGACCCTGTCGCCGTCCAAAACCCTTGTGTCGCCGTAAAGGGAGCGAGGAACGATCTCTAGGTTGCGCTCAACAGCAATCTTGCCGCGTTCGATACCCAGTTGCGACAGCAGGGCATCCACGCTTAACGGCCCCTGCAGCCGATGCTCCTCCCCATTGATTGTGACCTTCAAGTCCATGAGACCTCTACTAACAGCACGGTATCCGCCCACGCGAAACCCCGTTATACAACCTTCGACTTTTGCGCCGGAGCTTGCTTGAGCGGTCTTGCCGAACCATCCAGCGGCACCAAGCCGATATATGTCCTCAACGGGCCAAACCTCAATCTTCTTGGGGAACGCGAGCCGGAGGTTTATGGCCGCACGACGCTCGCGCAAATCGGCGAGCGGGTATCGGCCCGGGCGGGCACGTTTGGGTTATCTGTGGAGTTTCGGCAGTCGAACAGTGAGGCGGAATTGATTGGCTGGCTTCAGGAAGCACGGCATGAGTCGTGCGGAGTGGTACTGAATGCGGCGGGATTGACCCACACCTCCGTCGCTCTGCTCGATGCAGCGCGCGCTCTCGGCCGGCCGCTGATCGAGGTTCATTTGTCGAATCCCTACGCCCGGGAAGAGTACCGGCGGCATTCCTTCGTCAGCGAAGCGGCAACTGGCGTTATTTGCGGGTTTGGCGCGCAGGGTTATCTGTTTGCCATCGATCACCTCGCTCAACTTGCGAAGAGTCCGAACGGATGAGTATCAGGGACGAGGTCAAGCAATTGGGGGCGCTTCTGAGCAACGGCACAAAGCCCAAGGGGGCCATCGATGCAGCGGCGATTCGCGAACTCGCCGAATTGCTGACCGAAACCGGGTTGACCGAAATCGAAATCGAGCAGGGAGGTTTTCGCCTGCGGGTTACGCGTCAGGTGACGGTCATATCGGGTGGCGTGACACCGGTGTCGCCGCCTCCAACGACCCCGCCGCCGTCGGCGCAACCAGCGGCAGAGCCGGCACCCAAAAAAATCGAAGGACCCCATCCTGGCGCCGTTACCTCGCCGATGGTGGGAACCGTGTACACCGCTCCCCAGCCCGGGGCCCCAGCCTTTGTGAAAATCGGCGATAGCGTGAAGGAAGGCGATACGCTTCTCATTGTCGAGGCGATGAAGACGATGAACCCAATCGTGGCCACGCGTGCCGGCAAGGTCGGCGAGATTTGCGTCAGCGATGGACAGCCCGTGGAGTTCGGTCAGACGTTGTTGGTTCTGGAGTGAGGGCGGGGGTGATCGTTTCCTACGAACACAATTACATCTTCATCAAGACAAGGAAGACGGCGGGCACAAGTCTGGAAATTGCCTTGTCGACGCACACCGGGGACGCCGACGTCATCACGCCGGTTTCGGCGACGGATGAACTGACAAGAGCGGAGAACCCTCGGGCCCGCCTGCCGCAGAATTTCTCTGCCGATCCGAAGCTGGAGCACGCCTATCGCGAGGCGGTCAGGAGCGGAAAAGAGAACCACATCAAGAAATTTCAAAGTAGGGATCTGAAGGGGAAATACATTTTCCGCAATCACATGCCGTTGGCGGAAATCCGATCGAAACTGAATTCGGAATTCTTCGCGAGGGCCTTCAAGTTCACGATCGAGCGCCATCCGTTCGATCGCATGATCTCATTGGCATACTGGAAACAACGCAACGACAATTCGATCGAGATATCCCGTAAGATCGATCAACTTCTTTCGGAGCGGCGGCTTAACAATATCGAGTTTTATACGCTGGATGGCAAAGTGGCCGTTGATTATGTGGTCCGCTACGAGAATCTGCGGGAAGGACTGGACGCGATAGGAAGCCGCATCGGCGGGCCGGACCTCTGGGACGCGTTGCCGCGAACCAAGCACACACACAGGGCTGACCACAGGCCGGCCGCGGAAATTCTTTCTTCCCATCAGAAGAAGCGGATCGTTCGCCAGTGCCGCCAGGAATTCGAGCTTTTCGGTTACGAGGCCTGAGCCATGTTCGAGAAGGTCCTCATTGCCAATCGTGGCGAAATCGCACTGCGCATCAACCGCGCCTGCAAGGAGATGGGGATCGCCACGGTCGCGATCCATTCCACCGCCGATGCGCAGGCGATGCATGTGCGTCTTGCCGATGAGAGCGTCTGCGTGGGGCCCGCTCCGGCGGCGCAAAGCTACCTGAATATCCCGCACATCATTGCCGCGTGCGAGATCACCGGCGCGGAGGCCATTCATCCGGGGTACGGCTTTCTGTCGGAGAATGCGCGCTTCGCGGAAATCGTGCGCGAACATGGCATTACCTTCATCGGGCCGACGCCGGAGCACATCCGGTTGATGGGTGACAAAATCGCCGCCAAGCAGGCGGTGAAAACTGTGGGCATCCCGACTGTGCCCGGCTCCGACGGCGCTGTGTCATCGGAAGCCGAAGCTACCCGCCTCGCCGCCGAGATCGGCTATCCGGTGCTCATCAAGGCCACGGCCGGCGGGGGCGGGCGTGGCATGAAGGTGGCGCGCGCACCATCCGATCTGTCGCTCGCGCTGTCCACCGCGCGTGCCGAGGCGAAGGCGGCGTTCGGCAACGATGAAGTCTATATGGAGAAATATCTCCAGCGCCCGCGTCATATCGAGGTGCAGGTGCTGGCCGACTCGCATGGCAAGGTGCTGCACCTCGGCGAGCGCGACTGTTCGCTGCAGCGCCGGCACCAGAAGCTCTGGGAAGAAGCGCCAAGCCCCGCATTGAACGCCACGCAGCGCGAGCAAATCGGAGCGACCGTCACCGGGGCGTTGCAGAAACTTGGCTATCTCGGCGTCGGGACGGTCGAGTTCCTGTTCGAGGAGGGCGGCTTCTATTTCATCGAAATGAACACCCGCCTTCAGGTGGAGCATCCTATCACGGAAGCCATTACCGGTCTCGATATCGTGCGTGAGCAAATACGGGTGGCCGCGGGCGGCGCCATCGAGATGGATCAATCCGATGTCGTGCTGTCCGGCCATGCCATCGAGTGCCGCATCAACGCCGAGAACGCCTTCACCTTTCAGCCTTCGCCGGGCACGATTACCCATTTCCACGTACCGGGCGGCCTCGGCGTCCGCTTCGATTCGGCGATCTACGATGGCTACAAAATTCCGCCCTACTACGACAGTCTGGCGGGCAAGCTGGTCGTGCATGGCCGCAATCGCAACGAATGCCTGATGCGGCTGCGGCGTTCGCTCGACGAACTGGTGGTGGCGGGAATCGACACCACCATTCCGCTATTCCAGAAACTGGTGCGGGAGCCCGATATCATCAACGGCGACTATCATATTCACTGGCTGGAACAGTACCTGAGCAAATCATCCGATTGAGATTGGTTATGTGCTGGACGGTGGCGCCAGAAGCTCGACGGTGGGGAAGTGGGCGCGGATCCGCGCGGTGTCGCGTGTGAGCAGCGGCGCGCGAGAGACTGCCGCATGCGCGCCGATAAAGAAATCGGAAAGCACATTGGCTTTGGCGCCGCCCGATCGGTGGTAGCGGCGGAAGGCATGGCCTGCCAGAAACAATGCCTCGATCGGGACCCGGATTAATGAAAGCTGCAGATCGTCAAGAGACGATTGCAAAGCATGTGCATTCTCGAATCCAGCGGCGAGTTCCGCATATACAATATCGTTGATAGCTAGCTGATCGCGCCCTCTGGCCTCCGCAAGGGCCGTTGTAGACCAGCCGCTCCAGCTTGCGTCGCCGCCGACAATGTCAATTACAACACTCGTGTCCACGAGAACCAAACTAGTCGTCGCCGCGCATGAGCTTCATGAACTCATCTGTCGTCATTCCGAGCTTAAGTGTGCCACGCACGCTTTCGATACGCTTGGCATAGTCGCTCTGGCGCGGTTTGCCGGCGGGCTTGAGCGTGGCCACGCGTCCCGGCTGGATTTCGATCTCGACCTTGCTGCCGGCTTTCAGTCCAAGCCCGTCCCGCACGCGTTTTGGAATTGTGACCTGTCCCTTGCTGGTAACGGTGGTGGCAGCCATGCGGTAATACTTTCAGCAATGCGAGGTATTACCATACGCATGGCGATGTTATTCGTCAATGTGTCTGCCGGGTCAGAAAAAGAGGTGAGCGGCATGCGGCCGCTCACCTCGTCGGAGCAGAAGATATCAGCTGGTCGGCTTGCCTGTGCTCGCCGTGGTGCTGGGCGCCGCTGGGCGCTGCGTCGCGTCGCGCTCGCCTAGCGGAACCGTAATCACGGGATCATAGTGGAAATTCGCGCCACTGGCGGCATCAACGCCCGCGCCGACAAGACCGCCAAATATGAGATTGCCGGCGGTCTTGCCGGTGAAATGTGAGACGGCCATGACATGTCCGGCCTTGTAACCGGCTTTGTTGCACGTCACGTCGAGGTCGGTTTTAGTCTTATGTACAGTCGTGCTTCCAGGACTGGTAACATACCATGTGCCCTGGGAATTCGTCAGCGCACAGGACGCGCCGCCCTCCGGTGTTGTGGTCACGGAAACTGATTGTGTTGTGCCGTCTACGATCGTGGCGCAACCGGACAAAGCGATACCGAGCGCGGCAACGGCCGCGAATGCAGTCGATTTCATGATAGGGCCCCTCAGCCAAAATAGACGGCGCGGAACCTAGCTCTCGTTTCCAGCATCCGCAATGATTCGAAGTGAAACACCTGCGGATATTTCGATACTCAAAAGATAAGGCGTTGGCCTTGCCTGTATTGGATGTCCGTTTCACCTGCCCTCAGGACTTGAAGGGTCGCTGCCACCAGCCGCGGCGCTGCGGCTTCTGTGGCTCTTCGGGCTTGGCCGCCTCTTGAGGCGGCGGGGGCTCGGCCGCTACCCGAACGTCCTGTGCCGTCCCGGTTGCGAGCGTTGCATCCAGCGAGTCGTCGCGGTGGTAATATCTCTCTCCTGCCGTGGCATGTGTTGCCCCTGAACCGCCGTCGAACCCGTCCACCGCAGGCTCGGGCGTAACGGGGCTCGCTTGCGGCAACTCTTCGCGGCGATAGAACATTTCGCCGGCGGGCTCATCCGTCTTGTGCGATGCTGCGTCTGCCCGCTCGCCGGCAAGCGACCAGACCGGTTCGGATGGCGCGTTGGGCACCACAGATTCGCCGAATGGCGATGTCCCTCGCGCCTTTCCAGCAATGTCCGCGGCTTCCGTGTCATTTTCGGCCGCGGCGGCCGTCTGTCCAGAATGGGAAGCGCCATTCGCAGCGGCGCTGCGCGGTTTCCGGCGGCGGCGGCGGCGGCGTTGTGGACCGCTTGCCGTGCCGGGTTCAGCGCCGTTGTTCCGCGCTTCGATCCCGTGGGTTACTCCAGCGTCGGTCCGCAGCGCCTCGGCATCGCCCGCCGCGGATTGCTCTGCCGGGGCGAGTTCGATTGCCGATTCTACGGCAGGTGCATGCGGCTGCTGCGGTTGCGTGCTACCGCCCCGGCCGCGCCGCCGCCGCCTGCGCTTCTTGCCGCTCGCCGCAGGCTGTGTGCCGTTCGCGGCCACGCTTGGTGCCGTTGCTCCGGCGCTTTCCGTGTCGTCCTCGGTGGTCTCTTCCTCGTCGGCTTCGGGCATATCCGTTGGCGCCGCGAGAACCGCGTCGGCTGAAATTGCCGGCCGTGTTTGTTGCGGGTGAGGCGGCGGCGGGGCTGTGCGTTGTGCGGTCCGTTCGAGATCGAAGTGGCCCGCCACCAGATCGTCCTTCGGTTCGAAGCTGATGGTCAGGTCATAGTCGGTTTCGATGCGCGCCAATTCCCGGCGCTTCTGGTTCAGCGTGTAGAGCGCAACATCGCTGGCAACACGCACGCTGACCGCGGCGGCCCGCGCGCGCTGGCCTTCCTCGTCGAGCGCGCGCAACACCCGCAGTGCAGTGGATTCAACCGAGCGCACAATTCCCTGGCCGGCGCAATGCGGACACGGCACCGTGGATCCCGCAACCACGCCGGCCCGCAGGCGCTGGCGCGACATTTCCAGCAGCCCGAACTGACTGATCTTGCCGATCTGCACGCGCGCGCGATCGTTCTTCACCGCGTCGCGCAACCGCTTCTCGACATCGCGGTCGTTGCGGCCATCTTCCATGTCGATGAAATCGATGACGATCAATCCCGCCAGATCGCGTAGACGCAGCTGCCGCCCGATTTCGTCCGCCGCTTCGAGGTTGGTCTTGTGCGCGGTTTCCTCGATGGAGTGCTCGCGCGTGGCGCGCCCCGAGTTCACATCGATGGAGACCAGCGCTTCGGTTTGATTGATGACGATGTAGCCGCCGGATTTCAGCGTCACTGTCGGCTGGAACATCGCATCCAGCTGCGCCTCTATGTGGTACTTCTGGAAGAGCGGAAGGGTGTCGCGATAGAGCTTCACGTTTTTTGCATGGCTCGGCATGAGCATGCGCATGAAATCCTTGGCGTTCTTGTAACCGTCCTCGCCTTCGACGGTGATTTCCGACACATCCTTGTTGTACAGATCGCGGATGGCGCGCTTGACGATGTCGCCTTCCTCGTACACGCAAGCCGGCGCGTTGGATTGCAGGGTCAGTTCACGGATTTGGTCCCACATCCTGAGCAAATATTCGTAGTCCCGCTTGATCTCCAGCTTGGTGCGGTTGGCGCCTGCCGTGCGGATGATCAGGCCCATGCCCTCCGGCAATTCGAGCGTCGCTGCCGCCGCCTTCAGGCGGTTGCGGTCAACCGCATTGGTGATCTTGCGCGAAATGCCGCCGCCGCGCGGCGTGTTTGGCATCAGCACGCAGTAGCGGCCGGCAAGCGAAAGATAGGTGGTCAGCGCGGCGCCCTTGGTGCCGCGCTCTTCCTTCACCACTTGCACCAGCATGATCTGCTTGCGCTTGATCACTTCCTGAATCTTGTAATGACGACGCCGCACCCAGCGTTGCGGCGGGCGTTGGCTGCGCAAGGGTTGCGCCGGAGCGTCGTGTTCGCTGTGAGAATCCGGACCTGCCGAAGTCAGCCCGGTTTCCGCACCGCCTGGCTCCTCGAATCCGGAGGCACCGTGATCGGGATCCACGTCATCCTGCAATGCAGATTCGACATGCTCTTCCGGATGTTCCTCGGCCGGCAACCCGTCGACACTGTAGGATTCTTTGGAAAACGTATCTGAAACCGGATTGGTATCGGCATTCTCGACTTCTGCCGCCGCGGTGGCTCCCTCATCCGAAGATTCGCTGCTGTCCGATTCATGTTCAGCTGCGGGCTCGGTGTCAGCGGTGATATCCTCGCCCGGCAAATCGGCGCCTGGAAAAATGGCTTGCTCGCTTTGCTCGGTCTCGAGCTCCTCGTCCGTGGCGAGGGCTGTTCCGGTTGCCACCGATTCGAATTCATCATCCGCCCGACGGCGCGCTTCCTCCTGCTGCTCGGCCAGCAGAGCCTGCCGGTCGGCGACGGGAATCTGGTAGTAATCCGGATGGATTTCCGAGAAGGCGAGAAAGCCTTGCCGGTTTCCGCCGTATTCCACGAAGGCGGCCTGCAGCGACGGCTCAACGCGCGTCACCTTGGCTAGATAGATGTTTCCCTTGAGGGGCCGCTTGCTCGCGGCTTCGAAATCAAATTCGTCGACGCGTTGACCGTCGAGTACGACAACCCGTGTCTCTTCCGGGTGGCTGGCGTCGATTAACATACGCTTGGGCATAATGGTCTCCGTGCGGTCGAGACCCAGCGCGCACGGCGCGCGCGAGGGCGCCTTCGCTCGGGTGATCGATCCGCCTGATGGGGTGGGAAAGCCGGAGCCTCGCCCGATGCGGTCCGGCCGCTTCAGAAGGGCAAAGCACTCTGGCTATGTTTTTCATCGTCAATTCTGAACTCTTGGCGCGTGAGCGCCGATCGGCTTGGCCTGCTTGCGCAGAAGACCCTCCTGAAATCGCCCGGGCTGCCTCCGTGCCGACGGAAGGCGCCGCTGTCCGGCGAAGGGGTGAATCTGTTGTAAGTGCTTGAGCCCCCGGGGGCAAGACGAAACATCTGGGAATACATGATGAATCTTGGCTAAGAGATCGTAAACGGTTTGGCGGCAGGGTAGGTCTCCTGCGGGGAAAAGCATGAAGCCGGTCTGTTTTTTGGTTGCCCTTTTGGCGGCGAATCCCTTGGCCACCCCGGCATCTGCCGTGGCGCAGGAGGACCGTGCGCGTCCCGCCGCGGACACGGCTAGCGGACTTCCCGTAGTCCTCGGTTTGCGCGTCGGAGAGCATGCAGATCATACCCGCCTCGTGCTGGAATTGTCGGACCCGGTCAGGGTCGGCGTGTTCACGCTGGCGAATCCCAATCGCGCTATTCTCACGCTCCCCGAGGCCCTATGGCATCCGCAGAATCCAGACCGGCCGACCGGCCGTGGGCTGGTGAAGGCATACCGCTACGGTGTTTTCCGTGGCCGCGAGTCCCGGCTGATCATCGATCTGAATGGAGCGGCCAGCATCCGCACCCCACTTATCCTCCCGCCGTCGGGAGGTACGGGATACCGGGTTGTGCTCGATCTCTATCCCGCGACGCAGGCGCAATTCGAGCAGGCTTCCGGGTGGCCCGCGGATCTGCGTGAGGGAGGCCACGCGGCGGATCTCGCCACCCTGCGCGGCGCCGAATCCGAACCTTCAAAGAAGGTCATCGTCATCGATGCCGGACATGGCGGCATCGATGCGGGAACCACCGGGGTGAATGGCAGCCGCGAGAAAGACCTCGTTCTGGACGAAGCGCGTCGTCTTGCTCGCGCCCTGCAACGGCGTGGGTACCGCGTGCACCTGACGCGGGACACGGATGTCTACGTCCCCTTGCGTCAGCGGGTAAGCATCGCGCGCAGCTACGATTCAGATTTGTTCATCTCACTGCATGCCGATTCGAACCCAGACGAAGCAATGGCAGGCGCCTCGGTCTATACGCTGTCGGAACGCGGTTCGAACCGGGAAGCTGCGGCGCTGGCGCTCAAGGAAAACCAGTCCGACATCATTGCCGGCGTCGATCTCAAGGGTCAGGACCAGACCGTCTCGCACATTCTGATCGACCTGGCGCAGCGCGAAACCATCAACCGTTCGATTCGGTTTGCGCAGACCGTGGTCTCCCAGCTGGGCCGCGCCACGGATGTGATCGCGCGCGATCCCCACCGCTCCGCCGCCTTTGCCGTTCTGAAGGCGCCCGATGTGCCGGCCGTGCTGATCGAGCTTGGATACCTGTCCAATGGCAAAGACTGCAGCCGGATGGCGACGGCGAGTTGGCGCGCCGGCGTGGCTAGCGCCATTGCAGCAGCCGTGGATCGTCAATTCGAACCGGAGCTGGCGCGTAGTTCCGTGGCGGTCCGTTAGTCGCATTCCATGCCGCGCCGCTGCCACGATGATTAATGGCAGATGAATGCGGCCGTTCAGCCGTTCTTCAGCCGCCTCGTGTAATTTGACTGCCTATGAGAGCAACCGGCGAACATCGGGGAATCGCCTATTCCATTCCCCACAACGATAACGGCATCTGGCATTACCAGGTGCATCCGAAGCGCGACAAGCTGCTGGCGATGCGCGGCCGGCCGCAAGCCACCGCCGTCGAAGGGTATTCTTCTCGCGAGGCGGCTATCATCGCCGCGCAAAAGGCCATTGATGCCTGGCTGGAACGACCGTCCGGCTAACCGCTCGCTATTGCGACGAAATCTCAAACATGAAGTGGGGCGCGGCAAATCGCCCATCGCCACGCGGCCCCGACTCGCCTCTCGCCTTGCTAGGGTCATAATCAGGCGAGATTAGAAAAGGCCGAAAAGGCACCGGGCATGCTGCGTCGCTTCTTCTATTATTTTGGTCTCACCGCCGGCGGGCTGATCCTCGTGGCAGTGCTCGCTCTTGGCGGGTATGTGTACTCGGTCAGTCGCGGCCTCCCGGATGTCGACCAGCTCGACAACTATCAGGCGCCCGTCACCACCCGGGTCTATGCCAGCAACGGCGATCTGCTTGGCGAATATGCGCGCCAGCGCCGCTTCTTCGTCCCGATCGCTTTTGTTCCGAAACTCGTGATCCAGGCGTTCACCTCGGCCGAGGACAAGAACTTCTTCCGTCATCGCGGCGTCGATCCCTCGGGTATCATGCGCGCGGCGGTGAAGGATGTCGTGAACGTGCTTCAGCACAAGCGGCTGGAGGGCGCATCCACCATCACCCAGCAGGTAGCCAAGAACCTGTTGCTCAACAATCAGGTGAAATTCTCGCGCAAAATCCGCGAGGCGGTGCTTGCCGTGCGTCTGGATTCCACCTTTCCGAAAGAGAAGATTCTCGAGCTGTACCTGAACGAAATTTTCCTCGGCGAGAATTCGTATGGCGTGGCCGCGGCGGCCCTGAACTACTTCAACAAGTCGCTGGATCAGCTGGACGTAGCCGAAGCGGCCTTCTTGGCCGCATTGCCGAAAGCGCCGGCCAATTACGATCCCCGCTACAACAAACCGGCGGCCCTGCAGCGGCGGAACTGGGTCATCTCCCAGATGCGCGAGAACGGCTATATCAGCCGAGAGCAGGAAGAGCATGCGCTGAACGAGCCGCTGGTCACGCAGATGCGGCCGCTCGGCATCCAGGCGGAAGACGCGGATTATTTTGTCGAGGATGTGCGCCGCATCCTTTACGCCAAATATGGCGCGAAGGGCTTGTATGATGCGGGCCTGCAGGTCCGTTCGACGCTCGATTCAAGGCTGCAGAATTTCGCGGTGAACGCGCTGCGCGCGGGCCTGGTGCGCTACGACCGCCGCCACGGCTGGCGCGGTGCGACCAAGAACATCAGCATCGATGGCGACTGGAAGAGCGCGCTGCAGAGCGCCGGGAATCATTCCGGCATCCCGACCTGGCGGATCGCGGTCGTGCTTGGCTACGGGTCGGATCGCTCCGTCCGAATCGGTTTGGATGACGGCAGCGAGGCGACGATTCCGTTTGCGCAACTCTCCTGGGCCCGGCCGGAACGCAAGGCGAGCGCGACCGTTGGAGCAGCGCCCAGCCGGCCTCAGGACGTCGTCAAAGTCGGAGATGTTATTTACGTCGAGCCGGTGGAGCAGACAGGTCAATACGGTCTGCGTCAGGTGCCGGAGATCAACGGTGCGGTCGTGATGATGGATCCGCATACCGGCCGGGTGTACGCGCTGTCCGGCGGCTTCAGCTTTGCCTCAAGTCAGTTCGACCGCGCGGTGCAGGCCTTGCGCCAGCCTGGATCGGCGTTCAAACCGTTCGTGTTCGCCGCGGCGCTGGACAACGGCTACACGCCAACAAGCACGGTGCTGGACGCGCCGGTCGCTTTCCCGCAGGGCCCCGGCCTGCCGATGTGGACGCCGAAAAATTTCGAGCGGCATTTTCTGGGCATGGCAACGTTGCGCCGCGGCATCGTGCTTTCGCGCAACCTGATGACCATCCGGCTGGCGCATGACGTGGGCATGAACAAGGTTGTCGAATATCCCATCCGCATGGGCGTGTACGATAAGCTGCCCGCGTATCTTTCCAATTCGATCGGTGCTTACGAAACCACGCTGATTCGCCTTACCGCCGGCTACGCGCAGTTCGTCAATGGCGGCAAGAAAGTCGTGCCGAAACTCATCGACCGGATTCAGGATCGCAACGGCAGGACGATCTATCGGGAGGACCCCCGGGCCTGCGAGGGCTGCAACACGTGGAACTGGCACAACCAGGCCGAGCCGCTGCTGCCGGATACGCGCCAGCAGACGGTCGACCCGCGCACCGCCTATCAGATCGTCTCGCTGCTCGAGGGGGTGGTGCAGTATGGAACGGGGAAGGTGGTGAGTGCTGTCGGCAAGCCACTGGCCGGCAAGACGGGCACCTCCAACGATTCGAAGGACACGTGGTTTGTGGGCTTTTCGCCCGACCTGGTTTGCGGCGTGTTTGTCGGCTTCGACGAGCCGCGCACGCTTGGCCGGGTGGAGCAGGGCGCAACGGCAGCGGCGCCGATCTTTCGCGACATCATGAAGGACGCCCTGGCTGAGGAGCCGGCGGTTCCGTTCCGTGTGCCGCCTGGCATCACGCTCGTTTCCGTGGACCGCATCAGCGGCGCGCCGTCCGGCAACTCGCCAACCGCCATCCAGGAAGCCTACAAGTCCGGCACCGAGCCGGGCTCTGCCAGCTACCTCGACGAGACGGGTACGCAATCGGCGGAGCAAAAGCAGCCAGCCGGTCCCGGCACGACCGTCGATGAGGGAACCGGCGGCCTCTACTAAGCGCACGGCAAAGTGAGCGGCGTGCGGCGCCAAGCGCCCCTTGCAGAGGCCCCAAGCCGATTTATGCTCCGCTCAAAATCGAAGAGGGCGTCATGTCACCTGCCGTACGATCTGGTCTTGCATCCCTGGCTGTCATGGCGATGGCGGCGGCCGCCAATGTTGCTTCCGCAGACGGCCGCACGCCCAAAGTGGACACGACGCGCCCCACACCGGTTGTCTATCCGGCGGCCGCGCAGCGCGCCGGCGAGGAGGGCACGGTCATCGTGAGGGTGTACGTGAATGAATCCGGCTACCCGCAGCGCGCCACCGTCGCCCGCTCGAGCGGCTACGAGGATCTCGATACGGCGGCAATCGAGACAGCGATGAACTGGCGGTTCGTCCCGGCCATCCGGGATGGAGCGACGGCGTCGGATTGGGCCTCGGTGCAGGTGGTCTACAAGCTGCCGGAATCCCAACCGGCTCCCGCTGCCAGCAAATAGCGGCCTGGCCGCATCAAATAAATGGCCCGCGTGCCCGGCGTTCGCCGGAAAGGCCGAAGGCGTATACTTGGCGCCGGTAAGTTGCGGGGGGGGGGGGCGAGCATGCGCGCGGCAAAATTTCTGACGGTGGCAACGGCGGCGGTGCTGTGCACGGCGGCGCGGGCGGATGTGGCGATCAGCAACAAGCCGACCAGCAACATGAGTTGCGATGCCGGGGTTTGCACGGCCACCGCGCAGAAGGCGGTGCTGAATGTGGGTGAGCTGGCAGCCATGCTGGCAAACGGCGACGTGACTCTGAAAACCGGCAGCGTTGCCAAAGACATTTCCATCGATCAGCCGATCAGCTGGACCAGCACGAGTCGCTTGACGCTCGATGCGCGGCAGTCGGTGATCGTGAACAAGCAGGTGACGGTGATGGGGCAGGGCAACCTCACCGTGACGACGAACGACAACGGTCAGCCGAAAAATAAATCTGGCGAATTCGTCGTCGTGCGGGAGCACGGTAGCGTACAGCTCTGGGACAAGAACAGCAGCCTGATCATCGACGGCCAGAGCTTCACCCTGGTCTACGACATCAAGAGTTTTGCCGCCGATGTCGCTGCCGACCCGAGCGGCTTCTACGCCCTGGCAAAACCTTATGACGCCAGCGCGGACGGGACCTTCAGTTGGTCACCGATTCCAACGGCGTTCAAAGGGCATTTTGATGGTCTCGGAAATCCGGTTTCTAACCTGACGCTGGCGATCATGCCTAGCGGAGAGTTCTTTCGTGCCGGCCTTTTTTCAAGCTTAGAGAAAGGCGGCGTAGTTCGAAATGTGCGCCTTTCAAACGCTGAGGCAGAGGGGACGTCCCATCCGCTGGCCGAAATCGGACTTCTTGTTGGAACAAACGAGAAAGGGAAAATTGAATACTCGTCTGTCAGTGGCACAATAACTATCAACGGCGGTTCTGGCGAGCAGGTCGGAGGGCTAGCCGCAGACAGCGACGGAACTGTGCGCAGATCGTCTGCCGCGGTTCAGATCACAATGACGAATGCCAGTGGCGGTGTCGGCGGTCTTTTGGCGGTCAATGCGGGGAGCGTCACGGAGTCTTCCTCGTCAGGCTCTATAGTCGCAAAAGGCGAATTTTCGACGCCAGTAGGCGGCTTGATCGGATTAAATCTGACTCAAGGATGGGTGTCAGATGCGTTCGCTGTAACTGCCGTTCATAATGGTAAGGACGATCGGTTCAACAGCGAAAATACTTTTGGCGGTCTGGTGGGAGAAAATGGAGGCCAGATCGCCACATCATATGCGGCCGGGAGAATTGGCGCGGGCCATTCAGCCGATCCCGATGTGCCCCGGGGCGGCCTTGTTGGAACCGACGATGCGTCGGCTGGGAGCTTGTCAAATACCTATTGGAATCTGGATAAGGGCATTAGCGACCCGACCCAAGGAGCCGGGAACATTTCCAACGACCCAGGCATAATTGGGCTAACGGATGCGCAGATGAAATCCGGATTGCCTGTCGGCTTTGATCCGAGAATCTGGGGCAGCGATCCGAACGTCAACAACGGCTATCCGTATCTGATCTCCAATCCGCCGCGATAGCAGGGAAATTTATTTCATTACCATTCGTCTACCAAGGCGCTTTCGCCCTTATATTGGCGGGTATGAATGCGTACTCCGCATCGCCGCTCTCTTCCGCCATGGCCGCCCGTCGAGGCGGCCATCCATCCGGTGCGTGTCTAGGCGCCAAAGAGACTCACTCACTCGCGGACGCTGGCGCGATGGATGGCCGGGTCAGGCCCGGCCATGACGATGCAGAACAGGGAATCACGCGCGTCGGAATGCGCGAATCTTTGACATCGACTGCTTGTCCGCGCGCGAAGCACAACATGTGGTGTTTCGGTAGATGGCGGGGGGAGGGGGTGGCCCCGCTTACCACCAAACAAAACGAACAATGCGGGTTTGGGTAACATGTTTCGCGGCGCCCACTCCGTCTCATTCGCTTCGCTCATTCGACACCTCCCCCGCTTCGCAGGGGAGGAACCGCTACCGTCAGGATCCTCCCCCGCAACGCGGGGGAGGGGACCGCCGAAGGCGGTGGAAGGGGCAAGCCCGGCAGAGGGATACCCCAACAAGTTTTACGGAGGTTCGAATGGGAACTTTGACAGCCGCAGGAGGAACGCAGTTGCGACTTTGCTTCAAGTGTCAAGATGATGTGGGTTGCATGGAATCTACATCGCGATTTTGTGGTTTGATGCTAAGAGGCCTGAATGCGACCTGAAACCGAACGCACCGTCGAAGACATCAAGCAGGCGCTCGCCCTGCTGAGGAGGCATCTTTGACTGGGAGAACGCGCTTCGCCGTCTCGATGAGCTGAACGCGCGCGCCGAAGACCCGGCGCTGTGGAACGATCCGGCCGCCGCGCAGAAGGTGATGCGCGACCGCCAGCGGCTCGATCAATCCATTTCCGCAGTGAAGGCGCTGGATGCCGAACTGGCGGATGGCCTCGGCATGATCGAGATGGCGCAAGCCGAAGGCGAAGCCTCGCTGGTCGCCGAAGCCGAAAACGGTATCGAGGCGCTCGGCAAGCGCGCCGAGCAACTGCGGCTGGAATCGATGCTGTCGGGCGAGGCAGACGGCAACGACACCTATCTCGAGGTTCATGCCGGCGCGGGCGGCACCGAAAGCCAGGATTGGGCCGAGATGCTCTTCCGCATGTACACCCGCTGGGCGGAACGTCACGGCTACAAGCTGCAGCTGATCGAGGAGAACGAAGGCGAGGGCGCCGGCCTCAAATCGGCGACCTTGCTGGTGAAAGGCCCTAACGCCTATGGGTGGCTGAAGACAGAAGCGGGCGTCCACCGGCTGGTGCGTATCTCGCCATTCGATGCCAATGCCCGGCGGCACACGAGCTTCTCGTCCGTCACGGTGTATCCGGTGATCGACCAGTCGATCGAGATCGACATTCCCGAGAAGGAGGTGCGGATCGATGTGTATCGCTCCTCCGGCGCCGGCGGCCAGCATGTGAATAAGACGGAAAGCGCGGTCCGCATCACCCACATGCCGACCGGCATCGTGGTGGCGTGCCAGACGGAGCGCTCACAGCACCAGAACCGCGCCGTGTGCTGGGACATGCTGCGCTCCAAGCTCTACGAGATCGAGCTTGAGAAGAAGCAGGCGGAGACCGGCGCCTTTATCGGCGAGAAGAGCGAGATCGGCTGGGGTCACCAGATCCGCTCCTATGTGCTCCAGCCCTATCAGCTGGTGAAGGACCTGCGCACCGGAGTCGAAAGCCGCGATCCCGAGGACGTGCTGGACGGCAACCTCGATCCCTTCATGGCCGCCGCGCTCGCACAGGCCGTCGGCGGCAAACCGAAAGAGAAGGTAGAGGATATCGAATAAGCGTTGTTTTAAGCCGGTTACGACATCAATCTGATAGATTGGATTAACGGAAACTCGCCGGCTGCGGCGTCTAGCCAGGCAAGGCCGCGCGAGATTTCCTTCGCCTGCTGCTGCCGTGCCTGATCGAGCAGGTCGCGGCGCAGATTGGCGTCATAGGAGTGCTCGGGCGCCTTGGAGTAGCGGCGCATTTCGCGGCCGGAAACAATTCCGGCGACCTGTTCCGGCGGCGCCGCGTGTCCCATGTGCCGAAGCGACGCCGCGAGCCATTTGGCCGGACTCTGAAGAAAGGAATCGAAGTTCAGCCACAGCACGCGATCCGGCGCCGCTTCCGCCGCCGAACAGAGTGCGCACATTTCGCATGCCCAGCTCATGGCGATAATCTCGCCTTCGCTGAGGTCGGCCACATGCCATCGTTCCACGCCCAAGCGGCGGTGAAGGCGCATGAGCCGCATCTCGGCCAAAGCGCGAGCCTCCGCGGGCGAGTTGGGAGCGCCAAGAATCGTGGCCAGATAAGCCTCGGCTGGAACGAACATGAAAATGGCGCTGGGCGCACTCGGCCGGGCCAGAATGCTGCCGGCCAGCTCCGAGGCGAAGCTCGTCGCCTTTACGCAGGCCTGCTGGGATGTGCGAAACGTCCGCGACCAAAGCTTCAGAAAGGCTCCGAGATAGTCGTCATCGGCAACCCCGCCCGCTTTGGGCTCCAATCGTGCCTCGGCCAGGGTGCGGAGGATAGCTGGTTCCCGAAGGGCGAGGACGTTCGGATGTTCCCCCAGCAACCGCGATAGCAGGGTCGAACCAACGTGCCCGATGTGAAATATGAAGCTGCAATTCTCGGCCATTCCGCTGGCGCCGATCGCTGCCAGAAGTTGCGAGGCCGGTATGGTCCGGTTGGGCGTCTGGGGGGTCAATATGCGGTCATCCAAAAAGCTGGCACGGCGGTAATCCGCCTCTGTCAGCCGGATCAGACGCACCATATCGGAGGCCGGGTCCCAAGCTTGAGGAAACAGCTCGGCGGAGCGGGCAAGACTGGCGGCAAGCAAGTCCATATTTGAAAGGCTCCAGGCAAAGCACTATGTTGAACCAGGCGGTTGAACGGCAAGGACTAATGTTCTGATTGGCAAAGCCTTTCAGGTTGTGGATTTCTGGGCCGTGACACCCCAATTATCCCTGCACGAGCGCTTGCGGAACGTTTGGCTCGCTGCTACATGCTTGCCCCTTGGCGAAAATTCAGTCGCGCTGGCGGGACACCCCGTCCCCGGCGCGCTGCTTTTTTGCTGATAGGAGTGTAGCTCAGCTGGTAGAGCGGCGGTCTCCAAAACCGTAGGTCGCGGGTTCGATCCCTGCCACTCCTGCCAATTGAAAGAACCGGATCTTGAGCGAAGCCACAAAGAAAACTGCCGAAGCCGCCGGCAAGGATCTGCCGGCACCCGCCCGCAAGGGCGGTCCGCTGCAGTTCTTTCAGGAGGTGCGCCGCGAAACTTCGAAGGTAACGTGGCCGAGCTGGAAGGAAACCTACCTCACCACGATCATGGTCTTCATCATGGTCGGTATTACGATGATGTTTTTCTTCGCCGTCGACTGGATTCTCGCCATGGGCGAGCGCTGGCTGATCGGCGCGGCGGGTTGAGCGCGGTTGGAATTGCAATGAGCGAAGCAGGCACACAGATAAGGGCGGACACGCGCTGGTACATCGTCCACACCTACTCGAACTTCGAGCGCAAGGTGGCCGAGGAGATCAAGCGCCAGGCCAAACTACAGGATCTCGATGATTTCGTGGCCGATGTTGTTGTGCCCACGGAGGAAGTCGTCGAAATTCGCCGCGGGCAGAAAAAGAATTCCGAACGGAAGTTCCTTCCGGGTTACGTGCTGCTGAACGCGAAGCTTACCGATGAAGTTTATCACCTGGTCAAGAACGTAGCGAAGGTCACCGGTTTTCTCGGGCAGGGGAACAAGCCGATGCCGCTGCGTCAGGGCGAAGTGGATCGCATCCTGAACCAGGCGCACGAAAGCGCGGAGCATCCCAAATCGACGATTCACTTCGAGATCGGGGAGCAGGTGAAGGTCGCCGATGGCCCATTCCAGTCATTCACTGGAGTGGTCGAGGAAGTGGATGAGGATCGCTCGCGCGTGAAGGTCGCAGTATCGATTTTTGGCCGCGCGACACCGGTGGAACTGGAATACGGGCAGGTCGAAAAGATCTGACCGTTCATCGCGGGAGGGGCAGCCAGCTCCGCTTGCACCGCAAACCGCTAAGGAGGCGGATCGGAAGTGGCAAAGAAAATTGTGGGTTACGTCAAACTGCAGGTGCCGGCCGGCGCGGCCAATCCGTCGCCGCCCATCGGCCCGGCGCTGGGTCAGCGCGGCCTGAACATCATGGAATTCTGCAAGGCGTTCAACGCCAAGACGCAGCAGATGGAAAAGGGCATGCCGATTCCGGTGAATATCACCGTGTTCTCGGACAAGTCCTTCTCCTTCGACATGAAGACACCGCCGGCATCCTACTTCCTGAAGAAGGCGGCAAAGCTGGAGAGCGGCTCCAAAGCGCCGGGACGCACATTCGCCGGCACGGTGACAAAGGCTCAGGTACGCGAGATCGCCGAGGCCAAGATGAAGGATCTGAACGCCAACGATGTCGATATGGCGATGCGTCTGATCGAGGGCTCGGCGCGCTCGATGGGCATCCAGGTGCGGGAGTAGGGGCGATGGCAAAGCAATCGAAGCGCTTCCGCAAGGCGTCAGAGGGCGTCGATACGGAGAAGGCATACGACATCGATCAGGCAGTCAAGCTGGTGAAGAGCCGGGCGACCGCCAAGTTCGATGAGACGATCGAGCTCGCGATCAATTTGGGCGTCGACCCCCGCCATGCGGATCAAATGGTCCGCGGCGTGGTGTCCCTTCCAAACGGCACGGGCCGCGCGCTGCGCGTCGCCGTGTTTGCGAAGGGAGCGAAGGCCGACGAAGCGAAGGCCGCGGGCGCCGACATCGTGGGCGCCGAGGAATTGGCTGAGCAGGTGCAGAAGGGCGACATCAATTTCGACCGCTGCATCGCGACACCGGACATGATGGGTGTTGTTGGACGTCTCGGTAAGGTACTTGGACCGCGGGGCCTGATGCCGAACCCGAAAGTCGGAACGGTGACGATGGATGTCGTCAGCGCGATCAAGGACGCCAAGGGCGGAGCGGTAGAATATCGCGTGGAAAAAGCGGGCGTACTGCAGGCCGGCGTCGGCAAGGCCAGCTTCAGCGAGGATGCGATCGTGCAGAACGTCAAGGCGTTCGTTGACAGCGTTGTGAAGGCGAAACCGGCGGGCGCCAAAGGCACCTATCTGAAGAAGATTTCGATCAGTTCTACGATGGGCCCCGGTGTGAAAGTGGCGCTTCCCAGCGTGGGTGCTGCGTCGGCATAGGAGCAAACAGTTTCGGCTGGCGATAGCCGGAAAAACCTGTCCGAGACCGCTGGCGTCCTTAGGGGCTTAATCTCCAGCGCAGACGGGGTTCGGGTTTGAACCCTGGGGCAGGATTGGCGGCGGATTGGCAAACCGTCGTCTGTCACAGGGCGAAGAAGCGGATCGTCACGCCTCTTCGGTTGGTCCGGTCTCAAGCGGAAACGCGGCGGACCGGAGAAGGAGAAGCAAGTGGAGAAAGCCAAGAAAGCCGAGGTTGTTGAAAACCTGAAAGGTGTTTTCAGCGAAGCAGGCTCGGTGGTTGTCGCCCACTATTCCGGCATGACGGTGGCTCAGATGAGCGCGCTGCGCGCGCGCATGCGGGCCGAAGGTGCCTCGTTTCAGGTCGCCAAGAACCGTCTTGCCATGCGTGCGTCGGAGGGAACGCCGGCTGCGGGCATCGCACATCTGTTCAAGGGGCCAACGGGAATTGCGGTAAGCAAGGATCCGATCGCGGCTTCGCGGGTGGCGGTGGCTTATTCAAAGGAGAACGACAAGCTCGTGATCCTGGGCGGCGTGGTCGGCGACAAGGCTCTGGATGTGAGCGGCGTGAAGGCTTTGGCCGAACTGCCATCACTGGATGAGCTCAGGGCCAAGATCATTGGGCTGCTGCAGGCCCCTGCGACGAAAATCGCGGGTGTGCTCCAGGCGCCTGCCGGTCAGTTGGCTCGTGTCCTTTCAGCTTACGCGAACAAGGAAGCGGCTTAAGCGGCAACCCATCAACATTCGAACCCGAAAAAAGGAAAATTGACATGGCAAATCTGGAACAACTGGTCACTGATCTCTCTGGGCTGACGGTCATGGAGGCCGCCGAGCTGTCGAAGATGCTGGAAGAGAAGTGGGGCGTCTCTGCGGCGGCCCCGGTCGCAATGGCGGCCGCTCCTGGCGGAGGTGGCGCGGCCGCCGCGGCGGCAGTGGAGAAGACCGAATTCACTGTCGTTCTCACCGACGCCGGCGACAAGAAGATCAACGTCATCAAGGAAGTGCGGGCGATCACCGGCCTTGGCCTGAAGGAAGCGAAAGACCTCGTCGAGGGCGCTCCCAAGGAAGTGAAGGCCGATGTGAGCAAGGACGAAGCCAACAAGATCAAGAAGCAGCTCGAGGACGCAGGCGCGAAAGTCGAGTTGAAATAACAAGGAGGCGGAGCGGGTTGAAACGCCGCTCACGCGTACATATCTGGGACATCCACCCCCTCCGGAAGCGGGCCTTCCGGAGGCGTGGGTGTTCTCGCCATTAGTGGATCGATAGTCGGGTTTTCCCGGCCCATTTTGGCCGGACAAATGGTACGGAAAAGGAAAGCGGCCGCATGACACTCTCTTTCACTGGACGCAAACGGCTTCGCAAATACTTCGGCAAAATGGTCGAAGTGGCGGAGATGCCTAACCTCATCGAGGTTCAGCGCACATCCTACGATCAGTTCCTCCAGGTCGCAAAACCCGAAGGCGGGCGCCTGGATGAGGGGCTGGAGGCCGTTTTCCGTTCGGTGTTTCCGATCAAGGACTTCTCGGAAAATTCTCTACTCGAATATGTGGATTACCATTTCGAGGAGCCCAAATACGATGTCGAGGAGTGCCAACAGCGCTCCATGACCTATGCCGCGCCACTGAAGGTGACGCTGCGGCTCATCGTATTCGATACGGACCAGGAAACCGGCGCCAAATCGATCAAGGACATCAAGGAACAGGATGTCTATATGGGCGACATTCCGTTCATGACCGAAAACGGCACCTTCGTAGTGAACGGAACCGAGCGCGTGATCGTCTCGCAGATGCACCGCTCGCCCGGCGTGTTCTTCGATCACGACAAGGGCAAGACGCATTCAAGCGGCAAGCTCCTCTTCGCTGCCCGCGTGATTCCCTATCGCGGTTCGTGGCTCGACCTCGAGTTCGACGCCAAGGATATCGTTCATGTCCGCATCGATCGCCGCCGCAAGCTGCCGGCGACGACGCTGCTCTACGCCCTCGGTCTCAGCCAGGAAGACATCCTGAATCACTTCTATTCCAAGATTGCCTTCAAGCACACTAAGGACGGTGGCTGGACGACGCCGGTCGAGCCCAACTGGATGAAAAATGCCAAGGCGAATTCCGACTGGAAGAACGCCAAGACAGGCGAGGTCATCGCGGAAACCGGCACCAAGATCACCCAGCGCATGCTGCGCAAATGGCATGACGACGGCGTGCGTGCTGTATCCTTGGCGGCCGACGAACTGGTCGGCCGCTATTCGGCTCTCGATATGGTCAACCCGGAGACGGGCGAGATTTATGTGGAGGCCGGCGACGAACTGACGGAAGCAAATCTGACGGAGCTGGTGGAAGCCGGGTTCCACGAAATCGATGTCATCAACGTCGATGGCATTACCGTGGGCGCTTACATCCGCAATACCATGGCCGTGGACAAGAACCACGGCCGGGAGCAGGCGCTGATCGACATCTACCGCGTCATGCGTCCGGGCGAACCACCCACACTAGACACGGCAGAAACCTTGTTCGGCCAGCTGTTCTTCGATTCGGAGCGCTATGATCTTTCCAGCGTCGGCCGCGTGAAAATGAACATGCGGCTCAACCTCGACGCGCCGGACACCATGCGCGTGCTGCGCAAGGAGGACATCCTCGCCATCGTCAAGGCTCTCGCCGACCTGCGCGATGGGCGCGGGGAAATCGACGATATCGACAATCTCGGCAATCGCCGGGTTCGCTCGGTGGGCGAGTTGATGGAAAACCAGTTCCGCGTCGGCCTGTTGCGGATGGAACGCGCCATCAAGGAACGCATGAGCGCGGTCGATATCGATTCCGTCATGCCGCACGACCTGATCAATGCGAAGCCGGTGGCTGCCGCGGTGCGCGAGTTTTTTGGCTCGTCGCAGCTCTCGCAGTTCATGGACCAGACGAATCCGCTGTCGGAAGTCACGCACAAGCGGCGCATGTCGGCGCTTGGCCCGGGTGGCCTCACGCGCGAGCGCGCCGGTTTCGAAGTGCGCGACGTGCATCCTACCCATTACGGCCGCATCTGTCCGATCGAGACGCCGGAAGGCCCAAATATCGGCCTCATCAATTCGCTTGCGACCTACGCACGAGTGAACAAGTACGGCTTTATCGAGAGCCCGTACCGCCGCGTCGCGAACAAGCACGTGACCGACGAGGTCGTCTATCTCTCTGCAATGGAAGAGGCGAAGTACACCATCGCCCAGGCCAATGCGACGATCGACGGCCGCGGACGCATCACCGACGAACTTGTGTCGTGCCGTACCGGCGGCAATTTCGTCATGACCACGCCGGACCAGGTCGAGTTCATCGACGTCTCGCCGAAGCAGCTCGTTTCGGTGGCGGCAGCGCTTGTGCCATTCCTTGAAAACGACGATGCCAACCGTGCGCTGATGGGATCGAACATGCAGCGGCAGGCGGTCCCATTGCTGCAACCCGAAGCACCGTTGGTCGGCACCGGACTAGAGGATGTCGTGGCACGCGACTCCGGTTCCGCCATTGCCGCTCGACGCTCAGGCGTGGTCGATCAGGTGGATGCCACGCGTATTGTGGTTCGCGCCACCGAAGAGACCGATCCGACAAAGCCCGGCATCGACATCTATCGGCTGAAGAAGTTTCAGCGGTCGAACCAGTCTACCTGCATCAACCAGCGTCCGCTGGTGAAGGTCGGCGACGCGATACAGAAGAGCGACATCATCGCGGACGGGCCTTCTACACAGCTGGGTGAGCTCGCGCTCGGCAAGAATGCGCTCGTCGCCTTCATGCCGTGGAACGGCTACAATTTCGAGGATTCCATCCTCATCTCCGAGCGCATTGTGCGCGATGACGTCTTCACCTCGATCCATATCGAGGAATTCGAGACCATGGCGCGCGACACCAAGCTCGGGCCCGAGGAAATCACCCGCGATATTCCGAA
>JAFAWQ010000011.1 GCA_019241645.1 Alphaproteobacteria bacterium
CATTTTTGGATGGAGTTCTCGTGTTTGGCCAGCGAACGCAGGAGACGCGGGAAATCAGGCAGGTAGCACCACTCGAACGCCATGTCGCCGGAATGACAGGCGGCCGCGGACCAGAAATCCGGATGCAGCAGCGCATGCGCAATCGAGCCGTACCCGCCGGAGCTCTTGCCGAAGCAGCCGCGCTTGCCTTTGCCGCCACAACCGAATTTCTCTTCGACGAACGGCACGCATTCGGTGAGCAGGAAATCGTCCCACCGGCCCATCGCCGCGCTGTTGATGTACTGATTGCCGCCGAGCCTGGTGAAGCAATCGGGCAGGGCGACCACACAGGGCGGCATCGCGCCTGTTTCCATCAGCCGATCGAGGCGTTCCGGAAGGTTCTCGCCGAAATTCTTCCAGTTGGTATGGGCAGGCCCGCCGGCGGTGAAGCCGACGAGATCCACCAATAAAGGCAGTCCGCGGCCATCCTGCCCCGCCGGCACGTAGACGTCAACGATACGCTCGGTGGGATCGCCGAGCATGTTGCCAGCCAGCACTTTGCTGTCGAGTTGGAGGCGATGAATCTGCCCGGGCACTGCGGTGTGATGGCGCCGCATTCAAATCGCCCGCGTGGCGTGGTCGAGCCACGTCCGGGTTTCGCCATCCACCCGCGATGAGAGCTTTTCACGCACGCCCTGGTGATACTGATTCAGCCACGCGCGCTCTTCGTCCGTCAGCAGCTTCACTTCCACCAGATTGAGATCGATGGGTGCCAGGGTGATGGTTTCGAACTCCATCATCGGCCGTTCGCCATCGGGCACCGGCCTCGGCTCCGTCACCACGATCAGATTCTCGATGCGGATGCCGTATTCGCCTTCCTTGTAGAAGCCAGGCTCGTTGGAGCAGATCATGCCGGGCTTAAGCGGCTGCAGGATCGGCTTCTTGGAAATGTTCTGCGGGCCTTCATGGACGGACAAATATGAGCCCACGCCGTGGCCGGTGCCGTGGTCGTAATCGAGGCCGGCATCCCACAGCGGCTTGCGCGCGAAAGCGTCGAGTGCCGCGCCCGTGGTGCCGTCGGGAAAACGTAGAGTCGCCAGTGCGATATGGCCTTTGAGCACGCGCGTAAAGCGGTCCCGCATTTCCGCGGTCGGTTCGCCCACGATCATCGTACGCGTCACGTCCGTGGTGCCGTCCGGATACTGGCCGCCCGAATCGATGAGATAGATCTCGTTGCGGTTGATCGTGCGGTTGCTGGATTTCGTCACCCGGTAGTGTGGCAACGCGGCGTGGGGCGCGGCACCGGAAATGGAATCGAACGACAGATCCGTGAGCGCGCCGTTCTGCCGGCGATATCCCTCCAGTGCTTCCGCCGCTTCGATTTCCGTCAGGTGGCCATTCGGCGCCTCGCGGGCCATCCAGGCGAGAAAACGGGTCAGCGCCGCGCCGTCACGGATGTGGGCCTGCCGCGCACCTTCGACTTCGACGGCGTTCTTGCAGGCCTTCGGCAGTTGGCAAGGATCCGGCGCGCGCTTGATTTTGGCGCCAACCTTTTCCAGTTGTTCGAACGCAGCCGCCGCTGTCCAGTTCGGATCGGCGATCACGGTTTTTCCCGCGAGCGCGGTGAGCGCCGGCGAAAATTCGTTCGGATCGCGGACCCGCACGGCGTTGCCGAGGTGCTTGGTAATTTCCGGGGTAATCTTCCGCTGATCGACAAACCAGTCGGCCGAGCCATCGGCGTTGAGGATCGCGTAGGAAAGCACGAACGGCGTGTGCGGCGTGTCCGCGCCCCGCACGTTGAGCAGCCAGCAGATGGAATCGGTTTGTGAAACCACGGCGGCGTCGGCGCCCTGTTTTTTTACTTCCTCGGCGATGCGGGTGCGCTTGCTTTCCGCGCTTTCGCCGGCAACGTCGCTCCCGTGTGGCCTGGCGTGATCGCTCGGCGCTGCGGGGCGGTCATGCCATACCGCATCGATGGGATTGCCCTCGGTCGGCACCAGGGTTGCGCCGGCTTTCGCGACCGATTGGCGCAAGACCTCCGCGCTTGCCGCGGAGAACACCCACGGATCGAAACCGATGCGCGAACCCTTGACCGCGTGGGCTTCCAGCCAGGCGTTCGGCCCTTCGGTGGTGAGGTCGCGCGGTTCGAATTGCTTGCCGTCGGTCTGCTGGCGTACCTGCAGCGTGTAGCGACCATCCACAAAGATCGCCGCCTTGTCCTTCAACACGACGGCCGCGCCGGCCGAGCCTGTGAAACTGGTGAGCCACGCCAGCCGCTCATTGCAGGCCGGCAGGTATTCGCTCTGGTACTCGTCGGAATGCGGCACGACGAAGCCGTCCAGCCCCCGCCGATCGAGCTCCGCACGAAGCGCGGCAAGCCGTGGCGCCACGGTGGCGGCATCGGAAAGGTCTTCAAAAAGCTGGTAGGGCTTGTCCATGGATCGGGCCTGCATTGAGGAGGCGCGACCCTAGCCCGAGGCCCGCGGCCTCTCAAGCACGAGCGCTGACCAGGCACCGTCGCGGCGGATGTGCCGCAGCAATAGCCCGTGAACGCGATAGAAGCTCAGCACCAGATTTTCCTGCCAGCGCAGCAGACCCGAGAGAATCAGGGCTCCGCCTGGTGTCAGCGACTTCGCAATGTCCGGGGCAAGGCGCGTGAGCGGCTCCGCCAGAATATTTGCCAGGATGAGATCGTATGGCGCGTGGACGGCGAGAGAGGGGCTCATCAGTCCATCGGCGACGACCGGATGAATACGTGCGGCTTCGTTGTTGGCGCGCGCGTTGGCCCGCGTGACCTCGATGGCGACCGGATCGATATCGGAAGCCACGACAGACTTGCGCCAGAGCTTGGCCGCACCAATGGCGAGCAACCCGGTGCCGCAGCCGAGATCGAGCACGTTCCCGAAGCGCCGCTGCTTCGCCAGGTCGGAAAGCACGGCCAGGCAGAGCGATGTCGTTTCGTGATGACCGGTACCGAAGGCGAGCCCCGCTTCGATGCGAATTGGGATGACGCCCTGCCGCACCTCGCCTTGATCGTGCGCGCCGTAAATGAAAAAGCGACCGGCACGCACCGGCGGCAGACCCTCCTGCGAAAGCTTGATCCAGTCGGTGTCCGGCAGCAGCGCGACGTGAACCTCGCGGCCCGCAAGCCTTGAGAGCAATCCGCCATCCGGCATCTCGGCATAGAGCGCTTCCACAGTGGTATCAGTCGCGAACGGTTCCTCGGCAATCAGCACGGCCTGCGGCCGCGGCGGTGTCAGCTCGAATAGCGCTGCGATATCAGGAGCTTCCTGTTTTTGTACGACGACAGTCGCTTTCCAGAGTGGTGGAGTCGTCATCGTTCAATCGCATTCGTTGGCCCACGCTTTCGAGCCGCCTTCAAAAGGTGTAAAGTCTGTAATGTTGTCGCGGTTAGCGCGGCAGCAAAAGGCTTGGGGAGACAATCATGACTCATCGAATTGTGCTCTATGCAGCAGCCGCGATGCTTGCGCTGGGATGCTCAGTGCCTGCGGTGGCGAGTACGTTGAGTTTGAACGCCGTTCTTCTGGGAGGCAACGAATGCATTGGCGGACCGACCTGCGCGCAGGGCGATCTGGATGCATTCGGCGTTGCCAGCATTACCCTGCCGAACGCCGCCACCATTTGCTTCTCTATTCTGGTGGAGCGGGTCGATCCGCCGACAGCCGCGCACATTCACGCCGGTGTCGCCACCGTGAATGGCGGTATCGTCGTGCCGTTGGCGCCGCCAGCCACCGGGAATCCTGGCGCCTCTTCCGGCTGCGTCGCCAGCCCCGCCGGATTCAACAAGGCGTTGGTGAAAGACCCGGCGGCGTTTTACGTGAACGTGCATACAGGCGCATTTCCCAACGGTGCCATGCGCGGTCAGGTATTCTAGGCCGCTGTTGCGCGGCGCGCCGGTGGGAAAGCTCGCTGGCGCGCCGTGGCGTTCCCTCAGCATACCTCCTTTAACCACGCGTATTTGGCGGCCGCGCTATGTTTGGCTTCCTGCAAGGTGGAGAATTCAGGCGAAGTTTGCGTCGTGGTCCAGAAGGTTTCGCCGTTTTCGGTGATCTCGCTCAGCTCGACGAAGTAGAAGCAGCCTTCGCCGCGGCTGAAGAGGCGGAGCAGATGCTTGCCGTCAGCGCTCCGAAACCGCTCCACTTGCCGCCCGACTTTCATTTCGTTGGATGACCCTATTGGAATTGCACCTTTGGGGGTTGAATAGACGTGTTCCTGGTTCGCTATTCAACCCGCCGTCGTTTTGGAAACTGCTGGTGGCAGGGAGGCTGAGAACATGCGCACGCTCTTGACGACCGCGATTTTCACGGGTTTTCTCTGTGGCCCGGCGCTCGCCGACAAGATACCGCCCTGCGCGGCGCCTAAAGGCGTGGCCGTGTATGTCAGCGTGAAGACCCTGCCGCCGCTGCTTGCCAAAACGTTGCAGGATCAGTTCGGCTATCTGGCGGAGCCGAACGAGTCGTTCGACGCCACCGACGTGGTCATGACCGGCCATCCCAATCGCCTGATCTTCGTATGGAACAGGGGCAACGCCTGGCTGGTGGCACGGGAGCGGGGCGGCATCGCCTACAACGATCCGATTCAGACATTCGCACTGGATAACGGGAAGGCGAAACTGGTCGCGGAACGCAGCGCGCTACCGAACACCGTCTGCTCCGTGGCACATGCGATGATGAAAGAAATGCCGTAGCGGTCGCATCACCCCCTAGTCACGAAGGTATCGATGACCTTTTTCTCGCCGGAATGGTCGAAGTTGACGGTGAGCTTGTTGCCTTCCACCGCGGTCACGCGGCCGTAACCGAATTTCTGGTGAAATACCCGATCGCCGCGCGTGTACTGCGTGGCGGAGGGATCGCTCGTCTGCACCGTGTAGGCCTGGGCCTCGATCAGCGGCGGCCGCGTGCGGTTCGCGCCGCCTGCCGCAGCGCGATTGGCCTGTGCGCGCTTCCAGCCCGGTGAATCATAGCCGCTGCCGAAGGTTGCGGCCTGCGCATTGTCGCGAAAGCCCACATAGCCGCCGTAGAATCCTTCATCCACCACGGTATCGGTATGTTCCGGCGGCAGCTCGGAAATGAATCGCGAGGGCAGCGAACTGCTCCAGTTGCCGTGCACGCGGCGGTTGGCGGCGAAATACACGAACGCGCGCTTCCTGGCGCGCGTGAGGCCGACATAGGCGAGCCGCCGCTCCTCCTCCAGACCCTTCAGCCCGTTCTCGTCCATCGTGCGCTGCGAGGGGAACAGCCCTTCCTCCCAACCGGGCAGGAACACCGTGTCGAACTCCAGCCCCTTGGCCGCATGCAACGTCATCAAATTGATGCGGTCCTCGGTTTCATTCTGCTCGAGCTCCATCACCAGCGACACGTGCTCGAGAAACGCCGCCAGCGATTCATATTGCTCCATCGAGCGCACCAGTTCCTTGAGGTTGTCGAGGCGGCCCGGCGCCTCCGCCGATTTGTCGGCCTTCAGCGCATCGGTGTAGCCGGATTCATCCAGCACCATTTCCGCCAGTTCGGTGTGCGGCATGCTGTTGGACAACGCATTCCAGCGCGCAAAATTTGAGGCAAGTTCAGATAGTGCGCGACGCGCCTTTGGCGGCAACTCGTCGGTTTGCGCGATGTCTCGCGCAGCGGTGAGCAGCGGTAGGTGGTTGCGCCGCGCAAACGCATGAAGCGATTGCACGCTGGCATCGCCGATGCCGCGCTTGGGTTTGTTGACGATGCGCTCGAAAGCGAGATCGTCGTCGCCCTGCGCGATCAGCCGCATATACGCCATGGCGTCGCGGATTTCCGCGCGTTCGTAAAAGCGCGGCCCGCCGATCACCTTGTAAGGGAGGCCGAGCGACAGGAAACGATCTTCGAATTCGCGCATCTGAAACGAGGCGCGGACCAGCACCGCCATTTGCGCAAACGGATCGCCTTTCGACCGCAGGTTCTCCGCTTCGCTGGCCACGGCGCGGGCTTCCTCTTCCGCGTCCCACACGCCTTGCACCTTGATCTTCTCGCCGGCATCGCCTTCGGTCCACAAGGTCTTGCCGAGGCGGCCCTTGTTGGCGGCGATGAGGCCGGACGCAGCGCCCAGAATGGATGGCGTCGAGCGGTAATTGCGCTCCAGGCGAATGACTTTCGCGCCGGGGAAATCGTGCTCGAAGCGGAGGATGTTATCTACCTCCGCGCCGCGCCAGCCATAAATGGATTGGTCGTCGTCGCCCACAACGCACACATTGCCGCCTTTGCCGGCGAGCAGCTTCAGCCAAAGATACTGCACGGTGTTGGTGTCCTGGTATTCGTCCACCAGCATGAATTTGAAGCGCTCGCGATAGTCGGCGAGAATTTCCGGCTGCGAGCGCAGGATGGTGAGCACCTCCAGCAGAAGGTCGCCGAAATCCGCCGCGTTCAGCGCGCGCAGGCGTTCCTGATACTGGCGATAGAGCATGCGGCCCTTGCCGTTGGCGTAGGCATGCGCCTCGCCGTCGGGCACGTCTTCGGGGCGCAGCCCCCGGTTTTTCCAGTCATCTATGTATGCGGCCAAGGTTCGCGCGGGCCAGCGTTTCTCATCGATGTTCTCGGCCTCGATCTGCTGCTTCATCAGCCGCAGCTGGTCGTCGGCATCGAGGATGGTGAAGTTGGATTTGAGGCCGGCCAGCTCCGCATGCCGCCTCAGCATCCGCGCGCCGATGGAATGGAAGGTGCCGAGCCACTGCATCCCCTCCACCACGCCGCCGATGAGGAGGCCGATGCGCTCCTTCATTTCGCGCGCCGCTTTGTTGGTGAAGGTGACGGCGAGGATTTGCCCCGGCCAGGCGCGGCGGGTGGCGAGAATGTGGGCAAGCCGCGTGGTGAGCACGCGGGTCTTGCCGGTGCCGGCGCCGGCAAGCACCAAAACCGGGCCGTCGATGGCGAGCACGGCCTCGCGCTGCTCGGAATTGAGGCCCTTCAGATACGGCGGCTCGCGGCTCGCGGCGACAGGCGCGTGGGTCTGCTCAGGCTCCGGCTCATCGCCGAACGCCCGATCCAGCGGATCGGAATAGCGGTCCGCAAACCCGCTCATCGACTCACACATCCCGCCGAAGTCATTCGTTCATTGTAGGAGCCGTGCCCCCGAATTTCACCTCCCCCAACGCGTGGAGGTGAAATCTTTGAGCGCAGCGAAAGGATTTCGGGTGGGGCGCTGAACTTACGAGCGCTCCCCCACCCGGAGCATTTCTCGCGTTTGCTCGAAATGCTCCGACCTCCCCGCCTAGGGGGAGGTGAAAACAGCAGCACGCCGCTTTCCTCACCTCAGCGATGAATCTCAATCACCGCGTAGGCGAGTGTCTCGATGATCGGCTGCCACCTCACCGTGTAACTCTTGCGAATTCGAACGCTTGCGTCCTTGGCTCCCGTAGGCTTCTGCACAGTTCCAGCGAGCGCTATCTGCCCCTAAAATATCCGTAGATTCCATTGCTTCGCCCGCGGTAGAATAACGGATCATCAGCGAAGATAATCACTGCGGCGTGGCGAGAACCGGCCTCAACTAACTCCTCAGCGAAAGTAATGTCCTTGCAGAAGCTGAACATCTGCTCTGGATGTTGTCCGTTGCGCGGATATTTGAGCTCAATGGCGTAGTGGGGGATGGGCTTATCGCCATCTGTCGATTTCTCGCTTTGTGAATCCGGTGGTTCGGCCGAACAAGCTGCCGACGTTCTTTTCAAATCGCACCTTGGTCCCGTGCAGTTGTGTACGAAGAAAAATCCCCAGTTCATGCTGGAGGCTGAACTCATTGTATATTTCCGTTTCGCCCTGCCGTATCGATTCCACGAACGGTAGGATAGCCTCGGCTACAGTCGTCATCGCCGCCCTTCGATCAGCGGGTTAACAACGCGGAGTTCCGGAAAGCGGCTGAAATCGCGGTCGGCAGACCAGATTTCGCGCACGCCATGTTCCTTGCACAGTGCAGCGATTCGCGCGTCGTGCACTCTCGGGCCGGCGACGCGGGCGCGACCCACAAGATCGCGCAGGACAGGCCAATGCTCGTCGGCTTCCGTCAGAAGTCGCAACGTCGGCGATTCCAGCCAGGCGTCCACCTGGTCGAGCGCTTTGGCAACCGGCGTAGGCGGCGCATAAATTTTTGGGTGCGTGGCGATAGCGAGAAACTCATGCAAACAGGGCCATGGGATGGCCCAGTTCGCTGCTCCCTCTGCAAGCGAAATCATGCAGACATCTGCTGCCGGATGAAAAGGCGAATCCACCCGGTGAGCATAGATGAGGATGTTTGTATCGACGGCGATCAACCGCCGCGGCCTTCATAGGCGGCTTCGCTGACGGCCTCCCACGAGGCGTCGCGGAATTCGGCTTGTAGCCCCTTACCCTTGAAGGCCGCCCGCCGCAGTTTGAAAGAAATTGGCTTATTGTTTTCGCCGACCACGCGGCTCAACCCCCGCTCCACCAGGGTCCTCAAGGTCACGCCTTCACGGGCTGCAACCCTACGCGCCTGCTTAAGCAGGGGATCGGAGATTTCTATGGTCGTTTTCACTGGATACATCCATATGGCTCGTACGATATGGGTACCCATACCAACTGTCAAGTCGATTTAATCCGACGCTAGGCCGAGCTCTTTCAGGATTTTGCTTCTATCGCCATCCAATTCGGGAGCGGCGGGACGGCTTGATAGGTCATCATAGACCGAAAGTTTGATCGGGTTGCCTTGCATGCGGACGGGGCCGAGATCGGGGTCGTCGGCGGTCACGATCATGTTGCGGGCGAGCACCTGAGGATCTGCCATTACATCGGCGATATTATTGATCGGCGCGCAGGGCACGCCTTCCGCCTCCAGCCGCCTCAGCCATTCTTTCGCCGTGCGTCCGGTCAGCGCCGATTCCATCTCGCTGTGCAGCGCGTCGAGATGTTCGATGCGGGCGGGATTGGTGGCGAAGCGCGGATCGCGCGGCCACTCCTCGCGGCCCAACACCTTGGACATGCGCGCGAACAGCGCATCGTTGCCGGCGGCGATGACGATGTAGTCGTCCTTCGTTTTGAACGCGGCGAATGGTGCGATGGAAGGATGCCTGGTGCCGAGCGGCCCCGGCACGTCGCCGGTCGCCACGTAGCGCGCTATCGCGTTTTCCAGAATCGCGACCTGGCAATCCAGCATGCCGACGTCCACCTTCTGCCCCCGCCCGGTTTTCTCCCGGTCGTAAAGCGCCGAAGCGATGCCGACGGTGCCGAACAGCGCCGCCGTGAGATCGCCAATGGAGGTGCCCACGCGGGTCGGTGGCCCGCCGGGATGGCCAGTGAGGCTCATGATGCCGCCCATCGCCTGCACCACCATGTCGTAGGCGGGCCGCGCGGCGTACGGTCCGGTGTGACCGAAACCGGAGACAGCGGCGTAGATCAGCCGCGGGTATTTGTCTTTCAGCGACTCCCAGCCATAGCCCAGCTTCTCCATGGTACAGCCGCGGTAATTCTCGATAAGCACGTCGGCGCGCATCAGTAGCGCTTCGAGGATTTTGCGATCTTCGCTCTTCTTCAGATCGAGCGCGATGGATTCCTTGCCGCGATTGATGCTCATGAAGTAGCCGGATTTGGCCACGCCGTTTTCGCCGGTCACGAACGGCCCGTATCGCCGCGCATCGTCGCCCTCCGGCGGCTCGATCTTGATGACCCGCGCACCCAGCTCCACCATCATGAGTGCCGCGTGTGGCCCCGCGAGCACGCGGGTGAGATCGAGCACCAGCAATCCGGCGAACGGGCCTGCGCTCACGCCCCATTATCTTTTAGAAAATGCGCATCGGCGATGCGGTTCTGGTTGTCCTTCCGCGCTTTCGCCAACGCGCGCTCGTGCTTCGACAGGCCGTGCTTGATCCGGTTGGCATCCGCCTGTGCGGCTACTTCGGCGCGTGTTTTCGCTTTCCGCGCGCGGCGCAGATTGACAATCTGAGTCATTTCGGCGCGTCGCGCTCCATCATGCGCTTAAAGGCGGGTCGCGCCGTGATCCGGGCCGCGTATTCCTCGAACAGCGGCGTCTTCGCCGTCATGCCGAACATCATCATGAAGTAGATGCCTCCGCCAACCATGATGTCGGCCGCCGAGAATTCATCGCCGAGGAAGTATTTGTTTTTGGCGAGGTGGTTGTTCAGCACCTCCTCGACTTCCTCTGTCTTGGCCCAGCCCATCATTCCGTTCACATGCTGGATGCCGAGGCGCCGCTCCATAAAGGCCGGCTCCATCACGCCGGGGCGATAGAAAAGCCACGACAGGTATTCGCCGCGTCTAGGGTCTCCGGGCGCCGGGCCCATTTTCACCTTGCGGTATTTGTCGGTCAGGAACAGCGCAATTGCGCCACCTTCGAAGATGGTTTCGCCGTCGTCCTTGAGTGCTGGCACCTTGCCGTGCGGATGCGGATTGGCGGGATCCTTCTCGCCCGTGCCGTCCGATTTGCGGAAGGTAACATGCTGCGTTTGATAGGGAACCTCGAGCTCTTCCAGCAGCCAGACGATGCTGCCCGAGCGGGTTTGCGGCGAATGATAAAGCGTGATCATAACAGCTCCCTTGGAAGTGCATGGCAACATCTCCGGCGTCGCCAACGCCTTTGTGTCGGTACCACAACCTAGGAGTTGGCCTGCGCCGCCGCAAGCGCATGCAGGCGGAGCGCGCTCGCCAGCGGCCGAGCGCCCCGATCGCGATCTATTGCGGCAACCAAGGCGGCAAAAGTCAGACGTTGCCGCGCCGCCTCGCATTTCAGAATTGCCCAGAACTCGGGCTCCAGCGCAACGCTGGTGCGGTGCCCGGCGATGCTGACGGAACGTTTTTCCAGCAAGCGAGTTCGTTTGGGCATGTCGGCCATGGCTGACGCCGATTAACCGCAGAAAAGGTGTGGCATGCGCAGGGCTTCGCTCATTGTTTCCGGATTTCTCCTTGCGGCGACGGGCGCAACTGCGCAACCGGCGGCGAACCGCGCCAGCCTACAGCATGTTGCAGCTTATGACGATCTGACCTGCGCCGCCCGCTACACGCTCGCCGCCTTTGCCATCCAGGATCTCGATGCCTCGGCTTCGGCGTATTACGTGGGACGCGCTCAGGACGCGGGCAAACGCTACCTCGCCCTGCATCCAGGCGAGAGTGAACAGTCTTACACGGCGCGGGTGACCGCGGATGCGCGGAGCTTGCAATCGCGACTGGTGAACAATGGACTGACGCCGGAAGGCCTGATCGCCGAGATCAAGAGCTGCGATGAGGCTGCCGATACACGAAACGTGACATAGCGGAAGGGCTCAATTGGCCGGATGGATCATTTCCTCCGGCCGGACAATGCGATCGAATTCCTCCGCGGAAACGAGTCCGCTTTTTATCGCCTCTTCCTTAAGGGTCGTGCCGTTCTTGTGCGCCGCTTTGGCAATCTTTGCCGCGTGGTCGTAACCGATGGTTGGCGCCAGCGCTGTCACCAGCATCAGGGAGCGTTCGAGGCCGGCCTTGATGTTGTCGCATCGCGGCTCAATACCAGTGACACAGTGTTCCGTGAACGAGCGCGCGGCGTCGGCCATCAAACGTACGCTTTGCAAAAAACTATAGGCCATCACCGGATTGTAGACATTCAGCTCGAAATGCCCCTGGCTGTCGGCGAAGGTGATGGTGGTGTGGTTGCCAAAGATTCGCGTGCACACCTGTGTGACCGCCTCGCACTGTGTCGGGTTCACTTTGCCTGGCATGATGGAAGAACCGGGTTCGTTTTCCGGCAGTGCAAGCTCGCCCAGGCCCGCTCGCGGACCTGAGCCAAGCAAGCGTATGTCGTTGGCGATCTTGAACAGCGACGCGGCGACCGTGTTGATCGCGCCATGGCTGAACACCATGGCGTCATGGGCGGCCAGCGCCTCAAACTTGTTTGGCGCGGTGGTGAAGGCCAGACCCGTGATGGCGGCGATGCGTTCGGCCACCATCTTGTCGAAGCCGATAGGCGCGTTCAGGCCGGTGCCGACCGCGGTGCCGCCCTGGGCGAGCTGCATCAGCTTGGGCAGGGTCTGTTCGATACGCTCGATGCCGTTGCGCACCTGCTGGGCATAGCCGCTGAATTCCTGGCCCAAGGTGATGGGGGTGGCGTCTTGCGTATGCGTGCGGCCGATCTTGATGATCGCCTTCCAGGCCTCGGCCTTCTTGTCCAGCGCCGCCAGCAAATGTTTCAGCGCCGGGATCAGTGTCTTGGACACTTCTTCTGCAGCCGCGACATGCATCGCTGTGGGATAAGTGTCGTTGGAGCTCTGGCTCATGTTGACGTGATCGTTGGGATGAACGGGCTTCTTGCTGCCCATTTCGCCGCCCAGCATCTCGATGGCGCGGTTGGAGATCACTTCATTGGCGTTCATGTTCGATTGCGTGCCCGAGCCGGTCTGCCAGACCGACAGCGGGAAATGGTCGTTCAGCTTGCCGTCGATCACTTCCTGGGCGGCGGCGATGATGGTTTCTCCGATCTTCGCATCCAGGCCCGACAACGTCATGTTGGTTTCGGCGGCCGCGCGCTTGATGATGCCCAGGGCGCGCACGATGGACGCAGGCTGCTTTTCCCAGCCGATCTTGAAATTGCCCAGGGAGCGCTGCGCCTGCGCCCCCCAATAGCGGTCACTGGCGACTTCAATCGGACCGAAGGTGTCGGTCTCGGTGCGGGTCTTGGTCATGATGGAAATCTCGAAAGGTTATTTCTTGCGGAAGGAATCCAGGCTCACCACTTCGCCCGGACTCGATTTTTCACCACCGGCTTTTTCA